>NZ_SZXG01000032.1:0-5459 GCF_005281305.1 Citrobacter sp. wls706 | reverse complement strand
AGCCCTTGGGGCTGCCGTTTTGCATTCTGAGGTAAATCAGGTATTACTGCTGTTGGCGGCAATGATTTTCGCTACTTTTTCTGCCTGCGCATTCATTTGCATCTGGCGATAAGCGTTTTCCATCAACGGTAGAGCATCACGTGTTGCCTGGGTATCCGGGTAGTCGCGCAGCATGCCTTCCACACGGTTTACCACCGCCACCCATGCGCCACGGGCAGTGTAATATTCCGCAACGGAGTATTCATACTTCGCCAGACGATCTTTCAGGAACACCAGACGTTTAGTGGCGTCAGTGGTGTACTGGCTGTTCGGATAGCCACGTACCAGTTTGGAAAAGTCATTAAACGCAGCTCGGGCATGTTGTGGATCGCGATCGCTGCGATCAACCCCAAAGAATCCTTGCAGTGCGCTATCATCCAACGCCATATTGGTCAGGCCACGCATATACATGACATAATCAATGTTAGGGTGTGTCGGATTAAGACGAATAAAACGATCGATGGCAGCCTGAGCAAGTGGCAGATCGGCGTTTTTGTAGTAGGCGTAGATGAGATCTAATTGCACCTGCTGAGAATACGGTCCAAATGGATAACGGTTATCCAACGCTTCCAATTGCGTTATTGCCTGTTTCCAGTTACCGTCCTGCAGCTTTTGCTGAGCAGTCGCGTAGATTTCATTTGGCGGATTATCGGGCACCTCTTCCTTTGAACCAGAGCAACCCGCCAAAAACAGGCTCAACGTGGCTGCTGCCACCAGATATTTCATGCGCGTCATGACGTTTTGACTTTCCTCAAAATGTTTTACGGGAGATTCTCTGTTCCTGCTCCCGGTTAAGACCAGCTACAATAGCACACTATATTAAACGGCAAAGCCGTAAAACCCAACGTTAAACAAAGAAGCAGTTTATGGCACAACGAGTAGAACTCACCGCAACAGTCTCCGAAAATCAGCTCGGTCAACGCTTAGATCAGGCTTTGGCCGAATTGTTCCCTGATTATTCGCGATCGCGCATAAAAGAATGGATCCTCGACCAGCGCGTGCTGGTAAATGGCAATCTTTGCGATAAACCGAAAGAAAAAGTGTTGGGTGGAGAGCAGGTCTCCATCAATGCAGAAATTGACGAAGAGGTTCGTTTTGAGCCTCAGGATATCCCGCTGGATATCGTGTATGAAGATGACGATATTCTTGTTATCAACAAACCGCGTGACCTCGTGGTGCATCCGGGTGCAGGCAATCCTGATGGCACGGTATTGAATGCGTTGCTACATTACTACCCGCCAATTGCGGATGTTCCTCGTGCGGGTATCGTCCATCGTCTGGACAAAGACACGACCGGATTAATGGTGGTGGCAAAAACCGTTCCGGCGCAAACGCGTCTGGTGGAGTCATTACAGCTGCGCGAAATTACCCGTGAGTACGAAGCCGTGGCGATTGGTCATATGACAGCGGGCGGAACCGTTGAAGAGCCGATTAGCCGTCACCCGACCAAGCGTACACACATGGCGGTACACCCGATGGGTAAACCGGCGGTGACGCACTATCGCATTATGGAACACTTCCGTGTGCACACGCGTCTGCGGTTGCGTCTGGAAACCGGACGAACGCACCAGATCCGCGTGCACATGGCGCATATTACCCATCCGCTGGTGGGCGATCAGGTCTACGGCGGCCGTCCGCGTCCACCGAAAGGCGCTTCTGACGAATTTATTTCCGTATTGCGTAAGTTCGACCGTCAGGCGCTGCACGCGACCATGCTGCGTCTGTATCACCCGATTTCCGGTATCGAAATGGAATGGCACGCGCCAATTCCGCAAGATATGGTGGAACTGATTGAAGTGATGCGCGCTGATTTCGAAGAACATAAGGATGATATTGCCTGGTTATGAGTAAGCTAATTGTCCCGCAGTGGCCGCTACCGCAAGGTGTTGCGGCATGTAGTTCTACCCGTATTGGCGGTATCAGTATGCCGCCTTATGATTCGCTGAATCTGGGCGCCCATTGCGGCGATAACCCGGAGCATGTCGAAGAGAACCGCAAACGACTGTTTGCTGCGGGCAATCTGCCTTCAAAGCCAGTCTGGCTGGAACAGGTCCACGGTAAGGACGTCCTGAAACTGACGGGCGAGCCGTACTCATCCAAACGTGCGGATGCGTCATACAGCAATACGCCGGGCACGGTGTGTGCGGTGATGACGGCGGACTGTCTGCCCGTATTATTTTGTAATCGTGCAGGTACGGAAGTTGCGGCGGCTCATGCGGGTTGGCGTGGATTATGCGCCGGCGTGCTGGAAGAGACGGTGGCGTGTTTTGCCGACAAACCTGAAAATATTATTGCCTGGCTAGGCCCGGCGATTGGCCCGAACGCGTTCGAAGTGGGGCCAGAAGTCCGCACAGCGTTTATGGCGAAAGATTCGCAGGCGGACCTCGCATTTGTACCGCGCGCAGACAAATATCTGGCGGATATCTACCAGCTTGCGCGCCAGCGTCTGGCAAATGTTGGTGTGACGAACCTCTATGGCGGTGACCGTTGCACCTTCAGCGAAAGTGAGACTTTCTTCTCTTATCGTCGCGACAATACCACGGGGCGTATGGCAAGTTTTATTTGGCTGATATAACCTAAAGAATCAAGACGATCCGGTACGTGTAATTTTCTTTTCACATAATTCAGGTCATTCACCTTGAATAATTGAGGGATGACCTCATTTAATCTCCAGTAGCAATTTTGACCTGTTATGGGAGGAGTTATGCGTCTGGATCGTCTTACTAATAAATTCCAGCTTGCTCTTGCCGATGCCCAGTCACTTGCATTGGGGCACGACAATCAATTCATCGAACCACTTCATCTAATGAGCGCCTTGCTGAATCAGGAAGGGGGATCGGTACGTCCTTTATTAACCTCTGCTGGCATTAATGCCGGCCAGTTACGTACAGCCATTGACCAGGCGCTGAGCCGCTTGCCGCAGGTAGAAGGCACCGGCGGTGATGTGCAGCCTTCTCAGGATCTGGTGCGCGTACTGAATCTTTGCGACAAGCTGGCGCAAAAACGAGGGGACAACTTTATTTCGTCAGAACTGTTCGTTCTGGCGGCGCTTGAGTCACGCGGTACGCTGACCGATTTATTAAAATCAGCAGGGGTGACGACCGCCAATATCACTCAGGCAATTGAACAAATGCGTGGAGGTGAAAGCGTGAATGATCAGGGAGCTGAAGACCAACGTCAGGCCTTGAAAAAATATACCGTCGATCTGACCGAACGCGCCGAACAGGGCAAACTCGATCCGGTTATCGGTCGTGATGAAGAAATTCGCCGCACCATTCAGGTGCTGCAACGTCGTACTAAAAATAACCCGGTGTTGATTGGTGAACCTGGCGTCGGTAAAACTGCCATCGTTGAAGGGCTGGCGCAGCGTATTATCAACGGCGAAGTGCCGGAAGGCTTAAAAGGCCGCCGCGTACTGGCGCTGGATATGGGCGCGCTGGTGGCCGGGGCGAAATATCGTGGCGAGTTTGAAGAACGTTTAAAAGGTGTGCTGAACGATCTCTCTAAACAAGAAGGCAACGTCATTTTGTTTATTGATGAGCTGCACACCATGGTTGGCGCGGGTAAAGCCGATGGCGCCATGGACGCCGGGAACATGCTGAAACCGGCGCTGGCGCGTGGGGAACTGCACTGCGTAGGCGCAACCACGCTCGATGAATATCGTCAGTACATCGAAAAAGATGCGGCGCTGGAACGTCGTTTCCAGAAAGTGTTTGTGGCTGAACCTTCAGTAGAAGACACCATCGCCATTTTACGTGGTCTGAAAGAGCGTTATGAGCTGCACCACCATGTGCAGATCACTGACCCGGCAATTGTGGCGGCAGCGACGCTGTCTCACCGCTATATTGCCGACCGTCAGTTGCCGGATAAAGCTATCGACCTAATCGATGAAGCGGCATCCAGCATTCGTATGCAGATTGACTCCAAGCCGGAAGAACTGGACAGACTCGACCGCCGTATTATCCAGCTCAAACTGGAACAGCAGGCATTAATGAAAGAGTCTGATGAGGCGAGTAAAAAGCGTCTCGATATGCTCAACGAAGAACTGGACGACAAAGAGCGCCAGTATTCTGAGTTGGAAGAAGAGTGGAAAGCGGAAAAAGCCTCGCTATCTGGTACTCAGACGATTAAGGCTGAGCTGGAGCAGGCGAAGATTGCCATTGAGCAGGCGCGTCGTGTGGGCGATCTGGCGCGGATGTCCGAGCTGCAGTACGGTAAAATTCCGGAGCTGGAAAAACAGCTGGAAGCCGCTACCCAGTCGGAAGGTAAAACTATGCGTCTGTTGCGTAACAAAGTGACCGATGCAGAAATTGCTGAAGTGCTGGCGCGTTGGACGGGGATCCCGGTTGCCCGCATGCTGGAAGGCGAACGGGAAAAACTGTTGCGTATGGAGCAGGAGTTGCACAGCCGTGTGATTGGCCAGAACGAAGCGGTTGAAGCGGTATCTAACGCGATTCGCCGTAGCCGTGCTGGGCTGTCTGACCCGAACCGTCCGATTGGTTCATTCCTGTTCCTTGGGCCGACCGGTGTCGGTAAAACTGAACTGTGTAAAGCGCTGGCAAACTTTATGTTCGACAGTGACGATGCAATGGTGCGTATCGATATGTCCGAGTTTATGGAGAAACACTCGGTGTCTCGTCTGGTCGGTGCGCCTCCGGGATATGTCGGCTACGAAGAGGGCGGTTATCTCACTGAAGCAGTGCGCCGTCGTCCTTACTCTGTCATCCTGCTGGATGAAGTGGAGAAAGCGCATCCGGATGTGTTCAACATTCTGCTGCAAGTGCTTGACGATGGTCGTCTGACTGACGGGCAAGGGAGAACGGTCGACTTCCGTAATACGGTGGTCATCATGACTTCGAACCTGGGGTCCGATCTGATCCAGGAACGTTTTGGCGAGCTTGATTACAGCCACATGAAGGATATGGTGCTGGGCGTTGTGAGCCATAACTTCCGTCCGGAATTTATCAACCGTATAGATGAGGTTGTGGTATTCCATCCGTTGGGTGAGCAGCACATTGCTTCTATTGCTCAGATCCAACTGCAGCGTCTGTATAAACGTCTGGAAGAGCGTGGCTATGAAATCCATATCTCTGACGAAGCGCTCAAACTGCTGAGCGCGAATGGTTACGATCCGGTATATGGCGCGCGTCCATTGAAACGCGCTATCCAGCAACAGATCGAAAACCCGCTGGCGCAGCAAATTTTGTCTGGGGAGCTGATTCCTGGCAAAGCCATTCGCCTGGAAGTGAACGACGACCGTATCGTGGCAGTGCAGTAAGTCACAAAACGACAATAAACGAGCCCTGCGGGGCTCGTTTTTGTTTAAAAACCAGGCAAAAATAGAAGGGTTGAGTAAAAAGTAATCGTTTGATAAGTTTTTTGTATTTTTAACTTGTCAGCCTGAAATAACTCCCTATAAT
>NZ_SZXG01000031.1:478444-558242 GCF_005281305.1 Citrobacter sp. wls706 | reverse complement strand
TGGCTTTCCACCGGGATGCTGTGTGCATCTGCAGCCAGTAATGAAACCGGCATGCTGACGCAAAAATTTGTGCGCTCACTCGGCATGCTGGCAGTAGACAACCAGGCGCGCGTTTGACACGGACCAACGGTAGCAAGTCTTGCTCCAACATTTGGTCGCGGTGCGATGACCAACCACTGGGTTGATATTAAAAATGCTAACGTCGTGATGGTGATGGGCGGTAACGCCGCTGAAGCACATCCGGTGGGATTCCGCTGGGCGATGGAAGCTAAAAACAACAATGACGCCACGCTGATTGTTGTTGACCCTCGTTTTACACGTACAGCCTCGGTGGCGGATATTTACGCACCGATCCGTTCCGGCACGGACATTACGTTCCTGTCCGGGGTTTTGCTGTACCTGATTGAAAACAACAAAATCAACGCTGAATACGTTAAGCATTACACCAACGCCAGCCTGCTGGTGCGGGAAGACTTTACGTTCGAAGACGGCCTGTTCAGCGGCTACGATGCTGAAAAGCGTCAGTACGATAAATCGTCCTGGAACTATCAGTTCGATGAAAACGGCTACGCCAAACGCGATGAGACATTAAGCCATCCGCGCTGCGTATGGAACCTGCTGAAACAGCATGTATCCCGCTACACGCCGGATGTGGTGGAAAACATCTGTGGTACGCCGAAAGAAGACTTCCTGAAAGTCTGCGAAGTGCTGGCTTCCACCAGCGCAGCCGATCGTACCACCACCTTCCTGTATGCGCTGGGCTGGACGCAGCATACCGTCGGGGCGCAAAACATCCGCACCATGGCGATGATCCAGCTGCTGCTCGGCAATATGGGGATGGCCGGAGGTGGTGTCAACGCCTTGCGCGGTCACTCCAACATTCAGGGATTAACCGACTTAGGTCTGCTCTCTACCAGCCTGCCGGGCTACCTGACGCTGCCGTCAGAGAAACAGACAGATCTGCAAACCTATCTGGCTGCGAACACGCCAAAAGCGACGTTGGCCGATCAGGTTAACTACTGGGGCAACTATCCGAAGTTTTTCGTTAGCCTGATGAAATCCTTCTACGGCAATGCGGCGCAGAAAGAGAATGACTGGGGCTTTGAGTGGTTGCCGAAGTGGGATCAGTCCTACGACGTGATCAAGTACTTCAACATGATGGACAGCGGAAAAGTCACCGGTTACATCTGTCAGGGCTTTAACCCGGTTGCGTCCTTCCCGGACAAAAACAAAGTGGTGCAGTCCCTGAGCAAACTGAAGTATCTGGTCGTTATCGATCCGCTGGTGACAGAAACTTCAACGTTCTGGCAAAACCACGGCGAATCAAACGACGTTGATCCGGCATCTATCCAGACCGAAGTTTTCCGTTTGCCGTCAACCTGCTTTGCGGAAGAGGACGGTTCAATTGCCAACTCCGGTCGCTGGTTGCAGTGGCACTGGAAAGGTCAGGACGCGCCGGGCGAAGCCCGTAACGACGGCGAAATTCTGGCCGGTATATACCACCGTCTGCGCGATATGTATCGCACCGAGGGCGGTAAAGCCGCAGAACCTGTACTGAAAATGAGCTGGAACTATAAGCAGCCGGACGAACCACATTCAGAGGAAGTGGCGAAAGAGAACAACGGCTACGCGCTGGAAGATCTCTATGATGCCAACGGTGTGCTGATTGCGAAGAAAGGCCAGTTGCTCAATAGCTTTGCGCTGCTGCGTGATGATGGTACTACGTCATCTTCCTGCTGGATTTATACCGGGAGCTGGACCGAGCAGGGCAACCAGATGGCCAACCGCGATAACTCCGACCCGTCAGGGCTGGGTAATACGTTGGGTTGGGCATGGGCATGGCCACTGAACCGTCGCGTTCTGTATAACCGCGCGTCAGCGGATCCGCAGGGTAAACCGTGGGATCCAAAACGCATGCTGATCCAGTGGAACGGTACGAAATGGACGGGGAATGACATCCCGGACTTCAACACCGCGGCACCAGGCAGCGGCACCAATCCGTTTATCATGCAACCGGAAGGTCTGGGACGTCTGTTCGCCATTGATAAAATGGCGGAAGGGCCGTTCCCGGAACACTACGAGCCGATGGAAACGCCGCTGGGTACAAATCCGCTGCATCCGAACGTAATCTCCAACCCGGCAGCCCGTCTGTACGAGGCGGATAAGCTACGCATGGGCACCAAACAGGACTTCCCGTACGTTGGGACGACTTATCGTCTGACCGAACACTTCCATACCTGGACCAAGCACGCATTGCTGAATGCGATTGCCCAACCAGAACAGTTTGTGGAAATCAGCGAAACGCTGGCGGCAGCGAAAGGTATTAATAACGGCGATCACGTGAAAGTCAGCAGCAAACGTGGATTTATTCGCGCAGTTGCGGTGGTGACACGTCGTTTGCGTACTCTGAATGTCAACGGTCAGCAGGTCGAAACGGTTGGGATCCCGATCCACTGGGGCTTTGAAGGAGTCGCGCGTAAAGGCTTTATCGCCAACACCCTGACGCCGAATGTCGGTGATGCAAACTCGCAAACGCCGGAATACAAAGCGTTTTTAGTTAACATCGAGAAGGCGTAAGGGGGCGAATATATGTCTATGGAAACGCAGGACATCATCAAACGGTCCGCAACAAACTCCATCACGCCGCCGCCTCAGGCCCGTGATTACAAAGCAGAGGTCGCGAAACTGATCGATGTGTCCACCTGTATAGGCTGTAAGGCCTGCCAGGTGGCATGTTCAGAGTGGAACGATATCCGCGATGAAGTCGGCCATTGCGTCGGGGTGTATGACAACCCCGCCGATCTCAGCGCCAAATCCTGGACGGTAATGCGATTTAGCGAAACCGAACAGAACGGCAAGCTGGAGTGGCTAATTCGTAAAGACGGCTGTATGCACTGTGAAGATCCGGGCTGCCTGAAGGCGTGCCCGTCTGCCGGGGCGATTATTCAGTACGCCAACGGTATTGTCGATTTCCAGTCAGAGCACTGCATTGGCTGCGGCTACTGTATTGCCGGGTGTCCATTTAATATTCCGCGCCTCAATAAAGAGGATAACCGCGTGTATAAATGTACGCTGTGTGTGGACCGCGTCAGCGTCGGGCAGGAACCTGCCTGCGTCAAGACCTGTCCGACCGGGGCAATACATTTCGGCACTAAGCAGGAAATGCTGGAAATGGGCGAACAGCGGGTGGCCAAACTGAAAGCACGCGGTTATGAACACGCCGGTCTCTACAACCCGGAAGGTGTTGGGGGAACGCATGTGATGTACGTTCTGCACCATGCCAACCAGCCGGAGCTGTACCACGGCCTGCCGAAAGAACCGCAGATCGATACCTCTATCAATCTGTGGAAAGGGGCGCTGAAACCGCTGGCCGCAGCCGGATTTATCGCCACCTTCGCCGGACTTATTTACCACTACGTTGGTATTGGTCCGAATAAGGAAGTGGACGACGACGAGGAGGATCATCATGAGTAAGTCGAAAATGATTGTGCGCACGAAGTTTATCGACCGCGCCTGTCACTGGACGGTGGTGATCTGCTTCTTCCTGGTGGCGCTGTCGGGAATTTCCTTTTTCTTCCCGACTCTGCAATGGCTGACGCAGACTTTCGGTACGCCGCAGATGGGGCGTATCTTACACCCGTTCTTCGGACTGCTGATCTTCGTGGCATTAATGTTCATGTTTGTACGCTTTGTTCACCACAACATCCCGGATAAAAAAGATATCCCGTGGCTGAAAAACATTGTGGAAGTGCTGAAAGGCAATGAACATAAAGTGGCGGATGTGGGCAAGTACAACGCCGGACAGAAAATGATGTTCTGGTCGATCATGAGCATGATTTTCGTGCTGCTGATTACCGGCATTATTATCTGGCGTCCGTACTTTGCGCAGTTCTTCCCGATGCAGGTCGTGCGTTACAGCCTGCTGATCCATGCTGCGGCGGGCATTATCCTGATGCACGCCATCCTCATCCATATGTATATGGCATTCTGGGTGAAAGGTTCGATTAAAGGCATGGTCGAAGGGAAAGTGAGCCGTCGCTGGGCGAAGAAGCATCACCCGCGTTGGTATCGCGAAGTCGAAAGACAAGAAGCGAAAAAAGAGAGCGAGGAAGGGGTTAATTAATCCCAGACGTTCTCCACGTAATGGCGCTACATCGGTAGCGCCATTTTTTTGCCAAAAAAACGTCATGTTACTGTCATCTGCTAAACGTAAGGTATTGTCTTTCCAATAATAGAAGAGTTAAAAGACAATGCATCTGGTGAAAAAATTACTCGCAGTTAGCGTGTTTCTTTGTGCGTCCGCTCAGGCGCAGAACATCCTCGAATTTCCTCAGCCGGAAAATAACCCGGAAGAGTTTTATGCCGTAACTGAAATTCCGGCAGGTGGAATGATTAAATATGAAACCGACGCCAAAACTGGTTTTATCGTTGCTGACCGTTTCCAGTCTATGCCGGTTGCTTATCCCGCCAACTACGGTTCACTAACCCAGTCTTTAGCCGGTGACGGCGACCCGCTGGACGTCATTTTTTATACCCGTGCGCCGTTGGCCCCTGGAACATTGATTAAGCTGCGCGCCATTGGCGTGCTGAAGATGATCGACGGCGGAGAAAAAGACGACAAAATTGTCGCCGTTCCGGCCAGTAAAATTGACCCGACTTATGATGACATCAAAGAGTTGAGCGATCTGCCCAAGATTGAAGTGCAACGCCTGGAATCTTTCTTCCGCGTGTACAAAGATCTGCCGGAAGGGCGCAAGAAGGTCGAATTAAACGGTTTCAACGACGCCGCCACGGCTAAGCAAGAGATCAAACAGGCCTGGGATGCCTGGAGAGAGAAAAAACCAAAGTAATAAATGGCATGCCGGATGGCAAAAGTTTATCCGGCATTCAACTTTTATTACTGCACTGCCAGTTTGCGCAGGCGTGAAGTATCCACGTTTTTTTGGGCCTCTGCCAGGCTCCAGCTATTTTGCAGGTTTAACCACATTTCGGGTGAACTACCAATTACGACAGAGAGTTTGATCGCCATCTCAGGCGTGAGGGCCGCTTTCCCGGCTAATAGTCGGCTTGCCGTCGAAGGTGCAATCTCCATCGCCCTGGCAAATTCGCGCAGACTGACATTGAGTTCGTCCAGTGCTTCCTGAATGATATCCCCAGGGCGGGGATGATTTGCCATTTTCATCAATGATAGTCCTCGTAGTCCAGTATGTACGCGTCGCCATTGACGAATTCAAACGTAATACGCCAGTTACCTGAAACAGAAATTGCCCAAATTCCATCACGCTCGCCTATAAGAGAATGAAGCTTATAACCGGGCATATTGATATCTGTAACCTTACTTGCCGCATCAATAACAGCAAGTCTGTGTCGTAATCGTCGGACATGCTTCGCCATAACGCCTGATGTTCGCCCATGAAGAAACAAGTCACGCAATCCTTTGTGTCTGAAGTTCATGATCATCCATATTTTCCTTGTTCCTTCAAGAGGAACATTACCATTAATGTTCCTTTAAGCGCAACACCAGGATTGCGATGTTTTAAATTTTGCGGCGAATGTGCACAAAGAAAAAGGGAGAAGGGGAATATCTGGAAAGCGTCACGCAAGAATTGCCGGATGACGGGCCTACACGCACATTTTGCTGATGTAGGCCGCCATCCGGCAATGCGGTTTACTCCAGTTGTGAGTTCAGCCGCGCAATCTCCTTACGCCATTGCGCCTGTAACAGCGGTTTTTGATGCTTCGGCTTACGAGCGAGATCGTCGGCCAGCCGCTGCTCCAGTTCGAGAAGTTGTTCCAGTAACGCATCACTGTCGCAGCTTATTTCATTTCTCGCTTCGACCACCATTTTCGGGACAGGTATCTCAGCAGATGTTTCCCGAATTCGCGCGTTGATCGCGTCCAGATCGTGCCATTCGCTGAGTTCGCCGTTATCAATAAACCAGAACCGGTTACAACTTTTGCTGATAAGCTGGCGATCGTGGCTTACCAGCAGCACGCCTCCGTGATAGCTTTGCAGCGTTTCAGCCAGCGCCTCTTTGCCTTCCATATCCAGATGGTTGGTCGGTTCATCGAGCATCAGCAGGCTATAACGCGCCAGAGTCAGTCCAACAAACAATAACCGGGAGCGCTCACCACCGCTTAATGTACTGACCCGCTGCGCGTGACGAACCCATGGAAAGCCCGCGCTAATCAGCGCCATTTTGCGGATATCAGGCTGAGGAGCGAACGCTTCCAGCGCGTCAAACAGCGAATCGTCATCAGCGAGTTGGTGCAGCGTCTGATCGTAATACCCCAGCGTAACGCGCGGGTGTAACACCAATGAAGGCGATGCCAACTGTGACTGAAACTGTTGCCAGATAAGCCTTAACAACGATGATTTCCCGCAACCGTTGCGCCCGACAATCGCTACGCGATCGCCGCTTTTTACGCGGATACCGGCTATCGAAAACAGCGAATCTGCGCCAGGAGCAGGGGCTACGGACAGATGAGTCATCTCCAGCAAACGATCCGCACGCAGGGCATCACCCTGCAATGTTAGTGTCCACTGACTTCCCGAGGTTACTTCGGTCTGTACCTCTTTCAGGCGCAACACCTGTTTTTCCATCTGCTTTGCTTTACGGGAAAGATCTTCGTTGTCGTAGACCCGTCCCCAGGTCGCCAACCGTTTGGCGCTGGCGGTGACGCGATCGATCTCCTTTTGTTCAGCCTTATGGCGCAAGGCATCGCTGGTGTCTCTGTCTACCAGAGCCTGACGCGCCGCGCTACAGGGGAGATCGAAGGCATGCAGGGTGCGATCGCGCAGGATCCAGGTTCCGTGAGTCACGGCATCCAGCAACTGCGGGTCGTGGGAAACAACCACAAAACTACCAGACCAGTTCTGTAAGAACTGTTCCAGCCACAGTAATGTGGGCAAATCCAGGTGGTTACCTGGCTCATCCAACAGTAGCAGGTCAGGGTTTCGCATCAGCGCCCGCGCTAATAACAGACGCGTGTGTTGTCCGCCGCTCAGCGTTTGTGCTGTCAGAGATAAATTCTCCGGCGTGAAACCCATTTCGGCCAGCAACGCTTCAACTCGCCATTGTTGGCTCGCGCGTTCATGCTCGGGAAGTTGAGCAAGCACCGCCTCTTGCAACGTCAGCGGCAGTATATCGTCAGGTAAATGTTGCTCCACACGCGCAAGATGACAGTGATTCGCCTGCGCAATTGTCCCGCTGGTGGGGGAAATCGTGCCATCGAGTAGTTTTAACAGCGTACTTTTGCCGCAGCCGTTGTAACCGATAAGTCCGATGCGGTCGCCTTTTTTCAGGGTGAAGGAAAGATCGTCGAATAGCGTACCGAATGCCGTATCAACGTGTAAGGATTGTGCGGTTAGTAATGTGCTCATTGTTGCTTACTCAAGAGTTACAGGCGTAAAAACGCCTCGTCAAACATCGCTGACGATAACCCGGTAAGCCCGAGAGAAGGGGATTGAGAAGTTAGCTTCGCTCAAGCAGAAGTTATCGCAGCACGATACCGATAACGCTTGAGCACTGGCGATCGCCAAAAGCATGTGAAACGATAAAACGTTCACAGTACAGCATAAGTATCCTCCTTTTGTTTTTCAGAATGTTAATCGGTGATGAAAGTGTAATCGCAACATACGCAGTAGCGCAAGCTTTGAACGCCCAGCAGATTACAAGACAAATAAAATCATGCAAAAGTTAATTTTCTTCGCGTCGAAAGCTTGGGTTAATGATCACAATAACGATCAATATTCTCCGGTATCCTATCGCGCACTATTTTATTATTTGGAGAATAGATGACATGAAAAAAACAATTACATTGACGATGATTGCGCTGGGATGTTTATTTGCAAATGCACAAGCAAGTGAAAAACTAGCGGGTAATGAGATACTTAAAGTGCAAAAAGGTGGTGTTCCTGACAAAATTTACACGCAGAATAAACCGCATTTAAAGATTGCCACCTATAACATTGGTAAAAATGAAGCATCTGCTGATGTGGCGGATTTTACGGCACTTAATTCAGCTATTAAAAGAATAGATGCAGATATTATAGCAGTGCCAGAGGTTGATAATAAAACAGGGCGCAGTCAAAAGATCGATCAACTCAAAAAAATCGCTGATGCCAATAAACTGTATTACGCCTTTGGTAAAGCACTCGATTTTTATGGCGGTGAGTACGGGTTAGGACTGCTTTCCAAATATAAAATATTGCACACGCAGGTGGTAAAATTACCGTCGGGTAATGCTGAACAACGCGTGGCGTTACTGGCGCAGGTTGACGTGCCTGGGTTTGATTCTGCCCCCATCATTATGGTGACCCATCTCGACTGGCAAAAAGATCCTACCATGCGTACGGAACAAGCCCGCTATCTGTTAGATATCAGCATTGGCGACGCGACATCAGATTTCCCGGATATCGCCTCCTCAATTAAAATCCTTGCAGGGGACTTTAATTCGACCCGGGACGAGCAGCCACTTAAAGAAATACGTTACTTTTTCAACGAAGTGACGAAAGAAGGAATTGATACGCGCAGTTGGCCAGCCGTTAACCCTGCGATCGATATAGACCATATTTTCACGTTTAAAGGGCAGAAGTGGAACGTCAAAAATCTGGAAATTCCACATAACTCACGCGAATTTACGTGGTCTACGGCGAGCGATCACCTGCCGGTTATCGCTGAGCTGGAACTTTCAGAACAGTAATCTACATACAGTATTTCGTTCATCGAACGCTTAAAATTGCCCGGCAGACTCAGCTGCCGGGCAAACCGTCAAATAGAAGTACGACGGTAGTCGCGATATTCCGCCTGCCAGAAATTATCGTCAATTGCCTGTTGCAGCGCTTCGGCGGATGTTTTCACCGCCACGCCTTGCTGCTGGGCCATTTTACCCACGGCAAAGGCAATCGCGCGGGAAACGATCTGAATATCTTTCAGTTCTGGTAACACCAGTCCTTCGCCGTTCAACACCAGCGGAGAATACTGCGCCAGTGTTTCACTGGCTGACATCAGCATTTCATCGGTAATGCGCGATGCGCCAGAAGCAATAACACCCAGCCCGATACCCGGGAAAATATAGGCGTTGTTACACTGGGCAATCGGAAAGACTTTTTCCTTCCACACTACCGGCGCGAACGGACTACCGGTCGCAACCAGTGCGTTACCTTCGGTCCAGGCGATAATATCCTGTGGCGTAGCTTCCACGCGTGAAGTCGGGTTAGACAGCGGCATGACGATCGGGCGCGGACAATGCTTGTGCATTTCGCGGATGATCTCTTCGGTAAACAGGCCGGTCTGTCCGGAAGCTCCAATCAGGATGTCCGGCTTAACGTTACGCACTACGTCGAGCAACGACAACACATCCTCTTGCGTATCCCAGTGCTGCAGGTTTTCGCGTTTTTGCACCAGTTTGGTCTGGAAGGAGAGCAGGTTCGGCATTTTGTCGGTTAACAGGCCGAAGCGATCGACCATAAACACGCGTTGACGCGCCGCTTCCTCGCTTAAACCTTCACGCTGGATTTGCGCGATGATCTGCTCGGCAATCCCGCAACCGGCGGAGCCCGCCCCGAGGAACACGATATTCTGTTCACTTAACTGGCTACCCGCCGCGCGGCTGGCGGCAATGAGCGTACCAACGGTAACGGCTGCGGTGCCCTGAATATCGTCGTTAAATGAGCAAATTTCATCGCGATAGCGGTTCAGCAACGGCATCGCATTTTTCTGTGCGAAGTCTTCGAACTGCAGCAGTACGTCCGGCCAACGATGCTTCACAGCCTGGATAAATTCATCGACAAATTCGTAGTATTCATCATCAGTGATACGCGGGTTACGCCAGCCCATATACAGCGGATCGTTCAGCAGTTGCTGATTGTTGGTACCGACGTCCAGAACGACCGGCAGGGTGTAGGCCGGACTAATCCCACCACACGCGGTATACAGCGACAGCTTACCGATCGGAATACCCATCCCGCCAATCCCCTGGTCGCCAAGGCCCAGAATACGTTCACCGTCGGTAACGACGATGACTTTGATATTGTGGTTAGGCACGTTCTGCAGGATATCGTCCATATTGTGGCGGTTCTGATAAGAGATAAATACGCCGCGCGCGCGACGGTAGATCTCAGAGAAACGCTCACAGGCAGCACCTACCGTTGGGGTATAGATAACCGGCATCATCTCATCAAGGTGATTATGCACCAGTCGGTAAAACAGGGTTTCGTTGGTGTCCTGGATGTTGCGCAGGTAAATATGCTTGTCGATTTCGGTTTTGAATCCCTGATATTGGATCCAGGCGCGTTCAGCCTGTTCTTCAATCGTCTCGACCACTTCCGGCAGTAACCCCAGCAGGTTGAAGTTACGGCGTTCTTCCACACTGAAAGCGCTCCCTTTATTCAGTAAAGGGAATTCCAGCAGTACCGGGCCAGCGTAGGGGATGTAAAGGGAACGCAGTTTTTTAGTTTCGTTTTCCATGTCACTCACTCTTTTTTGAATAACCGTCCCTGGCGTTCTTTATGATCGAGTGTGGCCTGTCCGCCAGGGAAACGGGCGAAGTATAAAGCATTGTGAATGGGTTAAGGGGTTTTATAAGCAAAAACACCACTGCGGTTGCAATGGTGTTTATCTCGTTATTCAGTCAGACCAGCGAAAGGCTATTTGCCGTCAGCGCGGCGCTTTCTTCCGGTAGGATTGTTGACCACACTGGTTTTGTCACCTTCGGTCACGACTTTACGTTGGTTTGAGATTTTGTGGTCCAGTCCAAGAATATGACGGGCCTGGCGGTTCGATTTCATTCTAACTCCTTAATCCTGTTTCTGGTTTCAAGGGCGAGTCCGTATAAAAACGGACGAAATACAACCTGATAGAAAGCCGATGTTTAAAATAACGGCTTTCAGGATGGTCGGTCATTTTATCTGAAAGGTCAATGCTTAAGCGGTAAATGCAGAACTATCCCGTATGTGTCATGCATTTTCTCAGGCGTCCTATACTTGTAACTTCAACGACAACACAGGAGAACGGTAATGACTATCCATAAGAAAGGTCAGGCACACTGGGAAGGCGACATTAAGCGCGGTAAAGGTACCGTATCGACTGAAAGCGGCGTGCTGAATCAGCAACCGTATGGGTTTAATACCCGGTTTGAAGGGGTAAAAGGCACCAATCCTGAAGAGTTGATTGGCGCGGCTCATGCGGCTTGCTTCTCAATGGCGCTTTCGTTAATGCTGGGTGAAGCGGGCTTTACGCCAGATGCCATTGATACCACTGCCGATGTTTCTCTGGATAAGGTGGATGCGGGTTTTGCGATAACCAAAGTAGCGCTGCACAGTGAAGTAAGCGTTCCGGGGATAGACGCCGCCACGTTTGACGGCATCATCCAGAAAGCGAAAGCCGGATGCCCTGTTTCGCAGGTACTGAACGCGGAAATTACACTGGATTATCAGCTGAAGTCTTAATCGTGGCGTGCCGGATGCGACTACGTCTTATCCGGCACCCGATGATGTTATTGCGCCACCCAGCCGCCATCCATATTCCACGCAACGCCGCGCACCTGTGCCGCACCGTCTGAACATAAAAATAACGCGAGTTCCCCTAATTGCTCCGGCGTGACAAATTCACGCGACGGTTGCTTTTCCGCCAGCAGGGCGTCACGTGCGACGTCAGGCGCCGCGCCTTCGGCAATACGTTTATCAATCTGCTGCTGGACCAACGGTGTGAGCACCCAACCGGGGCACAGCGCATTGCAGGTAATGCCCGTCTGCGCGGTTTCCAGCGCAATGGTCTTGGTTAATCCCACCACGCCGTGCTTGGCTGCCACATACGCGGATTTCTCTTTAGAAGCCACCAGGCCGTGAACCGAGGCGATATTAATGATGCGTCCCCAGTTTCGTGCGCGCATACCCGGCAGCGCCAGCCGCGTAGTGTGAAAAACGGAGGAGAGGTTAATAGCAATAATCGCATTCCATTTTTCAACCGGGAAGGTTTCTACCGGAGACACATGCTGGATCCCGGCGTTGTTGACCAGAATATCCACGCCGCCAAATTCGCTTGCGGCATAGCGCATCATGTCAGCAATTTGCGCCTCATCGCTCAGGTCCGCGCCGTGGTAGCCTGGCGTTTTGCCATGCTGCGCCACGGCGTCTTTGGCGGCTTCAACATCACCAAACCCGTTGAGGATCAACGTAGCGCCCGCTTGTGCCAGCACCTGAGCGATGCCTAATCCAATACCGCTGGTCGAGCCGGTAACCAGGGCGGTTTTTCCCGTTAAGTTCATGATGATTCTCCTTAAACAATTCCGGTGGTGTAGAAGACGCCGATAACAAACAGCACGGCCAGGCTTTTGATCACGGTGATGGCGAAAATCCCGCCATATGCCTGACGATGGCTGAGACCGGTAATAGCCAGCAGGGTAATGACCGCGCCGTTGTGCGGCAGGGTGTCCATGCCGCCACTGGCCATTGACGCCACGCGGTGGAAGACTTCGAGTGGAATATTGGCGGCATGGGCAGCGGCAATAAAAGTGTCAGACATGGCGGCAAGGGCAATACTCATCCCACCCGATGCCGAGCCGGTGATCCCGGCCAGCGTGGTGATGCTGATGGCTTCGTTAAGAAGCGGGTCAGGGATCGCCGCCAGCGCTTTTGACAACACAAGGAAACCCGGCAGGGCAGCGATCACCGCCCCAAAACCGTACTCCGACGCGGTATTCATGGCCGCGAGGATCGCGCCGCCAACCGCCGTTCTGCTGCCTTCCGCCAGGCGGCCTTTAATGTTGCGATAGCCGAACAGCACCACCAGTAAGATCCCTGAAATCAGCGCCGCTTCCACTGCCCAGATAGCGGTGATTTTACCGACTTCGGTGGTAATCGGTTTGGCAAGGCCTGGCAGTTCCAGTTGATGTGTTGCGCCATACCACTGTGGGATCCAACGGGTAAACAGCAGGTTAAACACCCCAACCAGAATCAGCGGAGAGATAGCGATTATCGGGTTTGGCAGGTTAATGTTATCCGGCGTTTCCGGCTCGTTTAACAGTTCAGTGCCATAGCCTTCATCCTTAGCCTGCGCTTTACGACGCTGACGTTCGAGATAAACCAGACCGACGAAAATAATAAACAGTGAGCCTATCAGCCCCAGCCACGGTGCGGCCCAGGCGTTAGTCCCAAAGAAACTGGTCGGAATAATGTTCTGGATCTGCGGCGTGCCAGGTAAGGCGTCCATCGTGAAGGAGAACGCGCCCAGCGCGACGGTGGCCGGGATCAGGCGCTTAGGAATATTACTCTGGCGGAACAGCTCCGCCGCAAATGGATACACCGCAAACGCCACGACGAACAGCGATACCCCGCCGTAGGTTAACAGCGCGCACACCAGCACGATCACCGGGATGGCGTGACGCCGCCCGAGGATATTGATGGCGGCGGCAACAATTGAGCGGGAAAAACCAGATAACTCGATTAACTTGCCAAACACCGCTCCCAGCAAAAACACCGGGAAGTACAGCTTCACAAAACCGACCATTTTTTCCATAAACAGGCCGGTGAAGGCAGGGCCGACGGCGCTGGGTTCGGTGAGCAATACAGCACCTAATGCCGCGATGGGGGCAAACAGGATGACGCTATATCCGCGATAGGCTGCAAGCATCAGCAGGCCCAGCGCTGCCAGGGCGATTAATACACTCATCATGACTCCTCAATATCATTGTTATAGTGGGGTACAGAAAGAGAAGTTACGGTTTCAGGGCAAAGCGCAGTTGATGCTCTCTGCGTTGTTGGATGTACTCTTTGCGCGAATCATCCCAGCGATAAAATCCCTGGCCGCTGCGCAACCCGGTATCACCGTTGGCGACCTTGTCAGCGACCAGCGACATCATGTCGCTACCTGTTGCCAGCTCCGGTAACAGATGCCGACAAATGTCCTGTACCGTAGAAAGACCGGTCATATCAGCCGCCTCCAGCGGGCCAACCATGGCATAGCGTCGTCCGAGCGAGGCACGCATTACCTGATCCACCACCTCCGCGCTGGCGATACCGCTTTTAACGATATGCAACGCTTCACGCAGCAGGGCGAATTGCAGACGGTTGCCGACAAACCCTGGCGCGGCGCGATCGAGCACGACCGCTTCCAGTTGCATCGACAGCAGTAGTTGTTGTAATTCATGAAGATATTCCGCCTTCGTTGCCGTCCCCGGCACAATTTCAACCAGCGGAATAAAGTGCGGCGGGTTCCAGAAATGGGCGATTAGCAACCGCTCAGGATGGACAAGTTTTTCTGCCAGGGCATCGGGTGGCAATCCGCTGGTATTACTGGCGATCACCGCCTCCGGCGCGATCAGCTCTTCCAGTTGCGCATACAGCGCATGTTTAAGTTCGAGGCGTTCCGGGATGGCTTCAATCAGCAATCCGCACGCGGCAATATCCTGTAGCGACGTCGTACCGTGTAGACGATTCATAACCGATGCTTTTTCGCTTAGAGCAAATTGTTCAGTAGCAATAAGCTCATCCACAATATCGCTGGCAATATGGCTAATTTCCGCAATTCGGCTGCTATCGGTGTCGTACAACCAGATATCGTGACCAAAGCGGGCAAAGTGGGTGGCGATGCCGACGCCCATTAAACCCGCGCCCAGTACGCAAATTTGCTTATTTTTCATGAGATCCTCCCGGACGTTCTACTGCCAGTGCGACCCCCTGACCACCGCCTACGCACAGTGTGGCCAACCCTTTGGCGGCGTTGCTGCGGGCCATTTCATGCAGCAGGGTCACCAGAATCCGGCACCCGGACGCGCCAATCGGATGACCCAGCGCGATCGCGCCGCCATTGACGTTAACTTTGCTGCTGTCCCAGTTCAGTGATTCGCCAACCGCCAGCGCTTGTGCGGCAAATGCTTCGTTGGCTTCAATGAGATCAACATCGTTCAGCGTCCAGCCAGCCCGTTTCAGACACTGAAGTGACGCTTCCACTGGCCCAATGCCCATAATGGCCGGATCGACGCCGGAGACCGCGTAGCCCGCCACCCGTCCCAGAACCGGCAAATTGAGTTCCGCGGCTTTGGCGGCGCTCATTAGCATCACCGCCGCGGCGCCATCATTAATTGAAGAAGCATTCCCGGCGGTCACCGTACCGTTTCCTGGCCGAAAGGCGGGCTTGAGCTGCGCCAGCTTATCGGCCTGAGTATCCGGGCGAGGCTGTTCGTCACGGTCCACTACACGCGGCGCTTTTTTCCCCTGCGGAACGCTGACCGGGGTAATCTCCGCACTAAAACGACCGGCTTCCATTGCGGCAGCCGCTTTTTGCTGGGAGTGCAGAGCAAATGCGTCCTGTTGCTCACGACTGATAACAAACTTATCTGCCAGATTTTCCGCGGTAATGCCCATGTGATAGTCGTTGAAGGCATCCCACAAACCGTCATGTACTACGCTGTCTTTCAGGCTGGCATGACCCAGGCGCAGACCTGCCCGCGCGCCGTCGAGAAAATAGGGCGCGTTGCTCATGCTCTCCTGCCCACCGGCAATCACAATTTGCGCATCACCGCAGCGAATCGTCTGTACCGCCTGATGCACCGCCTTCAGACCCGAGCCGCACACCAGATTAATGGTTAGCGCTGGCGTAGTGGCCGGCAAACCCGCACGTAACGCCGTCTGTCTGGCAGGGTTTTGACCACAGCCCGTCGTGAGCACCTGACCCAAAATCACTTCATCAATTTGCTCTGGTGCCACCGCCGTTTTTTCCAGCAGGGAACGGATCACCACCGAACCGAGTTCAACCGCCGAAAGCGGCGCCAGCGCGCCATGAAAACTGCCAATCGGGGTGCGCGTTGCCGCGACAATAACAACATCCTGCATGGTCAGCTCCTCAGTTAAATTGCATTTCGGGGACATTTTCAGGCACGATCAGCTTGCCGGCGGTTCTGGCGACGATTTCATCCACGCTGATACCCGGGGCGCGTTCACGCAGAATGAACGCCCCATCAGCAATCTCCAGCAGCGCCAGATCGGTAAGCACGCGTTTGATGCAGGCCACGCCGGTCAGCGGCAGAGTGCATGCAGGAAGCAATTTTGACTCACCGCTTTTGGAGGCATGGGTCATTACAACGATGATGTTGTCGGCTCCGGCCACCAGGTCCATTGCGCCCCCCATGCCTTTCACCATTTTTCCGGGGATCATCCACGAGGCGATATTGCCGTTAACATCGACTTCAAACGCGCCGAGCACCGTCAGGTCAACGTGGCCGCCGCGGATCATCGCGAAGGATTGCGCCGAGTCGAAAATCGCTGCGCCTTTGCGCGCCGTCACGGTCTGTTTTCCGGCGTTGATCATGTCCGCATCAATTTCGTCTTCGGTGGGAAACGGCCCCATACCCAGCAAACCGTTTTCCGATTGCAGCATCACGTCCATACCATCGGGGATGTAGTTCGCTACCAGAGTGGGAATACCAATCCCAAGGTTGACGTAATAACCGTCGCGCAGCTCACGGGCGACACGCATTGCCATTTGTTCACGCGTTAACATGGTCAGGCTCCTTTCTGGCGCAGGGTGCGTTGTTCAATACGTTTTTCAAATTGCCCCTGAATAATGCGGTTAACAAAAATTCCGGGGGTATGAATCGCAGAGGGATCCAACTCGCCAGGGGGGACGATCTCTTCGACTTCCACTACGGTAATGCGCCCGGCAGCGGCCATCAGCGGATTAAAATTCTGTGCGGTATGGCGATAGATAACATTGCCGTACCAGTCGGCTTTCCAGCCTTTGACCAGCGCAAAATCCCCGGTTATGGCCTGCTCTAAAATGTACGGACGTCCGGCAAACTCGCGCACCTCTTTTCCTTCAGCCACGGGGGTACCGTATCCGGTCGCGGTGAAGAAAGCGGGGATCCCCGCGCCGCCAGCGCGCAACTGCTCCGCCAGCGTGCCTTGCGGCGTCAGGATGGCTTCCAGTTCGCCACTAAGCACCTGCTTTTCAAACAGCGCGTTTTCACCCACATAGGATGCGACCACTTTGCGCACCTGACGCGTTTCCAGCAGCACGCCGAGACCAAAACCGTCCACGCCGCAGTTGTTTGACACCACGGTAAGTCCCTGAACTTCCCGACGACGTACTTCGGCAATCAGATTTTCAGGGATCCCACACAAGCCAAAACCGCCCGCCAGCAGCGTCATGTTGTCGGTCAGTCCTTCCAGCGCCTCTTGATACGTGGCGACCCGTTTATCCAGTCCAGCCATATACTTGCCCCTCCTGTTGTCCTTGCCGACATCATTGGGGGAGAAAAATGATTTGTTAATTTTAAATTTGTGACTCACTCATTGGGTTTTTTTATCAATTTAATGTTAATTAAAGGTATTCAACAGGTTAAAGGAATGCGAAATGGGAATGAGCATCAAACAGTTACGCGCGTTTTTAGCGGTAGCTCACACTCTGAATTTCGCTCATGCCAGTGAAAGACTGAATATGTCGCAACCCGCATTAAGCCTGGCGATTAAAGGACTGGAGGATTCGTTAGGTGGAGCTTTACTGTTGAGAACTACCCGCAAAGTGACCCTGACGCAGGAAGGGGAAACGTTGCTGAATATGGGGCGACAGCTGCTTGCGGACTGGGAGAACACGGAAGAGGCAATGCGCCAGCGATTCACGCTGCAACGCGGTAAAATCTCTATTGCCGCCATGCCTTCATTTGCCGCTAACGTCCTGCCATCGGTACTAAAAACGTTTCGTGATTCCTATTCTGGTATCAACGTAACGGTTCACGATGTGATTAACGAACAGGTCATTGAGATGGTGAGTGAAGGGCGGGTAGAGATGGGTATTGCCTTCGAACCGGACTATTCCGGGCATCTGCATTTCACCCCGCTTGGCGTGGATCGTTTTATCGCGATTGTCCCGCCAACCTGCCGACTGGCAGGGCGGGATCGTATTGCGTGGCGTGAACTGCTGACGCTGGATTTTATCACCCTGCAACGTCCTTCCGCCGTGCGTCTGATGCTGGAAGAACAGCTGGTGCAAAGCGGGCATTCGCTGGAGGTGGCGCTGGAGAGCCATCAACTGGTAACCATTGGCCGGCTGGTGGCTAAGGGCCTGGGCGGCAGCGCGGTACCTGCGCTGTGCCGTACGCAAATGACTGAATTAGGCGCAACCTGTATCGATCTGGACACGCCGGTGATCCAGCGCCGGATCGGCGTTCTGCGTTCGGCACATCATAAGTTATCTACTGCCTCAGAAGTGCTGGTGGATACTCTGAAAAAGGCGTATTGCGCCTGATTTTCCGCCGCGTTCAGCTCACGTTAACCGCCCGCCAGCAGCGAACCTCACATCCTGATTCGCTGGACCGCAAGATCTGTTTATTCTCACAGCCACGGATCGCCAACGGACATCTGTCACGAAAAAAACAGCCCTCAGGCAGCGTTCGGTTCCCCGGTAGTTCGGTTTTCCGTAACACTAAATCCTCCGCTAGCGGTGCTCCCGTTTTAGGGACGGAGTCGAGTAATAATCGCGTGTAGGGATGGGCAGGATGAGTAAGAACCTGCTGCGTTTCACCCAGTTCAACAATTTGCCCAAGGTACATCACCGCCACGCGATCGCTCATATGGCGAACCACCGACACGTTATGCGATATCAGCACATAGGTCAGATTTCTGCGGGCCTGCAATGACACCAGCAGGTTAAGAATTTGCGCCTGCACGGAAATATCCAGCGCCGAAGTGGGTTCATCCAGTACGATCACGTCCGGCTCAGACGACAACGCCCGGGCAATGGCAATACGCTGACGCTGACCGCCGGAGAACGCATGCGGCAGACGGTCGAGATATTCAGGGCGGATCCCTACCTGTTGCGCCAAATCTTCGGCAAGAATGCGGCGTTCACGCTCGGAGCTTCGTTTCTGGATCCACACCGGTTCGGTGATAATTCGCCACACCGGCAAACGCGGATCAAGCGATGAAAGCGGGTCCTGAAAGACCATCTGCATGCCGCTGTGCTGCTTGTCATTGTGGCGAGAGTAGTTTCCCTGACTCGGTTGCAGCATACCCATCAACAGTTGCGCCAGCGTACTTTTTCCGCAGCCCGACTCACCGACAATCCCCAGCGTTTCTCCCTGACGAATCTGTAAATCCAGACCGTTGATCGCATGCACCCGTTCGGTAACCTTGCCGAGCCAGTTTTTACGCGCGGGAAAGCTGACATGAACATCCTGCAGGGCCAGTAAAAATTCAGACATGTGTTGTCTCCAGTTGCGGATACCAGCAGGCAGATTGTTGATCCGCGCCTCCCTGACTGCTTAATGCAGGCGTCTCGTCACAGCGAGGGCCAGCCGCAAAACAGCGCTCACGAAATGCGCATCCGGTCGGTAAGCGGGTTAAATTCGGTACGGTGCCGGGAATGGCAGGCAGCAATGCGCGCGGTTCGCCGTGTTCCGGCGCACATTTCAGCAAGCCGATGGAATAGGGGTGCGTCGGATGCTGAATAACGGTCGGTGTTGGGCCGCTCTCAATCACGCTTCCGGCATACATGACGTATAACCGGTCGCACAATTGTGACACCACCGCCATATCATGGCTGATAAATAGCACCGCTGTCCCGCTGGCGCGCGCTTTTAGCTTCAATAAACGCAGCACCTGCAGCTGTACCGTGACGTCGAGTGCGGTGGTCGGTTCATCGGCAATGATCAGTTCCGGCTCGCAGGAAAAGGCCAGCGCAATCATCACCCGCTGGCGCATACCGCCGGAAAGCTCAAACGGGAAACGTTTCATCACTTCCGCCGCGTCCGGAATTTGCATCTCTTCCAGTAAAGCGATGGCTTTCTGGCGAGCATCCGCGCGGCTTAACGCCTGGTGATGGCGGATAACTTCCACCATCTGCTGGCCGATACGTCGCGTTGGATTAAGCGCGGTCATGGGCTCCTGGAAGATCATGGCGACGCGTGCGCCACGCCATTGGCGCATCTGCTTTTCGCTGGCGTTGAGCACATCTTCACCCAGCAGCGAAACGCGTCCCTGGTGAATATGATAACTGCCCTCCGGCAGCAGCCGCATGGTAAGCATCGCCGTCACGGACTTGCCGGAACCGGATTCACCGACCACGCCGACAATTTCTCCACGGTTGATATGCAGCGAAACATGATTCAGCGCATGCACGTCAGCTTTATAGCCGGGGAAACTCAGATGCAAATCCTCAATTTCCAGTACGGGTTGTGTCATGACTGTTTTCCTCCGGCTTTTGGATCCAGCAGGTCGCGAATACCATCGCCAAAAAGATTAAAGCCCACGGCGGTAATCAAAATTGCGGCACCGGGAAAGGCGCAATACCACCACTGATCAAGCACATAGTTGCGGCCAATCGCCACCATCGCCCCCCATTCCGCGCTGGGCTGCTGTGCGCCCAGACCAATAAACCCGAGCGTGGCGGCCATCAGGATCGCGCTGCCGATATCCAGCGACGCCTGCACAATCAGCGGCGGTAAAGAGTTACGTAAAATGTGCCAGCTAATCAGGTGCCAGCGAGAAGCGCCGTAGGTCCGTGCAGCCTGCACATAAGTAAACTGACGCACCACTAACGTCTGGCCGCGGGCAAGGCGCACATAAAAAGGAATACGTACGACTGCAATTGCCAGCATGGCGTTGAACAGGCTGGGTCCCAGCGCGGCGGCCAGTGCCATCGTCAGCACCAGCGAGGGAATGGACAGCATGATGTCCATTATTCGCATAATGATGGCATCGGCGCGTCCGCCCATGACACCAGACAGACAACCCAGCAGCGAACCCAACCCGCCAGCAATTCCCACCACCACCAGACCAGCGACGACCGACTGCTGGCTTCCGACCAGTACGCGGCTGAACAGATCGCGGCCCACTTCATCGGTACCAAACCAGTGAGCGGCAGACGGTGGCAGCAGGCGCGCACTTAAATTGATGGCATTAGGATCGTAAGGCGTAATCCACGGTGACAGCACCATCAGCAACAGTATCAGTACAATGATGACCCCGCCTACCAGCGTCAGCGGGCTGCTTTTCATCATCCAGAACAATTTCGCCCAGTCCGTGCGACGGCGTGATGTCTGCGGGGCGGTCGGCGTTTCTTGGGTGAGCATCATTCAGCACCCCCGCGTCCAATTCGTGGGTCAATCCACAGGTAGAGTAAATCCACCACCAGGTTGACCAGCACATAAGCGAAAGAGACCACTACGGCAAATCCCATCACCGCCGGGAAGTCGAGCGCCTGAATCGACGTTACTACCCAGGCGCCCATTCCAGGCCAGGCGAATACCGTTTCGGTGAGTACCGCACCGTAGAGCAGATCGCCCAATGCCAGGCCGAGAACCGTTATTGATGGGATAAGCGCATTCGGCAACGCGTAACACAACACGATGTACCAGCCCGGCAGCCCGCTGGCGCGCGCGGTACGAATGTAATCTTCACTCAGTTGCTCCAGCATGGCGGAGCGAATCTGGCGGGCAACGATCCCTAAGTGCACAAAAGCCAGCGTCAGTGATGGTAGGATCAGGTGCTGGAGCGCATTGAAAAAGACTTCACCATTGCCTTCCAGCAGGGCATCAATCAGGTAGAACCCAGTGACATGAGCCGGTGGATCCAGCCAGTCGTCTAACCGACCACCGCCGGGCAAAATTTGCAGATGACCGTAAAACAGCACGATAACCCCCAGCCCCAGCCAGAATGCAGGCGTGGAGATGCCGGTAATCGCCATCAGGCGAACGAGGTGATCAAGCCAACGGTTGCGCCAGACCGCAGATAAAATACCTAACGGAATACCGATCACCAGCGCCAGCAACAAAGAGCAGAAAGCCAACTCCAGAGTAGCGGGAAAGAAGATACGCAGCTCATCCAGTACCGGACGACCGGTGCGAATGGAAATGCCCAAATCGCCCTGAAAGATATCGCTCACATAGCGAAAGAACTGCACATATAGCGGCTGGTTCAGCCCCAGTTGTTGGCGAATATTTTCGACTATCTCATCGCTGGCGCGATCGCCCGCCAGCAACCGCGCGGGGTCGCCAGGGATCAGGTGCGAAATAATAAAGGTGATCACGCAAACACCGATAACCACCAGAATAAGACCCCAGCATCGCTGGCGTAAAATGCTCCAGAACGTCATTAGCTTCCCCTTGCGGAGCCTGAGTGGCTCCGCATCAACGTGGATTATTTACTCATGGTGGAGATATTGAAGACCTGTTCCAGCATGGGGTTAAATACAAATCCTTTGACGTCTTTGTTCATCGCCAGTTGATAGTTTTTCTGGAATAAATAGACGTAGGCCGCTTCATCAATCACGATGGTTTGCGCCTGCTGGTAATCATTGGTTCTGGCGACCGGATCGGTGGTGGCTAATGCGCTACGCAGCAGCTTATCGACCTCACTATTTTCATAGAACGAACGGTTACCCGGCAGACCTTTTTTATCTGACTCAAACCAGTAGTTCATAAACATGTACGGGTCGGCGAAATCCGGACTCCAGTTGCCGATAGCAATGTCGTAATCCCCTTTACCCACACGGTCACGCATGGTGGCATTCGCCAGTTTTTCCAGCTTCACCTTAATACCCAGCTTGTTGAGACTGGCCTGGGTTGAGAGGGCAATCGGCTCCCAGTTAGGGTCATTATCTGAATACAAGAAGCTCAGGCTTTCGGGTTTGCTCGTGACTTTGTCCCATGCAGCTTTCGCTTTGGCTTCATCAAAACTGTATTGCATAGCCTTGTCATCAAAACCCCACATACCTTCAGGGATCGGACCGCGCATCTGTTTACCATTGCCACTGAGGATCCCATTCACCATGCCCTTATAATCGGTGGCCCACGAGATGGCGCGGCGTAAATCCACCTGATTGAGCGGCGCTTTACTGTTGTTCAGATACAGATAGGTCACGCGCAGTGAGGGATAATCCGCTACGTTAACTTTGCCTTCCTGTTTTAAAGCGGCAAGTTGGTCGACAGGAAGCGCATCGGCAATATCGATATCGCCACGCGACAATTGCAGGCGACGGGAGGCGCTTTCACCAATGATTTTTACCGAAACCCGCTTAAACGCTGGTTTGGGCCCGGAATAATGCGGGTTTGGCACCAGCACCAGTTGCTGTCCTTTTTGCCAGCTTTTCAGCATGAAGGGACCGGAGCCTGCCGTGTTCTGCGCCAGGAATCCGCGGGCATCATCTGCCGCGTGCTCTTTTAAGATAGCCGGGTTGATAATTGAAGCCCCGTCATTTGCCAGCGTATACAGGAATGGCGCGAACGGCTGGCTGAGAGTGAATTTCACCGTGTTGTTATCGATGGCTTCAACCTTCAGATCTTTCGGGAATGCTTCAGCAGGTCCCTGGCCAATTTTGAGCAGGCGCTCAAAAGATTGTTTCACCGCATCTGCCGTCACCGGCGTACCGTCGGCGAATTTGGCATCGTTTTTCAGGGTAAACGTCCACTCTTTCTGATCGTCAGAGGCTTTCCAGCCGCTGGCTAAATCACCTTCAACTTCCGTGGAGCCTTTACCGCCTTCGGTTTTGTACTGAACCAAACGTTGATAAGAGGGATAGGTGATCGTCCAGTCGTTGTTATCGATGGTCACGGCGGGGTCGAGCGTCTGCGGGTCGGCGGCTTTACCGATGACCAGCATATCTTTGGGTACGGCGGCCTGCGCGGCAGGCAGGGCAAATGCCAGCGCAACGGCGATCAGAGCGGGGCGAAAAAACGCATTTAACGCAGGTGTAGTCTTCATAACCAGGCTCCAGAATTAAAAGGGATGTTGTGTTGTTATGGGGGGAACAGGGAAACAGGCTATCTGGTCGTCAAGCAGCGGATAACACGCGGCATCAGGTAATTCAAAATGCCACCACTCGCTGTGAATGCCGACAAAACCGCCACCGAACATAATGGCGTTGAGTAACAACCGGTTACGATGCGCGGCCGGGGGAACAGAAGGGTGCCAGGCATGGGAACGGTCGTGCATTTCATCAAAACCCGCGCCCATATCGAGAACATTGCCACGCTCGTCCATCAGCGTAACGTCGATGGCCGTCCCGCGGCTGTGATTGGATCCAATCGCCACATCGACGACGTACTGGGGATCCGGGCACGCATTCCACAGCACCGCCTGCGCCTGCTGGGGGCGATACGCGTCATACACTACAAGCTTCAGGCCCGCCAGTTGCGCGATACTAATGCTTTTAGCCAGCGCGGTTACCGCCTCGCTGTGTAACAGGCAGCGCGCTTCCCGGTAGATAGGCGCGCCGGTAATGTTGTCGGCAGTGGCGTATTTGAGATCGATATACAGCGACGGGAATATCACCGACAGATCGACCAGTTCTGGGGTTTCTGACATAGCACATTTCCTGTTTATTGTTCGAATTGACCAAACTGTTGTTGTAACTGGCGATTGGTTTGCAGGCGTCCTGCGAGGGAATCACCAAGTTGCTCCACCACCGCAGAAAGTAATAAGTTGAACAGACAGCTCACGGGAGCCAGAGAATCCCAGAAATGTCCGGTGTCAGTTTTTACCTGGAGTAAATCAAGGGCATAATCTCTGGCCCACGGACACCACACATCGGTGATCAGCGCCAGTGGAATCTGGCGTTCTGTCGCGACGCGGCAATATTGTCGGGAGATGGCGGAGTAGGCGCGCATGTCGGTGATCACCACGTATGGCTGGTTAAATCCCGAATTCAACGACTCGACCCAACTGCCGGAAAGCCCTTCGGAGTAGCTGACTTTAGGCCGCAGGTATTCCAGGTGACTAAAAAAGGCGTTAGCAATCCCACGAGTAGACTGGATCCCGAGGATGTAAACCGCTTCCGCATGCGCCAGCTGCTGCGCAATGCGTAAAAATGTATCGCTTTGCGCGAGTTGATAGACGTGGGTAATGGCGTCGATTTCCAGTAACAGCGACTGCTGTGCGCGATCCGGCAGGCTTTGTTGCTGGTGCCAGGAATCCAGCCGCTCGTTCATTCCCCAGGGTTGATAGGGGACAACCGGCAGCTCACGCAGGCTGGCTTTTGCATCCTCCAGATTGCGAAAGCCCAGCTTACGCAGATAGCGTCCTACGGTAATGCCACTGGTTCCTGCCGCTTTAGCGATGCCATCCGCAGTTTCAAAAGGGATCTGTACACCATGGGCTAACAGCCACCCGGCTACGCGCTTTTCGCTCGGCGTAAGCTGGCTGAAGGTCTGTTCTATGCGGGTAAATAATTCAGGTTTCGCTGTCATTACCTTCTCGCTGTTAGTTGTCTGTCAGATTACGGCTCACTGTTAGTGAATTAACAATGCAGGACGCGTGCCAAGTCACAGACAGCGGCACGCAGGCTGTTTTTGTTAAAACACAAACCATATTCATTAACTAATGATCAACATTTGTGCAGCGTAGTTCAGTTTTGGTGCAGCGACAGAAGAGCGGGGTATGAATCTGCTGATTTCGTCGGAACGATCACATTGTCGGCAACATTTCCTCTCAAACATCAGAATCAGTAATGGGAAATATAACTTTCAGCCATATCAATAATGGCAATCTTTATTCTTATGACGGTAGGGGTATTATTTTTTGCGAACTACATTAACGGTTTGAAGCGCAAGTGTAGATATTATTTATATTATAAATGGAGTACTACAATGAATAAATTCTCCCTTTCTACAGCAGGTATTCTGGTCGCAGCGCTGTTAACCAGCGTTAGCGTCAATGCAGCCACTGATAGCGCGAAAACTGAAGTGACGCCGAAAGGCATGAGCTGCCAGGAGTTCATCGATCTGAACCCGCAGACCATGGCTCCGGTGGCTTTCTGGGTGCTTAATGAAGACGAAGATTTCAAAGGTGGTGATTACGTTGACTATAACGAAACCGTGACTACAGCTGTCCCTCTGACCGTTGAGCTTTGTAAAAAACATCCGCAGAGCGAATTAAGCAAAATAAAAGACGAAATCAAAAAAGAATTATCCAAATAAGATTAAACCGTTATTAAAACCCAGCCAAAGTGCTGGGTTTTGCTATTTGTGACGCTGTCACTTATTTATTTTGCAATACTTAAGGAAACTTTATAAAGATAAAAACGCCGGTGCCGATACTGGGTAAAAGTTAGCCTTTTGCAGAAGGAGTTTGTATGGCCTGGTATCCTACTCGTATTTCAACGCGTTTAACCATTGGCGGCATTCTGCTGCTTGCAGTCACTACACTTGTTATTGTTGCGATTATGCTCTGGCGAGGGCAGCCGCGCGTCGTTGAAATCAATACCGCCCTGATCGAAGAAACGGGGCAAGGTTTAACCCGTCAGTTAAGTACCGTGTTGTCGCGAATTGAAGGTGAGACCGTCGGTTTGTCGCGACTGGCCGAAGTGCTGCCCAACGATGAATCGCTGTACCAAAGCGTTGTTCCGCATTTGATTGGTGAAGATAAAGAGTCGATCATTACCGGCGGCGGCATCTGGCCAGAGCCAGACGCTTTCACCGCAGGCGTAGAAAAGCGCAGCTTTTTCTGGGCGCGTAACGCTGAAGGAAAGTTGATGTACTCCAACGACTATAACGTCGAAGGATCAAGCGGATACCACAATGAAAGCTGGTATCAGCATGCCAAAGGACATTCGCAAAACAGCTGCTTATGGTCTGATGTTTACCAGGATGCCAGTTCCGGGGTCAACATGGTAACCTGCAGCGTTCCTTACCAACTGGCCGGTAAGTTTGCCGGCGTCGCCACTACCGATATTCGTCTGGATAACGTTGCCACCTTTATGCAACAGCAGGGAAACAGCACCGGCGGTTACGCGTTCGTGGTGGATAAACAGGGACAACTTCTCTATTTCCCGCAGGCCGACCTGACAAAACACAAAACCATTAACGATCTGGCGCAAAGCGCGCAATGGCTTATCCCGGTGGAAAACGGTCTTAAATCTTTACGTCCGGCAGATGGTGTGAAAACGATTACGCTTGCCAACGACAATGTGTTGAATACGCCGACCCGGGTAATGCTATTCCCGATGGCGGATACCGGCTGGGTCGTGGGGCTGGTGACGCCTGAATCACGCATCGTCGGTCTCGCCAAAGTGATGATGCAGGACGTGCTGGAAGTGTTGATCCCAATTATGACGCTATTGCTGGTGGGATCCTGGCTGGTGGTTCGCCGACTGATTTCGCGTCTCGATGATACCCGCCAGGCGCTCGATGATATCGCGCAGGGCGAAGGCGATCTTACCCGTCGTCTGGATGTGCGCGGCAAAGATGAGATTTCGGCTATCGCCGAGGCGTTTAATCTGTTCGTCGATAAAATCTCAGCCATTCTGATCACCGTCAGAAACAGCAGCGTTGTAGTGGCGAATAACGCCGTCAGCCTGGCAGACAGCAATATGGAACTCTCATCTCGCGTCACGCAGCAGGCCGCTGCGCTGGAAGAGAGTTCGGCGGCGATGGAACAGTTAAATGCGACCGTTCACCAAAATGCCAGTAATACGCAACTGGCAGATGAGCTATCCGATAGCACCGCGCAAACGGCCAACCGCTGTGGTGATGTCATGCAGGGCGTGATCTCAACAATGGATAACGTCAGCGCGTCATCCGGGAGAATGGTAGAAATTGTCGCGGTGATTGACAGCATTGCGTTCCAGACCAATATTCTGGCCCTGAACGCCGCCGTTGAAGCCGCCAGAGCGGGCGATGCAGGTAGAGGGTTCGCGGTTGTCGCCTCTGAAGTACGTACGCTGGCCCAGCGTAGTGCCACCGCCGCGCAGGAAATTAAAGCATTGATTGATGAATCTGTATCTCATGTTGGTAGCGGAAGTCAGCAAATTCACAATGCAGGCGAACGGCTGGGAGAACTGGTCAATAACGTACGGCAGGTGCGTCAGTTGATGGGGGAAATACGCGTTGCAGGCGAAGAACAGCGTAAAGGCGTTTCCGAAGTCACGCTGGCCGTTACCGAAATGGACAGCACCGTTCAGCAGAATGCCTCGTTAATTGATGATGCCGCCGCACGTACACAGGCCCTGAAAGAGGAGGCGGAACAACTGGCGCTGCTGGTCTCGTCGTTTAGATTACCAGAACCCGCTACTGCCTGAGCGTCGAGTGAAGTCCGGGTGCAGCTATCGCACCCGGACAGTCGATTAATGATCAAGGTACAGGTAGTGCATCCAACTGGTCATGCGCAAGAGTATTTTCCGTAGCAATGATAATGCTTCAAAATGCTGAGCTGAATAGACGGCAACCTGAGCGGCAACACCGTCTGGGAGTTGCTGTTCAGCCTGATTATTATCAACTGCGATACTGACCAGCACTTTGTTACTGCCCGGTGTGACGTTTAAGGATTGCAATGTTCCCTGGGCATAATAAGCCCCGGTAGGGATCACGGGGGCAACACTGACCACTTTTCCCTGTACTACCTGTCCCGGCAAGCCATTGAAGACAATTTCAGCTTCATCACCCACATTAAGACGTAAGATCGAGTTTTGACGAAACGCCGCAACAATTTGGTTTTTGTGCGCAGGAATAAACACCATAACTGGCTTAAAAGGCAGTCTCGACGCATAGGTTCCCGGACGAACCAGTAATTGGCTGACATAACCGTCGCTGGGGGCGCGAACAATGGTTTGCTCATAATTAAATCGAGCCTCATCAATTTGAGCTTGCAGACTGGCGATCTGCGAGTTTTGTCCATGAATAGTGCTGTCGAGTTCTTTCTGGATACTGTTCAGTTCAGCATTGGCGGCGTTCATCGCCGCATCCTGAGCCAGATAATCCTGGCGCGCTGTATCAATATCATTGGCAGTAAATGGGTTCACTTTTGCCTGACTGCCTTTCTGGTAGCGCTGATAGTTTTTGTAATATTTATCACGTTCAGCCCTGGCCTGTTCTAGCTGCAGTCGCGCGCTATTGCGTTTCTCCTCAAGGGCCAGAACGTCATGTTTTGCCGTAACAATGTCCGCTTCAAGCTTTTCCAGTTTAGCTTTATAACGGGCAGGATCGATTTTAAACAGTACATCTCCTTTTTTTATTGGTGTGTTAATTTTATCCGTTACTTCTGAAACCACCCCGGTAACTTGCGGAACAACGGGAATGCCCACAACCAATTTTTGTGCATCTTCTGTATAGGGATGATTATAATTCATGGTAAGGATCAGTGCCCCAAGCATGACCACGCCCCCCAATACCGCTGAAGGTAATGTCCACTTATTCAACGGAACCTTAAATACTTTAAAAATGACGTAAACGATAGCGGCGTAGGTTAATGTTAATAATATTTCCACGATTAATTTACCTTTGGATCCTGCGGGCTGTATGCGCTATTAGTTTGTTCATGTGTTTTTTCCAGTATCGCAATCCGCGCGCTTAGCTCAGCGATATTATGTCCTGAGGTATTTCCATGCCAGCCATGCTTATCACTGTATAATGTTGCCCAAATCCAGAGAAATGGCCAAATCGCATGTAATGTAAATAAGCTGACCCAACCCGCGACATGTATGGCATCGAGGTGAGGGTGGTTGCGTTTCTTAGCGATCTCGTACGGGATGTCGTGCAAGATTAATACGCCATAAAAAATAATTAAGAACACCAGGATGAGTATTGCTAATGATAAATAATTGAGCAACATAGGAACTCCAATAAGAACCATTTTTATTGGCCGACATTATCGCTGCATTTTTATTAGCAAGTAGTTTTAATGTATTGCAAGTATAAAATCAGACTTTCTTGTAAGGCTAATGTTAATAATCAAATCCAAAAATGGACTTTTCAGGTTTGATTTTTTCTCTATTACCGATAATCATTAATAAGATTATTTAGTGAATTATACTGAGCCTTCTATGACCAGCAATACTGAACAAACCGGTAGCAGCGAAGAACTCCTTGCGACTAATATAACCAAACTTTTCAACGCATTACTGCCACTTTCTGAAGCCCAATCGCTATATCGTAGCGGTTCTTTTATTATGGATTCTCAGGGGGAGAACGGGATCTGGTTGTTGACCGAAGGTAGAATAGTCATTCGCCGACGCACTGATGGGCTAATCCTGGCCAGTCAGCAGGCACCGATGATGCTGGGAATGGCCGAGTTCTTTCTTCCTACAGGGCATAACTTTTATGATATTGAAGCGGTCAGCCCATGTACTACTCATGTAGTAAAGAAAACGGATTTCATGACTATCGTTAACCGTGATCGACTCTGGGAATCTGTGGCAATAGTTGAAGCCTATATTATTCAGGTAATGAGCCAGCGCGATCGCCTAATCACCAGTCGAACCGCAACTGATATGGTTTGGGGACATCTTGAACTTTTACAACAAGAGCCTGATGACATCAAAAAAAGAATCCCGGCGGTACAATATATCAGGGAGCGAACCGGACTTTCTCGCAGCACCATTATGGATACGCTTGCTCGGTTAAAACGACAGGGCGCGATCCAGCTGCACCGTGGTCATTTAGTCTGCATAGCGGCAGATTAATCACCGCACCCGACCATGATTTAAATACATTATAATGGGTTTTATCACGGACTTGTGGCGTTAAATCCATTAAAACATATGTTATCCGCTTTGTATTAATCTCGACTTAACTCTATAATATTGTGTGTAAACTGGCATATTATCCAAATAAGGGCCAATATTATGGATTTAACACTCAATACGGCTGCTGATATCGTCAAACTACTCTGTGACAGATTGCGTAAAGAACGACTCGCGCGGCAAATGACGCAGGCTGAGGTTGCCGCGCGTTCAGGTGTCGGTGTGAATACCGTTTCGAATCTGGAAACAGGTAAGAACGTAGGATTTGAGAATCTGGTCAAAGTCGCAATGGTGTTAGGTTATGGCGATGCGCTGGAGGGTTTATTCAAACCCAGGATTGACAGTCTGGATGATATTTTGCGTTACGAGAAGAGCGCGGTACGTCAGCGGGTGAAAAGGAAAAATTCTGATGCCTGAACAAGTTGATGTCTTTTATGAAGGTTGGGGTGAGAAATGGTTGTGGGGAAAACTGGTGTCTTCCACAGCCCTGACCGGACGCCCGTTGATCGCCTTTGAATACAGTGAAGACGCCATACGTAAAGGGTTGGAACTGTCCCGGCTGATGTTACCACTGAACGGCCCACGTTTACGCAGGGATTTCCCGGCTCATCAATTGGGATTACCTGGACCAGTCTATGATTCGCTACCTGATGGCTGGGGTATGCTGTTGATGGACCGATTATTTAAACGTCGCGGACTAAACGCAGCGCGCATAGGTCCTTTGGAGCGCTTAACCTGGGTCGGCAACAACGCGATGGGCGCCATGACTTTCCAGCCCGTTCAGTCAGATGTCGAGAAGATTTCAAAAGAGGATGTGCCTCTCGAACAACTGGCCGCTGAGGTGCAGGAAGTCCTGAGTGGAGACGGCGGGGAATTCTTGCAAAAATTGCTTCAGATGGGCGGTTCGCCACAAGGGGCAAGGCCAAAAGCGCTACTTTATCGTGACAGTGTCACGTCAAAATTTACCACTGCGCCGCTACCCGGGAGCGAAAGCTGGCTGATTAAATTTCCCGCCAGGCATGAGCATGCTGAAGTATGTGCCATCGAAGCGGTTTATGCTGAATGCTTGCGTCAATGTGGGATTACCACGCCCGATACGGCATATTTTGAGCTGCCCGGCGGGCAGGCGGCATTTGCCACCCGGCGTTTCGACCGTGACCAGTCGATACGTATTCCAATGCAGAGTCTGGCGGCACTTACTGGAGCAAATTACCAGTTACCCGGTGCTTTAGATTACCGGGATTTTCTGCGCGCCACGCAGATCTGTACCAATGATGTCAGAGAAAAGGCGAAAGCGTTCGAACGCGTGGTTTTCAACGTGGCATTCAACAATCGTGACGATCATCCGAAGAACTTTGCTTATTTAATGTCAGCCGATGGAAACTGGACTCTGGCTCCGGCTTACGACGTCACCTGGTGTGAAGGACCCGGCGGGTACCACCAAATGGACGTGCTGGGGGAAGCGCTGGATATCGAAAGAAAGCACCTTCAGTTGCTTGGCGTTCAGGAAGCTGAGCTCTCTGCTGACGAGGTGAACGCCATAATCGAAAAGGTCTGCCACTCTGCGTCAGTGCTGAGCGCTATCGCCAGTGACAAATACCCCGATCAGATAACGCAAACCACGCTGGATACGATCCAGAAACAAATTAATGATAATGTCCGCCGATTACTGTCCCGGTGATGCAGATACAGTCGCTACACTGGCCTAAAGATAACCATTAACGCCCCCAACGGCTGCGAATATAGGTTACGGCCTCCTGCGTTTGCGGCTGATTAAGATAATCTTCGCGAAACAGGATGGTGCCGTTGATGTGTGGTTCGGACTCGTTCAGATCGAGCTGCTTTTTCAGTTCTGGCACGCCGCCTTTAACTGTCCAGTCCGGCTCTTTTCGAGACGGTTCGCCGACCTTATACAGCGCCACACCAATATAGAGGCGGGTATTGGTTGATTTCACAACATCTGCCCACCATTTCGCCAGCACATCGTATCGTGCCGCATCACGGGCAAAAGGCCAGTACAACTGTGGGGCGATGTAGTCCAGCAAGCCTAATTGCACCCAGCGACGAGTATCGGCATAGGATTCATCATACGCTGCCGCGCCACGGGTGTCGGAACCCGCAGGATCGTGAGAGCGATTGCGCCACACCCCCGCGGGGCTGACGCCAAACTCCACCTCAGGCTTAAGTTTCTTGATGGTCCGCGAGACCTGGGCGATCAGTCGTTGCGTGTTATCGCGCCGCCAGTCAGCTTTGGAATCAAACCCCTGACCATATTTTCTGAAGGTCTGGCTGTCGTTAAGCGCTGAACCGGGAGACTCGGTATAGAAGTAGTCATCAAACTGCACGCCGTCGACCGGATAATGTTCCACCACTTCCGCCACGATGCTGGTGATCCAGTCGCGCACTTCGGGAATACCAGGATCTAACACGAAACGCTCGCCCGAGGTGCGAATCCAGTCCCGATGCAGGACATAAACACTGGAAGGCGTCTGCGACAGCGTGCTGTTTAATTCGGTGATCGTTGACGGTTTGATATTAACGGACACGCGGTAGGGGTTAAACCAGGCATGGACTTTCATGCCGCGTTTATGCGCTTCATCGAGCATAAACTGTAGCGGATCGTAACCCGGATCCTGACCAATCGTGCCGGTTAGCGTATCTGACCAAGGCAAGATTTTAGATTGCCACAATGCGGTACCATCGGGTTTGACCTGGAAAAAAACGGTGTTGATGCCAAGACGTTTCAGGTTATCCAGCTTATCCGTCAACGCTTTCTGCTGCAGGCTGATACGGATGGCAGGGGAACTGACATTCACTGATGAGATCGGCGGCCAGTCCAGACGGGAAACCGTCGCCAACCAGATTCCGCGCACCGGCTCCTTAATCTGTTGCGGTTTATTCACCGGAGGTAGTGGGGTGACTTTGGGAGCGGGCGGCTGTGAAGAGCAACTGCCCAGTAACAACATACTGCCCACAAGTACCGCGAACCATTTCAGGTTAGTTCGCGGTAATCTGGCATGGCAACGGACGAAGATATTCGCCAGTTTTTTCTGATATTTTCCTGAAAAGAAACCGGATGCTGGCATCAGACTTTGCTCTTATTTTTTCTTGTTGCGGCTGTTAGCCCAGGGATCAATAGCAGGTACGGTGTTGTTGAACGGGGTCACGTCATGCAGCGAATCAAGATAGAGCGCTTCAACTTCAGCACGCGCCCACGGCGTACGGCGCAAAAACTTTAAACTGGATTTAACGCTCGGTTCATTTTTAAAGCAGTTGATGTTAATGCGTTGAGCAAGCTCAGCCCAACCAAAACGATCAACCAGTGCATTGACCTGCATTTCTAGCGTTACGCCATGTAAAGGGTCTTTTGAAGTATGAGCATTCATATGAAGTCCAGTTCGGTATTTCCAGATTTTGTCAGTTATGCAACGAGACAGATTACAAGAAAGCGGAACGACCAGCAATGGCCCAAATCGGCACTGATCTTCCAAGGAACGTTCGCTGAAACTGTAAAAAGAAGAGGGCGGACAAACCTGACACTTCAGGCTAATCGCGATAGAAGAACTCTTCAGAAGCGATAAGTTAGTAGTGGTGTCAACCAATGTCCAAATGCCAGCAAACGAAAGACTAATGGGGACTTAATTCTATGTCTTTATGCGAATCACTTAATTTAACATAATATACATTATGCGCACTAACGTCAGGTAACGAGAATTGTAGCCGATTGGTGCAGTAGTTAGTTCGCATAACAGTTGGATTGTCTTGCGCCCTCTGGTTCAGATTGAGGAAGTCTCCAGCTAAGCTCTCACTGCGTTCGAGAGATTGTGCTCGTGGTGATTTCTTCATTCACCTGACCGACATCATCAAAATCTGTTTCGTCTTTTAGCTTGTCCAAGCCTCTGCATTAGCTGGATGTGATTCTGGTTACTGCAAACTGGAACACTTCTTCTTTGCTTCGGCTATGTGCCCACTTCGGCATTAGTTGATTTTGGATTCTTCTGATGCGTCAGTTGTGGTTTCATTATTTTGGGAAATGATGACCACGCAAAAACTGATATTCGGCTATGCCGATATGCGCAGAGATTCGTTGTACTGCCCAACGTTAAACTTCGTAGCACTGGTGAGATTCCAGTAAGCACGCCAATCTTGTTTACAATTTGAAGATTCTAGACACTGACAATTGTTATACAAAGTACCTACGATTTGAAATGCCATTTTCACCACGTACAGTATATCCGACACGCTCTATCGCCTGATTCAGGCTGTCCATTTCATCAAGATTAGTAACTTCGATTAATATATCGACACTGGTTTAGCTGATAATCCCGGCACCGAGGTGCTACCAATATGATGAATTTGGGATATTACTTTACCAAGAGTCATCTGAGACATCGCTTACTTTCCGAAAAACGGTAATCAAATTGCCACCCTCCGATACAGGATGTGTTGTGCTAACCGGTGATCAGAGGGCAACGCGGGATGCACGAACTCTTCAGTTTTATTCATGCCCAACCGTATCATCAGACGCTCTGACGGTTTATTCAGCACCGACGTAAATGAAACCACCTCACTTAACGCCAGCTCCTCGAAAGCATACGTCAGGCACGCCTCGGCGGCCTCCAATGCAAGCCCTTGATGCCAGTAGGATTTAGCAAGACGCCAGCCTATTTCGGTACAGGGTGAAAAGTGAAATTTATCAGTTTGTGGATGTAAACCTACACACCCCACAAACTGGTGTGTTTCTTTAAGTTCAACGGCCCAGAATCCCCAGCCGCGCTCTGTAATGCCTTCCTGGAATCTGGCAGCCAGGTTGTCGCTTTCCGTTCGTTGCAGCGGAGCCGGAAAAAAACGCATCACGTCCGGATCGGCATTTAACGCGGCAAACGGGGCTTTGTCTTTGGCTTCCCACGGGCGTAAAATCAGTCTTGATGTTTCCAGCATATTTCTGCCCTTCTCCTGTATTTTCATATAATCTTCTAAAAGAAATGGCTCATCGGCAAGGACTTATGTAACCCTTTCCGCCTTTTTCTCTCATACTGGAGATTCATTCATGGCCGACTGGAATCCTTCGCTTTATCTGCAATATGAAACTGAACGTTCAAGACCCGCTGCGGATTTACTCAGCAGAGTGGCGTTAGAGAATGTCCATTCAGTCGTCGATCTTGGCTGTGGTCCGGGAAACAGTACGGCATTACTGCATCAGCGCTGGCCCTCGGCTGTAATAACAGGGATTGATACCTCACCCGCCATGCTTAATGAGGCGCGCAAGGCATTACCAACATGCCGCTTTATTGAAGCGGATATCTGTAAATTCCAGACAGAGCAGCCTCTTGAACTGCTATATGCAAATGCATCGTTGCAGTGGGTTCCCGATCACTATGATTTGTTCCCGCATCTGGTATCGCTACTGACTCACAATGGCGTGCTGGCTGTACAAATGCCGGATAACTGGCTGGAGCCAACGCATGTTTTGATGCGTGAAGTGGCTTATGAACAAGGTTACCCTGACCGGGGCCGCTCGCCGCTTCCTGGCGTACACGCCTACTATGACATTTTGGCTGAAGCGGGCTGTGAGGTGGATATCTGGCGCACAACGTATTATCACGTTATGGATTCACATCAGTCGATTATCGACTGGGTAAGCTCAACGGGCCTGCGGCCTTGGTTACAGGATTTGAGCGAAAATGAGCAACATCTTTACCTGGCACGTTATCATGAACTGCTTCAGGAACAATATCCTCTGCAGGAAAACGGTAAAATTTTGCTGGCCTTTCCGCGGTTATTTATCGTAGCCAGACGCAATGATTAAGCGTTTATTATAAGTGCATCACAGGAGATAACTATCTGCCATGCGCGCCCTCGCCTTTTTATCATGAGGATCTAGTGGCAAAGCCCGTCATCTGCTAGTGTCTGGCAACGTGTTTCTGACGGGAGTTGTCATGTCTAAAGTCTACATTGGTGGCTGTCTGTGTGGTTCGATTCGTTTCGCAGCCAGCAGTCCAAATAATTCCCATACCTGCTCCTGCGATATATGTCGGAAACATACGGGTGCACCGACCGTCGTCTGGATTGAGTTTAATGCAGAAAATGTAACGTGGACGGGTCAAGGCGGAAAACCGACAACCTGGCGCTCTTCTGAGGCGTCAAGTCGGGCATTTTGTCCACAGTGCGGCAGTTCTGTAGGCGCCATTGATGACGCCCCGGTTATTGCACTGTTAGCTGGCGCTTTTGACGATCCTGACGATGAAGACCTGGCGCCGGAATTTCATTCTTTTTCAGATATGCAACCTACATGGTGGCAAAAGAATGTAACTAAGTGAGTTGGTAATGCTTATCTGGAATGTGTTTTGCTGGCACGTTTGTTTCATCGTTCATCTGCAGCAAGTCGATTTCAATCGCATTGCAAATCGCATCCAGCGGCAGGTCATTGTTTTCTGTGCCAAACGGGTCTTCCAGCTCTTCTGCCAGCGTATCGAGAGAAATAAAAGTATAGGAAATCAGCACTGAGATAAACGGCGTCATATAGTGCAGATCTACCACCAACGCGAAAGGTAACATAATACAAAACAGGTATACCGTTCGATGAAGTATCAGAGTGTAAGCAAATGGCACTGGGGTATTCGCGATCCGCTCGCACCCTGCAAGTACCGCCGACATATCATTTAACCTATTGTTTAAACTATGGAATAATATATCTGACAGTTGACCATTGCGCCGACGTACAGCCAACCATTCCCCCATCAGCAACAGAATGCGGTTTGCAGGCGACTGTGAGGCGAACACGGTCAGTAAATCTGCCTCACTCAGATATTTCGCTAACGGCTCAGCCTGGGGCTGGCGGCGTAACGTCATGCGTAAACAGTGGGCAAAGGCGATTTGCAGACGAACAAACTGACCCAGTTCGACGTCGTCCGGCAAGGTGGTTTTTACTTCACGTAGCAGCGATCGGGAAGCAATCATCAACTGCCCCCACAAGTGTCGAGCCTCAACATAACGTGAATAACAGGCGTTATTGCGAAAGCCTAAAAAGATTGCAATCGCCACGCCGAGAATGCTGAACGGCGCCAGGGTAAATTTGATGCCCAGCATCGTATACCACGGCAGCATGATAATAACGGCGATGGAGAGCAGGAAGTTCAGCAGCAGGCGTGAAAAAATTTTAGATAATACCGACCCATGCCAGACGAATATCAGGCGCAGCCAGTGTTGTTGGGGACGAACGATCATGGTTATCTTCGGAAAAATGTGAAACTCGTCACATTAAACGCGAACGTGATCAATGTTGCAAGCTCATCGTAACACTATTTAAACATCTTTCCCTCCTGCTGAACGGACGATGCGTTGAAGCGACAGACTGTCACTCTAAAAGTAGAAATCCATAGTATGTTGTAACTAAGCTATGCCTGTAAAAAACCCGGCCTGAGCCGGGTCAGCGTATTAGCACAGAGGTTTAACAGCTTCTCGCATGCCGTTTAGCAGAATGCTATCCAGATCGGCAGTCACCTGTTCCACCAATCCAGAAACTTCCGTCAGATCCTGTTCCCAGTGTTCTGTAACGGCCAGCACAGCTTTAACCAAATCTTCAGTGCTTATCTGACGGTCATGATGCTGGGACCAAAGCTGTTGAAAACGCGTCATCCAGTGCGCATCATCCTGAACCGGGTAAGACTCACCGTTACGCTCTCCACGGTAGAACGCAATCAACGCGGCAAGCGCAAATGTCAGACGCGCAGGCAGTTTACCGCTGGCCAGTTGCCCCGCCAGCAGTTGCGGCAAGATGCGAGTGCGGAATTTAGTCATGCCGTTCAGGGCAATCGACAACAGCTGATGTTTGATATACGGGTTGCAGAATCGACCTGTCACCGCGCTGGCAAAAGACGCCAGCTCATCGCGTGGTAAATCCAGCACTGGAATAATTTCTTCATAGATCGCTTTTTCCACGAAGGCGCGAATCTCCGCGTCATTCATGGCCTCCCCCACGGTATCCAACCCAGCCTGCCAGGCAACGGGAACCAATGCAGTATGTGCGCCGTTGAGAATCGCCACTTTCCGTTCTTTATACGGTTTGATGTCATCAACAATCAGAACATTCAGCGGATATTTATCCAGACGCAGCTCAGAGGCTAATGACTTCGGCCCCTGAATAACGAACAGATAGAAGTGTTCAGCCGTATCAAGGAATGCATCATGATAGCCAAGCTCAGCTTCAAGTTGCGCTACTTCGTCACGCGGATAACCGGTAACAATGCGGTCCACCAGCGTGGAACAAAATGCGTTGGCTTGATCCAGCCACTGAATAAATGCTTCCGGTAGCGCCCACTCCTGAGCGTAGCGCAGGACCAGTTCACGCAGCGCATCACCGTTATAATCAATCAGTTCGCAGGGAATGATTATCCAGCCTTTATCCGACGCACCATTAAAATGGCTGAACCGCTCGAACAGCAGTCGGGTCAGTTTAGCGGGATAACTCACCGCCGGTGCATCCTCAAACTTATCGCCCGCGTGGTAACTGATGCCGGCTTCGGTGGTATTGGAGAAAACAAAACGCATATCAGGGTTATGCGCCAGCTTCAGGAACTCATCGTACTCACTATAGACGCTGATCTCGCGATTAACCGAACGAATTAAACGGGCATCGCTCACGGCTTCGCCCTTCTCATTCAAACCACGAATGATGGTGGTATAAAGGCCGTCCTGTGTACTCAGTGATGGAGGAAAAGTACTTTCGATAGGCCGGACAATGACCACACCAGAGTTAAGATCGGTATGCTCATTCAGCAGATCAACTTGCCAGTCAACGAAGGCGCGCAGGAAGTTTCCTTCACCAAACTGAATAATGCGTTCAGGATACTGAGCACCGGGGAAATCGCGACGATTTAAAGTTTGCACAATGGGTTCCCTTTTTGATTAGTCATACAACCTGATTGAATTGGTCCAATAGGTTAGCAAACTTTAATACATTGAAACCCTGTTTTGATCAATCCCCAGCGACAAATTAGAGAGTTTTATAAAAAAGTGTTGTCCCGGTCAGCGTCCCGTCAGGCATTTTGGCATAGTCAGGTATCACTCCTGCTTTTTGCCACCCGCACTTGTGGTAGAACAACTCTGCACCACTGCCCGTCGCCGTATCAAGTACCAGCAACGTTTTGCCCTTTTGACGCGCACAACTTTCCAGCTCGTTCATCAGTTCCCGGGCAATCCCGCTCCGCCGCGCTGAGGTATGAACCAGCAGTTTAGCGACATCGGCGCGATGAGGTTGGTTTTCAGGTTGATCGATAATGAGCTGGACGGTACCGACGAGCGTTCCTTGGGCATTCTGGGCGCCAAGAACAAGTCTTTCCCCACGGGCAACGCTTTGCGCGACGTTCATCCAGAAAGGCCGTGATTTCTCACGATCAAAAGGCAGCATAAAGCTGACGGAGGCGCCGTCATTGACGCACTGTTCAAGGACATCGCTGAGCTCGTCGATTCTCGACACAATCTGTGCTGCACTCAGCATGAAGCAGGGTTTGCAGGAAGCCATTTTTTCTCCTTAGATTGACTCCCTTAGCATGCTTTTAACAACTACATAACACAAGGGGTTATATCATAGGATAATGTTATCTATGGCTTATTCATTTGGATCACTAACCAGTGATATATAACCGTGACAACGTAACGTTGCTGTTGTTCGTTAAGCGCCACACCCTGAGGAATGTCATGCCATTTTGCCAGACACCCCCGACAACAGGTCGCCGTCGCGTGTTGTGCGATGAATACCGGGTGACCACGCATTGGCGTCTGCTTCCCATCATTAGCGGGAAAAGCGGGAGCCAGTCGTTTGGCAATAAAATCGGCTGCATGTTGTTCAATAACCGGCGCCCCTTTATCCAGACAATACTGCCTTTCTTTCTGGCCGAGGCGAAACCGCGAGCGAAACGTCGATTTCGCCAGCCGGGCAAAAAGAGGGTCGAGCGTATTCATCAGTAAACCGAGCGCCCCATTTGTTGCGTTAGTTGCTCCAGCGCGGCGATACCCGCCAGCGAATTTCCCGCTGGATCCAGTTCCGGGCTCCAGACAGCAATCGCCATCTCGTGTGGAACGATGGCCACGATACCGCCACCCACCCCAGATTTTGCCGGCAGGCCAACCCGCCAGGCAAATTCACCCGCGTTCTGATACATACCGCTGGTCGCCATCAGCGCGTTGATTTGTCGGGCCTGCATCGGCGTAACCACGGGCTCCTCAAGATGGAAGGCATGGCCCTGATTCGCCAGAAATACGAAGGTTCGCGCCAGTTCCACACAGCTCATTTTCAATGCGCAGTAGTGAAAATAGTTTTGCAAAACAGTGGTCACGTCATGGTTAAAATTGCCGAACGATTTCATCAACCAGGCGATAGCGGCGTTACGTGCGGAATGTTCAAACTCAGATCGCGCCACCCTCGCATCGTAGGCGATATCCGGGACGCCGCTTAATGCCCGGACCACTTCCAGCATCCGTTGACGTGGGGCGCTCAGACGCCCTTGCAGCATGTCGCAAACCACCAGTGCCCCGGCGTTAATAAAGGGATTACGCGGGATACCCTGCTCCATTTCCAACTGCACCAGGGAATTAAAAGGATGACCGGATGGATCTTTGCCGACGCGTTGCCAAATCTCCTCTTCCTGATAGTGACGCATCGCCACGACCAGGCTTAAAACCTTCGAAATCGACTGAATAGAAAAGCGTTCTTGCGCATCCCCCGCCTGATAGTGCTGTCCATCGACGGTACAGATGGCGATACCCAGTTTGGAACCGTCGACAGAGGCTAATGCAGGTATATAGTCAGCGACTTTACCCTGACCGATCAGCGGACGAACCTGCTGCACAATGGTCTCTAAAATTGAATTGTCCATGGCCCTGGCCACAACATGCTCCTTGCTCGCAGGTATGAAAGGCCTGCGAGTATAACAGAGCTGAATACGCTGCGTCAGACCATTAGGTATCAGTGTACGAAGAGTCAATGACAGAAAATTTGCAGAAATAAGGCAGGTGCCCCCGACGGAGGCACCCTCACCTTCAGAGGCGGTTTTTCCAGACGGTCTGCACATTACAAAACTCATGCAGGCCAAAATGCGAAAGCTCGCGACCAAAGCCACTTTTCTTCACGCCGCCAAACGCTACACGGGCGTCGCTGGCGCTGTAGCCATTGATGAAGACGCCTCCACACTCCAGACGAGAGGCCATCTTCTGGGCCAGCGCGTCATCCGCAGTGAACACCGTGGCGGATAAACCAAAATCACTGTCATTCGCCAGTGCCAGGGCATGTTCCGCATTCCTGGCAACGGTGATCGCCGCAACCGGACCAAACAGCTCCTGACGGAAAGCCGTCATTTCTGGCGTTACGCCGCCCAGTACCGTCACGGCATAGTAATTGCCCTGACCTGCTATTTTTTCGCCCCCAAGGAGTAACTTCGCCCCTTCGGCCAGGGATGCTTCAACCTGCTGATGCAGTTCATCACGCAGATCAAATCGCGCCATCGGTCCGAGATCGTTTTCTTCGTTTAACGGATTGCCCATTTTGAGCGCGCTCGCGGCCGCCACAAACCGCGCAGTAAATTCTTCTGCAATTCCTTCTTCGATAATAAAGCGCTTCGCTGCCGCACAAACCTGCCCGGTATTCTGATAACGTCCGGTGACTGCCGCTTTAACTGCCAGATCGAGATCGGCATCATTGAGGACAATAAACGGATCGGAACCACCCAGTTCAAGTACGCATTTTTTCAGCGCCGCACCCGCCTGTGCACCAATCGCCGCACCGGCACGTACGCTACCCGTTACCGTTACCGCTGCGATACGCGGGTCGTTGATCATCTGACTGACTCCGGCGTTATCGGCATTTACCCAACCATAAACACCGGCAGGAACGCCTGCATCAGCAAAAACCTGCGCGATAATCGCAGCACAGCCGGTTACGTTAGGCGCATGCTTTAACAAATAGACATTTCCGGCCAGCAAAATCGGAATAGCACCACGCAGTACCTGCCACAACGGAAAATTCCACGGCATGATCGCCAGAATAGTTCCAACCGGGCGATACTCAATCACCGCCTGGTTATTTTCTACCAGCGTCGGTTCCGGGTTAAGCATCGCAGGTCCATGTTCGGCGTACCAGTCACACAACGCGGCTGACTTGGCGACTTCACCCCGAGCCTGTTTGATAGGTTTGCCCATTTCACGTGAAATACACTGCGCCATCTCTTCCGCGCGATTACGCAGGGCCAGGCCGATTTGACGCAGCGTATGCGCACGGTGCGCGACGGTAGTCTGTTTCCATTCACTGTAGGCACTTGCGGCAAGACTCAGTGCCTGCGCAATCTCTTCGGTGCTGGCCCACGGCATCGCCGTCAGTCTTTCACCGCAGGTAGGATCAACCGAAATAGCATGTGTTGCTGCTGTGATAGTCATGGGTGCCTCTCTTTTATCGCAGGGTATGGTCATATCATGAGCATATTTACTCTTCCTGAAAAATGAATAATATTAACCACACCATTCACGATTAGAGAATATTATGGATCTTACGCAACTGGAAATGTTCAATGCCGTCGCGGAGACCGGCAGCATTACACAGGCCGCAGCGAAGGTGCATCGCGTGCCGTCCAATCTCACTACCCGTATTCGCCAACTTGAGGCCGATCTTGGCGTCGATCTGTTTATTCGTGAAAACCAGCGTCTGCGGCTTTCGCCCTCCGGGCACAACTTTTTGCGCTACAGTCAACGGATCCTGGCGCTGGTAGAGGAAGCGAGAATGGTGGTCGCCGGAGATGAACCACAGGGCTTGTTTTCGCTCGGATCGCTGGAAAGCACCGCCGCGGTACGGATCCCTGCTACGTTGGCTGAATATAACCAACGTTATCCAAAAATTCAGTTTGCCCTGGCGACCGGTCCCTCAGGCACCATGCTGGACGGCGTGCTGGACGGCACGTTGAACGCCGCTTTTGTCGATGGTCCCGTTGCCCACCCCGGACTTGAGGGTATTCCGGTCTATCGTGAAGAGATGATGATTGTCACCCCGCACGGTCACCCTCCCATCCAGCGGGCCAGCGACGTCAACGGCTGCAGTATTTACGCGTTTCGCGCCAACTGTTCCTACCGCCGACATTTTGAAAGCTGGTTTCATGCCGATCGCGCCATGCCGGGTACCATTCATGAAATGGAGTCATACCATGGGATGCTGGCCTGCGTTATTGCCGGTGCGGGTATCGCGCTAATTCCACGTTCGATGCTGGAAAGTATGCCCGGACACCATCAGGTCAACGCCTGGCCGTTGAGCGAAAACTGGCGCTGGCTGAATACGTGGCTGGTCTGGCGAAGAGGTGCGATGACAAGGCAGCTGGAAGCCTTTATCGAAGTGCTGGATCCTCAGTTGTCGCAGGATACGGATTAACTGGCAATAGTCAGTTGGCAGGGTAACTGTTCCAGTTGTACACGCACGTCCTCATTGAGCCGGGCATCGGTCACAATATCCGTCAGCGCATTCAGATGGGTAACGTTAAACAAAGACCACGCGCCATATTTTGAGCTGTCTGCCAGCAGTACCCGACGACTGGCGTTGGCAATCAGGTCACGTTTTACTCCGGCCTTTTCTTCCGTCGGCGCGGTGATGCCGCGCGCCAGATCCCAGCCGTTACAGCTCAAAAACGCGATATCCGGCCAGACGTTTTGCAACAGTTTACGCCCGTGCTCACCGATACAGGACTGGCTGGAGTCATCAATTCGCCCTCCAATGATCGTCACTTCAATTTGTTTAAATTCGGAGAAAAAAAGCGCGATGTGCAGATCGCTGGTGATGACCCGCAGCGGCAGATGAGTGAGCTGACGAGCCAGTTCAATCATTGTCGTCCCCGCATCCAGAACAATCGCATCTCCGGCCTTCACCAGGCCTGCCGCCGCGCTGGCGATCGCTTGTTTCTCTTGCAGGTTGCGCTGCATTTTCTCATGCGTGGTAGGCTGCGATGGGATAAACCGGTTAAGCGTCACCCCGCCATGGGTACGGCTGATCACGCCTTCCTGATCGAGCTTAATCAGGTCGCGACGGATGGTCGCCGGCGAGGCGTCCGTCACGGCAACAAGCTGTTCTACCGTCGCCAGATTATGCCCTTTCAGATAATCCATAATCTGTTCTAACCGATTATATCCCTTCATTTTAATCCCGCGTGATTTGCATAGCCAACTGGATGGATACCGCCATGCTCTCAGACTTGGCTTTACCTGTCCAGGCAATATCAAACGCCGTGCCGTGGTCCGCAGAGGTGCGAATAAACGGTAACCCGGCGGTGATATTCACCCCATCATAGAATCCAAGCAATTTTAGCGGAATATGGCCCTGGTCGTGATACATCGCCACCACCATGTCGTACATCCCCTCATGGCACTGCATAAATACCGTATCCGGTGGGCACGGCCCTGTGACATTCAGCCCCTGTGCCTGCATGGCCTGGATCGCAGGTCCAACTATTTTGATTTCTTCATCGCCAAACAGGCCGTGTTCTCCGGCATGTGGATTCACCCCTGCCACCGCAATGCGCGGGCTTTCATACCCGACACGGCGCAGAAAATCATGTGCTACCTGAATAACGGTTTTCACCCGCGCCTCGCTGAGCGTATCGAGAAATTTCCGTAGCGCAATATGGGTAGTGACATGAATGACTTTGAGCTGATCGGTATACAGCACCATCGCGTAATCTTTACTGTTAGTCAGTTGCGCCAGCAGTTCGGTATGGCCAGGATAAGGGTGACCCGCCAGATGCAACGCTTCTTTATTTAGCGGCGCGGTGGCTATCGCTTTCACTTCGCCATTCAGCGCCAGCGCGGTGGCACGCTTAATACAGCGATAGGCCAGATCGCCTGCCTGTGCCTGCACCACGCCGGGTTCAAGGGCGCCCGGGTCGGCAAGGGGTTCATCGATCACATTGATAATCCCCGCCGAAAATTGCGCCTGCGCCACATGATCAATGACCCGCAGTTCCGCTGCTGGCGTAATGTTTAATGCCTGAATCCGCCGCAAGGTCTGCGCGCAGCCGACCACCACAACCGGTGCGCCTGAGAGCGGATCCTCTGTCAGTGATTTGATAATAATCTCCGGTCCGATACCTGCCGGGTCGCCCATGGTTACCGCAATAACGTTATTCACTCATTTTCTCCTCAATAGCATGCAAAACCTGACGCAGGGTCGTCTCGTCACCAAAACCACCTGCTTTTGTCATAACCGGGCGTTGCCAGCGGCCGCCGGCAAAATGACCGTACGGTACGCACTGAGCCACACGGTCGGTAATACGAAATCCCGTTGCCTCCAGCGCTTCAGCAACCGCCATAGCAACATCGCCGCCGGAGAGATACAGCGCGGCGGGTGAAACATCATCTAAAACCTGTCGGGTAAGTTGCCCAAGGAATTGGCAGATTTTTTCGCCCAACTGAGCGCGACTCACCTGCCAGCACGCGCACAGATGTGGAATATGGTGCCGCGCTTCTTTATCAGGACAGGTGTGAACAATGCAGTGTTTACCGGATGCCAGAACGCCAATAATGCGGGCGACGTGCGCGTCCATAGTCCCCTTGAACATATCCTCGATGTCGATGAATACCGTCTCCACCTGCTGATCCCGGCTCACGGCCGCAATCTGACGTTGAGCAATTTCACTCATTGAGCCCACAATCGCCAGTAAACGCTGGGCAGAGACCGTCTGGACTCGGCGAGCCAGTGCGTCACAAATTCCGGCCGAGCCCACCAACAGCGGCGAATCATTTCGCTTCATCACTTCACCGACAATGGCATCAAGATCCGCATTACTCTGCGCATCAACCACCCAAATCTGCGACATATCAACACTTGGTTCTTGCAGGCGTTGTAAACCGTCACTCAATGACATCGTCCGACATTTGATGGAGGTTTGTGCCTGAAGTACCGCACAGATATCAGCGCTGGCGACCGGCGTTTTCGGGTCGCTGGCAAATTCGGTTTCAGTGACCGGAACGCCGTGGACGAGACAGAGCCCCTGTTCAGTCGTCCGGCCAGCCTGGGGATACGCTGGCGCAACAATGGCCAGATTTTTACCCGTCACCTGCATGAGCGCATCCACTTCGGCCCCAGGATTACCGCGTAAAGTGGAATCCATTTTCTTTAGCCACAGTGCCCGCGAATCGGCATGACAGGCGAGCGCTAAAGCATTCACGCGGGCCGCTGCCTGCGGCGCATCCAGCGCACGGCTATCACTATTCACGATCAGTACGTCGGTCTCTTCGGCACAGGGCAACGTAAAGGCGACATTGACCGTCATTCCCGTCAGCGCCAGGCTGACCCCCGCATCGTTTCCGCCGGTAAAGTCGTCGGCGATAACCAGGATTTGCGGGTTTGCTACATGTTTACTCATCCATGCTCCGGGTCGGTGTGTGTTGCTTATGATTATATTCAATCACATTTGATTAAATGTGAGCAAGCTCAAGTTATTCGGTTCCGCGATAAATTATAAATTTAGCCCATGATGAAATCGTTCCTGAATCACAGTGAGCGAATTCAATCACTCAAACAGGAGAATGTTGTGGCAACAATTAATAGCACCGTAATCAGCGGCTCACATGCCATCCCCGCGCTGGAGCCATTACTGAGTGGGAAACGCCAGCTGCTACTGGTGACTGATGGCAATATTGTCCGACTGGATGCGGTGGCGCAGATCCGCACCCTGCTGGCTAATGATGGCCGCCAGGTGACGCTGATTGACAACGTACCGGCCGAACCGGGACATCATGACGTCAGCGCACTCATCAAACGGGTCGCTGACCTCAATGTGGAGATGGTGATCGGTATTGGGGGCGGTAGCGTACTGGACGTGGCCAAGCTGCTCTCTGTCCTGTGTCATCCAGACTCTCCCTCGCTGGAGGCCATGCTGGCTGGCGAGAAACCGCAACAACGTGTGGCCTGCGTACTTATCCCTGCCACCGCCGGGACAGGTTCAGAAGCCACCCCAAACGCAATACTGGCAATCCCGGAACAAAACACCAAGACAGGCATCATCTCCCCGGTGCTGTTGCCGGATTATGTCGCCCTGCTACCGGAACTCACTACCAGTATGCCTGCGCACATTGCCTCATCAACCGGCATTGACGCGCTATGCCATCTGATTGAGTGCTTTACAGCGACTATTGCCAATCCGGTCAGTGACAACGCTGCGCTCATCGGTTTACAGAAATTACTGAAGAATATCGAAACGTCGGTCAATGAACCGAACAATTTGCTGGCGAAACTGGAAATGCTATGGGCGTCGTATTATGGCGGCGTGGCGATTAATCATGCCGGGACTCACCTGGTCCACGCACTCTCATACCCGCTGGGGGGGCGGTATCATCTACCTCACGGCGTTGCCAATGCGATTTTGTTGGCGCCCTGCATGCGGGTGGTTCGCCCTTATGCCGTCGACAAGTTCGCCCAGGTCTGGGATCTGGTACCGGATGCCGATCTTACCCTGAATGCTGAAGAAAAATCACATGCGCTGGTGGCCTGGTTTTCTGCCCTCGTGAAACGTCTCAACCTTCCCGATAACCTGGCAACGCTCGGCGTCCCGTACGCAGACATTCCCGCGCTGGCCGATGCCGCGCTAAACGTGAAACGCCTGATGAATAACGCTCCCTGCCAGGTGAGCCATGATGATGTTCAGGCCATTTACCAAACTCTGTTTCCCGATCTGATCACAAAGGAGTGAACAATGAGCAGCAAAATTCGTGGCGTACTGACCGCCATAGTGACCCCATTTGACCACGAAGGCGGTCTGAATCTCAGTGAGCTTAAAAACCAGGTCAACCGCCAGCTTCGTGCCGGAAACGGTATTTTCTGCGGCGGCACCAACGGCGAGTTTTTTGTGCTTAACGAGGAGGAAAAAATCGCCGTTACCCGGACCTGCGTGGAAGAAGTTGCCGGTCACGCGCATGTTGTGGCGCATATTGGCGAAATATCAACCCGCGATACTATCCGTCTGGGTAAGCAGGTAGAAAAACTGGGTGTCGATGCCGTATCGGTCATTACTCCGTATTTTGTCCCGCTGAAACAACATGAGTTGATTGCCCACTATACAGCGATCGCCGACGCGTTAACAGTTCCCGTTTTTCTTTACAACATTCCGGCGCGTACGGGCAATACCATTGAGCCCGCAACGGCAAGAACGCTCGCGGCGCACCCCAACATCATTGGAATCAAAGACAGCGCGGGCAGCTATGAGAGCCTGAGCGGATTCCTGGATGCCGTCAAAGATATCGACGGATTCGATGTACTGAATGGCCCCGACTCGCTGATTCACCAGGGTTTTGTCGACGGCTGTTCCGCTTGTATCTCCGGGCTGGCAAACGTCGCGCCTGATGAAATCAACGCTATCTGGTCACGGTTTAACGCGGGCGATGTCGCCGGATCGCACCAGGCTCAGGAGAGCGTTACGGGTCTGCGCACCGATCTTTACAAGGTGGCCTTCTCGCCTGCCGCAGTTAAAAAAGCATTACAAATCATGGGACATGATGTCGGCGCCAGCCGTTACGCTGTCACGTTTGATGAGCAGCAGGAAATCCAGATCCAGCAAATTATCAATAACTATCTGCGATAAACCCTTATACGGCGGCGGTAACGCCGCTTAACCAACAGGATTGTGTTATGAACGTCATCTGTACATCACCTTCATTTGCCAAATACGATCAACAACCGATCGCGCAGCTAAAAGAAGTCGGCCTGGAATTAATAATGTTGCCAGCGGATGCAGGGTTGGAAGCGCTTGAACCCCATCTCAAAGAAACGGTGGCGATGATTGTCGCCTTTACCGATGTCAATGCGAAATTGCTGGCTGCGGCCCCAAATCTGAAGATCGTCTGCAAACACGGCGTAGGCGTTGATAATATCGATCTCAATGCGACGCGCGAAAAAGGCATTTATGTCACCAATGTGCCTGATGCCAATAAACATGCCGTTGCCGATTTTGCCTTTTCCTTGATCCTCAACTGCGCGCGCCAGCTCCCACAGGCTATTGAACAAACCCGGGCCGGTCACTGGCCACGCATCTTCGCCTCCGATGTGTATGGCAAAACCATAGGTATTATTGGATTAGGTAACATAGGTAAACAGGTTGCGCTACGCGCCCGGGGATTCAATATGCGCGTATTGGCGTATGACGCCTGGCAGGACGCGCAGTTTGCCAAAGAGAATCGGGTTGAGTACGTCTCGCTCGACGAATTAACGGAACAAAGCGATTTCATAACCCTGCATACGCCTCTTACCCCTGAAACCAAAGATCTCTTTGATTTCGCGCGTATTAATAAAATGAAGCCCAGCAGTTATCTCATCAACGTGTCGCGGGGCGGCGTAGTGAATGAGGAGGATCTGCTGCAGGCGTTGACCGAAGGGGTGATTAAAGGAGCTGCCGCCGATGTCTTTTTACATGAGCCATGCGATTCGCATCCCTTGTTTTCCCTCGATAACTTCATTCCCACCGCACACATTGCAGGATACACCGAGGGCGCCATCAGCAATATTGGCGAGCAATGTGTTCATAATATTATTGAGTCTGTCATACATCAGCATAAACCGAAAAATATCATGAATGAATTATAACATTGTGGAGAATACTGTAGCCTTCCCACAATAATAAAAATGAACATCTACCATGGGCCTGATATATGAATAATTTTGCAGAGAAATCCCGAATCCGCTGGTGGATTGCGGGATTAATGTGGCTTGCTATTGCAATTAATTATATTGACCGAACGGTATTATCTGCGGCTGCCCCGCATCTCATCGACGAACTAAAACTCGACCCTGAAATGATGGGTTTTATAATGGCAGCTTTCTTCTGGTCATACTCGCTCTTACAAATACCCGCAGGCTGGTTTGCCGACCGCTTCGGGCAGAAAAAAGGATTGGGTTTTGCCGTTGCATGGTGGTCAATCGCCACGTCTATGATGGGATTAGCCACCGGATTTAAATCACTCCTCGCCTTGCGGCTTGCCCTCGGTGTCGGTGAAGCCGCGGCATACCCAAGCAACGCAGGCATCGCGGCTCGCTGGTTCCCTGACAGTGAGAGAGCGACCGTTTCCGGACTCTTTGACAGCGCCTCTAAATTCGGCGGCGCGGTGGCAATGCCGCTGATCGTCTGGATGATTTACCAGTTTGACTGGCGAATGACGTTTCTCATCATTGGTAGCGTCGGGATTATCTGGGTTATTGCCTGGTATTTTATTTATACGGAAAATCCAGAAGACCACAAAAAAATCAGCACCAGCGAAGTTAAGCATATTCGTGAAGGTCAAAAACAAAAGCACGGTGATAAATCTGTGCTGCCTATGCGCTGGTATAAATTGCTGCGTTATCGCAATATCTGGGCGATGTGTATTGGTTTCTTTACCATCAACTATACTTCCTATTTCTTTATTACCTGGTTGCCTACTTATCTGGTAAAAGACAAAGGTATGGATTTCATTAAAATGGGAATGGTTGCCGCATTGCCGTTACTCTGCGGAATGGTGATCGAGGTCATCGCCGGCTGGGCATCTGACCGTATGGTGCATAAGCGAATTTTGTCACTGACGGCTACGCGTAAACTCTTTCTGACCATTGGTTTGTTGATGGCGTTATGCATTGGTTTTGCCCCCTTTACCGACTCGGTGTATATGACCGTCTTTTTACTGTGCGTCGCAAAATCTGGTACCACGGTCGCCGCATCACAGGTATGGGCGCTCCCAGGAGACGTTGCGCCTAAAAACAGCGTCTCGATCGTGGCTGGATTGCAGAATACCGTTTCCAACATGGGCGGCGCTGTAGGGCCGATAATTACAGGGGCGATCGTTGCCGCCACGGGTTCATTTACCTGGGCGCTGGTTTTTTCAGCCGCATTAGTCGTGGTAGGGATTCTGAACTATCTGTTTTTGATGGGTAAAGTTGAACCAATTATCGACAGTGAACATGAAGCACTGTGTATGAAAGAAGCACAACAGCACTAATCCCGCGCGCTTGCGGTTTTCCCGGTCAGTCATCGTACTGGCCGGGGTTACGCACTCCTCTCATAGGCAACCGTCTTCCCCAGCCAAACAACGTGATCTCAATCACAAAATGATTGTATTTTCGCCAGAAAACGTTTTAAGATCGATGCCTCTCCTTTTCGCAGTTAACCCGATTTATCGATATGACAACAGACACTGTTTCCCGCAAGGTGGCGTGGCTACGTGTAGTTACGCTTGCCATTGCCGGTTTTATTTTCAATACCACAGAGTTTGTCCCTGTCGGTTTGCTGTCCGACATCGCGCAAAGTTTTAATATGCAGACCGCGCAGGTCGGGATCATGCTGACAATCTACGCCTGGGTTGTTGCCTTAATGTCGCTTCCCTTCATGCTGCTTACCAGCCAGATGGAACGACGCAAGCTCCTGATCTGTCTGTTTGTGGTGTTTATTGCCAGCCATGTGCTCTCTTTCCTGGCATGGAATTTCACCGTGCTGGTGATTAGCCGTATTGGTATCGCCTTTGCACACGCTATTTTCTGGTCCATTACCGCATCGCTGGCAATTCGCCTGGCCCCGGCAGGAAAACGTGCGCAGGCGCTTAGCCTGATTGCTACCGGCACCGCACTGGCAATGGTGCTGGGTCTGCCTATCGGGCGTATCGTCGGTCAGTATTTTGGCTGGCGCACCACATTCTTTGCTATCGGCATGGGGGCGTTAGTCACCCTGCTTTGCCTGATTAAGTTACTGCCTAAATTGCCCAGCGAACACTCCGGTTCACTTAAAAGTTTGCCGGTGTTATTCCACCGTCCGGCGTTGATGAGCCTGTATGTGCTGACGGTGATTGTGGTCACCGCCCACTACACGGCTTATAGCTACATTGAACCGTTTGTACAGACCGTCGCCGGACTGAGCGCCAACTTTGCTACCGTGCTGCTACTGATTCTGGGCGGCGCGGGTATTATTGGTAGTGTGATATTTGGCAAACTGGGTAATCTACATGCTTCCATACTCATCAGTAGCGCCATTGCCCTGCTGACGGTATGCCTGGTGCTCCTATTGCCAGCCGCTGACAGCGAAATGCACCTCGCTATCCTCAGTATTTTCTGGGGCATTGCTATTATGTTGATCGGTCTTGGCATGCAGGTAAAAGTGCTGGCGCTGGCCCCGGATGCCACCGATGTCGCAATGGCACTGTTCTCCGGTATCTTTAATATCGGCATTGGCGCTGGCGCGCTGGTGGGTAATCAGGTGAGTTTACACTGGTCGATGTCAACGATTGGTTATACAGGCGCAGTACCTGCCGTTGTTGCGTTGGTATGGTCGGTGATAATCTTTCGCAAATGGCCGATATCGCTCGAAGAGCAGCCACAGCATTCATAAAAAACGGGCCTGGTATAAGACAATACCGGGCCCGTTTTTTTAAGCGTAACTTTTAATAATTTCCAGCACACCGTTAATAATAAACTGCACGCCCATACACACCAGCAGGAAGCCCATCAGGCGCGAAATAGCTTCTATACCGCCTTTGCCTACCAAACGCATAATCCCACCGGAACTGCGTAAACAACCCCACAGGATAACGCCGACAACCGCAAAAATTATCGGCGGCGCAACCATAATTACCCAATCAGGAAATTCGGAACCATGACGTACGGTTGATGCCGAGCTGATAATCATGGCTATCGTACCCGGACCGGCGGTGCTTGGCATTGCCAGCGGTACAAATGCAATATTGGCAGTCGGTTCGTCTTCCAGCTCCTCTGATTTGCTTTTCGCCTCTGGAGACTCATGCGCCTTCTGCTGTGGAAACAACATCCGAAAACCGATAAACGCAACGATTAACCCACCTGCAATACGTAATCCGGGGATCGAAATCCCGAAGGTATTCATCACCAGCTGCCCGGCATAGTACGCCACCATCATGATGGCAAACACATACACAGACGCCATCAGGGACTGACGGTTACGCTCTGCGCTGTTCATATTACCGGCAAGGCCAAGAAACAACGCCACGGTGGTTAACGGGTTTGCCAACGGTAACAGGACTACCAGCCCCAGCCCTATTGCTTTAAACAAGTCCATCATAATGTCATCTTTCCTGTGCGTTAATCGTCAACGGCAAGTATAAGGTGAAAGCCGAGTGATAAGCCATTTTCACGGTGTAAGGATTCATTTTTCGCCCGCGCCTATAACCCATAATTATCAGACCGTTAAAATTATATACGTCAGTTGATGAGCCTGCTGATTTAGCAAAACGTGGCATTTGCCGACCCATTCATTTGACTTATATTTGCCTAAGCAATAATATCAGCCGTGACTAACTACTTGCCAGGGCAACCATTGTGAAAAGCACCAGTGATCTGTTTAACGAAATCATCCCACTGGGTCGTTTGATCTATATGGTTAATCAGAAAAAAGATCGTTTGCTAAACGACTATCTGTCACCGCTGGATATCACAGCATCACAGTTCAAAGTGCTCTGCTCCATCCGTTGTGCGGTGTGTATTACCCCTGTCGAATTGAAAAAAGTGCTGTCTGTCGATCTTGGCGCCCTGACGCGGATGCTGGACAGGCTGGCCTGTAAAGGCTGGATAGAAAGGCTTCCGAATCCACATGATAAGCGTGGCGTGCTGGTGAAACTCACCGAGCATGGCGCAGCAATTTGCGAGCAGTGTCACCAATTAGTCGGGCAAGACCTGCACCAGGAACTAACAAAAAACTTAACGGCGGATGAAGTAGCCACGCTTGAGCATTTGCTTAAGAGAATCCTGCCGTAAACAGAAAAGAGGTATGACGATGTCCAGACGCAATACTGACACAATCACTATTCATAGCATTTTGGACTGGATCGAAAATAACCTTGAATCACCGCTCTCGCTGGAAAAAGTGTCTGAGCGTTCAGGTTACTCCAAATGGCACCTGCAACGGATGTTTAAAAAAGAAACCGGTCATTCACTGGGTCAATACATCCGCAGCCGTAAAATGACTGAAATAGCGCAAAAATTAAAAGAAAGTAACGAGCCGATTCTATATCTGGCGGAGCGTTACGGCTTTGAATCTCAGCAAACGCTGACCAGAACGTTCAAAAACTATTTTGATGTTCCGCCGCATAAATACCGTATGACCAATATGCACGGCGAATCACGCTATTTGCTTCCGCTCAATCAGTGTAATTGCTAATCGCCAGTTAACGACGTAACCGAGGAAATGATGAAAATTCTGTCTTATGCGATGCTGGCCCTGCTGTTGGTTGTTTCGGGCCAGAGCATGGCGGAACAGACTGCGCAACCCGCCACCCAGAACAGTCGTGACGCAATGATTATGCCCCCTGCGCACGATCAGTCCCCGTTCGATTTTAATCATATGGGTGCCGGCAGCGATAAGTCCGACGAATTGGGGGTGCCTTATTACAATACGCGCAACCTGTAATTCGTTTTTGCCCCGCCACCGCGGGGCTTTTTATTACCCTCTCACCTGCGCTATCTTGCGCAAACGAAAGCCAAACACATTAATATACAGCCCAGCCATAATCAGCAGCGCACCCAGCAGTTGCAAACCCGTCAGCGTTTCATCCAGCAACACAGCTGCACTTGCCAGACCGACAACGGGCACTAACAGCGACAGCGGCGCTACCCGCCAGGTTTCATAACGCCCAAGTAATGAACCCCAGATTCCGTAACCCACAATGGTCGCCACAAACGCCAGATAAACCAGTGACAAAATGGTGATCATATCTATCGCCACCAGGCTCTGCACAATTTGTGTCGGACCATCTAGCAGTGCGGATGCCAAAAAGAACGGGATAATGGGAATTAAAGCGCTCCACACGACCAGGGACATCACAGCCGGACGCGACGTGTGCTGCATTATTTTTTTGTTAAAGATATTGCCGCAGGCCCAGCTTAGCGCCGCCGCCAGCGTCAGCATAAAACCGAGCATGCCGACATGCTGCCCGTTCAGACTAGCTTCAATCAATACCAGTACGCCAAAGACGGCCAGCGCAATCCCTACCAGCTGTTTCCCCTGCAAACGCTCGCCAAAAGCGAATGCCCCCAGAATGATGGTGAAAAACGCCTGAGCTTGTAATACCAGCGAAGCTAACCCGGCAGGCATACCGAATTTGATGGCGCTAAAGAGAAACGCGAACTGCCCAAAACTGATGGTCAGGCCATAACCGAGTAACAGCGAAAGCGGGATTTTCGGGCGGGCAATAAAGAATATCGCCGGAAATGCCACCAGTAAAAATCGCAATCCTGCCAGCATCAATGGCGGCATATTGTGCAGGCCAACTTTAATGACGACAAAGTTCAGGCCCCAAACGACAACGACCAGCAACGCTAACAACCCGTCTTTACGTGACATACCACCGCCCTTGCAAATATTAAATTTTTGTAAACAAGTTAAGGTAACGGAAATCATTGTACCGGAACAGATCATTAATTCAGGTAGGCTATTGAGGGCATTTTCCGACAACTTATTGAGTGTACATCACACTTTTACCATGCTATTTGTTTCTGATATCTAAAAAAAACATAACAACATGCATTGTCGGGCAGGAAAATGAATATCTCTCTGAGACGGTCCACTCTCGCGTTACTTGCATCATCCTTGTTATTAACCATTGGGCGCGGCGCTACGCTGCCATTCATGACGATTTACCTCAGTCGGCAGTATAACCTGAGCGTCGATCTGATCGGTTATGCGATGACGGTCGCCCTGACTATTGGCGTCGTTTTCAGCCTCGGCTTTGGTATTCTGGCCGACAAGTTCGATAAAAAACGCTACATGCTGCTGGCTATCTGCGGCTTTGCCTCTGGTTTTATTGCGATCCCACTGGTGCATAACGTCGTGGTGGTGGTGCTGCTCTTCGCCCTGATCAACTGCGCCTACTCCGTCTTCGCAACGGTGCTGAAGGCCTGGTTTGCCGATAATCTCTCTGCCACCAACAAAACGAAAATTTTCTCGCTTAACTATACCGTGCTGAACATCGGCTGGACCGTTGGCCCCCCGCTGGGCACCCTGCTGGTGATGCAAAGTATTAACTTACCGTTCTGGCTGGCGGCCGCCTGCTCGGCTTTACCACTGGTGTTTATCCAGACGTGGGTAAAACGTTCAACGGTAGTATCAGAAGGTTCAAACGCCGCGGTTTGGTCACCCTCGGTGCTCCTGCGCGACAGAGCACTATGTTGGTTTACGTTGTCGGCATTTCTGGCGTCATTTGTTGGAGGCGCATTTGCCTCCTGTATTTCACAATACGTGATGGTGGTGGCCAACGGTGATTTTGCCGAAAAAGTGGTAGCGGTCGTTCTGCCCGTCAATGCCGCAATTGTGGTATCGCTGCAATATGCCCTTGGACGCAGGATCACTGCCGCTAACATTCGACCGCTGATGACAGTAGGCACAATCTTCTTTGTGCTCGGTCTGGTTGGCTTCATGTTTTCCGGCAATAGCTTATGGTTCTGGGGTATTTCTGCGGCCCTTTTCACGATCGGCGAAGTTATTTACGCCCCGGGTGAATACATGCTGATCGATAACATCGCCCCGGCCGGCATGAAAGCCAGCTATTTTTCCGCCCAGTCGCTGGGCTGGCTTGGCGCCGCGGTAAACCCATTGGTCAGCGGCGTCATTTTGACCACATTACCGCCATGGTCGCTGTTTGTGGCGTTGATAGTGGCGATTGTCCTTGCCTGGGCGTTAATGATAAAGGGTATGCGCGCCAAACCCTGGGATCAGACGGCGGTCTGCTGATTGTTATCGCGACAGATCCATAGTGGTTCTGTCGCGTATCTCAAATGGCCACCAGCCCTCGTACTCCCTCGGATTCCATATTCTCGCCGGAACCGCTTTGAATAATACTTCCGCGCGACATAAGCAGATATTTGTCAGCCAGCTGCTGCGCAAAATCATAGAACTGTTCCACCAGCAAAATGGCCATATCACCCCGATGCGCCAGGTGAGAAATAACCTGACCAATCTCTTTAATTACTGACGGCTGGATCCCCTCGGTCGGCTCATCAAGGATCAACAACTGCGGGCGACTGGCCAGCGCCCGTCCAATAGCCAGTTGCTGCTGCTGTCCACCGGACAAATCTCCGCCCCGTCGATACTTCATCTCCTGTAGCACTGGAAATAGCGCGTAAATATCATCCGGCACGCGCCGGGCGTCCTGTGCTGAAAAGCGGGAAAGGCCCAGCAGCAAGTTCTCTTCCACTGTCAGACGCGGAAAAATATCGCGTCCCTGCGGCACGTACGCTACACCGGCTCTGACCCGTTGATGTGGTTTCCAGTACGTGACATTTTTCTCCTGCCAGAGCACGCTTCCACTGCGGGCAGGAATAAGTCCCATCAGGCATTTTAAGAGCGTTGTTTTTCCCACGCCGTTACGCCCCAGCAAACACGTCACCTCGCCGATACGCGCCTCAAAGCTCACGCCGCGCAGAATATGGCTGCCGCCATAGTATTGATTCAGTTCATTTACCTGCAGCATCAGCCCTCCTTACCGTCCAAGATAAACTTCAATAACCTGCTCATTGGCCTGCACATCGCGCAGGCTGCCTTCAGCCAGCACTCGCCCTTGATGCAATACCGTAACGTGGTCAGCAATTGTCTCGACAAACCCCATATCATGCTCAACCACCATCAGCGAGTGCTTCCCGGCAAGCTGGCGAAACAGTTCCGCGGTGTATTCCGTCTCCGCATCCGTCATCCCCGCTGCCGGCTCATCCAGCAGCAGCAAATGCGGCTCCTGGACCAGCAACATGCCGATCTCAAGAAACTGCTTTTGCCCGTGCGAAAGCAGCCCGGCACGGCGTTCTCGATCGTTTCCCAAGCGCAACAACACCAGCATTTCATCGATGCGGTCCCGCTGTTCACCCGAAAGGCGCGCCCGTAAAGACCCCCAAACGGATTTATCGTTTTTCAGTGCCAGCTCCAGATTCTCCACCACTGTTAATGCTTCAAATACCGTGGGCTTCTGAAATTTTCGTCCAATCCCCTGACGCGCAATGGCGATAGAATCAAACTCCATTAAATCAATCGACTGATCGTAAATCGCGCGGCCGCTTTGCGGTCTGGTTTTGCCGGTAATGACATCCATCAACGTCGTTTTTCCGGCACCATTAGGACCAATAATGCAGCGCAGTTCCCCTACGCCAATATCAAGTGTGAGATCCGTTAGCGCCTGAAACCCATCGAAGTTCACGTTGATTTTTTCCAGCTGCAATACCGGGTCGGTTTGATTGCGAAATCTGTCCCCTGGCAACTGGCGGGTAAAAAGACCTTCATCTGGCTGCATTATTTGTCTCCTTTGCGAAACAGACCAATCACGCCACGGGGTAAAAACAGCGTAACGCCAATAAAAATCAGGCCAAGAAACAGTTGCCAGTATTCAGGCATGATTACCGTAAACAGACTTTTAGCGCCGTTCACCAACACAGCGCCAAAAACCGGGCCAATCAGGGTTCCGCGACCACCGAGGGCGACCCAAATCGCCGCTTCAATCGAGTTGGTCGGCGACATTTCACTGGGGTTAATAATGCCCACCTGCGGAACATACAGCGCACCTGCCAGCCCGCACAGCACAGCGGAAAGCGTCCATACCAGCAACTTGAAGCCTTTCGGATCATAGCCACAGAACATCAGCCGATTTTCGGCATCGCGCACGGCGGTCAGGATACGACCAAACTTACTGCGCGCCAGCGCCAGTCCCAGCCATAACGCCAGCACTAAAAGCATCACCGTCGCCAGAAATAGCGCGATACGGGTTGAGGTCGCGGTCACGGGGAATCCCAGAATAGTGGTAAATCCGGTGAAACCGTTATTTCCACCAAACCCGGTTTCGTTACGGAAAAACAGCAACATGCCAGCGAAAGTCAGGGCCTGAGTCATGATGGAGAAATAGACGCCCTTGATTTTTGAGCGAAAGGCAAACCAGCCAAACACCAGCGCCAGCAGGCCGGGCACCAGCACAACCAGCAGCATGGCCCAGATAAAATGTTGCGTTCCCCACCAGAACCAGGGCAGTTCGGTCCACGACAGAAACGACATAAAAGCCGGTAGTCCTTCGCCGGAGGCCTGACGCATCAGGTACATCCCCATCGCATATCCCCCCAGCGCAAAGAAAATGCCATGACCCAGTGAGAGCATTCCGGCATAGCCCCACACCAGATCCAGTGCGACCGCCACAATGGCATAGCACAGGATTTTCCCAGCCAGCGTTAGTGTCCAGACGGAGATTGCCAGCGGATGATCTACCGGGAGCAGCGCCAGAAATGGCAGAATAATGAGCACCAGCAGCAAAAACAGCCCCAGGATGCGCGTCACGCGCGGCGCTTTTCGTGCCAGCGTTAATGTCATTGGCATAGTCATTAGTCAATAACCCTCCCTTTCAATGCGAAAAGTCCCTGAGGTCGTTTCTGGATAAACAGAATGATCAGCACCAGGATCATAATTTTGCCGAGCACAGCCCCCACCTGAGGCTCAAGAATTTTATTGAAGATCCCGAGACCAAACGCCGCCACCACACTCCCGGCGAGTTGTCCAACGCCGCCAAGCACCACCACCAGAAACGAATCAATAATGTAACTTTGCCCCAGTTCTGGCCCCACGTTACCCAACTGCGACAGCGCCACGCCACCCAGCCCGGCAATCCCTGAACCCAGCCCAAAGGCCAGCATATCGACTCGCCCGGTGGGCACGCCGCAGCAGGCCGCCATATTGCGGTTTTGCGTCACCGCGCGCACGCGCAGCCCAAGACGGGTCTTATTCAGCAATAACCAGGTGAAGAACAGCACCAGCATGGCAAAGCCAAGCACCACAATTCGGTTCCACGGCAAAATCAGATTGGCATAGACCTGAATCCCCCCGGAAAGCCATGTCGGATTGGCGACCTCGAGATTTTGTGCACCAAAGGTCATTCGCACCAACTGGATCAGCATCAGGCTGATCCCCCATGTAGCCAGTAGTGTTTCAAGCGGACGGCCATATAAATGGCGGATCACACCGCGCTCCAGCAGCATTCCTACTGCCGCGGTAAGTAAAAAGGCGACCGGAAGCGCAATGACCGGGTACCAGGCTAACCATTGCGGAAGAAACTGCCCCATCAGCTGTTGCACCATCCAGGTACAGTAAGCGCCGAGCATCAACATCTCGCCATGCGCCATATTGATGACACCCAGCAGCCCGTAAGTAATCGCCAGCCCTAACGCCGCCAACAGCAAAATAGAGCCCAGAGACAACCCCATAAAGGCTTGACCAAGAAGATCGCCAATCTTCATGCGATGCGCGATAGAATTTAGACTTTCGTTGGCGGCAGCGCGAACGCGGGCATCAGGCTCATGTTCTGCACGGGTGAAGGGTTGTAATTTCGCCTGGGTTTCAGGGTCATTTGACGCCCCCAACTGTTCAATTGCCTGCCGCCTGACCTCGGGCGAGGTACTGGTCAGTCGCAGGTTAGCCAGAGCAATAACCAGGGCGGATTTCACATTAGCATCCGGTTCCTGCGCCAGTCGTTGCTGCAAAAATGACAGCATGCCAGGCTGAGCCTCACGCTGTAATATCCTGGCTGCGGCGCTCCTTTCAGTGACACTGTCACTTAAAAGTTGATGAACGGCCAACGTTCCGGCAACCAGATTGCGCAGCCGGTTAGTCAGCCGGACTTTTTTTAGCTCACCGTCAGGACCTGTTGCCCTCCCCAACGGTTGTGCTTGCGCCCCATCCATGACAAACGCATTTTTCGCGCTATCGGTCAGCAGATTTTCATCTCGCAGCGCCTTAAGCACGGGTAAACGCTTAAGGTCAGGATTTGTCGCCCACTGTTCAAGTAAGACAGCCTGCTGCGTCCGGTTGGCAGCGGTAAAAGTATCGGCATCTGATGCCTGCGCTATCCACGGCAAAAACCACGTCAGCAACATCACACCACGAATAAAGCGCATGGCTTTCATGAGCATTCTCCCAAGCGTTGCCCTCCCGCAGGAGGGCATAAGATCAGTTGCTGGCGGTTTTCACGGGTTGTTCAGATTTTTTATCATTGCCGGCGATATACGGGCTCCACGGCTGGGCACGGACCGGCTCATCGGTTTGCCACACCACGTTAAACTGACCGTTGCCTTCAATCTCGCCAATCATGACGGGTTTATGCAGGTGATGGTTGGTGGCATCCATCGTGAGGGTAAAGCCAGATGGCGCGGCGAATGATTGCCCTGCCATTGCAGCACGGACTTTATCCACATCGGTAGTTCCGGCTTTTTCTACTGCCTGTGCCCACATATGTAGACCAACCCAGGTGGCTTCCATTGGGTCGTTTGTCACAACCGAATCCGCATTCGGTAATTTGTGCGCTTTGGCATACGCCCGGTAATCCGCGACAAACTTCTTGTTAGCCGCATTATCGACAGACTCAAAGTAGTTCCAGGCGGCAAGGTTGCCTACCAACGGTTTCGTATCAATACCGCGTAATTCTTCCTCACCTACGGAGAAGGCCACTACCGGAACATCGGTGGCTTTCAGACCCTGGTTCGCTAACTCTTTATAGAATGGAACGTTAGAATCACCGTTGATGGTTGAGACCACCGCCGTTCTTCCCCCTGCGGCGAATTTTTTGATACTGGCGACAACGGTCTGATAATCACTGTGTCCGAACGGGGTGTACACCTCTTCGATGTCTTTATCGGCAACGCCTTTCGAATGCAAAAAGGCACGGAGAATTTTGTTAGTCGTGCGCGGATAAACATAATCAGTCCCCAGCAGGAAGAAGCGTTTCGCACCACCGCCATCCTCACTCATCAGATACTCAACCGCCGGAATCGCCTGCTGATTAGGCGCCGCGCCGGTATAGAAGACGTTAGGCGACATTTCCTCGCCTTCATACTGCACCGGATAAAACAGCAAACCATTTAACTCCTCGAATACCGGTAACACCGATTTACGCGAAACCGATGTCCAGCACCCGAACACCGCCGCCACTTTGTCCTGACTCAGCAACTGTCGGGCTTTTTCAGCAAATAAGGGCCAGTTCGAGGCCGGATCAACCACAACCGGCTCCAGCTTTTTGCCCAACACGCCGCCCTGCGCATTGATTTCGTCAATAGTCATCAACGCCACATCTTTCAACGGCGTTTCGGAAATCGCCATCGTTCCGGATAACGAATGCATGATGCCCACTTTAATAGTGTCAGCCGCCTGGACGCTAAAACTCATGCCCATTGCCATAACGGAGGCCGATAACGCAAAAGCTTTTAAAAATGTACGACGCTGCATAGTTTCACTCCTGAAATTAGATTCGCTGAATGCTCCGGTGCAGCCGGGCAGACAAAACAGTGCAAATTAAGGGGATTCAGAAGTGATAAGGCAAAAACGATGCCAGATATTAAAACATCATATAGAATCAAGGCATTAGAATCGTATAACTCAGTAACTGGATGAAAACATTTCATCAAGAAGGGGGATCGCCAGGAAAATTGAACCACCATGAGACAGCGTTGCATTATAAACGTGCAACAATTTGCGTCGGGTTCGCATAGCAATGACTGTGGAACTCAGCATAAAATCGTGGTTAATTTGCGCAAGGATAAGCGCGCCTTGTCACTATTATTTATTTCCCCCGACGAAATCGCGTCAATTTTTTACATTTCAGACGAAATAATCACACAGTTCAGCCTTTGTTTAAGTTGCAATTGCTACTATAGTCATAAGCGAGGTGAACTTAAGGTAAGAGAGGAAACTCACAGATAAAGGAGCATTTACTATGCTGGGTAATATGAATATTTTTATGGCTGTTCTGGGAATTATTTTATTTTCCGGTTTCCTGGCCGCGTATTTTAGCCACAGATGGGATGATTGATGAACGGCGATAGTCCTGAACCGAACCGGCCCCTTGTCGCGTCACTGCACAAGGGGCCATTTTTTTACCTGCATCGCCTTTCCGGCACCTTTTCCCTGGCCACAGATAAAAAAAACCGCCGGATAAACCAGCGGTAAATGCTTGCATGGATAGATTTGTGTTTTGCTTTATACGCTATCTGGCAATTCCCTGCGAAGATAACGGATAGTCTGCTAACCTAGCATCGGCAACCCCAATGAAAGCTAAACGAAACGCAACTAACACAAAACGGCTTAGGTAAATCTCACGCGCTAAGGTGGAACGAAGGCCCATCACTGGCGTTAACCAGCGTGATCTGCTCGCGTTCATCCATAAACATACAGCGATTCCTGCCGCTCTGTTTTCCCTGGTACATCGCTCTGTCTGCCCGTCCAAGAGCGGTATCTAATTTTTCATCCCGCTGAGCTCTGGTGATACCGGCCGTTACGGTGATGGCGATCTCTCCATCTGCGTAGGGGATTTTTTGCTGGCCTACAAGCTGACACAATCGCAACCCTGCCTGGCGGGCCTGCTCGTCAGTTTTGGTTCGGATGATGATAATAAATTCTTCGCCACCGTAGCGGTACGCAACTTCATCATATCGCGTCCATGCCAGAAAATTTGCAGCCAGAGCGCGTAATACCACGTCCCCCACAAGATGACCATACGTATCATTAACGTGTTTAAAACGGTCGATATCCAGTAGCAATATATAAAGATTAAGCGGCCCGGCATCGATTAACTGTTGGTCAAAAGACTCATCGAGCATTCTTCTGCCTGGTAAGCCTGTTAATATGTCGATATTACTGCGGATACTCAGCAAATATATTTTATAGTCCATCACAGCAGACGTAAATGCCAGTAACGCATCCTCAAATTTGGTGAAATGCCATGGATAACTACGTGTCTCCAGTATTGCCGATAGCAAATCCTTCCCTGATAAGTGCATTTTTTCGTGAACATTATTTATCTTATTCACATAGCTACAATCATCTTCATTGCGCAGCGATTGATTATTAAGCCACTGTCCAAATTGACAAACGAAATGCGCGTTGTCACCCATGATATCCGGTTGCGTAGCATTCGAGGTTACTGCGCAACGGAACATATTCACCAGCCATTTATAGTGGGCATCAATGGACTTGTTTAACTCGATCAAGATTGCATCTATTTCCGTAGTATTTCTCATCATCACGATCTTCCTCCCTGTTCGAACGTTTCTGATGCAATCATCTTAACGACAAAAAAGAAAACTTATGTAAATTTTTTATTTTGAGAATAAACCTTATCAGTTTCAGTAATGAACATAAGATAAGACCGGGCATCACGCCCGGCTCTGCGCAAGATCTAAAAATGCTTACGCGCTCAAACCACGATGTGCCAGCATCGGCTCCATGCGGGGATCGCGCCCGCTCCACTGGCGATAAAGCTCAGCTAAATCAGTACTGTTCCCGCGGGACAAAATCGCTTCGCGGAATTTCTGCCCGTTTTCGCGGGTTAATCCGCCCTGCTCTACAAACCACTGATAACCGTCATCGGCCAGCATTTGCGTCCATAAATAGGCGTAATAACCCGCGGCATAGCCACCGCCAAAAATATGGGCAAAATAACTGCTGCGATAACGAGGCGGCACGGCCTGAAGATCCAGATCTTCTGCCGCCAGCGCCTGCTGCTCGAATTGATCAACCGAATAAGATGACGCGCTCATTTCCAGACTGTGCCAACGCATGTCCAACAATGCGGCACTGAGCAGTTCGGTCATATCGTAGCCTTTATTGAACAGGCTGGCCCGCTGCATTTTATCCCGCAACGCCTGCGGCATTGGCTTTCCGGTTTCGACATGACGGGCAAATCGGGCAAAAACCTGCGGATGGCTCGCCCAGTGTTCGTTAATCTGCGAAGGAAACTCGACAAAATCACGCGGTGTGTTAGTCCCTGAAAGCGTGGCATAACGCTGAGTGGCAAACAGACCGTGTAACGTGTGGCCAAATTCATGGAACAACGTAATGACATCATCCCACAGCAGTAACGCGGGCTTGCCCGTTGCGGGTTTTTGATAATTACAGACGTTGTAAATAACCGGTCGGGTTTCGTTCAGCTCCGATTGCTCAACAAAATTGCCCATCCATGCCCCGCCGCTTTTTGATTCACGGGCGAAGAAATCACCGTAAAACAACGCCAGTCCTACGCCGTCGTGGTCGAAAATTTCCCATACCCGCACGTCTGGGTGATAAACCGGAATGTCGAATCGCTCAACGAATTTGATACCAAAGAGCTGATTGGCCGTCCAGAAAACGCCCTCGTTCAACACCGTATCCAGAGCAAAGTAAGGTCTAAGCTGTGCCTCATCAAGGGCGTATTTCTCACGGCGGACCTGCTCAGCATAAAATGCCCAGTCCCAGGCCCTGACACTAAACCCTCCCTGCTCTTGATCGATGACTTTCTGGATTTCTGCCTGCTCATCCAACGCACGCTGGCGCGCGGCCGGAACGATCGCCCGCATAAACGAAAGTGCCGCTTCAGGCGTTTTAGCCATCTGGTCGGCGATTTTCCAGGCCGCATAATTGGCAAAACCAAGTAATTTCGCCTGTTGCATGCGGATGTCGACCAGACGCTGAATAATAGCCCGGGTATCGTTATCGTCATCATGTTCAGCCCGCGTCCACGCCTGGGTAAACAGTTCTTCACGGATCTGGCGATCGCGTAACACGGCAAGCGCCGGTTGTTGAGTGGTATTCAATAACGGAATAACCCAACGTGATTCGAGCCCCTTTTCTTTTGCAGCCTCAGCGGCAACGGCAAGTTCTTCTGCGCTAAGCCCGTCAAGCCGCCGGACATCATCCACCACCAAAGCACCGGACTTGTTCGCCGCCAGCAGACGCTGATTAAACTGACTGGTCAGCGTGGCTGACTCGGTATTGAGCGCTTTGAGGCGTGCTTTGTCGGCCTCATTCAGACGGGTGCCTGCCAGTACAAAACGCTGGTAAATGACCTCCACCAGGCGCAATGATTCGCTATCCAAACCTAATGTATGACGTCGTTGCCAGACAGCCTCGACGCGGGCGAAAAGCGCACCATCAAGGTAGATATCATTGGCAAGCCCCGCCAGTTCTGCTGAGAACGCTTCGTCAAGGCGCTGTAGTTCATCGTTGGTGTGCGCCGACGTCATCGCGAAGAAAACGCTGGTTACGCGCGTGAGCAATGCGCCACTTTGTTCAAGCGCCTGGAGAGTATTGGCGAAATCAGGATCCTGAGGATTGTGTACAATCGCCTCGATCTCTGCGCGTTTTTGCCGCACGCCCTCATCAAACGCCGGACGATAATGCTGCACGTCAATCTGATCAAACTGCGGCGCCTGATACGGCAATGTGCTGTGGTGTAAAAAAGGATTCGTTAACGACATCTTTCACTCCTGAAAACGATTTGTTTACCAGAGTAGACTTCCCGGGAATCGACCGCAATCCTGTTAACCAGGAATAGCTCTGAACAGAAATGACGTGCTATGGTAGTACTACATAAAAAGCGTTGAGGAACAGTGAGATGATCGTTTTAGTAACCGGAGCAACCGCAGGTTTTGGTGAGTGCATTACGCGTCGTTTTATTGAGAATGGACATAAAGTTATTGCCACCGGACGCCGCCAGGAGCGCCTGCAGGAACTCAAAGATGAGCTGGGTGACCGACTCTATATCGCGCAACTGGACGTACGTAATCGCGCATCGATTGAAGAGATGCTGGCGTCCTTACCTGCTGAATGGCGCGATATTGATGTTCTGGTCAACAACGCGGGTCTGGCGCTGGGCCTCGAGCCTGCCCACAAGGCCAGCATTGAAGACTGGGAAAACATGATCGATACCAACAACAAAGGCCTGGTTTATATGACCCGTGCCGTGCTGCCTGGTATGGTTGAGCGCAATCGTGGACATATTATCAATATCGGCTCTACCGCCGGTAGCTGGCCATACGCCGGCGGTAACGTTTATGGCGCGACCAAAGCGTTTGTCCGTCAGTTTAGTCTCAACTTGCGTACTGACTTACACGGGACAGCGATTCGTGTTACCGACATTGAACCAGGTCTGGTTGGCGGTACGGAATTCTCTAACGTGCGTTTCAAAGGCGATGATGCCAAGGCTGAAAAAGCTTACGAAAATACCACTGCGTTGACCCCGCAAGATGTTACAGAAGCGGTATGGTGGGTGGCTTCGTTACCTGCTCATGTCAACATTAACACCCTTGAAATGATGCCGGTCACGCAGTCTTTTGCCGGGCTGAGTGTCCATCGGAGCTAATTTCCCTGCCCGGCCTTGCGCCGGGTATAGATAGCCTGAAATAAGTGATAAAATATCCGGGTTAACTCTCTAAAAAGTAAGAATGAATGACCGTAGAAACGCAGCTCAACCCTACACAGCCTGTAAATCAGCAGATTTACCGTATTCTTCGTCGCGATATCGTGCATTGTCTGATTGCGCCTGGTACGCCGCTGTCGGAGAAAGAGGTTTCCGTACGCTTCAATGTTTCACGCCAGCCGGTACGAGAGGCATTCATCAAACTGGCAGAGAATGGTCTGATTCAGATCCGTCCGCAGCGTGGCAGCTACGTGAACAAAATTTCGTTATCGCAGGTGCAAAACGGTTGTTTTGTTCGCCAGGCAATTGAATGTGCCGTGGTCCGCCGCGCCGCCGCCCTGATCACCGATAAACAGTGCTATCAGCTCGAACAGAATCTGCATCAGCAGCGCATCGCGATTGACCGAAAACAAATTGATGATTTCTTCCAGCTTGACGATGAGTTTCATCAGAAACTGGCTTTAATCGCCGAGTGCCAGCTCGCCTGGGACACCGTCGAGAATATTAAAGCCACCATTGACCGCGTTCGCTATATGAGCCTGGATCATATTTCCCCTCCTGAAATGCTGCTTCGCCAGCATCACGATATCTTTGCCGCACTTGAAAAACATGATGGTGACGGCGTCGAGCGCGCAATGATGCTGCACCTTCAGGAGATCGGTGAGTCTGTGCAGCTTATTCGCCAGGAAAATAGCGACTGGTTCAGCGAAGATTAATATTACGCTCACCTCTCTGCGGGGTGAGTTGTCCTGCGTTTACCCTCTCCTGCACATCTCTCTAAAAAAAGCTGTGATTTTGATCGAAAACAAAAAAAATCCTTAGCGAGAAGCGTATTTATATTGCGCCCGTTACGTGGGACCAGAGGCCCACGGGCTTTGACGGTGAGTTGGAAAGGAGAAAACACCATGAAAACATACGATCGTAACCGCAACGCAATCACCACTGGCAGCCGCGTCATGATTAGTGGCACCGGACTCACAGGCCGCATTACAGCGATAGACACCGATGGCCTGACCGCTGAGCAAATTCGCCGTGGCAAAACAGTGGCAATCGAAGGGTGTGAAGGTAAATATACCCCTATCGAGTTGATTCGTTTGGGCATGAACTAATTGGTGTGAATGCCAGAAAACTCTGCACCATCTGGCTCGCTGAAAGCCAGATGGTGTCATAAATGATGCCCTTCGTTACTTCAGTTTTGCTGCATACTTCGCAACCGTTGCCTTCGCCCCTTCAGCCAGTAAAGCAAGATAGGCTTCTGTGACCTGGTTTTTGAATAGTTCTACCTGCGGTAATTCGCGACCAAAAATGGCATCAATCGCCAGTAACGCCTGAACGCGTGCTTCCCCCTCGTGACTACTGCGAACCGCAGTCTGGATCACCGGCAACAGCGGATCGCTGATTTCAATCGCCTGACCGTGTTCATCCACACCGCCGACATAGCGCATCCAGGCGGCTACGCCCAGTGCCAGCAGCGCAAAATGGCTGCCATGCGCAATGTGCCAACGAATTGAATCGAGCATACGCTGCGGTAGTTTTTGGCTACCATCCATCGCAATCTGCCAGGTACGGTGACGCAGTGCCGGGTTGCTGTAGCGCTCAATGAGCAGATCGGCATAGTGCTGCAGATCCACACCTTTCACTTTCAGCGTCGGCGCCTGTTCCTGCAACATCAACGCTCGTGCGGCAAGACGATAATTTTCATCCTCCATGCAGTCGTTGATATGCTGATAACCCGCCAGATAACCAAGATAGGCAAGGAAAGAGTGACTGCCGTTGAGCATACGCAGTTTCATCTCTTCAAACGGAATCACATCCGATACCAGCTCCGCCCCGGCCTTTTCCCATGCCGGACGACCGGCGACAAAGTTATCTTCAATTACCCACTGACGGAACGGTTCACAGGCTACGCCTGCCGGGTCGCGTACCCCGGTGATGTGTTCAATTTTGTCCAGCGTCTCCGGGGTAACCGCAGGAACAATGCGGTCAACCATTGTAGACGGGAACGTCACATGCTGTTCGATCCACGTGGCCAGTTCAGCATCTACCGCCCGGGCATACGCAGTGACGACATTGCGCATCACGTGGCCGTTTTCAGGCATGTTGTCGCAGGACATCACGGTAAATGCGGCTAACCCCGCAGCTTTGCGGCGCGCCAGAGCTTCAACTACCACGCCTGGCGCAGTTTTTGGTTGTTTTGGATTTTGCAAATCGGCGGCAATCATGGGGTTGTCTAACATCAGTTGCCCCGTCGCCGGAGAGTGGCAATATCCTTTTTCGGTGATGGTGAGAGAAACGATCGCCACCTGCGGTTCGCACATCGCAGCCAGTACGCTTTCCAGGCCATCTACCTGCGCATGCAGCGCGTTTTTCACCACACCAACGACTCTGGCAGTCCACGCATCCGCAGACATTTCCGCAACGGTATACAGATAATCTTGCTGTTTCAGATCGGCAATCTGCTGCTCACCGCCAATCAGATTTACTTCGCAATAACCCCAGTCACTGCCGTGTTCTGCAGCCAGGATGTCAGCATAAACACCCTGATGTGCGCGATGAAACGCGCCAAATCCCAGATGAACAATACGTGGGACCAGTGTGGTACGATCGTAGTCAGGAAGCGCAGCCTTTGCCGCTAAGAGCTTGTTTTGCATGGTATTGCCTACTTATCTATGAAATCAGGACTGTCTCAGAGTAACGCCTGTAGGGTTATATGTTTTGATTTGCATTAAGCTTTTCATAATTGGTATGACATCATTTATTGAGTTATATACCAAGTGCGGTGAATGTGGCGGCATACTGCCGCCAAAAGATATTAATGTTTCTGCCACTGCTGGTATTCACGGTTAAGTCTTTGCGGAGCCGTTTCCGGCATCATCAACAAACCAATTATTGAGATAACTCCAAGTACAATCACATAAGTGGCAAGTCCATAGTAATGCCCACCTGTTACTTGCAGAATTTTTACTGCTACTAAACCAAGAATCCCACTACCTATTAGCGACCCAAGTTGCCAAATTAATGCTATCCCGCTACAGCGAATATGAGTTGGGAAAAGCTCCGGGAAATAAGAAGCCTGAGGTGCATAACACATACTATGCCCAATACTCAGCACCAGGATCATTACTATTTGTGTAAGCCAAAAACTATCCTGATTAATCGCAAGGAAGAAAGGAATAATCATAACGACCTGCAGCAATGCGCCGATAATATAGACTGGTTTACGTCCAATCTTATCGCATAGCGATCCCATCAATGGTATTGCAATGATTTCTATTATCACCGCAACGATCATTGTCTCCATCAAAATATTTGCATCAAGATTGTTCGCCTTACCGTAAGCCAAAACAATCACAGTGAACATTGCAAATGTGCAAGCTTCAATCAGTTTTGCACACACCCCCTTGACAACAATACCAGGAAAATCACGGATAACTTCAACTAATGGACGTGATTCTTCTGCTTTTGTCTCCCTTATCTGAGCAAAGACCGGTGACTCATCAATTTTTAAGCGGATAAACAGCCCAACAATAACCAGTAACAGACTCAATAGGAATGGAATACGCCACCCATAATCCATCATGGCCTCTGGAGAAAGTGTGGCATTTAACAATGCAAACAGTGCTAACGGCAGAAGGAAACCAACCGGGGCACCGATTTGAACCCAACTGGAAAAAAATCCACGATGTTTGGGTTCAGAATATTCAGCAGTCATCAGTACTGCACCGGCTTGTTCTCCTCCAACTCCAAAGCCCTGCAACACACGAATAAAAATAAGTAAAGCTGGAGCCCATACCCCTATTTTTTCATATGTAGGTAATAACCCGATACAGAAAGTCCCTAAACCAACGATTAATATGGTAATAACCAGTGCTTTTTTACGTCCCACCTTATCACCAATATGACCAAATACAATTCCTCCTAATGGTCTTGCCAGGAAACCAACAGCATAGGTTGCAAAAGCAGCGAGAGTACTTATTAACGGATCATCACTAGGGAAAAATAGATGACCAAAAAAGAGTACAGCTGCTGTCCCGTATGCAAAAAAATCATAATACTCAGCAGCAGTACCAATTGCGGATGCTGAAGCCACTCGGCGAATAATGGGCTTATTATCTACGTTGTTTTTAATATCGACTGAACTAACCATAAGTTTAACCTTCTGTAGGGTATTGGGTTAATCAACATCTTTCGTACGTAAAATTTATATTTACCAGTTCCACAGCGTGCCATCTTCCAGGCGAGCGACAGGCAGATATGCCGGGTCATACGGATATTTCGCAGCCAGTTTTTCATCAAACTCAATACCAAGGCCTGGCTTATCGCCCGGGTGCATGTAGCCGTTATCAAAAGTCCAGTTATGCGGGAACACTTCCAGCATTTGCTCGGAATACCCCATATATTCCTGAACGCCGAAGTTCGGCACCCACAGATCAAAATGCAGTGCTGCGGCCATGCATACGGGTGACAGATCGGAAGGTCCATGCGACCCCGTGCGTACCTGATACAGCGAGGCGAAATCGGCAATACGGCGCATACCGGTAATGCCGCCCGCATGGGTAATGGTGGTGCGGATATAGTCGATCAGCTGTTCTTCGATCAGCTGTTTGCAATCCCAGATGCTATTGAAGACTTCCCCTACGGCAATCGGCGTGACCGTATGCTGGCGGATCAGGCGGAAACACTCCTGGTTTTCGGCTGGGGTTGGGTCTTCCATCCAGAACAGACGATATTGCTCAATGCTTTTGCCAAACCGGGCAGCTTCAATCGGCGTCAGGCGATGGTGCATGTCATGTAGCAGATGTTCGTTAAAACCAAATTTATCGCGAACAGCGGCAAACAGTTTTGGCGTGAAATCGAGGTATTTCTCTGTAGACCACAACTGCTCTTCCGGCCACTGCCCTTTGGTCGCGGGTTCGTAGGCCAAACCTTTGCCTTTTGACATACCGTAAGTGGTTTTCATGCCCGGTACGCCGCACTGTACGCGAATCGCTTTAAAGCCCATCTCTTTATGTCGCGCGTAATCTTCCAGCACATCATCTACGGTATGGCCTGTGGTGTGGCAGTAAACCATGACGCCTTCGCGAGACGCGCCGCCGAGCAACTGATACAACGGCATGTTCGCCGCTTTCGCTTTGATGTCCCACAATGCCATATCTACTGCGGAAATCGCCGACATGGTGACCGGACCGCGACGCCAGTACGCGCCTTTGTAGAAAAACTGCCAGATGTCTTCGATTCGATGCGCGTCGCGACCAATAAGTTGCGGACAGACATGATCTTTCAGATAGGACGCCACGGATAACTCGCGGCCATTTAAGGTGGCATCGCCCAGCCCGGTGATCCCGTCATCTGTCGTTATTTTTAACGTTACAAAATTACGCCCCGGGCAGGTGACAAAAACTTCAGCCCCGACAATCTTCATTTTTTCTTCCTTACATCTGTTCTTGAGATGCAGGAAATTTACTCAACTGAGCTACTACCATACAAGTATAAAGATCGAAAAAGCGCTCGTTGATCACAAAAAAGGCGCTATGCGCGCCCCCATCCAGCCACGATAATCAGCATCCCGCACAAGGCCACCAGTGCACCAGACCAGTCATACAGGCTGAGTTTTACGCCATCGACAAAGCGCAGCCATAGCAGCGCAGTGACAACATAAACGCCGCCATAGGCCGCGTAAACTCGCCCACTCGCGGCCGGATGCAGCGTCAGCAGCCAGACGAATAAGGCCAACGATACACCGGCGGGTACCAACAGCCACGCCGTAGCGCCTCGTTTAAGCCAGAGCCAGGGTAAAAAGCAGCCGATGATTTCGCATAAGGCGGTGACGAAAAAAAGAAAGGTGGTCTTAAGCATTGACGTTATTCAGTTACCTTCGGTTTAACCATGATACGACAGAATATCGCCAACGTATCCATATCCGCTCAGTGGGTATGCCCTGCAGCAGGAATAGTGTAGAATTTAGCCCTGTTTTATCGTTTTTCCCTTTCTCATAAAAGGAATTCGCCATGAATATTACACTGACCAAACGTCTGTGTCTGACGGCTATGCTGACGCTTGCGGCGGCTGTGTACACCTCTTCAGCATTTGCTGAAACCAGTAAACTGGTCATTGAATCCGGGGACAGTGCGCAAAGCCGTCAACAGGCCGCCATGGAAAAGGAACAATGGAACGATACCCGCCAGTTACGTCAGAAAGTGAACAAGCGTACTGAGAAAGAGTGGGACAAAGCCGACGCGGCCTTTGATAGCCGTGATAAGTGCGAACAGAGCGCCAATATTAACGCCTACTGGGAACCTAACACCCTGCGCTGCCTCGACCGTCGTACTGGCCGTACCGTTACACCATAATGACTGTGCCCCTAAAGGATATTGCAAGGATACAATATGACTAGCGCCCTCAGTGTTAAGCTGCGCCCGCTGGAGCGTGAAGATTTACGTTTTGTCCACCAGCTTGATAACAACGCCAGCGTTATGCGTTACTGGTTCGAAGAACCTTACGAAGCGTTTGTTGAGCTGTCAGATCTGTACGATAAGCATATTCACGACCAAAGCGAACGTCGCTTTGTGGTGGAATGCGAAGGTGAAAAAGCCGGGCTGGTGGAGCTGGTAGAGATTAACCACGTCCACCGCCGGGCTGAATTCCAGATTATTATTTCGCCCGAATATCAGGGTAAAGGTCTGGCTTCGCGGGCGGCAAAGCTGGCGATGGATTATGGCTTTACCGTTCTCAACTTATATAAGCTGTATCTAATCGTTGATAAAGAGAACGAAAAAGCCATCCACATCTACCGTAAACTCGGCTTTATGGTGGAAGGTGAACTGATTCATGAATTCTTTATCAACGGTCAGTACCGCAACACCATCCGTATGTGTATTTTCCAGCAGCAGTATCTGGCAGAACACAAAACGTCTGGTCCTAACCTGCTACAACCTACCGCTCAGTAAAGGCGATTAGTAGTAATCGATGGTATTTTCAATCGAGTAATGATGTTCAACTGCTGGCTTCACGCTTTCGTCGACGATAACCAGCTGGCAGTTGACCGGGTTGGCGTAGTTATCGTACTTACAGGTTTGCCTGACATTACCTAATGGATGATTGTTCAGCATACTCACCGCCGTGTAATCCAGCTTCTTCAGCGGATCAACCGACGGTTTGGCATCAACCTGTAAGGTATTGTCTTTACTGACGGTAGTTTTACCCAGCGGGTAGCCTTCCGCGTCATAGCGGTACTGGACTTTCATCTCTTTTCCCGTGGCAGAAACGACAAAGCCGTTATCGTCGGTATCCCACACCACACCGGCAGCAGGCAGTTCCGCTAGCTGGCATTTACCTTGTAAGCGGATCTTTTTTTCCAGCGTTTCGGCATCGCGATAATAGTTGGCATCCAGAACCAGCGCCATTCCGGTATTATTTTCGATATCGTGCAGTTCAAGCGTATCGAAACACCCTTCCTGCGAGAGCGTACCGACAACGCGCTTGGAAACTTCACCTTTATCATTAAGAAGCGTCTGACTGAAATCTTTCACTGGCCCACGCAGCGGATCGAAATCAAATTCATTGGAAAAACTGGCCATTTCCGGCGTAAAAGAAACCAGCCCTTTGGCGTTATCACACCCGACCAGTACGGCGCACAGGAAAACTAACAGGGTCTGTTTCTTCACATTTTTCACCCGGATAAGAAGATAATTCTCAATCATATTAGCAAATACAATTATTTACACCAGAAATGCTACTCTTAGTTCATGTCGTTCACAAAAGGAGCTGATGATGAAATATATAACAGGAATTGCCGCAATCTTACTGGTAGCTGCCTCCCCACAAGTTCTGGCGGTGCCAGCGTCCTGCGAACGCGTTAAGAGCGATATCGAACAGCGCATCATAAATAATGGCGTAGCGGAATCCAGCTTTACGCTGAATATCGTCCCCAACGATCAGGCCGATCAACCTGATTCCCTGGTAGTGGGACATTGTGCAAACGATACGCATAAAATTCTCTATACCCGGACCAACAGTGGCAACGCCCCCGCCAATAGCACGCCAGCTCAGGACGGCCATGCTGCCGAACCGCAATAACATGCTGCCGAACCGCAATAAGTAGTGCCCTCCGCTCGCGGAGGGTCGCTTCCCTTTGACATGCATTAATAAGATTTACCTACAAATAGGTAGACTCACTTCATGGTTAGCAAGCTATTGATTTCGTTGTAAAACAAAATACATAGCGATAATGACAATGGAGTGGGTTATGTCTGGAGTTAAACAAGATGGGGGTATTAGTCGCAGGACGTTAGTCAAATCCTCGGCTATCGGTTCGCTGGCGCTTGCCGCAGGCGGGCTATCGTTACCTTTTGGCATACGAGCAGCAGCGGTACAGGACTCAATACAATCAGTTGAAGATAAGGCGGTGTGGAGTTCTTGTACCGTAAACTGTGGCAGCCGCTGTCTTTTGCGTTTGCACGTAAAAGATGATGCCGTCTACTGGGTCGAGTCTGATACGACGGGTGATGATACCTATGGTAACCACCAGGTCCGCGCCTGCTTGCGCGGTCGTTCGATTCGTCGCCGCATGAACCATCCTGACCGCCTTAAATATCCTATGAAACGCGTTGGCAAACGCGGCGAAGGGAAATTTGAGCGGATCAGTTGGGATGAGGCACTGGATACGATTAGCGGTAATTTAAAACGAATCCTGCATGATTACGGTAACGAAGCGGTTCATGTGCTGTACGGTACAGGCGTTGATGGTGGGAATATCACTAACTCAAACGTCCCCTACCGTTTGATGAACTCCTGCGGCGGCTATCTGAGCCGTTACGGTAGTTACAGTACCGCGCAAATCAGCGCCGCGATGGGCTACATGTTTGGGGCTAACGATGGCAACAGCCCGGACGACATCGCTAATACAAAACTGGTCGTCATGTTTGGCAATAACCCTGCCGAAACCCGCATGAGCGGTGGCGGCGTAACATGGTATGTTGATCAAGCCCGTGAACGTTCTAACGCTCGGATGATCGTTATCGATCCGCGCTATAACGATACTGCCGCTGGCCGTGAAGATGAATGGCTTCCTATCCGCCCGGGTACTGACGCCGCATTAGCGGCGGCAATTGCCTGGGTGTTGATCACAGAAGATTTGATTGATAAACCGTTTCTGGATAAATACTGCGTCGGCTATGACGAAACCACCCTTCCCGCCAGCGCCCCACGGAATGCGCACTATAAGGCCTATATTTTAGGCGAAGGCCCGGACCGTATTGCCAAAACGCCTGAATGGGCCTCACACATTACCAGCATTCCAGCTGAAAAGATTATCCAGTTGGCACGTGAGATTGGATCGGCGAAACCCGCGTATATCTGCCAGGGTTGGGGGCCGCAACGTCACTCTAACGGTGAACAAACCGCCCGCGCGATTACCATGCTCTCAGTTTTAACAGGCAACGTGGGGATTAACGGCGGTAACTCAGGCATGCGCGAGGGAACCTGGGATCTGGGCGTGGAATGGTTCTCCATGTTAGAGAATCCGGTTAAGACGCAGATCTCTGTCTTTACCTGGACAGATGCTATCGACCATGGCGCGGAAATGACGGCGACCAAAGACGGCGTTCGCGGTAAAGATAAGCTGGATGTGCCGATCAAGTTTATCTGGTGTTATGCCAGTAATACTCTTATCAACCAGCATGGCAATATCGCGCATACCCACGAAGTCTTACAGGATGACAGCAAGTGCGAGATGATCGTCGGTATTGAACACTTTATGACAGCCTCCGCAAAATACTGCGACATCCTACTGCCTGATCTGATGCCTACCGAGCAGGAAGATCTCATCTCGCATGAGTCCGCCGGGAATATGGGTTATGTCATCCTTGGGCAGCCTGCTACTTCGCCGAAATTTGAACGTAAACCCATTTACTGGACGCTAAGCGAAGTTGCCAAACGTCTTGGCCCCGATGTGTATCAAACGTTCACCGAAGGTCGTACACAGCATGAATGGGTGAAATACCTACATGCGAAAACCAAAGAGCGTAACCCGGAAATGCCGGATTACGATGAGATGAAAACGACAGGTATTTTCAAGAAAAAATGCCCTGAAGAACACTATGTCGCTTTCCGTTCTTTCCGCGAAGATCCCGTCGCAAACCCTTTGAAAACACCATCAGGTAAAATTGAGATTTACTCCGAACGCCTGGCCACCATCGCGGAAACCTGGGACCTTAAAGACGACGAAATTGTTCATCCGCTTCCTGCTTATGCGCCTGGCTTTGACGGTTGGGACGATCCTAAACGCAAAACGTATCCACTGCAGCTCACCGGATTCCACTATAAAGCGAGAACCCACTCCAGCTACGGAAATATTGACGTATTACAACAGGCATGCCCGCAGGAAATCTGGATAAACCCCATCGATGCAAATACTCGCGGCATCCGTAATGGCGACACGGTTAGGGTGTTTAACAATAATGGTCAGATGCTGATCGCGGCGAAAGTGACACCACGCATTTTGCCAGGCGTCACAGCCATCGGACAAGGGGCATGGCTCAATGCCGATATGTTCGGCGATCAGATCGATCGCGGCGGTTCAATTAACATTCTCACGTCGCATCGACCATCTCCGCTCGCGAAGGGGAACCCGTCCCACAGTAATCTCGTTCAGGTTGAAAAGGCTTAAGGTGTAACCCATGACAACTCAGTATGGATTTTTTATTGATTCCAGTCGTTGCACCGGCTGCAAAACCTGCGAACTGGCCTGCAAAGACTACAAAGATCTCACTCCCGACGTGAGCTTTCGACGGATATATGAATACGCTGGCGGTGACTGGCAGGAGGATAACGGCGTCTGGCATCAGAACGTTTTTGCCTACTATCTCTCCATCTCCTGTAACCACTGCGAGGATCCAGCCTGCACCAAGGTTTGTCCTAGTGGGGCTATGCATAAGCGCGAAGATGGTTTTGTCGTGGTGGATGAAGACGTATGCATCGGCTGTCGCTACTGCCACATGGCCTGCCCATACGGTGCGCCGCAATACAATGCCGCCAAAGGTCATATGACCAAGTGTGATGGCTGTCATGATCGCGTCGCCGACGGCAAAAAGCCTATCTGCGTTGAGTCATGTCCGCTACGCGCGCTGGACTTTGGTCCGATTGATGAGTTGCGCAAAAAACATGGTGAGCTGGCGGCGGTTGCCCCGTTACCGGGCGCACACTTCACCAAACCGAGTATTGTGATCAAACCCAATGCCAATTGCCGCCCGACCGGGGATACCACGGGTTTTCTGGCTAATCCGAAGGAGGTGTAAAATGGGAAATGGATGGCATGAATGGCCGCTGGTCCTGTTTACGGTGCTGGGCCAATGTGTGGCCGGGGCGCTGATCGTGAGTGGGTATGGCTGGTTAACCACCAAAGACGATGTGGCAAAACGACGTATCGTGTGCACTATGTTTTTCCTGTGGCTGGTGATGGGCATCGCCTTTCTCGCCTCAGTAATGCATTTAGGTTCACCGCTACGCGCGTTTAATTCTCTGAACAGAATCGGCGCATCGGCGCTCAGTAACGAAATCGCCAGCGGTTCGCTGTTTTTCGCGGTTGGTGGTCTGTGGTGGCTGGTGGCGTTTCTCGGTAAAATGCCGGCTACGTTAGGTAAAATCTGGTTGCTGCTCAGTATGTTGCTTGGTCTGGTTTTTGTTCTGGCGATGACTAACGTCTATCAGATAGACACCGTTCCGACCTGGTATAATGGCTATACTACGCTGGCGTTTTTCATGACGATGTTGCTGAGTGGCCCGATGTTTGCCGCCCTGCTGCTACGCGCTGCGAGCGTGTCGTTTAACGCCGCCAGATTCGCTGGAATCAGCATACTTGCCCTGCTGGTGACCGTGGCCGTTATCGTTTTGCAGGGCGTATCGCTCAGCGAAATTCACAGTTCGGTACAACACGCCAACGCTCTGGTTCCCGACTACGCAAGCTTACAGGTCTGGCGCATCGTGATGCTGGCTGCGGGGCTGGGTTGCTGGATATGCCCGCTAATTCGTCGCAAAGAACCGGCTGTCGGCGGATTGGCGCTGGGTTTAATTTTCGTGCTTGCCGGTGAAGTTATTGGCCGCGGTTTGTTTTATGGCTTACATATGACAGTCGGAATGGCTGTTGCAGGTTAACACTCGGGTGC
>NZ_SZXG01000031.1:381840-478426 GCF_005281305.1 Citrobacter sp. wls706 | reverse complement strand
GGGGCACCCCGCACTTTTCAGGATTGTTTGCATGACCCATTTTTCACAACGTGACAACTTCTCTACCGCGGCGCGCGTATTGGGTGCGCTGTTCTACTATGCGCCAGACAGTGCGGAAGCTTCTGCGCTGGTCAGTGCGCTTAAAACCGATGGCTGGCAGGCGCAGTGGCCGCTTGCACCCACGTCCCTTTCTGCGCTGGCTGAACAACTGCAGGCCGAGGCTGATGAGCCGCTCCCGCAAGCCTGGCAGCGACTGTTTGTCGGCCCTTACGCGCTACCTTCTCCGCCCTGGGGTTCTGTCTGGCTGGATCGTGAAAATGTCTTGTTTGGCGATTCCACACTGGCATTACGTCAGTGGATGCGGGACAACGGGATCCAGTTTGCCATGCAGCAAAATGAACCGGAAGATCACTTTGGCGCGCTGCTGTTACTGACGGCCTGGCTTGCTGAAAACGGACGCCACACCGAATGCGAACAGTTATTAGCCTGGCATCTGCTACCGTGGTCAACTCGCTTCCTTGACGTGTTTATCGAACATGCGAACCACCCGTTCTACCAGGCTTTGGGTGAACTGGCGCGACTGACGCTGGCACAGTGGCGATCGCAATTACTGATCCCAGTAGCCGATAAACCTTTATTTCGTTAATTTCGCCGCAGGCAAGACGTTTCTTGCCTGCGTTCCATCCCGTTGCGCACGCTGAGCTTTTGCTTCTGTTGCCAAATAGCCGCAAAATAAAGCGTCTGAATTTCCCTGTCTGGCCACTCATGCATCATTTACATGCTTACCCTGACCTGCGTGCGATGTTTCGCCGCCTGCTGATCGCCGCGCTGATTGGTATCCTTGCCGCGTTAGCCGTCGCGGGTTTTCGCCATGCCATGTTCCTTCTTGAATGGTTGTTCCTGGGCAACGACACGGGCAGTCTGGTCAATGCGGCGACAAACCTTTCTCCTATAAGGCGCATGCTGACGCCCGCGCTGGGCGGCCTGGCAGCTGGCTTACTGCTCTGGGGTTGGCAAAAATTCAACCGTTTACGACCACAGGCTCCTACAGATTACATGGAAGCCCTGCAAACGGATGGACAATTCGACGTCAGCGCCAGCCTGGTAAAGTCACTGGCATCGTTACTGGTTGTCGCCAGCGGCAGTGCTATCGGGCGTGAAGGCGCCATGATTTTGCTGGCGGCGCTGGCCGCGTCCAGCTTTGCCCAACGCTTTACACCCCGCACTGAATGGAAATTATGGATTGCTTGTGGCGCGGCTGCAGGTATGGCCGGCGCGTATCATGCCCCACTGGCGGGCAGTTTATTTATTGCTGAAGTCCTGTTTGGCACGATGATCCTCGCCTCGCTGGGGCCAGTGGTGGTATCCGCCGTCGTCGCTTTGCTCACCACTAATGTGCTGAGCGACAGCAATGCGTTGCTCTATGCCGTGCACTTCACACGGGAACTGCATGTGCTGGAATACGTCATGATCGTCAGTACTGGTCTGGTTGCCGGCGTCTGCGGTCCGCTGTTCATGTGGTTGATGACCGCCAGCCATAATGGCTTTTTACGCTTAAAACTCTCGCCACCGTGGCAACTGGCGCTTGGCGGGCTGATCGTTGGCCTGTTGTCGCTGCTCACTCCTGCCGTTTGGGGAAATGGCTACAGCGTGGTGCAGTCATACCTACTCTCGCCACCGTTATTGACCGTGGTGAGTGGGATCTTTATCTGCAAGTTACTGGCTGTGCTTGCCAGCAGTGGCTCCGGTGCGCCGGGTGGGGTGTTTACGCCAACGCTGTTTGTCGGTATGTCTGTCGGCATGCTGCTGGGACGGGCGTGGGGATTATGGCTTCCGGGTCCGGATGAAATTGCCATTCTGCTGGGATTAACGGGGATGGCCACGCTACTGGCAGCAACCACGCATGCGCCAATTATGTCTACATTGATGGTTTGTGAAATGACCGGGGAGTATCGCTTGCTCCCCGGATTACTGATCGCCTGCGTGGTGGCGTCAGTGCTGTCGAGAACGTTACGCCACGACTCTATCTACCGACAGCACGCTGCCAAGCATTGACAGACGGATATACTGTGACAGCTCGCGCTGCTCTGCGCGAGGCAGATACGGCAGTTCGCCGATTAGCGGCGCAGGTAATTTTTTGCTCAGCACGTCAATGATTTCCGCATAATGCGCCAGCCCTGGGTTGATTCGGTTTGCGACCCAGCCAAGCAGCGGCAATCCGTCGCTGGCAATCGCCTGTGCGGTAAGGATGGCATGATTAATACAACCTTCCTGAATACCGACTACCATCAGCACCGGCATTTGTTCCTGTACCACCCATTCAGATAGCGGACGCAGATCATTCATCAGACTCCGCCAGCCGCCGGTGCCTTCCACGACAACGTGATCAACTTTTTCACTCAGGCTTGCGAGACCGTTGGAAAGCAAGGTGTAATTGACCGGACCACTATGCGCTACGCTACTTTCGTCCTCGCTCAGCGCAATCGGGTTGACCGCCTCATAAGGCAGTTCGATGGATGACACACTTTGCAGCACCAGCGCATCTTTGTTGCGCAAGCCTTCGGGCGTCTCTTTGCTTCCTTTGGCTACCGGTTTGTAGCCCGCGACACTTTTACCCCCTGACGCCAACGCTTGTAGTAATGCGCGGGAAACCACGGTCTTCCCAACAGAAGTGTCTGTACCTGTAATAAAGAAACGCTTCAGCATCACTAACTCCACCGTTATGCTTTGAAAATATAAGTCAGGAAAATAAAACAGTGGAGAAAGTCTAAGGTATGACGACCGGAATCAGCTTGAGATAGCGCAATTTTTCGTACAACAGTTAAAAAATGTTAACCCTGTAATAGACGTATCAACAAAGAACCGTTATACATCGCGTCCTTAACGAGCGCGGCCCCTGCCATCGTCCCCTGATTAGTAAACTGCGTACTTTCGACGACAATATGCCGACTGTAGGCCGGGAGCGCCTGCTGACGAATGCTGTCAGCAATGGTGGGAAACAAAATATCCGCCGCTTTACTGAGCGGAGAACCAATCAATATCTTTTGCGGGTTGAACAAATTCACCATAATAGCAAGGATGCGTCCGACGTGGGTCCCGACACCGCTAATGATATCCTTCGCCAATAAATCACCCTGCATGGCTGCCAAACACAGCGCATCCACTGTTAACGGTTGTCCATGCAGTGAAGAGCTCATTGACTGCTTCAGCCGCACCTGCGCCAGTTCCAGTACGCTGTCGACGCTGGCGATGGTTTCCAGACAACCATGATTACCGCAATAGCAACGTTTACCGTAGGGATCGACCTGCGTATGACCAATTTCCACCAGGCTACTGCTACCGGCATGCAGTAAATGACCGTCGGTTATCACCCCTGCGCCAACGTTATGATCAATGACGACCTGAATGACATCGCGTGCGCCACGCGACGCGCCAAAAAGCGCCTCCGCCATGGTCCAGGCGCTGATATCATGCTGAATATAGACCGGCACACCGGTATGGTTTTCGAGCGCTTCGCCCAGCGGCATCTCTTTGACGTCATCGTAAAACGGCATGCTATGAACGATGCCGTTTTCGGTATCGATTATGCCAGGTAGCGTGATGGCGATGGAGGTCAGGCGTTCCAGCTTTTGCTGGTGGCGGATGAAAAACTGATCGACCTGGGTAATGACACGTTGCAGCAGAGGTGTTTCACTGACCAGCGCCATTTCCAGGCAATCCTCAACCACCAACTTGCTGCTCAGATCGCGCAGCGCCAGAAAAATCTCGCCGCGACTGATGCGAATGGATAGATAATGCCAGGCTTCGGTTTCGACAACCAGCCCCACGGCCGGACGCCCACGACTCCCTGCTTCCTTGATTTCCAGCTCTTGTACCAGGTGGGCTTCAAGCATTTCGCGGACAATTTTGGTAATACTGGCAGGCGCCAATTGTGCCAGGCGAGAGAGATCAATACGCGATACCGGTCCCAGCTGATCAATCAGGCGATAGACCGCGCCCGCATTGGTCTGCTTAATTTGATCGATATGCCCAGGCTGACTATCAGCAACCACCACTTACTCCCTTTATTTTCGCGCTCCGAAATAATCTGCGGGCTATGGTGAAGCACTTCAATGGCTTCCGTCAACTTTTTACTTAGCCTTGTGATTTACTGCACATTTTCACCCATATTTAAACTAAATTAATCGCCTGCACCGCCGCCAGCAGTTGTTCACGAAAACGTTGCGCGGCATGACTTTGCTCATGATGCTTAGGCCAGACTAACCACATTTCGGAGACGGCATCTTCTTCCGCTATCGGGATCCAGCACATTTCATACAATTGCACCCGTTTAAAGGAAGCGGGCAGGATCGAAACGCCCAATCCCGCGGCCACTAATCCAATGATGGTCATCGCCTCGCCAACCTCCTGAGTTATCGTCGGTTTGAGGTTATAGCGACGCATCAGGCCCAAAATGTCGTCATACAACCCTGTTCCCACATGAGGGTCAAAAAAGACAAATGGCTCATTAGCCAGCTCAGCCAGCGTCACTACGGGCTTTTGCGCCAACGGATGCGCTCGTGGGATCATCGCCATCAGCGGTTCATGCAGAATAACCTCTCGCGCCAGCGTTTCCGGGAGTTGCGTGTTACGCATAAGCCCCAGATCAAGAGTGCCTTCGTTAAGTGGAGCAATTTGCTCGCGCGTATTCATCTCGCGGGTTTGCATATGCACCACAGGATAGCGCTGGCGAAACAGGGAGAGCGTGTCTGATACCGCTTTGATAAACGGCGCTGATGACGTAAAGCCGAGACGCAACTCCCCCGCTTCTCCGAGATGCAAACGCTCTGCCCGGGCGGCGGCTTCATTAACCAGGCCAAGGATCTGCCGACTGTCCGCCAGAAACTGTTTTCCGGCGGCTGTGAGGGCAACGCTGCGGTTAGTTCGCGCCAATAACCGGGCGCCAATCTGCTGTTCCAGGATTTGGATCTGCTGGCTTAACGGTGGTTGCGAAATATTCAGCCGCGCTGCCGCCCGACCAAAATGCAACTCTTCCGCAACCGCCACGAAGTAGCGTAAATGACGAAGTTCGATATTCATATTTTTAAAATATTATTTGAGATTATTAATATATTAGACAGAATATTGGGATTTTCATACTCTTAAGGCTGGTCCTGTAGTAGCAAAATATTAAGCAAGGATTCCAAGTGAGTCGTACAACAACGGTCGATACCGCGCCGGCAAGCGATATTGACGAGAGCGTTACCCTGCCGGATGGTTTTATCAAACGCGGTACATCCCCTTTTATGCGCGTTACGCTGGCGCTGTTTTCTGCCGGGCTGGCGACATTTGCCCTGCTCTATTGCGTGCAGCCCATACTGCCGGTGCTCTCGCACGAGTTTGGGGTTTCCCCTGCCAGCAGCAGTATTTCGCTTTCCATCTCTACGGCAATGCTGGCCATCGGTTTACTGTTTACTGGCCCACTTTCCGATGCGATAGGTCGTAAGCCGGTAATGGTTACGGCACTGCTACTCGCCTCCTGCTGTACACTGCTCTCAACAATGATGACCAGCTGGCACGGGATTTTAATCATGCGCGCGCTGATCGGTCTGTCGCTGAGCGGCGTGGCGGCGGTGGGGATGACCTATCTGAGTGAGGAAATTCATCCCAGCTTTGTGGCTTTCTCAATGGGTTTGTATATCAGTGGCAACTCAATTGGCGGTATGAGTGGTCGCTTGATCAGCGGCGTATTCACCGACTTTTTCAACTGGCGTATCGCGCTGGCGGCGATCGGCTGTTTTGCCCTCGCCTCCGCGCTGATGTTCTGGAAAATTTTGCCAGAGTCCCGTCATTTCAGGCCCACGTCGCTGCGACCTAAATCATTGTTCATCAATTTCCGTTTGCACTGGCGCGACAGAGGGTTACCGCTACTGTTTGCGGAAGGTTTTTTGCTGATGGGGTCGTTTGTCACACTGTTTAATTACATCGGCTATCGCCTGATGCTCTCTCCGTGGGAACTCAGTCAGGCTGTTGTCGGCCTGTTATCCGTGGCATATCTGACCGGGACCTGGAGTTCACCGAAAGCAGGCTCCATGACTACCCGCTATGGTCGCGGCCCGGTGATGATCGTTTCAACCGGCGTGATGCTTTTTGGGCTATTGATGACCCTGTTTACCTCACTATGGCTGATCTTCGCCGGGATGCTGCTCTTTTCTGCCGGGTTCTTTGCCGCGCACTCTGTGGCAAGTAGTTGGATTGGACCACGAGCAAAACGCGCTAAAGGCCAGGCCTCTTCCCTGTATCTGTTCAGCTATTACCTGGGCTCCAGTATTGCCGGTACGCTGGGCGGTGTGTTCTGGCATAGCTACGGCTGGAACGGCGTGGGCGGATTTATCGCCCTAATGCTGGTGCTGGCGTTGCTGGTCGGTGCGCGTTTGCACCATCGTCTGCACGTTTAATCAAGGATGCCCGGCTTCGGGCATCATCACTTATGAAGACGCTGCCATTTGCAGGACAATAACCGTCCCGTTCATCACGATATGCAGCGTCATCGGCATCAGCAGTCCGTTGCTTTTCAATCTGGCAAGGATTAAAACCTGCGACACAAGAAACAGCATCAGCAGCGTGCGCAGATCCACATACTGGGTATGCATCACGGCAAAAATGATCGATACCACGACTGACGACAGCCAGGTTTTATTATTGAACCAATACTGGAATGCGTTGAATAAACAGCCCCTGAAAACAATTTCTTCATAAACTGGCGCAAAAAATATCAGGGTCAGAGTGGATAACCACAGCGCGTAGTTGTTTAAAGATATCTGGCTGGTTACCCACGCTTCGGTTTGTCTGAGACCTATCAACCACGGCAAGATAAGCTGAATAAAAAGCAGGGCCGCAAATAAAATGCCAAACCAGCGGGCATTGAAGATCCCTTTGCCCAGCCCCTCTCTTTTTCTGAAGAAGAAATAATACAGCGGAACCAATACGATAAATTCCAGCATAAACAACAGCGGGAAGAGTAATCCTTTGGCGAGCAGCTCCTGGCTTGCGGGAAAAAACAACGGGGTAAACGTGAGGCCAAACATCAGCAAAAACATAGAAAAACAGCCAGCAACGGCTTTGGTCCGGGCGATATATTGGTTGTCGACATCCTGTGACATACAATCTCCTTGCACTTGTCGAGTATAAGATGATGAATTATCGATATATGATAAAAATTCTCATTATCACTGACAACCTACCAACATTTACCCTATGTATGGCGAATCCGTCAGCGGCAGCCAAAAGCGGAAGCACGCGCCTGCCGTTGAATTAACCAGATTGATATCGCCGCCATGCAGTTCAAGCATTCTTCGCACAATCAGCAATCCCAGACCGCCGCGCTGCTCACGGGGAGTTAACGCGGTTGGGCGCTGAAATAACACTTCGCGTACCCCCATTTCCACGCCTGGGCCGCTGTCCTGCACTTCTGCTACCAGTCGGTCTTCATCACGCCAGATTTTTAGCCATACATCCCCCCCGTCAGGCGTATGGCGGATAGCATTATCCAGCAAATTCGTCACCACCCTTTCCATCATCGATAAATCGGCATTTACCAGTGGTAACGGCCCCATCACGTCAAGGTGTAACTGTAAATGGCGTGTGGCAACAGGTAGATCAAACTTCTGCGCCACATCCTGGATCAACTCGCCAAAAGCAAAACGTTCGCGCTGAGGTTTTATGCCTCCGTGCTCCAGCCTCGCCAGCTCAAACAGTTGTTGTGACAGATGGCGAACCTTATGCCCCTGGCGCAACGCGATACTAAGATAATGCCTGTTTTCCTCTGGCGTTATCGTGTCGGCTTTCAGCGACAACATTTCCAGATACCCCAGCAGCGAGGTGAGCGGCGTGCGTAAATCATGAGATATATTGGCAATAAACTCTCTGCGCTGGCGATCGCTGTCAGCTAACAAATCCCACTGCTGCGCAATTTGCTGTGCCAGTTCAATAAACGCATTGTTCAACAACGCAATTTCATTACCCGGTGACGGTACGGGCTTTTTCTGCGCCAACTGCTTAATGACGCTAATACTGTCCTGCTCCATTTTGACCACCTGCGCGGTCAACCTTTTTACCGGATGCGTCACCCATCGCCACACCAACAAGCCCGCAATTCCGCCGGCTAATAAAACCAGAATTAACGTTCCTGCCACCGTGTTCAAGAGCGTTTTCTGCCAGGCGGTATTTGCCAGCATATGCAGATTTTCGCCCTGGAGAACAATGTACAGATAACCATGTAGTTGGCCGTTAAGCATCACTGGCGCCGCACTAAAGACCTTCTGCTGATCGCTGCGCGGATCATCGCCATACACTGGCAAAGCATCCGAATTTAGAAAACCCTGGATCGGCTGCACGGTAATTTTCTGGCGCTGAATATGCCCGGGCGGTGCGGCATCGGCGAGTATGTCACCTGCAGGTGAAACCAGATACAGTTCAACGCTTGGATTGAGCGTCATAAGGTGATTAAACAGTCCTTTTAACGTCTGTCGATTGATCTGCCCGCGGGTATCAATCAGAGCCTCACTTTTGACAATCTTGCTCGCCAGTTCCAGCGACAGCCTTTGCACCATGGCATCGCCATATTTTTGACTATTACGCAGCTGGACAACGCTGACGGCTACCGCGCAAATCAACATAATCGCGGTAAATACCAGGGTCAGACGCTGGCTTAAAGACAGTCGATAAATCATGACTGATGCTCCGCGTTATTCGCTGTAAGCTTATAGCCTCGTCCCCAAACGGTAAGAATAATTTCCGGCTCAGCAGCATCTTTTTCAATCTTGGTCCGCAGACGATTAATATGGCTGTTCACCGTATGCTCATACCCTTCGTGCTGGTAGCCCCACACATGATCTAACAGCGCCTGACGCGAAAAAACCTCGCCAGGATGACGAGCGAAAAAATAGAGCAGATCGAACTCACGGGGCGTCAAATCGATTGATTTGCCATGCTGGCGGACTTCACGGGCTAAGGGATCAATCTCCAAACCATGGATGTTAATGAGCCCCGCTTCCACACGCAGATTCTGGCTCATCGCCTCCTGACGGCGAAACAACGCCTTCACACGGGCCATCAGTTCCAGTATGGAGAAAGGTTTGGCTAAATAATCATCGGCTCCCATCTCCAGCCCCAGAACGCGATGAGTTTCACTGGTACGGGCGCTAATAATGATGACGGGTAAATAGAAACTCATTTGACGAATGCGACGACATATTTCCAGACCATCGATACCCGGCAGCATTAAATCGAGGATAACCGCATCCCAGACATGTTTTTCCAGTTGTTCAAGCGCGCGCGTTCCATCCGCCTCATGGATAATTTCGTATCCCTCATCCTTCAGGCTAAGCTGCAAAAGTGAGGCAATATCGCTGTCATCTTCCACCAAAAATATCTTTTTTGCGCCGGCCATCAGTGTCCTCTCCTTCTCATCGTTGTGAAAGCTTACCTCAGGCAAGGGGCGGAAGTTATCACAAAATTTTTAACTTTTCGTGAGGATCCTGGGATACGCCTGGATACAGGATGTCGTTATAGAAAGTCAGGCATCAACAGGGAAACGTCGCTTTGTTTTCCTTAACATGAAAATAAAAAGGAACAGTTATGCAGAAAAAACGTCCACTTCGGGAAGCTGATGTTACCGCCGAATCAGTTTTTTTTATGCAAAGACGACAGATCCTCAAAGCGCTTGGGATAGGCGCTGCAGTCGCTTCTCTCTCCTCCCCGACACAGGCGAATCTACTGAATTGGTTTAAGGGCAACGATCGAGCGCCTGCACCGGCGGGGAAACCGCTCGAGTTCATAAAACCGGATGCCTGGCAAAGCTCACTACCCCTGACGCCGGAAGACAAGGTAACGGGCTATAACAATTTCTATGAATTTGGTCTGGATAAGGCCGATCCTGCCGCCAATGCCGGTAGCCTGAAAACCGATCCCTGGACATTAACCATCAGCGGTGAGGTGAACAAATCCTTAACGTTGGATCATGATGCGCTGACCACACGTTTTCCGTTAGAAGAACGTATTTACCGGATGCGTTGCGTTGAAGCGTGGTCGATGGTTGTGCCGTGGATTGGCTTTCCCTTACATAAATTATTGGCGCAGGTTGAACCCACCAGCGACGCCAGGTATGTCGCGTTTGAAACACGTTACGCCCCCGATGAAATGCCCGGTCAGAAAGATCGCTTCATTGGTGGCGGCTTGAAATACCCCTATGTTGAAGGTTTGCGTTTGGATGAGGCCATGCACCCTCTTACCCTTCTGACCGTGGGCGTGTATGGCAAAGCGTTGCCGCCGCAAAACGGGGCGCCGATACGCCTGACGGTCCCCTGGAAATATGGCTTCAAGGGTATTAAATCGATTGTCAGTATCAAGCTGACACGTGAGCGCCCGCCGACGACCTGGAATATGTCAGCGCCGAACGAATACGGTTTTTACGCCAATGTTAATCCGCATGTCGATCATCCTCGGTGGTCTCAGGCGACAGAACGTTTTATCGGTTCCGGTGGGATTCTCGATGTACAACGCCAGCCGACGTTGCTTTTTAACGGTTACGCCAGGGAGGTGGCTTCTTTATATCGGGGTATGGATCTACGGGAGAACTTTTAAGTGAGATTAACGGCAAAGCAGATAACCGGCCTGAAAGTGCTACTGCATCTCGCCGGTTTTTTACCCCTGCTATGGCTCTTCTGGGCAGTGCAACAGGGTGCGTTGGGCGCCGATCCCGGGAAAGACATTCAGCATTTTACCGGCATTACTGCGCTAAAATTCTTGCTTGCTACCCTGCTGGTATCGCCGCTCGCACGCTATGCAAAGCAGCCTTTGCTGTTTCGTACCCGACGGTTGTTAGGATTATGGTGTTTTGCCTGGGCCACACTGCATCTGACCAGCTATGCGCTATTGGAGCTGGGTATACAAAATTTGGGATTATTGGGGCGAGAGCTGGTTTTACGGCCATGGCTCACGCTGGGCATGACGGGTTGGGTTATCTTACTCCTGCTGACGCTGACCTCCACGCAGGCCGCACAGCGTAAAATGGGCAAACGCTGGCAAACGTTGCACAATTACGTCTACCTGACTGCCATTTTACTCCCGGTTCATTACCTATGGTCGGTCAAAGTGTTGTCACCGTCCCCTATTATCTACGCCTCCTGTTTTATTGTGCTGCTGGTATTTCGCTATAAAAAGTTGTTACGCAAAAGCGAATACAAAGGTGTGTTTATGAAAAGTGAATGAATCACGGTAAACTTCTTACCCACACCAAAACAGAACGAGAACAAAAAATGAGTAACAATGATAATTACCATCAACTCACCCGCACGTTCCAGCGCCTCTCTCGCTTCTCTCACCTTTCGGCTATCGCCAGTTGGGACATGTTCACCATGATGCCGCCGGGCGGCAGTAAAGCTCGCGGCGAAGCGTTGGCTGAACTAAGCGTGCTTGAACATCAGCTGTTAACCGACCCGAAGGTAGCCACGTGGATCGCCGCAGCAAAACAGGAAGATCTTAACGATGTTGAGCAAGCGAATTTGCGCGAAATGTCGCGACTGCATCACCAGGCATCCCTGCTGCCTGAATCACTGGTAGAAGCAAAGTCGCTGGCGGGCAGTCGCTGTGAGCATGCCTGGCGCAGCCAGAGACCCGCGAACGATTGGGAAGGATTCTCCGAGAACCTGAAAGAAGTCGTGAAGTACAGCCGCGAAGAAGCCCGACTGCGTGCAGACGCTAAAGGCTGTTCACCTTATGACGCGCTACTGGACATCTTTGAACCAGGAATGACCAGCGCCCAACTGGATGTCCTGTTTGCGGACGTGAAAAGCTGGCTGCCCGATCTACTCACCAGGGCAGTGGCAAAACAGTCTCAGCAAACGCTTATCGCCCCGGTTGGCCCCTTCCCGAAGGCTGTCCAGCGAGAGCTGGGTCTGGAAACGATGGCGCAGTTAGGATTCGACTTTACGGCTGGCCGACTGGATATCAGCGCACACCCCTTCTGTGGCGGCGTACCGGAAGATGTGCGCATTACTACCCGCTATGACGAAAATGAACTCCTCAGCGCGCTGTTTGGCGTGATTCATGAAACCGGTCATGCCCGCTATGAGCAAAACCTGCCGCGTAACTGGTCAGGACAACCTATCGCTCTGGCACGCTCAACAGCCATTCATGAGTCGCAAAGTCTGTTCTTTGAGATGCAATTGGGGCGCAGTAAAGCATTCCTGACGCGACTCATTCCGGCGGTGACGCGTCATTTTGGCGATCAGGCTGCGTTTGAAGAGAGCAATTTTATCGCCTGGAACCAGCAGGTAAAACCCGGTTTTATCCGCGTTGACGCCGACGAGGTGAGCTATCCGGCTCACGTGATCCTGCGTTATGAAATCGAGCGAGCATTAATTAACGGCGACATTGAAGTGGATGACATTCCGGCATTGTGGAATGAGAAGATGCAGGCCTGGCTTGGACTGTCAACGGTGGGGGATTATCGCAATGGCTGTATGCAGGATATTCACTGGACCGACGGCGGCTTTGGCTACTTCCCGTCTTACACTTTAGGCGCTGTGTATGCGGCGCAATTGTTCAGCGCAGCTCACCGCGCATTGCCCGATCTGAACCAGCACATTGCGCAAGGAGAGTTTAGCGCCCTCTTTGAATGGCTACGCCAGAATATCTGGCAGCATGGCAGTCGTTTTACCACGGAACAACTCATTACCCAGGCCACCGGAGAGCCGCTCAGCAGCCGCTATTTCCGCGCTCACCTGGAAGCCCGTTATTTGTAATCTCCTACCGTGAGTCATTGTACATATCGTTACACGCCGATACCAATGACTCACGGAAGCCCAGTAATTACAGCGATATAGTTATTTCAACGGCCCCGCAGTGGGGTTGAATGAAAAACCAAATCGAGGGTATGAGAATGAAAAAAGTATTAGCTCTGGTTGTTGCCGCTGCTATGGGTCTGTCTTCTGCTGCATTTGCTGCTGAAACAACTGCTACCACCGCGCCAACTGCTGCAACGACGAAAGCGGCCCCGGCGAAAACCACGCATCATAAAAAACAGCACAAAACTGCGACGCAGAAAGCGCCAGAACAGAAAGCTCAGGCTGTTAAAAAACACACCAAAAAAGCAGCAACTAAACCGGCTGTAGAACAAAAAGCGCCAGCACAGAAAGCTCAGGCGGCGAAAAAGCACACCAAAAAAGCAGCAACCAAACCTGCTGCAGAACAAAAAGCTCAGGCCGCTAAAAAACACACCAAAAAAACCGTAAAACACGACTCCGCGAAACCAGCCGCTCAGCCTGCTGCATAACACACCTGTAGTCACTATGGCGCCCCCCACGCCGTAGCATACGGCGCTAAATCATCCAGATTTGGCGCCGCCTTTCGGAGGGTAAAATGGTGTCACATTACCGCTTTGAGTTCATTCTTACGGCCCTGATTATTTGTGCCCTCATCGCCATGCATTTTTATCTTTCCTGAGTGTAGTTATCTGATTTTACTCCCACTTTCCCGCCGTCCCGTCTATAGTATTAACTGAGGGTTTGCTGTTAAAAATCATAATTCCCCACCAGAGTGTGATATGCATAAAACCATTGCTGTGTTACTGGGTTCAATTTTTTTAACTCCTGTCGTTGCGCATGCGGAACAGCCAGCAACGTCCAGCGCTGAAGCAGAAAACATAAAAACGCTGTTTTTTGGACATGACGATCGCATTAAGGTGACTGACCCAACGCAATCACCATGGGACGCTATCGGACAACTGGAAACCGCCAGCGGTAATCTGTGTACCGCTACGCTCATTTCACCCCATCTGGCTCTGACTGCCGGACACTGCTTACTTACGCCGCCAAAAGGTAAACCTGATAAGGCCGTGGCGTTACGCTTCGTGTCGAAAAAGGGTATCTGGCGTTATGAAATCCACGGAATTGAAGGCCGGGTAGATCCTTCCCTCGGCAAACGTTTAAAAGCCGATGGTGATGGCTGGATTGTGCCCCCCTCCGCCGCCCCATGGGATTTTGGTCTGGTGGTGTTGCGTTATCCACCTTCCGGAATCACACCGCTGCCATTATTTGAAGGTGATAAAGCGGCGTTAACCGCGGCGCTGAAAACCGCGGATCGTCAAGTCACACAGTCGGGCTATCCGGAAGATCATCTTGACGATTTGTACACACATCAGGATTGCGTAGTAACCGGCTGGGCGCAAAATACCGTTTTGTCACATCAGTGCGATACGCTCCCGGGCGACAGTGGGTCGCCATTGATGCTGAAGACGGATTCCGGCTGGCAATTGATTGGCGTACAAAGCTCCGCTCCGGCGGCGAAAGATCGCTGGCGGGCAGATAACCGCGCGATTTCCGTGACCGGATTTCGCGACAAACTGGAAGCGCTCGCCAAGGGATAACACATGCTGCCCGCATTACGGGCAGCACTTTTATCAGGCTAGTTTTATCATGATCATTCCGGCCAACAGCAATGCCACGCCGATCCAGCCTTTATTGTTCAGACGCTGACCAAACAGCACCCAGCCTGCGGCTAACGTCGCGGCAATCCCGAATCCGCCCCATAAGGCATAGGCGACGGAGAGATCGATGCCTTTTACCGCCTGCGACAGCGCACTAAAAGCCGCTAAAACTGCAGCCAGCGACAGCACGCCATAAGCCTTGCGGCGAAAACCATCAGAAAACTTCAAAAAGACGTTAGCCACGATTTCCAGAACGATGGCCATGCCAAGCCACGCGCCGTGTACCCATTCAAACTGCTGCATGGGTCACCTCTCTGCCCGCTTTTGCAGGTTTTCGTGTACCGGATTTAATCAGCACAATACCTACCACCAGCGAGACCAGACCAGCCACCTTCATCGTGGACAAGGTTTCGTCAAATAGCAGCACGCTAAACAGCGTAATAAATAAAATACCGATACCTTCCCATAAGGCATAAGCTACGCCGAGGGCAATTTTTTTAACGGCAAAACTGAGAAAAATATACGATAAGGCGATCATTACCAGCATTAAAATAAAGCCCGCATTACCATGGCCCACGCTCGCCCATTTCATTGACAGCGTACCGGTAATTTCAGCCGCGATGGCCAGACCTAATAATATCCAGTAAAACATGATGCTTCTCCTGCTTGAGAATATAGTCCTTTGGGCCTACTGCATGCAGTAAACCAAAAAATAAAATCAGTTAGCTCAGCGCACAGCGCCAGCTCAGGCAGAAGAAAGGACTAAAGCGCGTTGCGCCAGTGTTGCTCACCCGCAAGCAGGAAAGTGGAAGAGGTACGAAGAAGTGTAGGTAAAAGCAAAAACATCCTGAACATATTGTCCATAATATTACAATTATCCGCAGTGTTGCTTCTCATCATCGCGGATGATAATTGTCCTCGGTAGTTAAACACAGATGATTTGTATCATAGGTTCATTACGAACTCAAAGCCTTTTCACTTCTTTACCAGCCCCGTTTGATTTTTGTTATAACGGCTCGAGGCAAATCACATTATTATTCAGATTCAAAAATTAAAAACGCAGGAATACACATGGCGAAACCGATCATCACGCTTAACGGGTTAAAAATAGTCATTATGCTGGGCATGCTGGTTATCATACTGAGCGGCATCCGCTTTGCCGCAGATATCATTGTGCCCTTTATTCTGGCATTATTTATTGCCGTTGTGCTGAACCCTGTGGTGCAACGCATGGTGAAACTTCGCATACCGCGCGTATTCGCAGTGTCATTGCTGATCGTCATTATTGTGATGCTAATGGTGCTGCTATTAGCCTACTTAGGTACATCCTTAAATGAGCTTGCGCGGACGCTACCGCAATACCGTTCTTCACTGGTTATCCCGCTGAAAAATCTCGAGCCGTGGCTACAGCGCGCAGGGATCGGCGTTTCGGTAGATGAGCTCGTCAAATACATTGATCCGAACGCGGCTATGACGCTGGTCACTAATTTACTGACGCAGCTGTCTAATGCCATGTCATCGATATTTTTACTGCTGCTGACGGTGGTTTTTATGCTGTTGGAAGTCCCGCAACTGCCCAATAAACTAAAACAAATGATGAGTCGGCCCATTGAGGGAATGGCGGCAATTCAACGCGCCATCGACAGCGTATCCCACTATCTGGTACTAAAAACGGCAATCAGCATTGTGACCGGTCTGGTCGCCTGGGGCATGCTCGCCGCCCTCGACGTGCGCTTTGCCTTTGTCTGGGGATTGCTGGCCTTTGCCCTTAACTATATTCCTAATATCGGTTCCGTACTGGCAGCCATCCCCCCCTATTGCTCAGGTGCTGGCATTTAGCGGTCTTTACGACGCCCTGGTGGTGCTGGCGGGTTATCTGGTCATTAACCTGGTGTTTGGGAATATCCTCGAACCGCGGATTATGGGACGTGGGCTTGGGCTGTCCACGCTGGTGGTGTTTCTGTCGTTGATCTTCTGGGGCTGGTTGCTGGGTCCTGTGGGGATGCTGCTTTCTGTCCCGCTGACCATCATCGTTAAAATTGCGCTTGAGCAAACCAACGGCGGGCAAAGCATTGCCGTTCTGCTTAGCGATCTCAACAAAGCGTAAATTGTCGCCCCGCCTGCGCGGGGCTTTCGTTTATCGTTTAGCACGTAGCGCCAGGGTGGCACTCAACAACGTAAATAACGCAATTATCCACGCCATGGTCCATGGCGTGCCGTCACTGAAAGCGGCCAGCAGTAATGATGAGATGATCCCGCTACCGTACTGTAATGCGCCAATCAGCGCGGAGGCTGAACCAGCGATGTTCGGTACCGCATCCAGCGCTGCGGCCGTTGAGGTGGCCGCAATAATGCCGTTCATTGAGAACAACAGGAATATGGTAATGATAATGGCCACAATTCCCCCGGACTCCAGCTTAACCAACAGGGCAAGCGCAACCGCAGCCAGCGCCGCCAGCATCGTCGCATATTTCAACAGTTGCTCCAGGGGATGCCGTTGCACCAGCCTACGGTTTAACACGCTCATCGCCATGACGCCGACAATATTTAGCGCAAACAGCCAGCCATAATGCTGAGGATCAACATGGTAATAGCTAATATAAACAAATGGCGATCCGGTAATAAACGCATACGCGCCGACGTAATAAAACGTCAGGCTCAGGGTGTAGCGCATAAAACGCCCATTAGATAACAGGGAACGGTAATTACGAAATGCGCCCGTCAGAGAAGCTTTCACCCGTTTTGCTTCAGGTAGTGTTTCTGGTAGCCAACATAAAGAGACACACATTAGCGCGCCAATCAGCACCAGCAGCCAAAAAACTGCGTGCCAGGTGCTCAGGCGAATAATTTGCCCGCCAATCAATGGCCCAGCTATCGGCGCAATCGCCATTATCAGCACCAGCGTCGAGAGCATTTGCGCCGCACGGGTACGCGCAAAGAGATCGCGGATCATTGCCCGGGCCAACATAGGCCCAGTACAGGCGCCAAGGGCCTGAAATACCCGCCAGAAAACAATCTGCGTGATGCTTGTAGACAACGCACATCCTGCAGACCCGATGATAAAAAGCACCATGCCAATAAACAGCGGTTTACGCCTGCCCAGATGATCGCTGATCGGTCCCCAAATCAGCTGTGCGATAGTAAAACCTACCAAAAATCCGGTGATCGTAAGTTCTACATTGCCATGTAAATCCGTGGCCATTGTCGGCATTGCCGGAAGATAAATATCGGTAGAAAGTGAGGTAAAGGCCATCAGGCCACTGAGGATCAGAATAAAACTAAGGCCGGTGTGGCTTGCTGTAGCCACCGGCGATGCCTGTTCATTTTTACGCATAGCGCTCTGTCATGTTGAAGAAACAGACCGCAGTATATATGCGACGTATTGCGGTGATTAGAGGGCTAAAACGGCATAAGTTTATGAACCATAATCATGAATAATGGCAACGTTAGCGGCAGATATTGTGATTCAACGCCAGTATTTGCTATCCAGAAATGAATTTAACTCATAGGTCCATGCGGGATTCACAGACTAATAGTACCAACAGAAAATTGCTAATCTGCGGTCAATACAAAGATGAATGCTCAGGAGAATCCCATGAATACAAAAGTACTAAATAACGGTGTTGAGATGCCCTTGCTTGGTTTTGGCGTTTATCAAATGACCGATGCCGCCGAATGCGAGCAAGCCGTACGGGATGCCATTGATTCAGGTTATCGCCTGATTGATACCGCTGCCTCATATCTGAATGAAACTCAAGTAGGGAACGCACTCAAGCAAAGCAGTGTGCCACGTAATGAGCTTTTCGTGACCACCAAGTTGTGGTTACAAGATGCAAGCTATTCCGGCGCAAAAGCGCAATTTACTCGGTCCCTGCAACGCCTTCAGCTTGATTATATTGATCTTTATTTAATCCATCAGCCCTATGGAGATGTACATGGTGCCTGGCGCGCTATGGAGGAGTTATATGAGGAAGGAAAAATCCGTGCGATTGGCGTGAGTAATTTTCATCCGGATCGACTGGCTGATTTAATGGCCTTCAATCGCGTGATTCCTGCCGTAAACCAGATTGAGGTAAACCCATTCCATCAACAGCCACATGCGGTTGCCTGGATGCAGAGCAGAAACATTCAACCACAAGCCTGGGCACCGCTCGCCGAGGGACGTAATGACCTGTTTCAGAACCCGGTTTTAGCGGCTATTGGGGAAAAATACGGCAAAAGCATTGGTCAGATCGTGCTGCGCTGGATTTATCAGCGCGGAATTATTTCACTGGCGAAAACCGTGCGTAAAACGCGTATGACCGAAAATATTCAGGTGCTGGATTTTAGCTTAACCCCGGAAGAAATGACGCAAATTGCCGCCATGGACAGCGGAAGCAGCGCGTTTTTCTCGCATCGAGATCCGGCTCGAGTGGAATGGATCACCCAGCGGAAGCTGGACGTTTAAAAAAACGGCCTCCGCAGAGGCCGTCTTACTTTTAACTAGCGATTACAGCGCCTTCAGAATCGCATCCACGCTGGCCTTGGCATCGCCAAACAGCATATGGGTGTTTTCTTTAAAGAACAGCGGGTTTTGTACGCCAGCATAGCCGGTGTTCATTGAACGTTTAAACACGATAACGTTCTGCGCTTTCCACACTTCCAGCACTGGCATACCGGCGATCGGGCTGCGTGGGTCATCCTGCGCCGCCGGGTTTACCGTATCGTTGGCGCCAATAACCAGTACGGTGTCGGTGTCGGCGAAATCATCATTGATTTCATCCATTTCCAGCACGATGTCATATGGCACTTTGGCTTCCGCCAGCAGCACGTTCATATGACCCGGCAAACGCCCTGCTACCGGGTGGATCCCGAAACGCACTTTGATGCCACGGGCACGCAACTTCTCAGTGATTTCCGCCACCGGATATTGCGCCTGAGCCACCGCCATACCGTAGCCCGGAGTGATGATCACGGAGTGCGAGTTCTTCAGCATTTCTGCTGTGTCTTCTGCATTAATCTCCCGGTGTTCACCCACTTCTTCATCAGAACCCGTAGATGAGCCATCAGAACCGAAGCCGCCCGCAATAACGCTGATGAACGAACGGTTCATTGCCTTACACATAATGTAAGACAGGATCGCACCGCTCGAACCTACCAGCGCACCGGTAACGATCAGCAGATCGTTGCTGAGCATAAAGCCTGCCGCTGCCGCCGCCCAACCTGAATAGGAGTTGAGCATTGAAACGACTACCGGCATGTCTGCCCCACCGATGGACGCCACCAGATGCCAGCCAAAGGCCAGCGCGATGATGGTCATCACCAGCAGCGCCAGAACCTGCAGGCCAACGCTTTCAGTACGAACAAACACCACCAACAGCAAGAAGGAAACGACCAGCGCCGCGAGATTCATCTTGTGACGATTTGGCAGCATTAGCGGTTTAGAGGAGATCTTGCCGCGCAGTTTGCCAAAGGCCACCACGGAACCGGTAAAGGTCACCGCACCGATGAAGATACCGAGGAACACTTCCGTCAGGTGAATGTTCACCAGAATCGGTTCCAGGCCCGTATCGTGATACAGGTAGCTGTTAAAGCCCACCAGTACCGCCGCCAGACCAACGAAGCTGTGTAGAATCGCCACCAACTCCGGCATCTCGGTCATCTCGACTTTTTTCGCCAGGCGGATACCAATCGCGCCGCCGATGATCATCGCCACCAGGATCCAGGCAACATTGCCGGTATCCGGGCCAAAAATCGTCGCAATCAGCGCAATCGCCATCCCGGCGATACCGTAGTTGTTACCCTGCTGCGAGGTTTCGTGTTTGGAAAGTCCCGCCAGGCTGAAAATAAACAGGATCGCGGCAACAATGTATGCAGCTGTAACTAATCCTCCAGACATATGTTACCCCTTAGTTTTTCCGGAACATTTTCAGCATGCGCTGAGTCACGGTGAAGCCACCGAAAATATTAATGCTGGCAATAAGCACCGCGATAAAGCTCAGGAAACTCACCCAGCCACCCTGGCCAATTTGTAACAACGCACCGACAACAATGATCCCGGAGATGGCGTTGGTCACGGACATCAGCGGAGTATGCAACGCGTGCGACACATTCCAGACCACGTAGTAACCCACCACGCAGGAAAGCGCGAACACCGTAAAGTGACCGAGGAACTCTTTCGGGGCGACGTCGGCAAGCCAGCCAAACAAAATGACTACCAGCGCCATCAGCGCATATTTACGCCATGGTGAAACAGGTTTTTTCTCTTCTTTCGGCGCAGGAGCCACTTTTGGCGCAGCCTGCGGCTGAGCTGAAACCTGAATCGGTGGCGCAGGCCAGGTGATTTCACCCTCGCGAACCACCGTCACGCCACGCACCACCACGTCGTCAAAATCAACGGTAATGTTGCCGTCTTTCTCTTTGCACAACAGTTTGAGCAGGTTGACGAGGTTGGTACCGTACAACTGGGAAGACTGCGTCGGCAGACGACCAGGCAAATCGGTATAACCGATAACCTTCACACCGTTCGCAGTGGTAGTCACCTGGTTTGGCACGGTATATTCGCAGTTACCGCCATTTTGCGCGGCGAGATCGACAATTACACTCCCCGCTTTCATCGAATCAACCATTTCGCGGGTGATCAGTTTCGGCGCTGGTTTGCCCGGAATCAATGCCGTTGTAACGATAATGTCGACATCTTTCGCCTGAGCGGCGAAAAGCGCCATCTCGGCTTTGATGAATGCTTCGGACATCACCTTAGCGTAGCCGTCGCCGCTGCCCGCCTCTTCTTTAAAGTCCAGTTCGAGAAATTCAGCGCCCATACTCTGAACTTGTTCTTTCACTTCCGGACGGGTATCAAACGCGCGGACGATAGCGCCCAGGCTGTTTGCCGCCCCGATCGCTGCCAGCCCCGCCACACCAGCACCAATCACCATGACCTTGGCAGGTGGAACCTTGCCCGCGGCGGTGATCTGTCCGGTAAAGAAACGGCCAAATTCATGTGCGGCTTCAACAATGGCGCGATAGCCGGCAATATTCGCCATCGAGCTTAAGGCATCAAGCGACTGCGCACGCGAAATACGCGGCACGGAGTCCATCGCCATCACCGTAACATTGCGCTCTGCAAGCTTTTGCAGCAGCTCCGGGTTTTGCGCGGGCCAAAGAAAACTCACCAGCGTCGTGCCCGGATTCAGCAACGGAATTTCCGCCTCTTCCGGCGCATTGACCTTCAGAATAATCTCTGACTGCCAGACAGCATTCCCGTCCACAATTTCTGCGCCTGCCTGCACAAACGCGTTATCGTCAAAACTCGCCAGTTGACCTGCGTCGCTTTCAACCGCGACGCTAAAACCCAGCTTCAGCAGCTGCTCAACCGTTTTCGGCGTAGCTGCGACACGGGTTTCATTGGTTAACCGTTCTTTTGGTATGCCAATTCGCATAATGTTCCCTTCCATCTGTATTTATGATGATGGTTTATCAATGTTCGCACGAGGCATGCGCGCACTCTCGAAAGAGGTCAGTGTTACCTCAATAAAATAAAACAGTAACAAACTCTGTATAACCTACTGAAAATGGAGCCTGTGATCTAGCGCCAAAAAACAGTATTTATTATGAAATTCGCAAAACAGGGATGAATTCGCCCGCAGACAGGGATAATGCCCTTTAAATAGCCCGCAATGGCTGATAATTCGCTCAAGCGAAGCGGCAAAACATGATTAAGCGCCACCAGAGAACATTTGATTAACATTAAATTAACTTATGAAATTCAACTGTTTTATCAGTTTCAGCCTCCAAACGCCGAATTTTTGGACATATCACAAAATGTTATCGACACTGTTACACCCTGTGGCACGATGAGTGAAAAATGACGCAGACACTGACACAATTTAAATGCAATAATCAGCGACGTTTCTAGTCAATAACAATACCAGTACCTGGTTTGCGCAAGGCGAAGGATTATTTTTATGAAGCTTAAGAACACTCTCCTGGCGTCCGCACTTATTTCTGCGACTGCTTTTTCTGTAAATGCAGCGACAGAATTGACGCCGGAGCAAGCTGCTGCCCTGAAACCCTATGACCGCATTGTGGTTACCGGTCGTTTTAATGCGATCGGCGACGCGGTGAATGCCGTATCACGTCGTGCAGATAAAGACGGTGCAGCCTCTTTTTATGTTGTTGATACCTCAGATTTTGGCAGTGGCGGTAACTGGCGCGTTGTAGCCGACATCTATAAAGCCGACGCTGAAAAAGCGGAAGCATCCAAAAACCGTATCATTAACGGTGTGATGGAGTTACCTAAAGATCAGGCCGTTCTGATAGAACCTTACGATACCGTTACGGTACAGGGCTTCTACCGCAGCCAGCCTGAAGTGAATGATGCCATCACCAAAGCGGCAAAAGAGAAAGGGGCTTACTCCTTCTATATCGTTCGCCAGGTCGATGCCAACCAGGGTGGTAACCAGCGTATTACCGCATTCATCTATAAAGCGGATGCGAAAAAACGCGTAGTACAAAGCCCTGATGCAATTCCGGCTGATTCTGATGCCGGTCGCGCCGCGTTAGCTGCCGGCGGTGAAGCTGCGAAGAAAGTTGAGATCCCGGGCGTTGCGACTACCGCATCTCCGAGTGCTGAAGTTGGTCGCTTCTTCGAAACGCAATCCACCAAAGGTGGACGTTACACCGTCACGCTGCCGGATGGAACGAAAGTTGAAGAGCTGAACAAAGCGACTGCTGCCATGATGGTTCCGTTCGACAGCATCAAGTTCACCGGTAACTACGGTAATATGACCGAAGTCTCTTATCAGGTTGCCAAGCGCGCAGCGAAGAAAGGCGCGAAGTATTATCACATTACTCGCCAGTGGTCAGAACGTGGTAACAACATGACCATTAGCGCTGACCTGTATAAGTAATATCCTATGCTCTATCAGGTCTACAGCTCCTGTAGGCCTGATAATTTTCCCTCGTTAAATCCTCAGTCCGAACAAAAACACGAATATTAAGACAACTTTTCACACTATTAGTCACAAATCTCTCTATCCCCATTGCATGCGTTCTCTTCTCTCCGTAAAATCCCGCGCCTTAGTGGCTTTCACCATTTTTATGCGGTTTGCCAAAATAATTATTCTCTCACTCTCGTTTTAGTAACTGGATACAAATGGAAAAGAAATTGGGTCTGAGCGCACTGACCGCGCTGGTTCTAAGCTCAATGCTCGGCGCTGGTGTTTTCAGCCTGCCACAAAATATGGCGGCGGTTGCCAGCCCGGCTGCATTACTGATTGGTTGGGCGATTACCGGTGCGGGTATTCTGCTGCTCGCCTTTGCCATGCTGATCCTGACGCGTATCCGACCTGATCTGGACGGTGGAATTTTTACCTACGCGCGCGAAGGTTTCGGGGAACTGATTGGCTTCTGCTCTGCATGGGGATACTGGCTGTGCGCCGTTATCGCTAACGTTTCGTATCTGGTTATCGTCTTCTCTGCGCTCAGCTTCTTTACCGACACGCCGGAATTACGCCTTTTTGGCGATGGTAATACCTGGCAGGCTATCGTTGGCGCATCAACGCTGCTGTGGATAGTCCATTTTCTGGTGCTGCGTGGGGTGCAAACCGCAGCCAGCATTAATCTGGTTGCGACCCTGGCCAAATTGCTGCCGCTTGGCCTGTTTATCGTGCTGGCGTTCATGCTATTTAAACTCGATACCTTCAGTCTGGATTTTACCGGCGTCGCGTTAGGCGTCCCCGTCTGGGAGCAGGTCAAAAACACTATGCTCATTACCCTGTGGGTATTCATCGGTGTGGAAGGCGCAGTGGTGGTTTCCGCCCGCGCACGAAACAAACGCGATGTCGGACGCGCCACGCTGCTGGCGGTGCTTGCCGCGCTGGGCGTTTATCTGTTGGTCACCCTGCTGTCGCTGGGTGTTGTTGCGCGTCCCGAACTGGCAGAAATCCGCAACCCATCAATGGCCGGTCTGATGGTTAAAATGATGGGACCATGGGGCGAAATTATTATCGCCGCGGGCCTGATTGTCTCCGTTTGCGGAGCCTATTTAAGCTGGACGATTATGGCGGCGGAAGTACCGTTCCTCGCCTCTACCCACAAAGCGTTCCCACGGATTTTCGCGCGTCAGAATGCGCAGGGTGCGCCATCCGCGTCGTTGTGGCTGACCAATATCTGCGTCCAAATCTGTCTGGTGCTGATCTGGCTCACAGGTTCCGACTACAATACGTTACTGACCATTGCCTCAGAGATGATTCTGGTGCCCTATTTGCTGGTCGGCGCATTTTTGCTGAAAATAGCTACCCGTCCGTTGCATAAAGCAGTTGGTGTCGGTGCGAGCATTTATGGCATATGGTTATTGTATGCGTCAGGTCCGATGCACCTGCTGCTGTCTGTGGTGCTGTACGCGCCAGGACTACTGGTTTTCCTTTATGCCCGTAAAACACACGCGCACGAAAATGTATTAAAACGTCAGGAGATGGCGCTGATCGGCCTGCTGCTTATTGCTGCAGTTCCGGCGACCTGGATGTTGGTGGGGTAACGCTATCCCCATCGTTTGCGAAACCTGGAGATTACGATGGGTAAAAAGCCCCCTTTGCCGATTCTTATCACTGGAGGAGGTCGTCGCATCGGCCTCGCCGTCGCATGGCATTTTCTCAATCAAAAACAGCCAGTTATTGTCAGCTACCGGACACATTACCCGGCCATTGATGGCTTATGCGAAGCTGGCGCGTTGTGTATCCAGGCTGACTTTTCTACCGATAAAGGCGTGTTAGCCTTTGCCGATGAGGTTAAAAGACAGACGAACGGTTTGCGCGCCATTGTGCATAATGCCAGTGCCTGGGTGGCAGAAAAGCCGGGCGCGCCGCTAACCGAAGTGCTGTCGGCCATGATGCAAATTCATGTCAATACGCCCTACTTACTCAACCACGCCCTGGAAGAGTTGTTACGCGGTCACGGACATGCAGCCAGCGATATTATCCATTTTACGGATTATGTTGTAGAGCGTGGCAGCGACAAGCACATTGCTTATGCTGCCAGTAAAGCGGCGCTGGACAATATGACTCGCTCATTCGCCCGCAAACTGGCACCAGAAGTCAAAGTGAATGCAATTGCCCCCTCGCTGATTCTGTTCAACGAGAGTGACGATGCTGAATATCGCCAGCAGGCTCTGAATAAATCATTGATGAAAACGGCGCCCGGTGAAAAAGAAGTCATTGATTTAATTGACTATCTATTAACCAGTTGCTTTGTCACAGGACGTAGTTTTGCCCTTGATGGCGGGCGTCATCTGCGTTAATGCAGTTTTATCCAACAAAAAATCAGCAACCACGCGCTCAGGCTCCAGCACACCACTGACCCGCCGAGCGCGACGGGTAAGCGCATAAATCCAGTGAAATACCACAGCGAAACGAGGTAGACAAAATAGGGAATAATTGACCACATGCTGAATACAATGGTGGTACGCAACGCCTCGATCCCACGTTCACTGGCCACGATATAATGGGCAATCAACGCGAATGTCGGGAACAGCGGGATTAATCCAGCAATATAGTAATTCTTTGTTTTAGCGAGCAAACCAATCAATACGACCACCAGCGCACCAAGCGCCGCTTTGATAACGAGTCCCATCACCCTGCCTTAACACATCAATAACATCAGCCCCTAGCATAACGGAAGCGTTCTTGTTTAGAAAAGATTAATGGAAGGAAAAACGAGGGCGGTGTATGTTGGCGTTTTATATTCAAAATGAATGATATGAACACCATCGTATTTGTTGAAGATGATCCCGAAGTTGGCTCGCTGATTGCCGCCTATCTGGCCCGGCATGACATTGAGGTTATCCTTGAACCTCGTGGTGATTTGGCTGAGGAGAAAATCCTGCAAGTTCGACCCGATCTGGTGTTATTAGATATCATGCTGCCGGGCAAAGACGGGATGACAATCTGCCGCGATTTACGTGGACGCTGGCAGGGTCCGATTGTCCTGCTGACCTCTCTGGACAGCGACATGAACCATATCCTGGCGCTGGAAATGGGTGCCTGCGACTACATCCTTAAAACAACGCCTCCGGCCGTGCTGCTTGCACGGCTACGCCTGCATTTGCGTCAGAGCGAACATTCAGCCCAGTCTAAAGGTATTCAGGCAACGACCATCACACCGCATACCACGCTACGCTTTGGTACACTCACTATCGACCCAACCAACCGCTCCGTGCTACTCGGCGGTAAGCAAGTCTCTCTTTCCACCGCCGATTTTGAATTATTGTGGGAGCTGGCAACCCATGCCGGGCAGATTATGGACCGCGATGCGTTGCTGAAGAACCTGCGCGGTGTAAGCTATGACGGTATGGATCGCAGCGTCGATGTGGCGATTTCCCGGTTACGTAAAAAACTGCTCGATAACGCCATAGAGCCCTATCGAATCAAAACGGTACGTAACAAAGGTTACCTGTTCGCACCGCACGCCTGGGACGATGAATCTGACAAGTAAACCCATCGGGCCGTATCCCGCTTATACGGCCCCAAAAACGTGACAACGTCACAGAAATCTATTAATCGGCTTTCGCTTGTATCTCAACTGAACGTCAGTCCGTCGTATTTTTTCCAACGATAATTCACTGCGGAAATAATCCAGCAGCCGATGAAGACGCCAATAATCACGAAGCCGACATTCCCCATGTGGTCGTTCAAATTGCTGACGGTGTCCCACAATCCCCCCTGGAGTGAAAAGGCATCAGACAGCAGTCCCAGCGCCTCCAGTCCACCGATGAATAGCGCAACAATCACCGAGGTTCCGGTGATTGTCATATTGTAATAAAGCTTGCGCTGCGGCTTATTAAACGCCCATCCGTAGGCCTCAACCATCAGGATGCTGTCGAGGCAATCAATCAGCGCCATACCGCAGGTAAACAGCGCCGGGAAAACTAATATTGACCAGACCGACATGCCACTGGACGCGCTTGAAGCGGAAATACCCAGAAGAGAAATTTCAGTGGCGGTATCAAAACCCAGGCCAAACAAAAAACCGACAAAATACATATGCCAGTCTTTACCTACCAGGCGGAAAGCTGAGCGAAAAATCCAGTTCAATGGACCTGTAACAGCAATCTCTTCCGTGTTGCCAGCGTAAGTACCGGTGCGTTTAAGATGGCGAAAAGCCTTCCAGACATGGCAGAAAATAATGAGATTAATGGCAGCCAGAATCAGCAGAAATGCGGCTGAGACCGTGGTACCGATAAGACCGCCGACATTCTGAAACCATGCCATATGCTGCTTAAATACGCTGGTGGTCAACGCAATGCCAATGCTTGCCAGCACCACAATGGTAGAGTGACCAAGTGAAAACCAGACTCCCGTCGTCAGGGCGCGTTTTTTCTGTTGCATGAGTTTACGCGTCGCACTGTCTATCGCGGCGATATGGTCGGCATCCACGGCATGGCGCAAACCATAGCACCACGCGATTAGACTCAGCGCCAGTAACGACGTGTTGTTGCTAAACGCGGTGAAAGCCCACAGCCACGCCACAATGTTTGCCCCGATGAGTAAAACCATCAACGAAATAATATTTGGGCGTTTTTTTAATATTGAAAACAATGCGTTCATTGTTTCCAGCCAGTCAAATTTGCGCTAAACAACACACCACACCGCCGTTTACTGATTAATTAACAAAACGTTTATCAGGCTAATGATAACTCTTAAGAATTACCAACCCAGTGTCTTAGATCAAAGTTGATTACCACCTGGTGCGAGTTCCGCCATCGCTAACTCCGCGATGCGCAGGGGTATAGCCGCGCAGTCCCCCTCCTGCAGAAACCGACTTTAATTTCGAAATCAAGAGTCAGCATTGATGCAATCAGGGGAAGATTATAGACCAGAGCACTAACGGGCACATTCTTATGTCTCTGTGTGCCATGCTGATTGTGGTTGTTAAATGAGGAAGACGCGATGATCGTTTTATGCAAAGCCTGTGGGACATCCTATGAGAAAACGGATTCTCATCCACAACATTGCGCTATCTGTAATGATGAACGCCAGTATGTCCCCACAACAGGACAGAAATGGATCGATTTTGCCGCCCTTTGCGCTTCACATGCAAATAAGTGGCAACAACACGACAGCGCTCTTCTCAGCATCCGCACCGTTCCTGATTTTGCGATTAATCAGCGCGCGTTTATTCTGCTCACTCCCGAGGGTAATATTTTGTGGGACTGTATTGCTACGCTCGACGATGCCACGAAAATGCTAGTAACGTCTCTGGGCGGGCTTAAGGCTATTGCAATATCACACCCTCACTACTACACCACTATGCAGGACTGGGCTGCGGAATTTAATGCCCCGATTTACCTCCATGCCAGTGATAGCGAGTGGGTAATGCGCGACAGCCCGTGGATTAGATTTTGGCAAGGCGACTCCCTTGAACTGGCCCGAGACGTCAGTGTGATACGACTGGGGGGACATTTTTCCGGCGGCTGTGTTCTGCACTGGGCACGAAATGAAGGTCTGGTGCTTTCCGGCGACATCGTTCAGGTCACACCAGGGGCGCACGCCGTCTCTTTTATGTGGAGTTACCCCAATATGCTGCCGCTGCCAGCCGCAACGGTCAGCGACATCACCTACCGCCTGAGTATGGTGAAATTTAAACAACTCTACGGCGCATTTGAGGGAAAGGATATTACGGACAATGCCGATGAAATCGTACGCCGTTCAGGCAAAAAGTATATCTCCTGCCTTAGATAATCGGGCCGTTTACTCTCCCCCTCATTCAGGAAGATGAAAATGGATAGAACTGATAAACCGCCCCCATCAGCGAGAGACTGACTATCACACTGATAATAAAATAGGTTTTGAATGGTTGCTTTTGTGTTTTATGGCGGAAAATTTGTTGACCCGCTATCGCACCACCCCACCCGCCAACAACACCAAACATCAGCAATGTAGACTCAGGCACCCTGCGCCAGGCCTTACGCGCGGCCATTTTGTCCACGCCGTATAGCGCCATCGTTAGTATATTGGCAAGTATGAACCACATAACCCAGGGATGTGCGGTGAAAATACAGCCTGTTGCTGCGAAAATGAGTAGCAAATAACAACAACGATTGAAATTCATATTTTTATATCACAACAATTTTGAGAGTATCAGTACGCATTATATGGCGTATTCGGTGATTTTATATGAAGAAGCTGTTTGTACAGTTTTATCTCCTGCTGTTTGTCTGCTTTCTGGTGATGACCCTGTTGGTCGGCCTGGTATATAAATTCACCGCAGAACGCGCGGGCAGGCAGTCGCTCGACGATTTAATGAAAAGCTCGTTGTACCTGATGCGCAGTGAGCTGCGCGAGATCCCACCACGTGACTGGGGTAAGACGCTAAAGGAGATGGATTTGAACCTCTCTTTTGATCTGCGCGTTGAACCGCTGAATAAATACACGCTGGACGCCCCAACCATGCAGCGCCTGCGCGAAGGCGATATTGTCGCACTTGACGATCAGTACACTTTTATTCAACGAATCCCGCGCAGCCATTACGTGCTGGCCGTTGGCCCGGTTCCCTATCTCTATTTTCTGCATCAAATGCGCTTGCTGGACGTCGCGCTGATGGCGTTCATTGCCATTTCACTGGCCTTCCCGGTGCTTATCTGGATGCGCCCCCACTGGCAGGAAATGCTCCGACTGGAAGCTGCAGCACAACGTTTTGGTGAAGGACATCTGGGTGAACGCCTCCATTTTGATAACGGTTCCAGTTTTGAGCGTCTTGGTGTGGCGTTTAACCAGATGGCGGACAATATCAATGCGCTGATCGCCAGTAAAAAACAGCTTATCGATGGTATTGCCCATGAGCTTCGGACTCCACTGGTACGCTTACGTTACCGACTGGAGATGAGTGAGAATCTCACCGAGCAAGAATCTCAGGCACTGAATCGTGATATCGGCCAGTTAGAAGCGTTGATCGAAGAATTACTGACCTACGCCCGGCTGGATCGCCCCCAAAATGAATTGAAGCTCAGCGTACCCGACCTGCCCCTTTGGCTGACAACCCATCTTGAGGATGTGCAAAGCGTCAATCCTGACCATGCGGTGCGCCTTCGCCATCTTCAGAGTGGCGACTACGGTGCGCTGGACATGCGCCTGATGGAGCGTGTGCTGGATAATCTGCTGAATAACGCCCTGCGCTATTGCCAGTCGACGGTACAAGCCAGTCTGCAGCTGGACGGCAACCAGGCGACACTGATCGTGGAAGACGACGGTCCGGGTATTGCACCTGCGGCGCGTGAACAAGTTTTTGAGCCATTCGTACGCCTCGATCCCAGTCGTGACCGGGCGACCGGTGGTTGCGGACTTGGGTTAGCTATCGTCCACTCGATCGCATTGGCTATGGGCGGTACGGTCGTCTGCGATGAAAGTGAACTGGGCGGCGCCCGTTTTTCTTTCAGTTGGCCCGTCTGGCATAACATTCCTGAATTTCCCTCTGCCTGACCCATGCCGCTCGGTGGTCAGGCGGCAAATGTTGTGCTATAAAAAAGTATGTTGTAACTAAAATGGTAAAACACATGGCCCGTTACGATCTCGTTGACCGTCTGAACAGCACCTTCCGCCAGATGGAACAGGAACTGGCGCTTCTGAGCGAAAATTTGTTGCAGCAGACGCTGCTGATTGCGCGCGTGTTCTCGTTACCAGAAGTCGTCAAGGAGGCAGAACATGCCCCTTTGCAGAGCATCGATGTAAAACAACATTTAGGCAAAGAAGCTGAATCACTGGCACTGCGTCACTATCGCCATCTGTTTATTCAGCAGCAATCTGAGAACCGCAGCAGCAAAGCGGCCGTCCGTCTTCCTGGCGTGTTGTGCTATCAGGTGGATAACGCGGCACAGTGTGCTCTGGAAGAACAAATACAGCGTATTAACCAGTTGAAAACGACGTTTGAGCGCATTGTCACTGTGGAATCTGGACTGGCGCCGGCGGCACGTTTCGAATGGGTGCATCGCCACCTGCCAGGACTGATTACGTTGAATGCCTATCGTACGCTCACGCTGGTGAAAGAACCCGCCACTCTGCGCTTTGGCTGGGCTAACAAGCACATCATTAAAAACCTGATGCGCGATGAAGTCCTACAGCAACTGGAAAAGAGTCTGACGTCGCCGCGCAGCGTACATCCCTGGACGCGTGAAGAGTGGCAGGCAAAGCTGGAGCGGGAATATCAGGACATTGCAGCTCTGCCACAGCAGGCAAAACTGAAGATTAAAAGACCGGTAAAAGTGCAGCCCATCGCTCGCGTGTGGTACAAAGGAGAACAAAAACAGGTGCAATACGCCTGCCCGACGCCATTGATTGCGCTAATCAACAACGACAACGGCATGACAGTACCCGATATCGGCGAGTTACTGAATTACGATGCCGACAATGTTCAGCATCGTTTTAAACCTCAGGCGCAGCCGTTGAGATTGATTATTCCCCGACTGCACCTGTACGTTGCTGATTAACTGCCTGGTCGCATGCTGCCAACCATCAGTTCTGGTCGTACCCAACTGTCGAACTCCGCTTCGGTTAAATATCCCAGCGCAAGGGCAGATGCTTTTAACGTCAGCCCTTCCTTATGCGCTTTTTTGGCTATCTCAGCGGCTTTGTCGTAACCGATATGGGTATTGAGTGCGGTAACCAGCATCAGCGACTCGTTGAGTAACTGGTCGATTCGCTCACGATTGGGTGCAATACCCGTCGCGCAATGCTCGTTAAAGCTTTCCATCCCGTCCGCCAGCAAACGCACTGATTGCAGGAAGTTGTGGATGACCATCGGTCGATAAACGTTAAGCTCAAAGTTACCTGACGCCCCGCCCATATTAATGGCAACATCATTGCCCATCACCTGGCAACAAAGCATGGTCAGCGCCTCACACTGAGTCGGATTGACTTTACCCGGCATAATGGAGCTACCCGGTTCGTTTTCAGGAATTGAAATTTCACCAATACCACAACGCGGACCGGATGCCAGCCAACGCACATCGTTGGCGATTTTCATCAGTGACGCAGCCAGCCCCTTGAGCGCTCCGTGGGCGTGAACCAACGCATCGCAGGTCGCCAGTGCTTCAAATTTATTCGGTGCAGTAACAAACGGCGCGCAGGTAATGACCTTCAACTCATCCGCGACCCGACGCGCATATTCAGGATGGGTGTTCAGTCCGGTTCCCACCGCCGTTCCCCCCAACGCCAGTTCCGCCACATGGGGTAAACTGTTTTCAATGTGTCTGAGGTTATGTTCGAGCATTGCCACCCAGCCGGAAATTTCCTGCCCAAGCGTAAGCGGGGTCGCATCTTGCAGATGCGTCCGGCCAATTTTGACGATATCGGCAAACGCGTGGGATTTATCACTGAGCGTTTTGGTCAACACCGTTAATTGCGGGATCAGTGACTTGCGCAGCGCCAGCAGCGCGGCAACATGCATCGCTGTCGGAAAGACATCATTCGAGCTTTGGCTTTTATTAACATCATCGTTGGGGTGAACTTTTCGCTCCATTCCCCGTACGCCGCCCAGCAATTCGCTGGCACGGTTTGCCAGCACCTCATTCATATTCATATTGCTTTGCGTGCCGGACCCCGTCTGCCAAATGGCCAACGGAAACTCATCCCGATGTTTGTCCGCCAATACCTCATCTGCGGCCTGCATAATCGCGGTGGCTTTATCTTCCGCCAGCAGCCCGAGATCTAAATTAACCTTGGCAGCCGCCCGTTTCGTCAGCGCCAGCGCATGGATCAGCAAGACCGGCATTTTCTCCGTAGAGATACGAAAATGCTCCAGCGAACGTTGGGTTTGCGCCCCCCAAAGCTTATCGGCAGGAACATCAATTGCGCCCATTGAATCATTCTCGCGGCGTACCGTTACCATTACCTGCTCCTTACATTAAGAATTGATTAGGTTATGTTTCGACATTGCCCACTTGCATTGGTCTTATCAGTATTAACGAGGATTAAACTGTCGTTTGGTGGTTCGTGCGGAAAAAAAACCGCCCCGAAGGGCAGCTGACGTTACTTAACGCAGCGTGCGCACTGCGACGTCTGAATTTGCTTGAAGAAATCATTACCTTTGTCATCCACCAGGATAAACGCCGGGAAATCTTCCACTTCAATTTTCCAGATGGCTTCCATCCCCAGTTCAGGATATTCCACGCATTCCAGACTCTTGATACTGCCCTGGGCAAGCACCGCTGCGGGGCCGCCAATACTGCCTAAATAGAAGCCGCCGTGCTTATGACAGGCGTCGGTCACCTGCTGGCTACGGTTGCCTTTCGCCAGCATGATCATACTCCCACCCGCGGCCTGAAGCTGGTCAACATACGAGTCCATACGCCCGGCAGTGGTTGGGCCTAGCGAGCCTGAGGCATAACCTTCGGGCGTTTTTGCCGGGCCGGCGTAATAGATCGGGTGATCTTTAACATACTGCGGCAAACTTTCGCCGTTATCCAGACGTTCTTTCAGTTTCGCATGCGCAATATCACGACCAACAATAATGGTTCCGTTGAGCGACAGACGCGTGGACACCGGATATTGCGACAACTGAGCCAGGATCTCTTTCATTGGCCGATTGAGGTCAACGCGCACCGCTTCGCCTTCGCCTACCTGACGCAGCTCTTCTGGTATGTATTTACCCGGATTATGCTCAAGTTTTTCGATCCAGATGCCTTCACGGTTGATCTTAGCTTTGATATTTCGATCGGCTGAGCAAGAAACCCCCATACCAACCGGACACGACGCGCCGTGACGCGGCAGACGGATCACGCGGATATCATGAGCGAAGTACTTCCCGCCGAACTGGGCACCCAGCCCCAAATTCTGCGCTTCTATCAACAGCTCTTTTTCCAGCTCCGCATCGCGGAACGCCTGACCATGCTCGTTACCTTCGGTCGGCAGCTCGTCGTAGTATTTCGCCGAAGCCAACTTGACAGTTTTCAGCGTGGCTTCCGCAGACGTTCCACCAATCACAAACGCGATGTGATACGGCGGGCAAGCCGCTGTTCCCAGCGTACGCATCTTCTCGACCAGGTAATTTTTTAATTTGCCCGGCGTGAGCAGCGCTTTGGTTTCCTGGTACAGATAGGTTTTGTTTGCCGAACCACCGCCTTTGGCAATACATAAGAATTTGTATTCATCGCCATCAACGGTATACAAATCGATCTGCGCTGGCAGGTTGGTGCCGGTGTTCACTTCTTTATACATATCCAGCGCGGCGTTTTGCGAATAGCGCAGGTTGTCTTCGATGTAGGTGTTATAGACCCCTCGCGCCAGTGCCGCTTCATCACCGCCGCCGGTCCAGACACGCTGACCTTTTTTACCCACGATTATCGCTGTGCCGGTATCCTGACAGGTCGGCAAAATACCTTTCGCCGCGATGTCGGAGTTGCGCAGGAATTGCAGGGCCACATATTTGTCGTTTTCACTGGCCTCAGGGTCACGCAGGATATCGGCAACCTGTTGCTGATGCGCTGGACGCAGCATAAACGACGCATCATGAAAAGCCTGACGAGCCAGCAGGGTTAGCGCTTGCGGCGCGACTTTAATAACCTCCTGCCCTTCGAATTCGGCAACGGAGACATAGTCGCTGGTCAGCAGATAGTATTCGGTATCATCCTTTTTAAGCGGGAAAGGATGCTGATAATGAAAGGGTTTGTTTGACATTGTGCTCTCACTTACTGCTAGGTCTGGTTATTCTCTGGGCAGATGTTCCATTGCCCTGCTTCCCTGCCGTAAGTCGGGTTGGAGAAGGCAAGGCTTTCTGCAACCGGAAATACTCAGGGTATTAAAAGCGAGTCACCATATCCTACACAATTTTTTAACAAAAACTGAGACAAGTACGACTTTTTACATGTGCAGGTTACTTCCCTCAGGGTTTCTTGGTTTAATAGCCAGAGAAAATTCCACATTCAAACAGGGCTTGAGAATGCAAAAACTCATCAACTCAGTGCAGAACTACGCCTGGGGAAGTAAAACTGCGTTAACGGAACTTTATGGGATTGCCAACCCAACTCAGCAACCGATGGCTGAACTTTGGATGGGAGCGCACCCAAAAAGCAGTTCGCAGGTTCAGAGCGCTGATGGTCAGACGGTTGCTTTACGCGACGTTATTGAAAGCGATAAATCCGCGCTATTAGGCGATGCCGTTGCCGAACGCTTTGGTGAACTGCCCTTCCTGTTTAAAGTGCTCTGTGCTGCGCAACCCCTTTCGATTCAGGTTCATCCTAACAAGCACAATTCTGAAATCGGGTTTGCCAAAGAAAACGCCGCCGGGATCCCGATGGATGCCGCCGAGCGCAACTACAAAGATCCTAACCACAAACCAGAACTGGTTTTTGCTTTAACGCCTTTCCTGGCGATGAACGCATTTCGTGAGTTCTCCGATATTGTTGCGTTATTACAACCCGTTTCCGCTGCGCATCCGGCTATTGCGCATTTCCTGCAGGAACCGAGCGCAGAGCGTCTGAGCTATCTATTTGCCAGCTTGCTGAATATGCAGGATGAGGAGAAATCCCACGCGCTGGCGATCCTGAAATCGGCGCTGAACAGTCAGCAGGGTGAACCCTGGCAAACCATCCGCCTGATCGCCGACTTCTACCCTAACGACAGCGGACTCTTTTCCCCACTGCTGCTCAACGTGGTTAAACTCAATCCCGGCGAGGCCATGTTCTTGTTTGCCGAGACCCCGCACGCCTACCTGCAAGGTGTGGCGCTGGAGGTGATGGCGAATTCGGACAACGTGCTGCGCGCCGGGCTAACGCCAAAATACATTGATATCCCGGAACTGGTCGCCAACGTTAAGTTTGTCGCTAAGCCTGCAAACCAGTTGCTGACCACACCGGTTAAAACAGATGGTGAACTGGACTTCCCTATTCCGGTCGACGATTTCGCCTTCTCCCTACATGAGTTAACGGCCACTGGTGCAGAGATCGGCCAGCAAAGCGCCGCAATTCTGTTCTGCATTGAGGGTGAAGCCGTGTTGAGCAAAGGTGAGCAGCGTCTGGTCCTGCAGCCGGGTGAGTCGGCCTTTATTAGTGCGAATGAATCGCCGGTAAACGTCAGCGGCAAGGGCCGTTTAGCTCGGGTTTATAACAAGCTGTAGCAAGATACTGATATTTTTAACAACTCTTGCTAAGCTGTAGTGAGTTAAAGACAAGTCACTCCTCCAGGCGTCTTCAAACGCCTGGTTTTATTTTATGGATATCAAAATGAAAAAATCGCTGGTAGCTGCGGGTGTAGTGGTTGCACTGGGTATCGTCTGGACGGGCGGTGCCTGGTACACAGGTAAAAAACTCGAAACGCATCTCGCCGAGATGGTGACACAGGCAAACAATCAGTTGAAACGCTACTCCCCTGAGGCGGGCATTGAACTGAGTTATCAAAACTATCAGCGCGGCGTGTTCAATAGCCAACTGCAACTGGTGGTTAAACCCATCACCGGGCAGCAAGATTCCTGGCTGAAGCCAGGGCAAAGCATCGTCCTTAATGAAACAGTTGATCACGGTCCTTTCCCGCTCGCACAGCTGAAATCGCTGAATCTGGTTCCCGCAATGGCCTCGGTGAAAACAACGTTGGTGAATAACGACGTCACCAAACCACTGTTCGACATTGCCAAAGGCGAAACGCCATTCATCATTAACTCCCGTATCGGTTACAGCGGCGATACCCGTTCCGATCTCTCCCTCAAACCACTGAACTACGAGAATGGCGATGAAAAAGTGGCCTTCAGCGGCGGGGAATTCCAGTTTACGGCTGACAAAGACGGTAATGCGGTTTCGCTAACTGGTGATGCGCAAAGTGGTCTGGTTAATGCGGTCAATGAGTACAACCAGAAAGTACAAATTACCTTCAATAACCTGAAAACTGAGGGTTCCAGCAGTATCGCCAGCTTTGGTGAGCGTATTGGCGACCAGAAGTTGTCACTCGAAAAACTGTCGATTGCAGTTGAGGGTAAAGAGTTGGCGGTTCTGGAAGGCATGGGTATCGATGGTAAATCCGATCTGATCAACGAGGGTAAAACCGTCAACAGCCAACTGGATTACACCCTGAACAGCCTTAAACTGCAGGGCCAGGATATGGGTAGCGGCAAACTGACGCTGAAAGTGGGCCAGATTGATGGTGAAGCCCTGCACCAGTTCAGTCAGCAGTATAGCGCCCAAACCAAGGCGTTGATGTCACAAATCGATGTGGTGCAAAACCCTGAGCTATATCAGCAGAAAGTCACCGAAGCCTTCTTTAATGCCCTGCCGATTCTGATGAAAGGCGAACCGGTTATCACTATTGCGCCGCTGAGCTGGAAAAATGCGAAAGGTGAAACCGCCTTTAATTTTTCTCTACTACTAAAAGATCCGACCGCAAACACCGTAGAGCCGCAAACGCTGGCCCAGGAAGTGGATCGCTCCGTCAAATCACTGGATGCTAAGCTGACGATCCCTGTCGATATGGCGACTGAATTCATGACGCAGATTGCCAAACTGGAAGGATATCAGCAGGAAGAAGCGGCGGGTCTGGCGAAGCAGCAGGTTAATGGCCTCGCGGCGATGGGTCAGATGTTCCGTATTACGACGCTGCAGGACAACGTTATCGGTTCCAGCCTGCAATATGCGAACGGTCAGGTAACACTTAACGGACAGAAAATGTCGCTGGATGAGTTTGTTGGCATGTTCGGTATGCCTGCCTTTGCTGAGCCGGATGCTCCTGCAGCCCCGCAACAGTAAATATCCGTTACGACAGGCCCGATAACATTGCTTATCGGGCTTTTTTTATTTCGCGACGACCAGTCGGGCGGCAAGCGTCAGATTGCGCGAATGGCTTTCATCGTGGCCAATGCGTTGTAGCATGCGTTCCGCAAGGGTGTATCCCATTTCACGGGCAGGCGTACAGGCCCAAATGATGGGAATGTCATCCAGCGCGCTTTCCGCCACATCAGCAAATCCGGCCAATGATATTTGCTGTTCAAAGTAGCGATCCACGCCTGTTTCACCGCTCTGTCGCCCTGCTCTCATCAGGCCAAACCAGGCGCCTACGGCAATGGTTTCGTTGTAGCACACCACCGCACTGATTGTGGGATTCCGGCGTAACAGCGCCGTCACCTCTTCCGCGGCCTGCTTTTGGCTGGATGAACACTCCAGCACCCAGTCGCTATGAAACGGCAAACCATACTTTAACAATGTCGCGCAATAGCCGCCGACGCGCTCTGCCCGGGTTAATGAAGAGCTTTGCCCGCCCAGCCAGGCAATGCGCTGGTGCCCATGGCGTATCAGTTGTTCAACCAGGAGTTGCGCGGCCTGCATGTTATCAGGTCTGACGGTGTCAACGTCATCCATATAGCTGGCGCGTGACGCAAACACCACCGGGATCCCTTTCTCAGCGGCCAGTTGTTGTAGCGCGTCACTGCTGCCTGCGGCCCCGGCGATCACCACGCCATCAACCCCTTGATTAAGTAACAGTGTGAAGCGCTGCGTCAGCTGTTCGCCGTCTTTGCCGCCATGCAGTAAGAAGACCATGCGCCCCTGGGCTTCTAATGCTTCCGTCAGCCCCGCCGTCAGCTCGGCGTAAAACGGCGTAGAAAGATCGCGCACAATCAAACCCACGACTCCGCTCTGCCCACCGCGTAGGGCTGATGCTTGCCGATTACGCACAAACCCCAGTTGCTCAATGGCAGCATTTACCCGCTCACCGGTTGCTGATGAAATACGTCCTTTGCCACTGAGTACCAATGAGACGGTACTGACCGAAACACCCGCAGCCAGCGCAACATCATGGATCGTTATTTTTTTGGCTATAGCCATAAAAACAGAAAACTCCCTGATAACGTGACCGATAAAACGTTTTATCAATCACTTATATTTATACCCTCTATTATCGTTCGATAATGTGATTTATACCGCACTAAAATTAGGTAAAACGTTTTATCTTCTCGCCATCATTAGCCAGCCTGATTTAACAAGGAGTCGTTTAATGACGACGAGAACCACACCAAAAATAACGTTATGGGAATTTTTCCAGCAGTTGGGCAAAACTTTTATGTTGCCCGTGGCTCTGCTCTCATTTTGCGGGATCATGTTAGGGATCGGCAGTTCGTTAAGCAGCCACGATGTCTTAACGTTAATCCCGGTGTTAGGAAATCCGGTGCTACAGGCCATCTTTACCTGGATGAGCAAAGTTGGCTCATTTGCGTTTAGCTTCCTACCGGTGATGTTTTGTATTGCCATTCCTCTTGGCCTGGCGCGCGAGAATAAAGGCGTGGCGGCGTTTGCCGGTTTTGTTGGTTACGCGGTAATGAACCTTGCCGTCAACTTCTGGTTAACCGCCAAAGGCATCTTACCCACCACTGATGCGGCGATCCTGAAAGCCAACAACGTGCAAAATATTCTGGGGATCCAGTCGATCGACACCGGGATCCTCGGCGCCGTTATCGCTGGGATCATCGTCTGGATGCTGCATGAACGCTTCCATAACATTCGTCTGCCGGATGCCCTGGCCTTCTTCGGCGGCACTCGCTTCGTTCCCATCATCTCCTCGGTGGTGATGGGCCTGGTCGGTCTGGTTATTCCCCTGATTTGGCCGGTTTTCGCCATGGGCATTACCGGACTCGGTCACATCATCAACAGTGCAGGTGAATTTGGTCCTATGCTGTTTGGTACCGGCGAACGTCTGTTGTTGCCTTTTGGTCTGCATCATATTCTGGTGGCATTGATCCGCTTTACCGAAGCGGGCGGCACGCAGGAAGTCTGTGGTCATAGCGTGAGCGGTGCATTGACTATTTTCCAGGCTCAATTGAGCTGTCCGACAACGCAAGGTTTCTCTGAAAGCGCAACCCGCTTCCTGTCCCAGGGTAAAATGCCGGCGTTCCTCGGCGGGTTACCGGGTGCAGCGTTAGCGATGTACCACTGCGCACGTCCAGAGAATCGTCATAAAATTAAAGGGTTATTAATTTCCGGTCTGATTGCCTGTGTAATTGGTGGTACGACCGAACCTCTCGAGTTCTTGTTTCTGTTCGTGGCCCCGGTTCTGTACGTGATCCATGCTTTGCTTACCGGTCTCGGCTTCACCGTGATGGCGGTGCTTGGCGTTACCATCGGTAACACTGACGGTAACCTGATCGACTTCGTGGTATTCGGCATCCTGCATGGATTATCTACCAAGTGGTATCTGGTCCCTGTCGTCGCAGCTATCTGGTTTGCGGTGTATTACGTCATCTTCCGCTTCGCCATCACGCGCTTCAATCTGAAGACACCGGGTCGCGAAGTCGAAATGGCCAGCACTATCGAAAAGGTGATGGCTGGATCGCCAGGTAAATCGGGTTATAACGTGCCAGCTATTCTGGCGGCGTTGGGCGGCGCGGAAAACATTGTTAGCCTGGATAACTGCATTACTCGTCTGCGCTTGTCAGTGAAAGATATGTCGCTTGTTAACGTACAAGCTCTGAAGGACAATCGTGCCATTGGCGTAGTACAACTCAATCAGCATAACCTTCAGGTTGTTATTGGTCCGCAGGTCCAGTCAGTGAAAGACGAAATCGCGGTTCTGATGAACACCGTACAGGCTTAAGGACAACAATATGTTTGATTTTTCTAAGGTTGTGGACCGACACGGCACCTGGTGTACCCAGTGGGATTATGTTGCCGACCGTTTTGGCTCAGCGGATCTTCTGCCGTTCACCATCTCTGACATGGATTTTGCAACTGCCCCCTGCATTCTTGAGGCACTTACCCAGCGCCTGTCCCATGGCGTGTTGGGTTACAGCCGTTGGAAAAATGATGAATTTTTGGCGGCTATTCAGCACTGGTTTCTTACGCGTCACAATACAAAAATCGATCCTCAGTCGCTGGTATATGGTCCCTCGGTCATCTATATGGTGTCAGAGCTGATTCGCCAGTGGTCTTCCGCGGGTGATGCGGTGGTTATTCACACCCCGGCTTACGACGCGTTTTACAAAGCTATTGAGGGTAATCAGCGCGTGGTGCGCGCTGTCGAACTTGAAAAACGTACTGACGGTTGGTACTGCGACATGACCGCACTGGAGAATGCCCTGTCTCGCCCAGAGAGCAAAATTCTTCTGCTCTGTAGCCCACAAAATCCGACGGGCAAAGTGTGGACGCGTGATGAGCTGGAAACCATGGCGGAACTGTGTCAGCGCCATGGTGTAAAAGTCATTTCCGATGAGATCCATATGGATATGGTATGGGGTGATCACCCGCATATCCCCTGGAGTAACGTCGCGCGTGACAGCTGGGCGCTGCTCACTTCCGGCTCAAAAAGTTTTAATATTCCGGCACTGACCGGGGCTTACGCGATTATTGAAGACACTCAAAGCCGTAACGATTATCTCAGCGCATTAAAAGGTCGCGATGGTCTTTCCTCACCTGCGGTGCTGGCGCTGACAGCACATATTGCCGCCTATCAACAGGGCGCAAGCTGGCTTGATGCGCTGCGGGATTATCTTGCCAGCAATCTGCATTACGTCGCCCGCGAGCTTAATGCCGCATTCCCCGAACTGAGCTGGCAGGTTCCACAGTCTACCTATCTGGCGTGGATTGACCTGCGTCCGCTTAACATTGATGATCACACATTACAGGAAGCGCTTATCCACCAGCAGAAAGTTGCCATCATGCCAGGATACACCTACGGCGAAGAAGGACGCGGTTTTGTGCGCCTGAATGCCGGATGTCCGCGCTCAAAACTTGAAAAAGGCGTTCAGGGGTTGATTAACGCCATCCGTACAATACGTTAAACAGGTTTGCGCAATGAAAACCTCATTGCGCGCCTTCTCTACCTGACGCTTTACCACCCTGTTTATCCAGCATCGTCGAAAAGCCCGCGTTATCCCTTGCACCGGGGAAAGAAGTTGAGCGTAGACAAAAATGAATATCATGACATTTAATAATGCTATTTTATGTCTGAGCGGAACGCTTCGGTTTTATAATTTATAATTTAAGAAAATTTACAAGAATAACCCTGATTGAGCACTCATATTTTTATTCCCTCTAACTCTCAGACGGTTACGATTATTTATTAATCAAACATCATTCATAATAAGCGAAGCGGTATTTTCCGCAATCCATTGAAAATTATCAATACGGACTGATTCACCTATCAGCATTAAATTTGACTTAATACAAATAGCCGCTAACTTTAAGCCTTGAACAACGACGGATACGAAATTATTTTTTTGTATCTGACTGACATAACCGATATATGAGGTGATATATGGCAGAGCATCGTGGTGGTTCCGGTAACTTCGCAGAAGACCGAGAAAAAGCATCAGAAGCGGGCCGTAAAGGCGGTCAACATAGCGGTGGTAACTTCAAAAACGATCCACAACGCGCATCTGAAGCAGGTAAAAAAGGTGGGCAAAGCAGCCACGGCGGTGGCCGTAAGTCTGACAACTCCTGATAGTTAGCGTTATTTTCATCTTTTAATTAAAAGAGTGTCCTGCGGGTCTGTATGGGGCTCGCAGTTATTTTTAACCTCTAAAGGATATTAATATGCATATGAAAAGCATTGAAGACGTATTTATTCACCTACTTTCAGATACCTATAGCGCTGAAAAACAGTTAACGCGCGGACTGGCTAAACTCGCCAGAGCCGCCTCAAGCGAAAAACTCAGCAAAGCGTTTAATGCCCACCTGGAAGAAACCCAGGGGCAAATTGAACGTATTGACCAAATCGTTGAGCAAGAACCGGGAATTAAGATTAAACGCATGAAATGTGTGGCGATGGAAGGCTTAATTGAAGAGGCTAATGAGGTTATAGAAAGCACCGAGAAAAATGAAGTACGCGATGCAGCATTAATCGCAGCCGCACAGAAAGTGGAACATTATGAAATTGCCAGCTACGGCACACTGGCAACCCTGGCAGAACAACTGGGGTATAAAAAAGCCGTAAAACTCCTCGCAGAAACGCTTGAAGAAGAGAAACAAACCGATCTGAAATTAACCGATCTGGCGGTTGGTAACATTAATAAAGACGCTGAAAAACGATAACCATACTGACTCGAGGAAATTACGATGAATCACTTAGAACATTACCATGACTGGCTACGCGATGCGCACGCGATGGAAAAGCAAGCGGAGTCAATGCTGGAATCGATGGCGAGTCGTATCGATAATTATCCTGATTTGCGTGCCAGAATTGAGCAACATATTAATGAAACAAAAAGGCAAATTACCCTGCTGGAAGAGATCCTCGATCGAAACGATATCTCGCGTTCTGTATTAAAAGACTCCATGAGTAAAATGGCCGCTTTTGGTCAGTCGATTGGCGGCATGTTTCCTTCTGACGAAATTGTAAAAGGCGCAATCAGCGGCTATGTATTCGAGCAATTTGAAATAGCCTGCTACACATCGCTTTTGGCCGCTGCCACAAAGGTCGGTGATACCGCCTCTATCCCCGCTATCGAAACGATTCTCGCTGAAGAACGTGAGATGGCCGACTGGCTGGTTAAACATATTCCGCAAACGACAGAACAATTTCTCTTACGCTCTGACGCTGACGGTGTTGTAGCCAAAAAATAATCTCATTACGCTCTGCTTCAGGCAGAGCTTCCTCGGATGGGGTCTGTACCGTGCCTGAACTTGACGCTTTTTATTTAGCCCGTTTTCAGTTCGCCTTCACTGTCTCTTTCCATATTCTTTTTCCCGCGATTACGATTGGACTGGCCAGCTATCTGGTGGTGCTGGAGGGGATGTGGCTGCGCACGCGAAACAATCTCTGGCGCTCGCTCTATAATTTCTGGCTGCAAATCTTCGCCGTCAATTTTGGGATGGGTGTCGTATCCGGCCTGGTCATGGCTTATCAGTTTGGTACCAACTGGAGCGGCTTTTCGCAATTTGCCGGCAGTATTACCGGACCACTGCTGCTTTATGAAGTCCTGACCGCCTTTTTCCTCGAAGCGGGCTTCCTTGGCGTAATGCTATTCGGCTGGAACAAAGTATCTCCAGCGCTGCATTTCTTCACCACCTGTATGGTGGCGCTGGGCACGTTGCTATCTACCTTCTGGATCCTGGCTTCCAATAGTTGGATGCAAACACCTCAAGGTTTTAGCCTCGAAAATGGGCATGTCATTCCCCAGGATTGGCTGGCTATCGTATTTACCCCTTCCTTTCCGTATCGCTTATTGCATATGTCGATTGCTGCTTTTCTGAGTAGCGCGATGTTCGTTGGCGCATCTGCCGCCTGGCATTTACTGCGGGGTAACGATACTCCTGCCATTCGTAAAATGTTTTCGATGGCGCTGTGGATGGCTCTGATTGTCGCCCCTATTCAGGCGGTTGTTGGAGATATGCATGGCCTCAATACCCTTGAGCATCAGCCTGCAAAAATAGCGGCCATTGAGGGGCACTGGGAGAACCCCCCCGGAGAGGCAACGCCATTGACGCTGTTTGGCATGCCTGACATGGAGGAAGAGCGCACCAAATACGCTCTGGCGATCCCTGCGCTGGGCAGTCTGATTCTGACCCATAGTCTGGACAAGCAGGTTCCTGCGCTGAAGGATTTTCCCAAGGAAGATCGCCCCAACTCCGCGATTGTATTTTGGTCGTTTCGCATCATGGTTGGCATGGGCGTGTTGATGATCGCCCTGGGTATCTGCAGTGTCTGGTTACGTTGGCGCAAGCGCCTGTACCATTCCCGTCCATTCCAATGGTTTGCACTTTTGATGGGGCCGGCCGGACTATTGGCCTTATTGGCCGGTTGGGTGACCACGGAGGTTGGCCGCCAGCCCTGGGTCGTATACGGCTTTTTGCGCACCCGTGATGCCGTTTCGTTGCACAGTACAACGCAAATGGTCATCAGTTTGCTGGTATTTATCGTCGTTTACAGCACCGTCTTTGGCGTGGGTTACCACTACATATTCAGACTGATTAAAAAAGGTCCTCAGCCGGTCAGTGAACTGACCTCACAAACCGATGGCACCCCTGCGCGTCCGCTTTCCGCCGCAGAACCGGTAACGGATGAAGAGGAGAAAATCTGATGGACATCGATATCACCGTAATCTGGTTTATTATCATTGTCTTTGCCACGCTGATGTACATCGTAATGGATGGTTTCGATTTGGGCATTGGTATGTTGTTTAGCATTGTACATGCCCCCGGCGAACGAGATGTGATGGTGAACAGTGTGGCCCCCGTCTGGGACGGGAATGAAACCTGGCTGGTGCTCGGTGGGGCCGGTCTCTTTGGCGCCTTCCCTCTGGCTTATGCTGTGATTGCTGACGCACTGGCAATTCCACTCACGATGATGCTAATTGGGTTGATTTTTCGCGGTGTGGCGTTTGAGTTTCGCTTTAAAGCCACGCCGTCGCATCGGCTATTTTGGGATTACGCATTTGCCGGTGGATCGTTGCTGGCGACCGTGAGTCAGGGGATCGTTGTTGGCGCCGTGATTAACGGTTTCGATATAGCAGACCGTCGCTTTGCCGGGTCGGCATTGGATTGGTTGACCCCATTTAATGTATTTTGCGGCCTCGGACTGGTTGCCGCCTATCTGTTACTCGGCAGCACCTGGCTGATAATGAAAAGCGATGGCGCGCTTCAGGAACGGATGCGTAAATTAACGCGCCATGTTCTGCTCGCTCTGCTGGCGGTTATTGCCGTGGTCAGCATCTGGACACCCCTTAACTGGCAATACATTGCAGAACGCTGGTTCACGCTACCTAATTTCTACTGGTTTGTGCCGGTCCCCATTCTGGTGACGATACTCAGTCTGTGGATTTGGCGTCTGAGCAGCGACAACACCAGCCATGCACGACCTTTTATCCTGACGCTGGGATTGATCTTTCTGGGATTTAGCGGCTTAGGTATCAGCCTGTGGCCCTATATTATTCCGCCGCATGTTACCTTGTGGGATGCAGCGGCTCCCCCTGCAAGCCAGATGTTTATGCTGGTTGGCACGCTTATTATTATTCCGGTCATTCTGATGTATACAGCATGGAGCTACTATGTCTTTCGCGGCAAAGTATCTGACGGAGAAGGCTACCATTGACCAGGATAGCGCGCCGATCGCCTGACTCATTGAAAACCTGAAATATATGTCCACAATGTTCCACTTTTACAAAGTGTTGGCGCACTTTATTCAAAGTTTTTAGAGAATTATGATTCTGTTGTATAATGCCCTGCACTTTACCTAAAAATACGAGTGCGACCATGATTGATACTTCTCTCCCCTTAACCGACGTCCATCGCCACCTTGATGGTAACATCCGTGCCCAAACGATCCTCGATCTGGGTCGCCAGTTTAATTTAACCCTCCCGGCGCAGACGCTGGAAACGTTGATTCCTCATGTGCAAGTGACGTCAACCGAGCCTGATTTGGTCAGCTTTTTATCCAAACTGGACTGGGGCGTAAAGGTTCTGGCCTCGCTGGACGCCTGCCGCCGCGTCGCGTTTGAAAATATTGAAGATGCCGCACGCAACGGCCTGCACTATGTTGAACTACGTTTTTCCCCAGGCTATATGGCAATGGCCCACCAACTCCCTGTAGCAGGCGTGGTTGAAGCCGTAATTGCAGGCGTGCGCGAAGGCTGCAAAGCCTTTGGCGTTGAAGCGCGTTTAATTGGCATTATGAGTCGTACCTTCGGCGAAGCCGCCTGCCTGCAGGAACTTGATGCGCTGTTAGCACACCGTGATCATATTACTGCGCTGGATTTGGCCGGTGACGAACTGGGCTTCCCGGGTAGTTTGTTCCTGTCACACTTCAACCAGGCACGCGATGCAGGCTGGCATATCACCGTCCATGCCGGCGAAGCCGCGGGACCAGAAAGTATCTGGCAGGCCATTAAAGAATTGGGCGCTGAACGCATTGGTCATGGTGTTAAAGCGGTCGAAGATCGTGCGTTGATGGATTACCTCGCCGAGCATCGTATCGGCATTGAATCCTGCCTGACATCGAACATTCAGACCAGCACCGTCGCTGCGCTGGCGACCCATCCGCTGAAAACATTCCTTGAACATGGCGTTGTGGCCAGTCTGAATACGGACGACCCGGCAGTTCAGGGTGTCGATATTATTCACGAGTACACTATTGCCGCGCCTGCCGCAGGTTTAACTCGCGAACAGATCCGCCAGGCACAAATCAATGGTCTGGAAATGGCATTCCTGAGTAACGAAGAGAAACGTACGCTGCGCGAGAAAGTCGCCGCAGCGTAACGCTTATCCGGCCTACGTGGCGTTGCATTGTGGGCCGGATAAGATGCCAGGGCATCGCCATCCGGCATGTGTCTTATCAGGCAAGGCATAGCGTAGAGCGGTGTTTCGCGGACTCAATACCAAGCTCAATCAGCTCCATAATCTGGATAGCTTGTCTCGCCGGGACCGGGTTTTCACCGTTACCGTTCAGCGCATCACGGATGCCTGCATAGTACGCCGGGTAATTGCCCGGCACGGTCAGCCAGGTCTCTTCAACCCGCTCATCGCCTTCAACTCGCGTCAATACACCATCGCGCATGTCGTAACCCCAGTCTTCCTGAGGCAGACGCTCACCATTTTTCAGACGTTCTTCCTGTGGATCAAGACCATACTTGACGTAGCTCCCACGTGAGCCGTGCACGATATAGCGGGCCGATTCTGCGGCCGCCAGCATGGTTCCATGTAAAATCACACGACGCTGCGGATACGTCAGAATGGCATGGAAGTAATCTGTCGATTGCGCCCCCGGACGCAGTTGCGCCAGATCCACAGTCATACTGACCGGCAAACCAAACAGATTAATCGCCTGATCCAAAAGATGTGGCGCTAAATCATACCAAATACCGCTTCCCGGACCGCCTTGTTCACGCCAACGGTCACGAACCTGTGGGCGGAAACGATCGAAGTGGGATTCAAAATAGGCAACTTCGCCCAAAACACCATCCGCCAATAACGCTTTCAAGGTCAGAAAATCACTGTCCCAGCGCCGGTTATGGAAAACAGAGAGTACGCGTCCCAGACTACGCGCAAGTGCATCCAGCTCACGAGCTTGTGACAGTGTCACGGTGAAAGGTTTATCAACAACCACATGTTTACCCGCTTCCAGTGCAGCCTTCGCTAACGGGAAGTGCGTGTCATTTGGCGTAGGGATCACAATCAGGTCAATATTAGGATCGTTAAAAAGGTGCTTCGGTTCAGCAACAACCGTCACTGTAGGCCAGTCGGCCTTCACTTTTGCTTCATCACTACTGGACACCACAGCCAGTTCCAGGCCCGGTGTGCCCACAATCAGGGGGGCATGGAAGGTTTTACTGGCGTAACCATAGCCGATTAGCCCAACGCGGATGTTGTCACTCATGTTATTGCCTCTCAATTCAGACCGACCTATTTCACACCATACCTTGCAACGTCTCAATAGTTTAATAACCTTTGCGCTACAAAGGATTTTTATTAACTTAAGTCAAACATATGCTTCTTAAGCTGAATTTGCCGCGAAAAAGTGGCTGAAATCGTTCCCAATCTTCTTGCTGTATTATGGAGAGATTAGTAACATTTGCAGCCTGTGTTTATGGATAAATCAAAGCAAATGTCATCAGTAATGAATCGTCTTATTGAGTTAGCAGGTTGGATTGTTCTTGCGGTCTCCGTGATCCTGCTGGGTATTGCCAATCATATTGACAATTACCAGCCACCGGAACCAATTGCAGCAGTGCAGAAAAAATAAGCGTCATCGGCCTTTTCGCCCAGCAATTCACCTTCACGCATTGCTGGGTCCGGCTGTAAAAGATCCAATTCTGTCAAAAAAAGCGAATTATGCCGCATCCCGCTCCCGCGCGTATTGCCTGCGATCGCGAAGCGCGCTAACCTTGCCGCAGGCGTACATAGCGCCTGCTTTTTCACAGGTATGCATACTCTTCTTACATTTGCGCGCAAATCCGCTTTTACCTGTGCACATTGTTTATTTCTTAATATTTACTACTCCGTTGGTATTATTTTATATATGGATCGCTCTTTATGACTGTTCAGGATTACTTATTAAAATTCCGTAAAATTAGTTCACTCGAAAGTCTGGAAAAACTATTCGATCATCTTAACTACACGCTCACCGACGATAACGACATTATCAATATGTACCGTGCAGCAGACCACCGTCGCGCGGAGCTCATCTCCGGCGGTCGTCTGTTTGACGTCGGTCAGGTACCTAAATCAGTCTGGCATTACGTGCAATAAAGAAGAAAGTAGCGCTCAACGTTAAAAGCTTTATAATAATTGCCCCAAAATGAATGGCATGTTTGATCGCGCGCGTAAACCTGGAGAAGAGATGACTACCACACCGGCACAACGTATCGGAGGCTGGCTACTTGGGCCATTGGCCTGGCTGTTAGTTGCGTTGTTGAGTGCTTCGCTGGCGTTGTTACTTTACGTCACTGCGCTGGCCACACCGCAAACCTTCCAAACGCTTGGTGAGCAAAGTACGACCAATTTGTTGTTATGGGGCGTCTCTTTTATTACGGCTATCGCCATGTGGTATTACACGTTATGGCTGACGATTGCGTTTTTCAAACGCAGAACCTGCGTGCCGAAGCACTATATTTTATGGCTGCTGATCTCTGTGTTACTGGCGATTAAAGCGTTTGCGTTTTCACCCGTCCCGGACGCCTTTGCCGTGCGCCAACTGCTGTTCCCTTTGTTAGCAACAGCACTGCTGGTGCCCTATTTCAAGCGCTCACAGCGCGTTAAGTCGACGTTTGTGAACCCGTAATAACCCTACAGTTAACCTGTTGTCGCCTGTTGTAGATTGTCAGATAATAGGCGGCTTTTTTATTTCAGGCCGAAAAATGACTGATTACCTGCTGCTGTTTGTCGGAACTGTACTGGTCAACAACTTTGTACTGGTTAAGTTTCTGGGGCTCTGCCCGTTTATGGGCGTTTCCAAAAAACTGGAAACCGCAATGGGTATGGGCCTTGCCACGACGTTTGTCATGACGCTGGCCTCCATTTGCGCATGGTTGATTGATACCTGGATCCTTATTCCGCTCAATCTCATCTATCTGCGCACGCTAGCTTTTATTCTGGTCATCGCCGTCGTCGTGCAATTTACCGAGATGGTGGTCCGTAAAACCAGCCCTGCGCTATACCGCCTGTTGGGGATCTTCTTACCGCTGATCACCACAAACTGTGCGGTGTTGGGGGTAGCGTTGCTGAATATTAACCTCGGCCATAACTTCTTACAGTCGGCGCTATACGGCTTTTCCGCCGCCGTCGGCTTCTCACTGGTAATGGTACTGTTTGCCGCTATTCGCGAACGTCTCGCTGTGGCAGACGTCCCTGCTCCGTTTCGCGGTAATGCGATTGCGCTGATTACCGCCGGTTTAATGTCATTGGCCTTTATGGGCTTTAGTGGTTTGGTGAAGTTGTAATGAATGCTATCTGGATTGCCGTTGCCGCAGTGAGTCTGCTGGGTCTGGCGTTCGGCGCTATTTTGGGTTACGCCTCGCGACGTTTTGCCGTTGAGGATGATCCGGTCGTGGAGAAAATTGATGAAATTCTCCCGCAAAGCCAGTGTGGGCAGTGCGGCTATCCGGGCTGTCATCCCTATGCTGAAGCGATCGGCTCGCAGGGTGAAAAAATCAATCGTTGCGCGCCCGGTGGTGAAGCGGTGATGTTAAAAATCGCTGCCCTGTTGAACGTCGACCCGCAGCCGATTGATGGTGATGAACAAGATGTTACGCCCGTGCGAATGCTGGCAGTCATTGATGAAAATAATTGTATTGGTTGCACAAAGTGCATTCAGGCCTGTCCGGTCGATGCCATTGTGGGTGCGACCCGCGCCATGCACACAGTGATGAGCGATCTCTGCACCGGCTGCAACCTGTGCGTTGACCCATGTCCAACGCAATGTATCGAATTACGCCCGGTGGCTGAGACGCCCGATAGCTGGAAATGGGATTTAAACACTATCCCTGTGCGCATCATTCCTGTGGAAAAACATGTTTAAGTTATTCTCTGCATTCAGAAAAAACAAAATCTGGGATTTTGATGGCGGCATTCATCCACCAGAAATGAAGACCCAGTCAAACGGTACGCCGCTGCGGCAGGTTCCGCTGGCGCCGCGCTTCGTTATTCCCCTGAAACAACATATTGGCGCGGAAGGTGAACTGTGTGTCAACGTGGGCGACACCGTCCTGCGTGGCCAGGCGTTAACCATCGGACGCGGCAAAATGCTGCCGGTACATGCGCCAACGTCAGGTACTGTTGTGGCTATCGCGCCGCACTCCACCGCACATCCTTCGGCATTAGCAGAGCTAAGCGTCATCATTGATGCCGATGGCGAAGACCGCTGGATTGAGCGTGATGGCTGGGCCGATTACCGCTCCCGTAGCCGGGAAGAGCTTATTGCACGTATTCATCAGTATGGCGTCGCTGGCCTGGGCGGCGCAGGTTTCCCAACCGGCGTTAAGCTACAGGGCGGCGGTGATAAAATTGAAACCCTGATCATCAACGCCGCCGAATGTGAGCCGTACATTACGGCAGATGACCGCCTGATGCAGGACTGCGCGGCGCAGGTCGTCGAAGGTATCCGCATCCTCGCGCACATTCTTCAGCCGCGTGAGATCCTGCTGGGAATAGAAGATAACAAACCGCAGGCAATTTCCATGCTGCGTGCGGTGCTGGCCGATTCGCACGATATCAGCTTACGCGTGATCCCGACAAAGTACCCGTCAGGCGGCGCCAAACAGTTAACACAAATTCTGACCGGCAAACAGGTACCCCATGGCGGACGCTCCTCAGATATTGGCGTGCTGATGCAAAACGTCGGGACCGCCTACGCAATCAAACGCGCGGTCATTGACGGCGAACCCATTACCGAGCGTGTTGTGACGCTTACAGGCGAAGCCGTCAGCCGTCCGGGCAACGTCTGGGCGCGATTAGGGACGCCGGTTCGTCATCTGCTCAGCGACGCGGGTTTCTGCCCTTCCGCCGACCAGATGGTGATTATGGGCGGGCCGCTGATGGGGTTTACGCTGCCGTGGCTGGATGTACCGGTGGTGAAGATAACCAACTGCCTTCTGGCCCCCTCTGCCAGTGAAATGGGTGAAACGCCGGAGGAGAAAGGTTGCATTCGCTGTAGCGCCTGCGCCGATGCCTGCCCGGCCGATCTTCTGCCGCAGCAACTCTACTGGTTCAGTAAAGGGCAGCAGCACGATAAAGCCACAACTCACAATATTGCAGACTGTATCGAATGCGGCGCTTGCGCATGGGTATGCCCGAGCAACATTCCGCTGGTGCAGTATTTCCGCCAGGAAAAGGCCGAGATTTATGCTATTAGCCAGGAAGAAAAACGCGCCGCAGAAGCCAAAGCACGTTTTGAAGCCCGACAGGCGCGACTTGAGCGTGAAAAAGCCGCACGTCTTGAACGCCACAAAAGCGCTGCCGTACAGCCTGCGGCTAAAGATCATGATGCCATCGCCGCCGCGCTGGCTCGCGTAAAAGAGAAACAGGCTCAGGCAATGCAACCGGTTGTTATTCAGGCTGGCGAAAAACCTGACAATAGCGCAGTGATTGCCGCTCGCGAGGCGCGTAAAGCACAGGCTCGTGCGGCCCGAGCGGAAAATTCAAACAAAATTGAAGACAGCAGCGCGGGTACCGACCCGCGTAAAGCCGCCGTTGAAGCGGCTATCGCCCGCGCCAAGGCCCGTAAACTTGAGCAACAGCCGGTTACTGAAACCGCTGAACCGGTTGACCCACGTAAAGCGGCAGTCGAAGCGGCTATCGCCCGCGCCAAAGCCCGTAAGCTTGAGCAGCAGGCGGTGACTGAAACCGCTGAACCGGTGGATCCGCGCAAAGCCGCCGTCGAAGCGGCAATCGCCCGCGCCAAAGCCCGTAAGCTTGAGCAGCAGCCGGTGACTGAAAGCGCTGAACCGGTGGATCCGCGTAAAGCCGCCGTCGCGGCCGCTATCGCACGCGCCCAGGCTAAAAAAGCCGCACAGCAGCAGGTTGTAAACGAGGAATAAATGGTATTCAGAATAGCAAGCTCCCCTTATACCCATAACCAACGTCAGACATCACGCATCATGATGTTGGTGTTACTTGCTGCATTGCCGGGAATCGTCGCGCAGCTGTGGTTCTTTGGCTGGGGGACGTTGTTGCAGATCGTTCTGGCCGCCATTAGCGCTATCGGCGCCGAAGCGGTCGTACTTAAACTGCGGAAACAACCCATTGCGCCGATTTTAAAAGATAACTCCGCGCTCCTTACGGGGTTGCTGCTGGCCGTGAGTATTCCTCCGCTGGCCCCCTGGTGGATGGTGGTATTAGGCACGGTATTTGCCGTTATCATTGCAAAACAGCTGTATGGCGGCCTCGGACAAAACCCGTTCAATCCAGCGATGATTGGCTACGTCGTACTGCTTATCTCATTCCCGGTGCAGATGACAAGCTGGCTGCCGCCGCAGGAAATTGCAGCCACGGTACCCGGATTCTTTGACGCTCTGAACGTAATCTTTACCGGACATACCGCGGGCGGCAGCGATATGAACGCGCTCCGTATGGGAATCGACGGCATCAGCCAGGCTACGCCCCTTGATACCTTCAAAACTTCTCTGCATGCGGGACGAACGGTTGAACAGGTAATGCAGTACCCGATTTACAGCGGCATGCTCGCGGGCGCCGGATGGCAGTGGGTTAACCTTGCCTGGTTGGCTGGCGGCATTGTGCTGTTATGGCAAAAAGCGATTCGCTGGCATATCCCGGTTAGTTTCCTGCTGTCGCTCGCTGTTTGCGCTACTTTAGGCTGGATTTTCTCGCCAGAGTCGCTGGCATCGCCTCAGTTACATCTACTTTCTGGCGCGACGATGCTCGGCGCTTTCTTTATTCTTACCGATCCCGTTACGGCATCGACCACCAACCGTGGTCGCCTGATTTTTGGCGCGCTTGCGGGTTTGTTAGTATGGTTAATCCGCAGTTTTGGTGGCTATCCTGATGGCGTGGCCTTTGCCGTGTTGCTGGCAAATATTACGGTTCCCCTGATTGATTATTACACCCGCCCTCGCGTGTACGGACATCGCTAAGGACAACATATGCTGAAAACGATTCGTAAACACGGTATTACTCTGGCGCTATTTGCCGCTGGATCTACGGGGTTAACCGCGGCAATCAATCAATTAACCAAATCCACTATCGATGAACAAGCGGCGTTGCAGCAAAAAGTATTGTTTGATCAGGTTCTGCCTGGCGATCGCTACAATAACGCGTTGTCTGAGAGTTGCTATCTGGTGAATGCGCAGGCGTTAGGTAAAGGGACTCACCGTGTATATATCGCGCGCCAGGACGATCGACCTGTTGCGGCAATTCTCGAAGCCACTGCCCCAGATGGTTATTCCGGGGCTATTCAGCTGTTGGTCGGTGTGGATTTCACAGGTACCGTATTGGGTACACGTGTGACTGAACATCATGAAACACCGGGGCTGGGCGATAAAATCGAACTGCGTCTGTCTGACTGGATCACCCACTTTAGCGGCAAAACGATCGGCGCGGGTAACGATGCCCACTGGGCTGTGAAGAAAGATGGCGGCGACTTCGACCAGTTTACTGGCGCAACCATTACGCCGCGTGCGGTAGTTAATGCGGTGAAACGCGCCGGTTTATATGCGCAGACGTTGCCAGCGCAACTCCCTCAACTTAGCGCCTGTGAAGAATAAACCATGAGCGAAATTAAAGATGTCATTGTCCAGGGGTTATGGAAAAATAACTCCGCGCTTGTGCAGTTACTTGGCATGTGCCCGCTGCTGGCGGTAACCTCTACCGCAACCAATGCGTTAGGCCTGGGACTGGCGACTACGCTCGTCCTGACGCTGACCAACCTGACCATTTCAGCCCTGCGTCGCTGGACGCCCTCTGAAATTCGTATTCCGATTTATGTCATGATCATCGCTTCCGTTGTGAGTGCGGTACAGATGCTGATTAATGCTTACGCTTTTGGTCTGTATCAGTCTCTTGGCATCTTTATCCCACTGATTGTGACTAACTGTATTGTTGTTGGTCGTGCTGAAGCCTTCGCGGCTAAAAAAGGCCCGGCATTATCCGCCCTTGATGGTTTCTCTATCGGTATGGGCGCAACTGGCGCCATGTTTGTTCTGGGTTCGCTACGTGAAATAATTGGTAACGGTACGCTATTTGATGGCGCAGACGGTTTACTTGGCAGTTGGGCTAAGGTACTACGTGTAGAGATCTTCCATACCGACACGCCGTTTCTGCTGGCTATGCTGCCACCGGGCGCGTTCATTGGCCTGGGCCTGATGCTGGCGGTGAAATATCTGATTGATGAGAAAATGAAGAAACGTCGTGCCGAAGCGGCTGTCGCAGACAGTCCGGTTGGTGAAACAGGGAATGTGTAATGAACAAAGCAAAACGGCTGGAAATACTGACACGCCTGCGTGATAACAATCCGCATCCGACAACTGAACTGAATTTTACATCGCCGTTCGAACTGCTGATTTCGGTCTTGCTCTCCGCGCAGGCCACCGATGTCAGCGTCAATAAAGCCACGGCTAAGCTGTACCCTGTCGCCAATACCCCTGCCGCTATGCTGGAGCTCGGCGTAGACGGGGTTAAGTCCTACATCAAGACAATCGGGTTGTTCAACAGTAAAGCGGAGAACGTGATCAAAACCTGCCGCATTCTGCTGGAAAAACATAATGGTGAAGTGCCAGAAGACCGGGCCGCATTAGAAGCCCTGCCCGGTGTTGGGCGAAAAACAGCCAATGTGGTGTTAAATACCGCCTTTGGCTGGCCTACCATTGCGGTAGATACCCATATTTTTCGCGTCTGTAATCGCACGCAATTTGCGCCAGGCAAAAACGTCGAGCAGGTAGAGGAAAAATTACTGAAAGTCGTACCGAGTGAATTTAAAGTCGATTGCCATCACTGGTTAATCCTTCATGGCCGCTACACCTGTATTGCGAGAAAACCGCGCTGCGGTTCTTGCATCATCGAAGATCTCTGCGAATTCAAAGAGAAAGTTGATATCTGATACTGATGGGGCGTTCTCTTTGCCCCTTTGACACATAACGATTAGTTATGCACTCCCTAAACAATCTTTTCCCGTCGATGATGCCATTCAACTGCGCATTTCTAACGCATTATTCTTGCGTATAAACACCTGAGCAGGTTAATCGTTTTTTTAGTAATAGAAATTTCTATCTATACGTGATGCAGATCACTCAGACAACACAATGTTAAATAATTTTTATTTTTTAGTTAAAGTGACAATCAGATGACCTTACTGAACAGTTTCTAAACAAAACATTACACTGACTATTTTTCAGATAATGGCCTATATCACTGGATTCAACCGTAAATAGCAGAACATATCGCCACATTGCGGTTTTTGGGTTGCTTAAACAGTGTAAAAATCTGCGATTTTTCAAATGAAGAAATTTAACGCTAGATAACATTTCTCTGTACCGATGATTTCACCACCCAGGATATATGTAACAGATTATTACAAACCACTTGTCTGAATGGTCAAGATAGTGAACATTACTTGCCGTTTCCCCTCCCACTATAACAATCGGACGGATGAACTTGATTCATCACGTACCTGAACACCCCCGTTGATATGGGATGTAAAAAAAGAGGTAAAAGTGTCTACTGCAAACAATAAACCAACAGAAAGCGTTAGTTTAAACGCCTTCAAACAACCGAAAGCGTTCTATCTCATTTTCTCGATAGAGCTGTGGGAACGTTTTGGTTATTACGGCCTGCAAGGGATTATGGCCGTCTACCTGGTTAAGCAACTGGGTATGTCAGAAGCGGATTCCATCACCCTTTTCTCGTCCTTTAGCGCACTGGTGTATGGTCTGGTTGCCATCGGCGGCTGGTTAGGTGATAAAGTTCTGGGAACAAAACGTGTCATTATGCTGGGCGCCATTGTTCTGGCCATCGGTTATGCGCTGGTTGCATGGTCCGGTCACGATGCTGGTATTGTTTATATGGGCATGGCGGCCATCGCGGTCGGTAACGGCCTGTTTAAAGCCAACCCATCCTCCCTGCTCTCTACCTGCTATGCAAAAGATGACCCGCGTCTTGATGGTGCATTTACCATGTACTATATGTCCGTCAACATCGGTTCATTCTTCTCTATGCTGGCAACGCCATGGTTAGCTGCGCGTTACGGCTGGAGCACCGCGTTCGCGCTGAGCGTCGTAGGTATGCTGATCACCGTGGTTAACTTCGCATTCTGTCAGCGCTGGGTTAAACAGTACGGTTCTAAACCTGACTTTGAGCCGATCAACTTCCGTAACCTGCTGCTGACCATCGCTGGCGTTGTGGTTCTGATCGCGATTGCGACCTGGCTGCTGCACAACCAGGAAATCGCCCGTATGGTTCTGGGTGTGATTGCCATTGGTATCGTATTTATCTTCGGTAAAGAAGCCTTCACCATGCACGGTGCTGCGCGTCGTAAAATGATCGTCGCCTTCATTCTGATGCTGGAAGCGATTATCTTCTTCGTGCTGTACAGCCAGATGCCGACCTCACTGAACTTCTTTGCGATTCGTAACGTTGAACACTCTATTCTGGGCATTGCTTTTGAACCTGAGCAGTACCAGGCGCTGAACCCGTTCTGGATCATCATTGGTAGCCCAATCCTCGCCGCTATCTATAACAAGATGGGTGATACGCTGCCGATGCCGACCAAGTTCGCGATTGGTATGGTGCTGTGCTCCGGTGCGTTCCTGATCCTGCCGCTGGGTGCGAAATTCGCCACCGATGCGGGCATCGTTTCCGTTAACTGGCTGATCATTTGCTACGGTCTGCAAAGTATCGGTGAGCTGATGATTTCCGGTCTGGGTCTGGCCATGGTGGCGCAGCTGGTTCCGCAACGTCTGATGGGCTTCATCATGGGTAGCTGGTTCCTGACCACTGCCGGTGCAAACATCATCGGCGGTTACGTCGCTAACATGATGGCAGTTCCAGAAAACGTGACTGACCCGCTGATGTCTCTGGAAGTCTACGGTCGTGTGTTCCTGCAGATTGGTGTTGCAACGGCGGTTATCGCTGTTCTGATGCTGCTGACGGCGCCGAAACTGAATCGTATGACTCAGGACGATGACGCTAATGAGAAAGCCTCTAAGGCCGCGACAGCGTAATTCTCAGGGAAACTCATTTTCAGGCCGCTAACTGTTGTTAGCGGCTTTTTTTTTGCCAGAGGTAGCACTACCATACGATAAACCTCAGCCAAAAGGAGTTACCGATGAAACTGTTCTACAAACCGGGCGCTTGTTCTCTCGCTTCCCACATCACACTTCGTGAGAGCGGTAAAGATTTCACGCTGGATGGTGTCGATTTGATGAAGAAACGTCTGGAAAACGGCGATGATTTTTTCGCGGTAAACCCAAAAGGACAAGTTCCCGCGCTGCTGCTGGACGACGGTACATTACTGACCGAAGGCGTCGCCATCATGCAATACCTGGCGGACACAGTGCCAGACCGCCACCTCCTCGCCCCTACCAGCAGTCTCTCCCGTTACAAAACCATCGAATGGCTAAACTACATTGCGACAGAATTGCATAAAGGCTTTACCCCGCTGTTCCGTCCCGATACGCCGGAAGACTTCAAGCCAACCGTTCGCGCGCAGTTGGAGAAAAAAATGCAGTACGTGAATGAATCGCTGAAAGATGAGCAATGGATCTGCGGCCCACGCTTTAGCATTGCAGACGCTTATCTGTTCACCGTGCTGCGTTGGGCTTATGCGGTTAAGCTGAATATGGCAGGATTAAGCCATATCGAGGCGTATATGGCGCGTATGGCTGAACGCCCGGCGGTTGCCGCAGCGTTGAAGGCTGAAGGGTTGAATTAATTGGTGTTGCCGGGTAGCGCTTGCGCTTACCCGGCCTGTACACCCGATAAGCGTGAGCGCCATCGGGCGTTGATTACAACTGCGTCGCGCTAAAGTAGTGTTCAGGCTTCGCGATACGATCCTGAGCGGCCACCACCTGCAACTCATACTCATGCATTTCTTTGGTGGCGATCATCACTTCATACACTGCCGCAGTCACATGCTCAAGCGCCTGCTGTAAAGACGCGCCCTGCAGCAGTTTCACCAGCAGCAAGCCGCTGGTAACGTCACCCACGCCAACCGGCTGACGCGCGCCAAAATCAACTAACGGTCGACTGATGTGCCACGCTTGTTCAGCCGTGACCAGCAACATCTCGAAACGATCGGTGCTGATACCCGCGCGAGCCAGATGCTTCACCAGCACAATTTCTGGCCCCTGGGCGATCAGCTCACGGGCAGCCATCACCGCTTCAGTCACATTGTGAACCGCATGTTCGCACAGAATTTCGAGCTCAACCAGGTTCGGGGCAATAATGTCGCTGGCCGGAAGCGCATGACGCACATGAAATTCCGCCACGCCCGGCGCGACGATACACCCTTTCTCCGGATGCCCCATCACGGGGTCACAAAAGTATTTTGCCCGCGGATTGGCCGCTTTAACCTGGCGCACAATACCCAGAATATGCTCACCCTGCTCGGCCGAGCCAAGATAGCCGCTCAGTACTGCATCACAGGTCTGGAGTTTATCGATATCGGCAATACCCTTCACGATTTCAGTCAGATGAGTCGGCGGCATAACGCAACCGGTCCATTTGCCGTACTGCGTGTGGTTAGAAAACTGCACGGTATTCAGCGGCCAGACATTTGCGCCAAGACGACGCATCGGAAATTCTGCCGCGCTGTTTCCCGCATGACCAAAAACAACGTGGGACTGGATGGCGAGGATATTTTTCATTTTACTTATCACAACCCTGAAAAAATAAAGGGGCGTAGTTTCCCACGCCCCTGCTAACTAAATCTTACTTCCAGCAAATCAGACAATAGTTCTTCTTGCCACGACGCAGTAACGTGTAGCGCCCGAAGAGGATATCGCTCTCCTGGAAGAAATATTCTGGATCGGATTGCTTCTCACCGTTGATGGTCACCGCGTTAGACGCAATGGTCTTACGCGCCTGGCCGCGAGACGGTTGCAGTTCGGAATCCACCAGCGCCTGCATCAGATCCGCACCTTTCTCCATCTCAATCATCGGCACGCCATCCTGCGCCAGCTGTTCGAAATCCGCTTCGCTCAAATCGCTCAGGTTGCCGTTGAACAAGCTTTCAGTAATGCGTTTTGCTGCAACCAGACCTTCTTCACCGTGAACCAGACGCGTGACCTGCTCAGCCAGAACATACTGGGCGCGCGGGGCTTTACCACTGTTCTTATCTTCTTCTTCCAGCGCATTGATCTCTTCAATGTCCATGAACGTGAAGAATTTCAGGAAGCGATAAACGTCCGCATCGGCGGTGTTGATCCAGAACTGGTAGAATTTGTACGGACTGGTTTTCTTCGGATCCAGCCACACTGCGCCGCCTTCGGTCTTACCGAATTTGGTGCCATCCGCTTTGGTGATCAGCGGAACGGTCAAACCAAATACCTGATTCTGGTGCAGACGACGGGTCAAATCGATACCGGAGGTAATGTTACCCCACTGGTCAGAACCACCAATCTGCAGCGCCACGCCGTGCAGTTTATTCAGGCAGGCAAAGTCATAGCCCTGCAGCAGATTGTAAGAAAACTCGGTAAAGGAGATCCCCTGATCGTCACGGTTCAGACGTTGCTTTACCGCTTCTTTGTTGATCATCTGGTTAACAGAGAAGTGTTTGCCGATATCACGCAGGAAAGTCAGCACATTCATACCGCCAAACCAGTCGTAGTTGTTCGCAGCAATCGCCGAGTTGTCGCCACAGTCGAAATCGAGGAACGGTGCAACCTGCTTACGGATTTTATCCACCCACTCCTGCACGGTGTCTTCGGTATTCAGTTTACGCTCGGCAGCTTTGAAGCTCGGGTCACCAATCAGACCGGTCGCGCCACCTACCAGTGCAACAGGCTTATGGCCTGCCTGCTGGAAGCGTTTCAGGCATAACAATGGAACCAGATGCCCCAAATGCAAGCTGTCAGCGGTAGGATCGAAGCCGCAATAGAGCGCGATCGGGCCTTGCGCCAGTCGCTCTGCTAACGCTTCCTCGTCCGTCACCTGGGCCACCAGCCCCCGCTCTTGCAATTGTTTAATCAAGTTACTGCTTGCCATCAAAATCTCCATGTATAAAACGACTGCACCTTTGCCGGTACACGACTTTTCGCCTGATGCGAAAGAAACATAGAATAAAGCGCCGGATTGATCAGCACCAGCGCTTAAAACAAGAATTTTGCATCTTTAGGGGGCCAGACGATCAATTTTCCACGCGTTATCTTCACGTTGGTATAAAAAACGATCGTGCAGACGATTTTCGCCGCCCTGCCAAAACTCCATTTGTTCAATACTCACGCGAAAGCCGCCCCAGAAACTGGGTAACGGAACTTCCCCTTGCTGAAACTTCTGCTTCAGCTCAAGGAATTTGCTTTCAAGAATGCCGCGAGCGGAGATCCGGCTGGACTGTTTAGATACCCAGGCGCCAATCTGGCTGTCGCGTGGGCGACTGTGGAAGTATTTCACGACTTCGAGCGTGGATAAACGCTCAGCCTTGCCGATCACCATCACCTGCCGTTCCAGGGTATGCCATGGGAACAACAGGCTGATACGGGGATTTTTCTCGATTTGGTGCGCCTTGCGGCTACCGAGGTTGGTATAGAAAACCAGCCCTTTGTCATCATAATGTTTGAGCAACACGATGCGCTGATACGGCTGACCATTTTCATCGACGGTCGCAACAACCATAGCAGTAGGGTCTGCCAGTTTGGCATCGCAAGCTTGCCCCAGCCAACGCTCAAACAGCGCAAGGGGTTCGGCGGGAAGATCGTGGCGGCGAAGACCGCCTTTCGTGTATTCACGGCGCAGATGCGCGATTTGCTGCAATTCGTCGTTGTCAGACATGATGTTAGGCTACGGATTGTCAGTGGGTGACGCTATTGTGCGCCGCCCAGGTGAAAATCTCAACGCTTCGGGTTCTGTAACTGACAGTTATTTAGCACAATTCTGTCTCGTTTATAGACCGTTGCCTCGTCGCCTTTAGACCAGAAGACGTAGATACCATCCGTATAGCGCGCCCCCGATGCCGAGATGCCCTGTTTGAGGTTCAATAGCTGATTATCATAAACAAAGTTCACTTCCTGGCGCGTATTGTTCAGCTTCACGGTAAGCGGTTTTTCGTCACAACGGTATTCGAGCGTGTCGGTTTGCATACGTTCAACAAATTGGTTGTACACGCTGCACCCGCTAAGCAGTACCGGCAGACATACTAACAACAGTTTTTTCATAGCCCTATCCTGAAGACTTTCCTGGTCCCGGAGGGTAATGGCACCCTCCCTAATATCCCTAGTTTACCGACATACCGCGCTGAATAATTTCAGTTAACTCTGAGTTCGTGGATTGGCAGGATAAATCGCCCCTAACACGCTCGGCTCTGACGCGCCGGTCACAGAAGGTAAATTTCCCGGTAATCCGGCCAACGTTCGCCACGCCAGCCAGGCAAAGGCTAACGCTTCCATATCGTCGCCGCTAATCCCGGCGTCATCGGTAGAAGTGACTTCGGTACCTGGTAATAATGCTGCCAGACGCATCATCAGCAGAGGATTACGACTTCCGCCGCCACATACCATGAGTCGATCACAGCCGCCGCTTAACAAGACCTGCTCTGAAATGGTGACTGCCGTCAGTTCGGCAAGCGTCGCCTGTACATCTCGTGGGCTGATTCCCGGGAACTGCGCCAGATGACGCTCTATCCAGCCGTAATTAAAATACTCACGTCCTGTGCTTTTAGGGGCAGGCGCGGAAAAATAAGGGTCGTTAAGCATATTTTGTAGCAACGGCAGGACCACCGTTCCTGAAATGGCCCACTGCGCATCTTTGTCGTAGGGTTGACCGCATTGCCGCCAGACCCAAGCATCCATCAGCATATTGCCCGGTCCGGTGTCGTATCCGCGAACGGGTTGTTGCGGAATAAGCAACGACAAATTGGCAATTCCGCCGATGTTCAGTACCATCCGCCGCTCTGTGGGATGGGCCAATAGAGCCTGATGAAACGCAGGAACTAACGGCGCGCCCTGCCCACCGAGCGCGATATCACGCCGACGAAAATCGCCGACGACGGTTATCCCGGTACGCGCGACAATCTGATTGTTATCCCCAATTTGTAGCGTGTGCGGCGCAGCGCCGTTCGGTTCATGCCACACGGTTTGTCCGTGGCAACCAATCGCTACGATATCCTGCGGTTTCAATTTTTCCTTCGCCAGCAGCGCATTTACCGCCTCGGCAAAAAGATAACCCAGTTGCGCGTCCAGTTGTCCAAACTGAGAAAGCGTAAGCTGCTGCCCCTGGCAGATATCAAGAATCGCCTGTTTTACATGAATGGGGATAGGCCAGGTCAGACTCGCCTGCTGTGCAACCATCGTTTCATCTATTGTCGCCAGCACAACATCGACGCCATCAAGGCTGGTTCCAGACATAACACCGATAAAACGGCCCGATTTCATACGTCATCCTTTTAAGCAAATTAGCCTTGACACTCAACCATAAAGTGCAGACTAATGCCATGCTTCCTGAATGATTTTTGAGAGGAAATCATGTCAATGGTCGCTTAATTACATCAATTATATGAATGATTCGTTTATACTCGGTTGATCCGATTTCGGTTAAGATTTTCATATTGTGCCAGTGGCACATGTGACCTCAGGCTCACAAATGCCATATAATTTAACCATGATGGGGCGTTATTAGCGTTTCGTGGTGACAAAGGAGATTTGTAAATGATTAAACGTGTGCTGATTGTTTCATTAATGGGCGTATCTTTAGCGGGCTGCGTGAACAATGATAGCCTTTCCGGCGACGTATATACCGCATCCGAAGCGAAACAAGTTCAGAACGTTACCTACGGTACGATTGTTCATGTTCGTCCGGTGCAAATCCAGGGTGGCGATGACGCTAACGTAATTGGCGCTATCGGTGGTGCGGTGCTCGGCGGGTTCCTGGGTAACACCGTCGGCGGCGGTACGGGTCGTTCATTAGCGACGGCTGCTGGCGCAGTTGCCGGTGGCGTCGCGGGTCAGGGCGTACAAGGCGCGATGAATAAAACCCAGGGTGTCGAACTGGAAATCCGTAAGGATGATGGTAATACCATTATGGTGGTTCAGAAGCAGGGCGCGACCAAATTCTCTGCTGGTCAGCGCGTTGTTATGGCGAACAACGGCAGCCAGGTTACCGTGTCTCCACGTTAATCGAATTTACGTGTGGTCAGGCACTGGCCACACGTCATCTCTCGTCTCAGCCCTGCGACTGCAGTTCAATAATATTGTGTTCCAGTCTGGCGACCAGTTTAATCAGCAGATCAATTTCCTCAGCTGAAATCCCTTCCAGAATCTCTCCACGTGTCTTGTTGATAACCGCTTCCATATCTGCGATCAGTGGTTCGGCTTTCTCAGTCAGTTTAATTCTCTTTGCCCGACGATCGCTGGCGCAAGTCTGTCGTGAAATGAGTCCCTTTTCTTCCAACTGGTCGAGCGTACGTACCAGCGAAGGCTGTTCGATGCCAATCGCTTTAGCCAGCTGGATCTGCGATTGATCCGGCGGCAACTGATGAATGTTGTGCAGCGTAACCCAATGCGTCTGCGTCAACTCCAGAGGTTTCAGGCGATGGTCAATCAGAGCACGCCAAATGCGCACCAACCGTGCCAGATCAGAACCTAATGGCGATTCCAATTTCATCTCCTTATAATTAGCTTGCTAAGTTATTGTGCTGATTTTAGAATAGTGTGCAGCATTTGTATTCTCAAAACAAATGTATTGCCAAATTTGCTTACCGGTTGACATTTTTTCAGACATTATGTGTTACAGAGACTCATCGTCTCTTTTTTGCTAAACCTATAGCAATGCTCTCTTCCGTCAAGGATTTTGCCCGTGAAGTTTATGTTTAATGCAACAGGATTGCCCCTACAAGATTTAATGATCGGTGCATCTGTCTACTTCCCTCCCATTTTCAAGGCGTTTGTCGCAGGGTTTATTCTCTGGTTGGTTGTTCATCGCCTGCTGCGCGACTGGATTTATTCCGGTGAGATCTGGCATCCCCTGTTGATGGATCTGTCTCTCTTTACGCTTAGCGTAGGTCTGGCCTTTGTTATGCTGATTGTGTGGTGATTATGTCGCTCAAAACCATTAAATACTTCTCAACCATTATAGTCGCTGCAATCGCAGTTTTTGCCGGATGGTGGATGTGGAATTACTATATGCAGTCGCCCTGGACACGTGATGGCAAAGTGCGTGCAGAGCAGGTCAGCATCACACCGCAGGTTTCGGGCAGCATTAATGAACTCAATATAAAAGATAACCAATTCGTGAATAAAGGGGATGTCCTGTTTACTATCGACAAGACGCCGTTTCACATTGCTGAACTGAATGCGCAAGCACAGCTGGCGAAAGCGCAATCCGATCTGGCAAAAGCGAATAATGAAGCCAATCGTCGTCGTCATTTATCGCAAAATTATATCTCAGCCGAAGATCTGGATACCGCCAACCTCAACGTAAAAGCGATGCAGGCAAGCGTTGAAGCAGCCGAGGCCAGTTTGCGCCAGGCGCAATGGCAATTGTCGCAAACGGTCGTCAAAGCGCCCGTAGCGGGCTGGGTCACTAACCTTTCAACCCGCACCGGCGACTACGCCTCAACCGGTAAGCCGCTGTTTGCTCTTGTCGACAGCCACTCTTTTTATGTGATGGGGTATTTTGAAGAAACTAAGTTGCGTCACATACGCGAAGGCGCACCGGCGTTAATTACGCTCTACAGCGGCAACGTTAAGTTACAGGGTCACGTCTCCAGCATTGGTCGCGCGATTTATGACCAGAGTGTAGAAAGCGATTCCGGTCTGATTCCCGACATCAAGCCAAACGTGCCGTGGGTACGTCTGGCGCAGCGTGTCCCTGTGCGCATTGAATTTGACGCTTTGCCGCAGGATGTCACACTGGTCTCTGGTACCACCTGTAGCGTCTCTATCGGCCAGCGTAAATGAAAATGCCCCACCTGACGCCAGGCAATTGGCCATGGTTTAAAGCCACGCCGGCACAGTGGCGTTATGCGCTGCGTAACACCATTGCGATGTGTCTGGCGTTAACCTTCGCCTATTATCTGAATCTGGACGAACCCTATTGGGCGATGACCTCGGCGGCAGTGGTGAGTTTCCCTACCGTCGGCGGGGTCATCAGCAAAAGCCTGGGTCGTGTTGCCGGTAGTTTACTTGGCGCGACAGCCGCGCTGATTATTGCCGGCCATACCCTCAATGAACCGTGGCTTTTTCTGCTGAGCATGTCAGTCTGGATCGGCTTTTGTACCTGGGCCTGCGCGCATTTTACTAATAACGTCGCCTACGCCTTTCAACTGGCGGGTTACACGGCGGCGATCATTGCGTTTCCGATGGTCAATACCGTCGAGATCACGCAGTTATGGGATATCGCGCAGGCCCGCGTATGCGAGGTCATTGTGGGTATCTTGTGCGGGGGTATGATGATGATGATCCTACCCAGCACCTCCGATGGCACCACGTTGCTTACAGCACTGAAAAACATGCATACGCGTTTGCTCGAGCATGCCAGTTTGCTCTGGCAACCGGAGACGACGGATGCCATCCGCACGGCACATGAAGGTGTTATCGGCCAGATTCTGACCATGAACCTGTTGCGTATACAGGCGTTCTGGAGTCACTACCGCTTTCGCCGCCAAAATGCCTTACTCAATTCGCTGTTGCATCAGCAGCTACGTATGACCAGCGTGATTTCCAGCCTGCGCAGAATGCTGCTGAACTGGCCTAATCCTCCCGCTAATACCCGCGATATTATTGAGCAATTACTTGGCGCGCTGGTCAAATCCAATACCGACAGCTATACCGTCGCGCGTATTATCGCCCCACTGCGTCCCGTCGATGCCCGCGATTATCGACACGTCGCCTTCTGGCAACGACTGCGCTATTTTTGCCGCCTCTACTTACGTAGCAGCCATTACCTGCATTTGCTGGAAAATGGCGTTACCGCCGAACGTATCAATGTTGCTCGTACGCCAGGGCTTGCCCGCCATACCGATAATGCGGAAGCTATCTGGAGCGGGTTACGCACGTTCTGCACTTTGATGCTTATCGGCGCATGGAGCATTGGCGCACAATGGGAATCAGGATCTGGCGCACTCACGCTCGCGGCCATCAGCAGCGTGTTGTATTCCGCCGTTGCCACGCCCTTCAAATCACTTTCCTTGTTAATGCGCACGTTGGTTCTGCTGTCGCTGTTTAGCTTTGTGGTCAAGTTTGGTTTGATGGTACAAATTACCGATCTCTGGCAGTTCATCCTGTTTCTCTTCCCGCTCCTCGCCACCATGCAGCTGTTAAAGCTACAAATGCCTGCGCTGGCGGGGCTTTGGGGACAGCTTATCGTGTTTATGGGATCGTTCATCGCGGTAACGAATCCTCCGGTATACGACTTTGCTGATTTTCTGAATGACAATTTGGCGAAAATCACCGGCGTGGCATTGTCATGGCTGGCATTCGCTATTCTACGCCCCGGATCGGATGCGCGGAAAAGCCGCCGTCATATACGCGCCCTGCGTCGGGATTTTGTCGATCAGCTCAGCCGACATCCTGCACTCAGTGAGAATGAATTTGAGTCGTTGACCTATCATCACGTCAGCCAGCTGAGTAACAGTCAGGATGCGCTGGCGAGGCGTTGGTTATTACGTTGGGGGGTTGTCTTGCTGAACTGCTCGCATGTGGTGTGGCAACTGCGTACCTGGGAGGCGCGCTCAGATCCGCTGGCTCGCGTCAGGGATGTGTGTATCTCGTTGCTACGCGACGTGATGAGTGAGCGCGGCGTCCAACAACGACCGTTGAATGCCACGCTAAGCGAGCTACAGCGTATCTGTGATACGCTCGCCCACCATCATCAACCTGCAGCGCAAGAGCTGTCGGCCCTCGTCTGGCGGCTGCACTGCTCGCTGTCACAGCTTGAACAGGCGCCACCACCGGGTACGCTAAGCAGCTGACTATTTGATAACGCCGCAGGCGTAGCGCGCTCCGCCACCGCCAAGCGGTTTCGGTTGATCGGACATATTATCGCCGCCCACGTGAATCATCAGCGCCTTACCTTTTATCTCATCCAGGGATTTAAGCCGCGGCGCAACGACCGGTGTTGTGGCGTTACCGTCGTTATTCACCACCAGCAACGGCAGGTCACCCATGTGACCTGCACCTTCCGGGCCTTCGTGTTTACCCGTTTGGTGAGGATCGTAATGCCCTCCCGCTGATTCCGCCGCTGAAGCCTTCCCGTCTTTAATCGCCGGTTGGCAACTGCCGTTGGCATGCACATGGAAACCATGTTCACCCGGAGGCAACGCTTTCAAATCGGGGGTAAATTCCAGCCCTTTCCCGGTTTCAGTAATTGAGACAGTACCAATCGCCTGGCCGACGCCTTGCGACGTCACCAGATTCATCGTTACTTTTTCTTCTTCACTGGCAGCCTGCGCACCTGCACAGGCCAGTAAGGTAATAATGGCTAAACTCAAACGCTTCATAAGACCTCCGTCTAAAAGGTGTCTGATTGATAAGTGTAAACCAGTGACACAAATTTGAACGGTGAAGCGCCAAAAACGCGATTAAGGTACGTCGTAACCCAGCGCGGCTTTACGGATGCGGAACCATTGTTGGCGAGACATGCTCAGCGCTTCGGACTCAATGGCGGCACGAACACGCTCGATTTTACCCGAACCAATAATCGGCAGCGGTTGCGAAGGCAGACGTAAGATCCAGGCGTACACCACCTGCTCGATGGACTGCGCGTTCAATTCTTCTGCGATCGCGGCCAGTTCATTGCGCAGCGGCTGGAAGGCATCGTCATTAAACAGACGACCGCCCCCCAGACAGGACCAGGCCATCGGACGGATACGCAGCTGTTGCAGTTGATCTAATGTGCCATCCAGCAGGAGTGGCTGATGTACCGGTGAAATTTCAACCTGGTTGGTCGCCAGAGTGAACGGCAGACGCGATTGCAACAGCGAAAACTGCGCGGGGGTGAAGTTAGAGACGCCAAAGTGACGCACTTTGCCGCTATGGTGCAATTTTTTAAATGCGTCGGCCACATCGTCTGCATCCATCAGAGGATCGGGACGATGGATCAGCAGCAAATCAATATGATCGGTCGCCAACAGCTTTAGCGATTGTTCCGCGCTGGCAATAATATGGGCGCTGTCGGTAATGTAGTGCCCGAGCGCATTTTCCGTGCGCGCCGTCGTGGCGATCCCGCATTTGGTGACAATCTGCATTTTCTCACGCAAATGCGGAGCCAGTTTCATCGCCTCGCCAAACGCTGCTTCACACTGGTATCCGCCGTAAATATCGGCGTGATCGACGGTGGTAACGCCAAGGTCAAGATGCTCTTCAATAAAGCTGACTAACTGACGCGTGGACATATTCCAGTCCATCAGGCGCCAGTAACCCATCACAAAGCGAGAAAATTCCGGGCCTTGCGGCGCAATAGTAATACGCTGAACCATAGCAGCTTCCTTATAAATGAATGTGCATCGAGTATACGCAATTACGCTTTTAAAAGAGTGAAGGTTGTTGCGGTTCTTCTGGTGGGTTGGGTTTATTTGCACGTAATTTACGCATCAGGCGCTGGCGACAAAGGCGCAGCACGTCCTGCTTTTCGGCATCGCTCATTTTTTGCCAGTTAAAACGCTCATCCCGGCTACGAAAACAGCCACGGCAAAAGCCGCGCTCGTCAGACTGACAGATACCACGGCATGGGCTCTGGACGGGGAAAAATTCCAGCTGTTCTGCCACATCCCCTCCTTTAGTAAGATTGATATATCTATTGAAGACGTTAACTGAATTTCTCGCAAGCGCTATTGCATTAGACCGACTGGTCTATTATGCTTCTTTCATGAACAAAGTCACTGAACACGATACACGCGAACATCTTCTGGCGACTGGCGAGCTGCTGTGCATGCAGCGCGGCTTCACCGGCATGGGCTTGAGTGAGCTACTAAAAACCGCTGAAGTGCCTAAGGGTTCGTTTTATCACTATTTTCGCTCAAAAGAAGCGTTCGGCGTCGCGATGCTGGAACGCCACTATGCGGCTTATCATCAGCGATTGGCTACGCATTTTGATACGGGGGCGGGAAACTACCGCGACAGGATTCTGGCCTATTATCAGGAAACCCTGAATCAGTTTAGCCAGCACGGCATTATTAGCGGCTGTTTAACCGTTAAACTGTCTGCCGAAGTGTGCGATCTGTCAGAAGATATGCGTACAGCGATGGATAAAGGCGCACGGCACATCATTGCGCTGTTAGCGCAGGCACTGGAGAAAGGTCGGGCAAATCATTGCTTGTCTTTCGTTGGTGAGCCATTACAGCAGGCACAGGTTCTGTATGCACTGTGGCTGGGCGCCAATCTGCAGGCCAAGATTTCTCGTAGCGCCACACCGCTGGAAAATGCGCTGGCGCACGTTAAAACCATCATTACGACGCCTGCCGTTTAACAGGCGTTTTTATTTCTTTTATTACTAGACGACCGGTCTATTCAGGAGTGCCACATGTCATCTGAAAAACTGTTTTCCCCACTGAAAGTGGGTGCCATTACGGCGGCAAACCGCGTTTTTATGGCGCCATTGACGCGTCTGCGCAGCATTGAGCCTGGCGACATCCCTACTCCGCTGATGGCCGAGTATTATCGTCAACGCGCCAGCGCGGGACTCATCATCAGTGAAGCGACGCAGATTTCCGCCCAGGCGAAAGGTTATGCCGGAGCGCCGGGGCTACACAGCGAAGCACAGATTGCCGCATGGAAGAAAATCACTGCAGCCGTACATGCTGAGCAAGGTCATATTGCTGTCCAGCTGTGGCACACCGGGCGCATCTCCCACGCCAGTCTGCAGCCAAACGGCCAGGCCCCTGTAGCACCTTCCGCGATTAGCGCCGGTACCCGCACATCACTGCGCGATGAAAACGGTCTGGCGACGCGTGCCGATACTTCTATGCCGCGTGCACTCGAAACGGAAGAAATTCCGGGTATTGTTAATGATTTCCGTCAGGCAATTGCTAACGCGCGTGAAGCGGGTTTCGACATGGTAGAACTGCACTCCGCCCATGGCTACCTGCTGCACCAATTCCTGTCGCCAACCTCTAACCAGCGTACCGATCAATACGGCGGTAGCGTCGAGAATCGTGCGCGTCTGGTACTGGAAGTTGTCGATGCCGGTATTAAAGAATGGGGTGCCGATCGCATTGGTATTCGCGTCTCTCCGATTGGCTCTTTCCAGAACGTCGACAACGGTCCGAATGAAGAAGCCGACGCGCTGTATCTGATCGAGCAATTGGGCAAGCGTGGCATCGCTTATCTGCATATGTCTGAGCCAGACTGGGCCGGTGGTGAGCCGTATTCCGACGCGTTCCGCGAGAAAGTGCGTGCACGTTTCCACGGTCCGATCATTGGCGCGGGCGCTTACACGCCTGAAAAAGCCGAAACGCTGATCGAGAAAGGTCTGATCGACGCCGTTGCTTTTGGTCGCGCTTATATCGCTAACCCGGATCTGGTGGCGCGTCTGCAACATAAAGCGGAACTGAACCCACAGCGCGCCGAAAGTTTCTACGGCGGCGGCGCGGAAGGTTACACCGATTACCCGACCCTCTAACGTCACAATCTCCGTTCTGCCATTGATAGCGGCGTAACAACGCCGCTATACTAAAACAACATTTTGAATGTATTAGCCATTTTCGAAGGGGAAAAAGATGCGTTTACTTCATACCATGCTGCGCGTGGGTGACCTGCAGCGTTCCATCGAGTTTTATACCAACGTGCTGGGCATGAAGCTGCTGCGTACCAGCGAAAACCCTGAATACAAGTACTCTCTGGCCTTTGTTGGCTACGGTCCTGAAACCAGTGAAGCGGTGATCGAGCTGACCTATAACTGGGGCGTTGAAAAATATGAGCTGGGCACCGCCTACGGTCATATCGCCCTGAGCGTAGACAACGCGGCTGAAGCCTGTGAACGTATTCGTCAGAACGGTGGTAACGTGACGCGTGAAGCTGGCCCGGTAAAAGGTGGCACTACGGTGATTGCGTTTGTTGAAGATCCGGACGGCTACAAAATTGAACTGATTGAAGAGAAAGACGCCGGGCGCGGCCTGGGCGACTAACCTCCCCCTCGGGCGCAGATCGTCTGTGCCCGTAGTTTTATCATCATCATTTTGCCATAATACGCGCTGCAATTTTCCCGTATTAAGAGACCCAGATGTCCGATAACGCTCAACTTTCCGGTCTGTGTGACCGTTTTCGTGGTTTTTACCCTGTCGTCATTGATGTCGAAACCGCAGGGTTTAATGCCAAAACCGATGCGCTGCTTGAGATCGCAGCCATCACATTGAAAATGGATGAACAAGGCTGGCTGATGCCGGACACGACGTTACATTTCCACGTAGAGCCGTTTGAAGGGGCAAATTTGCAGCCTGAAGCGCTCGCCTTTAACGGTATTGACCCTAACAATCCTTTACGTGGCGCGGTCAGCGAATACGACGCTCTGCATGCCATCTTTAAAATGGTACGTAAAGGCATTAAAGACAGCGGCTGCAATCGGGCAATCATGGTGGCGCATAACGCCACATTCGACCACAGTTTTATGATGGCCGCTGCAGAACGCGCCTCACTGAAACGTAACCCGTTTCACCCGTTCGTTACCTTTGATACTGCGGCATTAAGCGGTCTGTCGCTGGGGCAAACTGTGTTATCAAAAGCATGCCTGGCGGCAGGAATGGAATTTGATGGCACTCAGGCGCACTCGGCGCTGTATGACACCGAACGTACGGCCGTGCTGTTTTGCGAAATCGTTAACCGCTGGAAACGTCTCGGCGGCTGGCCTCTCCCCGTGCCGGAAGAGGCATAACGGACCGATAAAAAAAGCGACCATCACAGGTCGCTTTTTTACTTCAGCTGATATTACTCAGCGTCCGGCTCTTCGGTTTTGTACTTCGCCGCTGTTTCTTTAATCAGCTGCTGCAACTCACCGCGCTGGTACATTTCAATGAGAATGTCACAGCCGCCAACCAGCTCACCATCAACCCACAGCTGCGGGAAGGTCGGCCAGTTTGCGTATTTCGGCAGCTCGGCGCGAATATCCGGGTTCTGCAGAATATCAACATAAGCAAAGCGTTCACCACAGGCGGACAGCGCCTGTACGGCCTGAGCGGAGAAACCGCAGCTTGGCAGTTTAGGGGAACCTTTCATGTACAGGAGAATCGGGTTTTCAGCGATCTGGCGCTGGATTTTTTCGATAGTGGTGCTCATTATCTTGCTTCCTTAAACTTCTTTTACGGCAGTAGTCTGACATTGTAGCGGGTCAGGCAGGCAACGGAAAATAACATTTTCATTACGCGTTATTATTTTATCGTTTGCCGTTAAAAGTTGCATTCATAATCTTACTTACCCACTCAAAGTGCATGGTCTTGATTATTTGTTCACCAATCACACCTTGAATTGCTGTTTTTTTTTGCGGTCGGTAACGAAACGCAGGGTTAAACAAAAAAAGCTATTAACTTTCCCCGTTTCGATAGATTAGAATCATCAAGTTTTGAAAATCACACGCAGGTATGATAGACCTGCCTTACCAGAGGACTGCTCAGTGGCGCGGATAAACCGAATCTCGATCACGCTCTGTGCTTTACTTTTTACTACACTGCCTTTTACGCCTATGGCTCATGCTTCCAAGCAGGCCAGAACGACACCTACCAGTTCCCACACCGTCAAGACGGTAGATAAAAAGAAAAGCGCAACAACCAGCCAAAAAACAGCAAAGACCAACAAGAAATCGGCAACAAAGACCACCAGCAAAACCAGTAAAACAGCCTCCTCTTCTAAAAAACGCACAGCCACTCCGGCAAAATCGACAAAAACTGCAAACCGTCGCAGTAAAACTGCCGCAGCACAAACCGCTGCCGTTACCTGGACTGAAAAATGTACGCCGCGCAAAGGTCATAAGCCACGCTGCGTGAAGGTGAAAACTGCCGCACCGACGACGCTTGCTGAGGCACATAAAGTTAAAGTGCAGAAAGCGACTAAAACCGCGATGTCCACCCTGATGAACCAAATCGGCAAACCTTACCGTTGGGGCGGGTCTTCGCCAAGAACAGGCTTTGATTGCAGCGGTCTGGTCTATTACGCCTATAAAGATCTGGTTAAATTCCGCATTCCGCGTACGGCGAATGAAATGTACCACCTGCGCGACGCCGCACCGATTGAACGTGGCGAGCTGAAAAACGGTGATTTGGTCTTCTTCCGCACGCAAGGTCGCGGCACAGCCGATCACGTTGGTGTTTACGTTGGAAACGGTAAATTTATTCAGTCACCACGCAGCGGTCAGGAAATTCAAATCACCTCTCTGAGCGAAGATTACTGGCAGCGCCACTATGTGGGCGCTCGTCGGGTAATGACACCGAAAACAATTCGCTAAAAACTTACCCTACAGAACATGCTGTAGGGTAAGTTCTTCTTTTGCATAACCTTTCAATTTGCTACCCTATCCTTACTCACAATGAGGCTATTGTGTGTACTCAATATAAATAATAAGGAGAGAAGCAATGTCGTTTGAATTACCTGCATTACCGTATGCCAAAGATGCTCTGGCACCGCACATTTCTGCCGAAACGCTGGAATACCACTATGGCAAACACCATCAAACCTACGTGACCAATCTGAACAACCTGATCAAAGGCACGGCGTTTGAAGGTAAATCACTGGAAGAGATCGTGCGTAGCTCTGAAGGCGGTGTATTCAATAATGCTGCACAGGTATGGAACCACACGTTCTACTGGAACTGCCTGGCGCCGAACGCAGGTGGCGAACCGACCGGTAAACTGGCCGATGCAATTGCCGCCTCCTTTGGCAGCTTTGCGGATTTCAAAGCGCAATTCACCGATGCCGCGATCAAAAACTTCGGTTCTGGCTGGACCTGGCTGGTTAAAGGAACGGATGGCAAACTGGCTATCGTTTCCACTTCCAACGCAGGTACTCCGCTGACGACCGACGCGACGCCGCTGATGACCGTTGACGTATGGGAACACGCCTACTACATCGATTATCGCAATGCCCGTCCTGGCTACCTGGAACACTTCTGGGCGCTGGTGAACTGGGAATTTGTTGCGAAGAACTTCGCAGCATAAAATGATAACGCAGAAGGGATCCCCTTCTGCGTTTTAGTGTTAGCTGGAGGCTGTGCAGAGTTCTTCAGGTTGTCTTCTTGCCGAGATAAAGACCAGCAATAACGCAAGCCCCGCCACAATAGCTCCCATCACCGGCACAAAACTGTAGCCCAGGCCACCGGAAATTACCGCCCCACCGGCTGCCGCACCTAACGCATTCCCCAGGTTAAACGCGCCAATGTTGACTGATGATGATAACCCTGGCGCTTCGCTGGCAACGCGCATCACCCGCATCTGCAACGGCGGAACCACCGCAAACGTCGCCGCGCCCCAGACTACCATACTGACCGCCGCCCCCAGTTCATTACGCGCCAGGAGGGGAATAGCCAGCATAATAACCATCAACAACAGCAAAAAGCCTTTAAGCGTACCGTTGACAGAACGATCCGCCAGTTTGCCGCCAAGATAGTTACCGATCGAGAAACCAACGCCAATTAATACCAGCATTCCGGTCACAAACGCCGGTGTGGCATGGGTAATGCTGTGCAGCACCGGCGAAATGTAAGTATAAAGCGTGAACATCGCGCCGGCGCCCAGCACGGTGGTCAGCAGAGCCGACAGCACCTGTGGGCGCATAAGTACCGCCAGTTCGCTGCGGACATCGGGGCGCGCGCCTGCCCCACCTTTTGGTAATGAGAAGAACAGGCTGGCCATAGCGATGACGCCCAGACCCGCCGTCGCCATAAACGACATCCGCCAGCCGATAGTTTCACCAAGCCACGTCGCCGCGGGAACACCGCCAATATTGGCAATCGTTAACCCCATGAACATGGTTGCCACGGCGCTGGCCTGCTTATATTTAGGTACCACGCTCGCGGCGACCACAGAGCCGAGACCAAAAAATGCCCCGTGGTTAAGACTGGTCAAAATACGCGACAGCATCAGCGTAGTGTAATCCGGCGAGATAGCTGAAAGCACGTTGCCCAGCGTGAAAATCGCCATCAGGAATATCAGCGCATTACGTCGCGCACGATGGGACAGCAGCAGGGTCATCAGCGGAGCCCCCACCATCACGCCAACCGCATACGCGCTGATCAGCATCCCGGCCGCGGGAATCGAGACATCCACCCCTTTGGCAATCACGGGCAATAATCCCATTGGCGAAAATTCGGTGGTGCCAATGCCAAACGCGCCGATCGCCAGCGCCAGTAAGGGATAATTGATTTTCATATATCGACTCCGTAACGTCGAGCCGTGGCGCGACATAAAATAAGAGTCAAAAGCATGACATTGATCGCAAAATTAATAAAGTTAACAAAATTGCAAAAGACTTTTGCTTATTCGCAAACAATAGAGGGGAAACAGATGCGGAGAGGATGAGGGAGAGCTAACTCCCTCGGGGAAATCAATGCAGCGCTGCGGTCAGGCCACCCGCGACGATCAAACCCAGAACAATAATGGTAGTCACTAACGAAAATTTCAGATCGGTGCTCATCAAGTTTTCTCCTTTTTATTCCCACACAAAAAGTGATATTGCGCATTTTTACACACTTGAAAGCAAAAATCTCTCACGATTTATATTGATAACTGCTTTTAACTCTTCCCCTTTTCGTTAAGATCAGACAAAATTCCACGCTTACTTGATTAGCGTACCGGCCATTGACCCCTTCCTGACGTTCCGTGTCGTTTTCCCGGCGTGCCGCAACCCCTACGTTGCGTTAAGGGTGTGTGAAGGCAAACGTTTACCTGGAGTATTCTCAGGAGCTTAGGATATGGTCTGGAGTGAGATGTAATGGCAACAATTAAAGATGTAGCGAAGCGAGCAAACGTTTCCACTACAACCGTATCACACGTAATTAACAAGACGCGCTTTGTCGCGGAAGAAACGCGTAATGCGGTTTGGGCTGCGATCAAAGAGCTGCACTATTCTCCAAGCGCAGTAGCGCGCAGCCTGAAGGTGAATCACACCAAGTCTATCGGCTTGCTGGCGACCAGCAGTGAAGCGGCCTATTTCGCCGAAATTATCGAAGCCGTTGAGAAAAACTGTTTCCAGAAAGGCTATACCCTGATTCTGGGTAACGCATGGAACAGTCTTGAAAAACAGCAGGCCTATCTGTCGATGATGGCGCAAAAGCGCGTTGATGGTCTGCTGGTGATGTGTTCTGAGTATCCGGAATCTCTGCTTTCGATGCTCGAAGAGTATCGCCATATTCCGATGGTTGTGATGGACTGGGGCGAAGCTAAAGCTGATTTTACCGATACGGTCATTGATAACGCTTTCGAGGGCGGTTACATGGCGGGTCGGTATCTGATAGAACGCGGCCATCGCGAAATTGGCGCGATCCCGGGCCCTATGGAGCGGAACACCGGGGCCGGTCGTCTGGCTGGCTTTATGAAAGCGATGGAAGAAGCGCTGATTAAGGTTCCCGAAAACTGGATTGTACAGGGCGATTTTGAACCTGAATCTGGTTATCGCGCCATGCAGCAAATTCTTTCACAGTCGCATCGTCCGACCGCCGTCTTCTGCGGTGGCGATATCATGGCGATGGGCGCGCTGTGCGCTGCTGACGAGATGGGACTGCGCGTACCACAGGATGTCTCGCTCATCGGTTATGATAACGTGCGCAACGCCCGCTTCTTCACGCCAGCACTGACGACCATTCATCAGCCTAAGGACTCACTGGGTGAAACGGCCTTCAACATGCTGTTAGACCGTATCGTGAATAAACGCGAAGAGTCGCAGTCGATCGAGGTTCATCCGCGTCTGGTAGAGCGCCGCTCCGTTGCTGACGGTCCATTCCGCGATTATCGTCGTTAAGCCTGTTGTGCGGGGGCCTCATCTGGCTCCCGCAGCCATTCTTTATTCAGCGTTTCGCTATCCCCCAAATAATCCAGCAACCAACTCAGTGCTGGCGAGGTATCGTTCTGTTGCCATGTCAGACAACACGCGGCATCAGGAAAGGGATTCTCCAACTGCAGCGAGACCCATTTACCGCTATCAATCCACGGCTTGGCAAAATGTGTTGGTACCATGCCCACACACAATCCCGCAGATAAACAGGTCGCGGAAGATTCCCAGTCAGGAACCACAACGCGCTTTTGGTTATCCAGTAACCAGGTAATACGCTTCGGCAATGTACGTGAGGTATCTTCGCGCACCAGCGACGGCCAGTTGCGCAACGTATCATCGCTTAGCGGCCCCGACATTGACGCCAGCGGATGATGGCTGGCCACCACGCAGCTCCAGCTCAGCATGCCCATGTCGCGGAAGGTATAGCGCCCCCCTACCGGGATGGCCTGTGTGGCGCCAATAGCCAGCTCTACACGCCCATCGGAAAGCGCATCCCAGACGCCATTAAACACTTCCTGAAAAACCAGCAGTTCCACATCGTCAAAGTGGCGATAGAAATCTACAATCATCTGTCGGGTACGTTCGGGACGGACAATGTTATCTACTGCGATTGCCAGTTGTCCTCGCCAGCCGTTGGCGATTTGTTGACATTGCTGACGAGTGATCTGCATTTTTTTGATAACAGAGCGCCCTTCTTTTAAAAACCACGCACCAGCAGGCGTTAATTCCACATCGCGATGACGTCGCTCAAAAAGCGGTACAGCCAGCCACTCCTCCAGTTGGCGCACGGTGTAGCTTACCGCCGAAGGTACGCGGTGCAGCTCCTGCGCGGCTGAACTAAAACTGCCGTTACGCGCAACCGCATCAACCACTTCAAGTGAATATTCCGACCACATATTCTGCCTGCAAAAAATTTGAAATCAGTAAGCAAATATTAGCGTTTCACAGCGAGAATTACACTCACTACACTCAGCGGCATTGTTCTACTGCTAAAAAAAGAGAAATGATGATGCAACCTGGGAAAGGTTTTTTAGTCTGGTTGGCGGGTCTTAGCGTGCTTGGCTTTCTGGCGACGGATATGTATCTGCCCGCCTTTGCCACGATTCAGTCCGATCTACAAACACCTGCCTCTGCCGTCAGCGCCAGCCTAAGTTTGTTTTTAGCGGGTTTCGCCGTCGCGCAACTTCTGTGGGGACCGCTCTCAGACCACTATGGTCGTAAACCGATTTTACTGCTGGGTTTATCTATCTTTGCGCTGGGTAGTCTGGGTATGCTGTGGGTTGAAAACGCCACAGGGTTGTTGGTATTGCGCTTTATTCAGGCTGTTGGCGTCTGTGCCGCGTCGGTTATCTGGCAGGCGCTGGTCACCGACTACTACCCATCACAAAAAGTAAACCGCATCTTTGCCACCATTATGCCGCTGGTCGGGTTATCTCCGGCTCTCGCGCCGTTATTAGGTAGCTGGATTCTGGTCCATTTCTCCTGGCAGGCCATTTTCGCGACCCTGTTTGCTATTACACTGATTCTGATGCTTCCGGCCCTGCGTTTAAAACCGACGGTTCAAGCACGCGACGACAGCCAGGATAAACTGACTTTCGCCACACTGTTGCGCTCGAAAGCATACCGTGGAAACGTACTCATTTATGCCGCCTGTTCCGCAAGCTTTTTCGCATGGCTGACAGGGTCACCGTTCATTCTTAGCGAAATGGGCTACAGCCCGGCAGTGATTGGCCTGAGCTATGTTCCACAAACTATCGCTTTCTTAATTGGTGGTTACGGCTGCCGTGCGGCGCTGCAAAAATGGCAAGGCCGCCAGCTGCTGCCATGGTTACTGATACTTTATGCCATTAGCGTTGTAGCCACCTGGGCTACCGGCTTTATTCATCATGTTGCCCTGGCTGAAATCCTGATCCCATTCTGCGTAATGGCGATCGCGAACGGCGCAATCTACCCTATCGTTGTCGCTCAGGCGTTACGTCCTTTCCCACAGGCCACAGGGCGCGCAGCTGCATTGCAAAATACGCTGCAACTGGGTTTATGCTTCCTGGCAAGCCTTGTGGTGTCATGGTTGATCGCCACCCCGCTGCTCACCACCACCAGCGTGATGCTGACTACTGTGCTGCTGGCAGGCATGGGTTACAAAATGCAATCGCAGACCGATAACGCCTCACAAACAGAGGACCAGGGGCAAATTGCCCATAGTGAGTCTCACTAATAATTGTTGCGGGCAATTAGTTAGTCCGCTAACAATTTTCTATTGAATCGTCAAAAAATCAGGCTTATACTGATTTCCAGTTGTTACAAAAACGATAATTTTTAGGTATTAACGGGGACAAGAACGTTCCCGTTTTTCCACGGATGGCCTTTTCGGTAAGGGTTTCTCCCTTCCTCTGTTCTACGTCGGATTAAAGATTCGCGGATTAATTCCGTGAGATTTCTCACAAAGCCCAAAAAAGCGTCTACGCTGTTTTAAGGTTCTGATCACCGACCAGTGATGGAGAAGCTATGAGTTCATCGTGTATAGAAGACGTCAGCGTACCGGATGATGACTGGTACCGCATCACCAATGAATTATTGAGCCGTGCAGGTATTACCATTAATGGTTCGGCAGCGGCGGATATTCGCGTCAAAAACCCCGATTTTTTCAAACGCGTACTGCAGGAAGGATCGTTGGGTTTGGGTGAGAGTTATATGGACGGCTGGTGGGAGTGCGATCGGCTGGACATATTTTTCACCAAAGTGTTGCGCGCCGGGCTTGAAAATCAACTCCCCCGCCACTTCAAAGATACCTTACGTATCGCCACGGCACGGCTGTTCAATTTACAGACCAAAAAACGCGCATGGGTTGTCGGCAAAGAACATTACGATCTGGGCAACGACCTGTTTACCCGCATGCTTGATCCCTACATGCAGTATTCTTGCGCCTACTGGAAAGATGCCGATACCCTGGAATCTGCCCAACAGGCGAAGTTAAAAATGATTGCCGAAAAATTGCAGTTGAAGCCGGGTATGCGGGTGCTTGATATTGGTTGTGGCTGGGGTGGCTTGTCCCATTTTATGGCATCGCAATACGGTGTGAGCGTGGTAGGTGTGACCATCTCGGCAGAGCAGCAGAAAATGGCGCAAGCGCGTTGCGCGGGACTGGATGTCACCATTTTGCTGCAAGATTACCGCGACCTGAACGATAAATTTGATCGCATTGTCTCCGTCGGCATGTTTGAGCATGTTGGTCCGAAAAACTACAAAACCTATTTCGATGTTGTCGATCGTAATTTAAAACCGGACGGTCTCTTTTTGCTGCACAGCATCGGTTCGAATAAAACCGACAATAATGTTGATCCGTGGATTAATAAATACATCTTCCCGAACGGCTGTTTACCGTCAGTTCGCCAGATTGCCAACGCCAGCGAGCCGCATTTTGTGATGGAAGACTGGCATAATTTTGGCGCAGATTACGACACCACGCTGATGGCATGGCACGAGCGCTTCATGCGTTCCTGGCCTGAAATCGCCGATAACTATACCGAGCGTTTTAAACGGATGTTCAGCTATTACCTGAACGCCTGCGCCGGTGCGTTTCGTGCTCGCGATATCCAGCTTTGGCAGGTGGTTTTCTCCCGCGGTGTTGAGCACGGTCTGCGCCCCCGTGCTAACGGGGGCGTTTTGTTTCTGACCGGATTCAGACCTCGCCCGCTACGTTACTGATGGCGCTTTCGCGCGCAGCCAGTACACGTTCAACGGTATCAACAACCGCCTGCGTTTGCGGATCGATTTCGATATTAACCCGCGCACCCAGCTTTTTCTTACCCAGCGTCGTACGCTCCAGCGTTTCCGGGATCAAATGCACGCAAAAGCGCGTTGGCGTGACTTCGCCGACCGTCAGGCTGATGCCGTCAATGCCGATAAATCCCTTGTACAGGATATATTTCATCAGCGATGGGTCCTGAACTTTAAACCATACCTGCCGGTTATTTTCCGAAGTCAAAATTTTAGACACCTCGGCGGTGGTCATAATATGGCCCGACATTAAATGCCCGCCAATCTCATCGCTGAATTTTGCCGCACGCTCAACGTTAACCATATCCCCGACCTTCAGGTCGCCCAGGTTGGTGATACGCAGCGTCTCTTTCATCAGATCAAAGCTTATGTGGTTACCGTTGATTTCGGTTACCGTCAGGCAACAGCCATTGTGGGCAACCGATGCGCCGGTCTCCAGCGCATCCAGCATATATTCAGGCAACTCCACGACATGCGTACGAAAATTTGGTTTTTCATCAATGGACACCAATTTTGCGGTGCCCTGCACAATACCCGTAAACATACTTCTCACTCCTGAACTCAATTAAGACATCTCTGCCCAGCACAATAGCAGGTGGAAATTCAGGTTGCCAGCAGTGCGCCACCGCTGCCTGTTTTTTCACTGGAGAATTACGTATTCCTCGCTACAATAGACTGAAATTTCCCCAGCTTTTTCTCCTTGCTGCCATATAAGGCGGCTTTTTTAGTCTCTCAAATAACAACAATATAGTGGTGTACACGTGCAAAAGTATGTAAGTGAAGCGCGTCAGTTATTAGCTCTGGCAATTCCGGTGATTCTTGCGCAAATCGCTCAAACCGCAATGGGATTCGTCGATACCGTCATGGCGGGCGGATACAGCGCGACGGATATGGCGGCCGTTGCCATTGGTACGTCCATCTGGCTGCCAGCTATTCTGTTTGGCCACGGACTCCTGCTGGCGTTGACGCCGGTCATTGCCCAACTCAATGGTTCTGGCCGCCGCGATCGTATCGCCCATCAGGTACGCCAGGGATTCTGGCTGGCTGGTAGCGTCTCCGTTTTGATTATGGTCGTGCTGTGGAATGCGGGATACATTATCCGCTCCATGCACAACATCGACCCGGCGCTGGCCGATAAAGCCGTCGGTTATCTGCGCGCATTGCTATGGGGTGCGCCGGGGTATTTGTTTTTCCAGGTAGCGCGTAACCAGTGCGAAGGGCTGGCCAAGACTAAACCGGCAATGGTGATGGGGTTTATCGGTCTGCTGGTGAACATCCCGGTTAACTATGTTTTCATCTATGGACATTTAGGTATGCCGGAACTTGGCGGCGTGGGCTGTGGCGTGGCCACGGCAGCGGTTTACTGGGTAATGTTTGCCGCCATGCTGTCTTACGTCAAACACGCGCGTTCAATGCGTGATATCCGTAATGAGCGCGGCTTCCAGAAGCCAGACACTGCGGTGATGAAGCGTCTCGTGCAGCTGGGTTTACCCATCGCGCTGGCGTTATTTTTCGAAGTGACGCTGTTTGCTGTGGTTGCGCTGCTGGTTTCCCCGCTGGGGATCGTCGATGTGGCCGGGCACCAAATCGCGCTGAACTTTAGTTCGTTAATGTTCGTTCTGCCGATGTCGCTGGCGGCCGCTGTCACTATTCGTGTCGGTTATCGTTTGGGTCAGGGTTCCACGCTGGAGGCGCAAACGGCGGCCCGAACCGGTCTGGGCGTTGGTGTCTGCATGGCGGTTGTGACGGCGGTTTTCACCGTGACCTTCCGGGAGCACATTGCCCTGCTCTACAACGATAACCCGGAAGTGGTCGCTCTGGCGGCGCAGCTCATGTTACTGGCCGCGGTGTATCAAATATCGGACTCTATCCAGGTTATTGGCAGCGGTGTTCTGCGCGGTTACAAAGACACGCGCTCTATCTTCTTTATCACCTTTACAGCCTACTGGGTGCTGGGTCTGCCAAGCGGCTATATTCTGGCGCTCACCGATCTGGTGGTCGACAGGATGGGACCTGCGGGTTTCTGGATGGGCTTTATTATCGGTCTGACCTCTGCGGCCGTCTTAATGATGCTGCGGATGCGTTATCTGCAACGCCAGCCGTCAGCCGTCATTTTGCAGCGCGCGGCACGATAACCTCACAAAAGCCGCCGTCTGGCGGCTTTTTTACACCTTCAGAAGGGACTGGCGTTTTCGGCATTCACCCATTGTTCGCTGACAGGATGCCTGAAACGCAATGCGCTGGCATGCAGCATCAGTCGCGGAGTGAGTTCAGTGCCTGGCAGCAGACGCCCGCCATACAAATCGCACCCTAAAATAGGATGTCCCAACTGCTGACAGTGGATCCGTAGTTGATGGGTACGCCCGGTTTCAGGCGTCAGTTGTACGCGTGTTAAGGGGAGTAATTCCTCGTTCTCCTGGCGATGAACAAAACGCTCAACAACCTGATAGCGCGAGCGCGCAGGCTTGCCGTTAACGGCGCAAATCGTCATCAGCGGAAACAGCGCCGGATCTTTGCTAATCGCTGCGTCAATAATCCCTGCATCGTTTTCCACATGCCCGCATAGCAGTGCGCTGTATACCTTCGTCACCATGCGCTGACTAAACTGCTGGCACAGCGCGGCGTTGATAGCCTTGTTACGGGCCACCACCATTAGCCCGGAGGTGCCGAAATCAAGCCGATGGACCAGCGTGCAACCGGGAAAAATCTGTACCAGCCGGTGATGTACCGAATCGAGATTGTGCGGATTTTTCCCCGACAAGCTGAGCAGCCCGGTGGGTTTATTGATAAGCAGCAAATGCTCGTCCTGATAGAGAATCTCTATCTGGTCATAACAAGGCGGGGCAATAAAGGTATCAAGAATGGTAGACATCAGGCGGCCAGGATGGAGTGTGGGCACGGATGATAACGAATTTTCACTGTACTGGCGAATAGGCTCGCTTAACTAATGGCACTCATTGCATGGTAGAGTGGGCATTATCCGGCATGCGAAGAGAGGGTTACACTGTGCAACAAATCGATTTTTATATGGTAGATGCCTTTAGCACCACGACGTTTGGCGGTAATGCCGCCGCAGTATGTCCGCTCGCAGACTGGTTGCCCGATGAAACATTATTAAAAATGGCGCAGCAGCATAACCAGTCGGAAACCGCTTTCTTTGTCGCCAATGATAATGGCTTTGAGCTACGTTGGTTTACCACGCAGGGAGAAATCAATTTGTGTGGGCATGCCACGCTTGCCGCAGCGCATGTCATTTTTGAACATCTGGATTACCCGGACACAACTCTCCATTTTGCCACCCGATTTGTTGGTCCGCTGACGGTCACACGCAGCGGTCAATGGCTGACGCTTGATTTTCCTGCCTGGCAAAGCGACCCTGTCGTACCGCCCGCCTTATTGTTGGAAACTTTAGGCATCGCCGAATGTAAAGAAGTTCGCGTGGCGCGCGACTATATGGTCGTAATGGAGAACCAGCGCCAGGTCGAGGCTGTACGCCCGAATATCCACGCCATGATCCCGCTAGGGAAAATGGTTTGTATCACCGCGCCAGGTGACGGGGAATACGATTTCGTCAGCCGTTTCTTCTGCCCGGGCGAAGCCGTCGCGGAGGATCCTGTCACAGGTTCGGCGCATAGCATGCTCATTCCTTACTGGGCAGAGAAACTGAACAAAACACAAATGCTGGCGCGTCAGGTATCTGGGCGCGGTGGGGATTTACGCTGCCAACTGGCGGGTTCTCGCGTTTATATTGGTGGGCAGGCAACAACTTACCTGACGGGTAAAGTGCTGCTACGCTAACCCTCTTACACGTTACATAACCCAATCCAGGGAGGAAGTATGTCTAACAAACTGCTGCAGATTCACTTTAATTTTCATGGCCCGTTTGGCTCCGAGATGTCGCAACAACTTGTTGAACTGGCCGAATCCATCAATCAGGAGCCGGGCTTTATCTGGAAAATCTGGACCGAGAACGAAGCAAATCATGAAGCCGGTGGCATCTATATGTTTCAGGATCAAGACACCGCGCTAGCTTATGTTAAAAAGCATACAGCCCGTCTGAAGCACCTGGGGGTGGAAGAGGTGTTTTTCAAAATCTTCGATATCAATGAGCCGTTGAGTAAGATTAACCACGGTCATATTGACTAACGTTTTTAGCTTAAACGCCCTGTTCCGGGGCGATACCGCCTCCCCCCGTTTTCCCCTCACTCATACCCCAGCACCCGCTATATAGCGGGTGCCACGTTTGCTTTAGTTCACAAAATCAGCACCCATGAAAACTATCACTAGCCGACCGAAGCATGAAGGCGTATAAGTAATACAAACAGTATTAATTAATACAAAATGAATCATCGAAAACCAAGGAGATCGCTTATGTCCCCAGACATTACGCTCAACGCTTCACCAGGCAGTTTTCCCCCGGCAGGTCATTACTCGCACAGTACAACGGCAGGTGGTTTTGTGTTCATTTCTGGACAGCTGCCGGTCACCCAGGATGGCGAAAAAAAAACCGATGCGTCTTTTGAAGAACAAACCAGATTGGCCCTGCAAAATGTCGATGCCTGTCTGGCAGGTGCTGGAGTCTCGCGTCAGCACCTGGTTTCAGTACGCGTCTATGTCACGGATATTAACCAGTGGCCGACATTTAACAGGATCTATGGTGAGTGGATCGGTGATTTTCGCCCTGCCCGTGCTGTCGCTGGAGTTGCCGAACTTCATTACGGTTTTGCCGTAGAAATCGAAGCGATGGCTTTGGCCCCACAGGCCTGATTTATAACTGTATACAGGTGAATAAAAATGACTGATATGACACTGCCTGATTATAACGATATTGTCGCTGCGGCAGAGCGCATCGCAGATTATGCCAACAAAACGCCGGTGATGACGTCGCGTACGGTTAATGAAGAATTTGGCGCTGAAGTCTTCTTTAAATGCGAAAACTTCCAGAGAATGGGCGCGTTCAAATTTCGCGGCGCTATGAATGCGCTACGCCAGTTCACGCCACAACAACGGACTGCGGGCGTCGTGACCTTTTCTTCGGGAAATCATGCACAAGCCATCGCCTTGTCGGCAAAATTGTTAGGAATCCCGGCGACAACTATCATGCCGCATGATGCCCCGGCTGCCAAAGTTGCCGCGACCAAAGGGTATGGCGGAAATGTCGTGATTTACGATCGCTATACTGAAGACAGAGAAAAAATTGGTCAGAATCTGGCTGAGAAACAAGGGCTAACGCTGATCCCTCCTTACGATCATCCGCACGTTATTGCGGGCCAGGGTACCGCAACGAAAGAGTTGATTGAGGAAGTGGGACCGTTAGACGCCCTTTTCGTATGTCTGGGTGGCGGCGGTCTGCTATCCGGTTCCGCGCTGGCAGCGAGACATCTCTCCCCTGACTGTATGATCTATGGCGTAGAACCTGAGGCAGGCAATGACGGTCAGCAGTCTTTTCGCAGCGGCAGCATTGTTCATATTGATACACCGAAAACCATAGCCGATGGCGCGCAAACTCAACACCTTGGGCAGTATACGTTTGCGATTATTCAGCAAAACGTGAACGATATTCTGACTGTCTCAGATACTGAATTAGTCACTGCGATGAAATTTATTGCAGAACGAATGAAAATCGTCGTAGAGCCAACTGGCTGTCTGGGTTTTGCCGCCGCCAGAGCACGCAAATCTGAACTCCAGGGTAAGAGAATCGGCATTATTATCAGCGGTGGAAACGTGGACATCAGCCGCTATGGTGCATTCCTGGCCGGATGATAAGCAAGGTATCTGCCATGCAGATACCTTATTCCTGTCTGTATATTCCAGTCTGGAAAAGCGATCCCCGCTCACTGTAAACTGCTCGCAATCATGGCAAAAGGCATCACTGCAGGAGACTGGCATGCCAAAAACCGACAATAACTCGCTTCTCAGCCAACTTGATACTATCGCCAGAGGGTTAAGCGAAACCTTTTCTCCCTTTTGTGAAGTGGTTGTTCATGACCTCAAAAAACCTGAACATGCCATTTTGTCCATCCATAATAATCTTTCCGGACGTAAACCTGGCCAACCAGCAACAGAACTGGGTCTGGCACGCATAGCATCGCCAGACTTTCCCAACATCATCGCTAACTACAGCAATCAATTTGCTGATGGACGTCCGGTAAAAAGCACCTCCATTGGCATCAAGGGTGAGGACGGTAAATACGTCGCGGCACTGTGCCTTAATGTTGATATGACGTTGTTTCGCGGTATGCAGAGCGCGCTTGCGCGATTTACTGAAACCGAAAACTCCCCCATAAAGGAGCATATCGATCCCGGTAGTAACGAAGTTATTCGCCAACGTATCGATGACTTTGCCGCCAAACGCGCGACCACGGCGCGCGCACTCAAACCTGAAGACCGTAAGTTATTGATTCAACAACTCCGTAAAGAAGGCCTACTGAACGTACGAAAATCAATGGATACCGTGGCGCAGCATTTAGGCGTATCGCGAGCCACCGCTTACCTGTATGCCCGCCAGTCAGCACAAATGCACGAATAAGCTGATTCAGGCAGGCATACCTGCCACAACTTGCCGGTCAATGATTACTGGAACGAAGCACGCCCATATGCAGAGGGCTGCTTTGCTGCCAGGAATTATCATCCAACGAAAAACGGCACCTTATGACTGCATAAAAATAAACCTTGGCATTCGTAGGTATTTATTTGCGCTGACTGAATAGATAGCTTATTTTTAAACTGACGGGGTAAATTTTAGCGGTACTTTAAATGACGACATCGATCTTACTTAATCAAAGCATAAAACACCACCACGCTAACCCACTGATTTCATTGAATGAAAAAATAAATAAACGTACTGTAAAATAATATCCATACAGTATATATAAATAGCATAATATCTAAATTATAATCTTTTTACATCCAGTAGTCAGGTGAGGCCAGAATGCGGTTATTAGTCATGTTGTTAAGCTTAGTCGTCTCTACACAGCTCTGGGCAGGTGAACTTTCCAAACCTACGGGCCAGGTCCTTCTAACAGTGTCCGGTAATATAGAAAATACAAATGAAGACGGGAAAGCCACTTTTGATACCGCCAGCCTCGAGAAACTGGGCATGGTAAGTTTTCAGACCACCTCCCCTTGGTATAATGGACGCACGACTTTTACGGGTATTCCACTACAAAAGCTCATGGATTTTGTTGGGGCGAAAGGCTCGGTTGTAAAAGTTACTGCACTCAATGACTACACCACCGTTATCCCTCTCGATGATTTCAAGAAGTACAATGTCATTCTTGCTTTAAAAATCAACGGAAAATACATGCGAATTCGAGATAAAGGCCCGTTATTCATTGTGTATCCCTATGACAGCATACCTGAACTAAATAATCAGATTTATTACTCAAGATCAGCCTGGCAGGTCAGTAGAATGGATATTGAGTAAGCGTTCAGAGGAACATCATGAACAGAATACTGGCTGGCATCATATTTTTTCTTTTTATATCTACTGGGTATATTTCTTTCTTAGTCCATGAAAGACAGCAAGAGTTACAGAAACTGACTCACTACACCGATTCATGGTCCGCTGCACAAATGGTATCACAATATTACCGATTCGAATCATTGCTTGGTCTTTATACTATCGATAAAACGATGAACCTCGACGAGGTGCGCCTGCGCCTCGATATTATGCTTAGCCAGAGTGATTTGATAAAAGAAGGTGATTTGGGGCACTATATAGAGAGCAATCAAGCGCACAGTGAATTGGCGATCAAACTTGAAAACATCCTTAACTATCTGGATGTTAACCTCGAGAAAATGGACCGTTCAGAACTTCAGACATACCTGAAAAAAATGCATACGCTGGATTCGCAACTTGGCCGCCTTTCATCCGGTGCGTTAAATAAAGATGTAAACTCGATCAATAACGCCAACCTTAAAATTCAAACTCTGTACTATATTTACTCGGCGACATCTGTTCTGCTGATCATACTGAGTGCGATACTGGGTGTACTGATATTCTTCCAGAACAGAAATATTCTGCGAGCGCATCTTCAGGTTAAGAGCCTTGCTGAAGAGCTGCAGAAATCTAAAGAAAAGTTGCAAATCCAGAATGCAAAACTGGAATATGACGTCTACCATGATTCACTTACTGATATGAATAACCGCCAATTTTTCTGGGGGAATTTAAATCAAACAATCGAGATGGCAGAAAAAAACAACGATTCTGTGACAGTGATGCTGTTTGATTTGGACCGATTCAAAGAGGTTAATGATACCTATGGTCATGATGCCGGTGATGTTTTATTACGCCAGATATCGGACCGTCTGATTTCGATGAGCCATACTTCAGATACGCTGTATCGCTTAGGTGGGGATGAGTTTGCGTTTCTCTCAAGTGGTCTGACGGAGAGCCAGGCCGTTTCGCGAGCCCAAAAGATATGTGATTTTATCAGCCAGCCCTACACTATTTATAACACAATTATAAACATAACTACCTGTGTTGGAATTGTTATATCAGAAACAGAGCGCCGCTCCGATTATCTTTATAAATTTGCAGATCTGGCCCTGTATGAAGCCAAAAATGAAGGTTCAGGCAAGATAAAAGTCTTCCGGCAATGGATGTTAGAAAAGCTGCAAGAAAGCAGAACGCTTGAGCATGATATGGCGATGGCCATAGTGAATAAAGAATTCGTGGTTTATTATCAGCCTATTGTGGATTCTTTTAGCCGGGAAATTTACAGTTATGAAGCCCTCATTCGTTGGATACATCCTCTAAAGGGTCTCCTGTCGCCGGATAGCTTTATTCCTGTTGCTGAAAAAACAGGCATGATTAACGAAATGGGGAAATCTGTACTAGAAATTGCCTGTACGGAAGCGGCGTCCTGGGCGATTCCGGCCAAAATTTCAGTCAATGTCTCGCCTGTCCAGCTAAGCAGCAAAGCCTTTGCCGGAATAGTGCAAACTATCCTGAAAGAAACAGGACTCCCCGCTCAACGTCTTGAACTGGAGGTCACTGAATCCTCTATTTTTACTGAGAGTAATACGCCGATGAATACACTTAACAAGCTCAGAGCTCTGGGGGTAAAAATCTCCATCGATGATTTTGGTACCGGGTATTCTTCTCTTTCGCGGTTGAGCCGGCTTGCCTTCGATAAAATAAAAATAGACAAGTCCTTTGTACATTCACTCGCTACCCAGGACGATGCCCTTAATATTATCAAACTCATTACTGGCATGGCGAAGTCCCTTAATATGAAAGCTGTTGCAGAAGGTGTTGAAACGCAAGAGCAACTGGAAAAACTTCAGGCACTGGGTTGCGATTTCGCACAAGGATATCTGTTTGGTAAGCCTCAACCGGGAATTGATGGGAAAATCAGACACGGCTAAATCACGGCGGATATCCCTGGCAGCTAAAGTCGGGCAACAAAACTGTTGCCCGACTTTTAATATTTCATACGCTTAGTGATAATTGCCTCTACCAATAAGACGTCCAGCACTGGCGCACGCGAATTAACGCTTCAAGATAAAAATAGTCTCCCCAGGAACAACATTCATCAACGCCTTTACCAGCTGGCATATGATAAACCGAGTGCATCAGTAACCCTTCACATTCCGGTTCATCCGTAGAGAGATAGCGCTTCGTCAGCGATTGTACAATCCGCAAAGCCACTTCCTCATACTGCATCCGACCTGCATCTGTCGCCGGTAATGCTTTCGCTAGCTCCAGCAGACCACAGGCAGCGATAGCGGCAGCCGAACTGTCGCGTACGGCGCCAGTGTTATTCAAAGCCAGATCCCAGTGACAAATAGAGTCCTCAGGCAGGCGGTTGATAAAGTAATGACTCAGGCTGCGGGTCAGGCTGACGAACTCAGATTTTCCCGTATACAGATAGCTAAGCATGAATCCGTAAATCCCCCACGCCTGACCACGTGCCCAGCATGAGCTATCGCTGTGTCCCTGGTGCGTATTGCCAAACCGCGGCTCACCGGTCACAACATCTATATAGTAGGTGTGATACGTCGATGCATCGGGCCGTACGATATATTTCGCTGCCTGCATGGCATGAGATAAGGCCGCGTCAGCAAAGACCAGATTCCCCGTCTGTTCGCTTGCCCAGTAGAGCAGCGGTAGATTCATATTACAGTCGATAATCATTCGTCCCTGCTGCTCCGGATCCGTCAGGTCTCCCCATGCCTGGATAATACCTGCCGTTGGGTTATAGCGTTGCATCATCATTTCAGCCGCATGCAAGGCGATATCGCGTGCGGCTGCGTTCCCGGTCAGTTGCCACGCGTTTACACACGACAATGAATACAGAAAGCCTAGGTCATGAGTATCTGTTTCAATACGGTTTACCAGACGATGAGCAAAAGAAGTAATGAATCGCTCAGCAGCCTGACGGTATTTACTATCGCCGGTTATCTCCCACAATAGCCAGAGCTGCCCTGTCCAGAAACTGTTTGTCCATTGGTTATTTTCAGCGGGTTGCCATTTCCCACCTTCACAGGCCTCATTGGGAAATTTATCGCCAAGCGCATACAGCGTTCGATCAATTCGTGACGAAATATACGGTATTGCTTTATCTAACTCTTTTTTCAATGCCTGACGATCAACCGGGGCGGCGTATGACACGCGCAAGGGTTCAGTAACGACATTAGCCGTTTTATTAGTAATCATAATTATCCTGTTATTACTATTTGGAAGTTTTAATAGTCTGAGAGCGCAATATATCAGCACGCGGTGTTAATATCTTTTTTCCCGCATGGCTACAAGAAAGCGTGAAAGCGGAAATTAGCGTAAACAGCAGTGCGCAGACACCCATAATTAAAAAGGTATGTGCAAACCCTATTTTATCGTATAAATAACCAGCAGGTGGCGCCACGACAACAGAACCAACATATACCATTGCCTGATAACCCAACAAATACATGGTGGCGTTAACGCGTTTGTGAAAATGTTCAGCGATATATTTAAATACAGAGATTAACAGTAACGCTATTTCCACACCGTAAAATGGTTTAATAATTGAAATCATAATTGGGTCGACTGTTAAACCAGAAAGGATCAGACGGCCCCCCACAACTAACCCGCACAGCAGCAACCCCTTCTTGGCACCATAATAGTTAACCAGCGTGGGAATAAACATCATCATCAGGAATTCAATACCAGCCTGGAGCGTCCCCAGGTAACCATACCAGGCATTGCCCTGCTCTTTGGTGGCAAAGAAAGAGACAAAGTAACGGGGAAATTGCTGTTCTGCTACAAACATCATCCACGCGACACCTGCGACATACAGACTAAACATCCAGAATTTTCGGTTTTGCATCAGCGCAATGACATCGGCAAAGACAATTTTATTTTCGGAGATAACCGAGTTATTTCGTAGCTGCTCATCACCAATCTTCAGGCTCAACAACACCTGCAGCATGACTACGGAGGTGGTACTGCTCAGTATAAAGTTGGCGGTTGGCGTGTAGTTGAACAATACGCCGGAAACCGAAGCCGCCAGCGCCCACCCTAGCGATCCCCACATTCGGATACGGCCAAACTCCAGGCCGTAAAGGCGACTGAAACGGTCGGCATAGGATTCTGCGGCAGCCACTCCCGCATACCATCCCAGGCTTAAATAGAATGCACCAATAATAATGCCGAGCATCGTATGACTCAGCAGTAAAGGCTGGTAAATCACCACAAAAAACGGTGCCATTAATGCTGAGGTGGCGCAGACAAAATAGAGAAGCCATTTGCTCATGCCTATTTTATCCATGATATAACCATATACTGGTTTCATAACCACGGCAAACACACCATTAACCGCGAATACTGTACCAATTGTTACGCTATCAAGACCAACTTTTTGACTCAGCCATAATGCATATAAGCCGAAGCTGGATGACCAGGTAAAGAAATAGAGAAAAATAAAGCTGCTCATTTTGAGCTGCGCTAAACGAGTCGGGGCAATCGCGTTCATGATGCGGCTCCAGCATTATCTCGACAATGATAAGTATAAATAAAAAAAACCGAAGATTTAATTGCAATCATAATCCACTACCTCTTATGAAGTATTTATAGACTCAGTACTACTGGCGACAACCAGGTGCTGACGGACGGAGATTAGTATTTTTGTTTCCTACAGCAGCGTGAGCATGTTCACAAAAACAGTTCGATTTTTAAGTTTGATTGGATTTACGGACAGATATTCAGCAATATCTTTAATATATAGCAGCAAAACTTAATTCTGTTGTCATGGTAAAAAATGAACGAGCCACAAAAACTTGAAAGAATTGCGATGGGGAATGAAGTGATTTCCTTTCAGCGTCCAATGGGCGCGAGTGTTCATTATTACCATTGGCATCAATGCATTGAGTTTTTATATATTTCAAAAGGGTACGGCATCGTCGTCGTTGATAAACAACACTATACAGCAAAGCCGGGCAGACTTTTTATTTTCCCACCGTTTCGCTTGCATAAGGTGCAGGTTGATGTTGCACCGAACAATCCGTCTTATCGTACGGCTATGCATATTGAGCACAATGAAGTAATCAGTGCCTTGCAGATGTTTCCCCGCCACCAGGCTCAGTTTGCAGCACTCTCTGGCACCCATGCTCCGGCACAAATTCACGATCTCAGTGAACATGCGGACTATATTGCCTATATCCTCGATCGGTTTGAATCACTTAAGGGCAACGGGTATCAATCGGCCAGTGATGTTGCTTTTCTGGTAATGCAACTTCTGGACTTTCTTCCCCTGCAACCGCGGAGTGTAGTGCACCAACAGCAGACCGTGGCGGCCCGCATTATGCAGTGGATAGAAGAGCATTATCAGCAGAAATTTTCACTCGATGATTTAGCTGCGGATATTGGTTTTTCACGCAGCTATACCTCGCGAATTTTCCGTCAACAAACCGGTGGCGGGATCCAGGAATATATACTCACCCGCAGGATTAAAAAAAGCTGCGATTTATTGCGCTACTCATCACTGAACGTGACGGAGATTGCCGAGCATGTGGGTTTTACGGAAATGACCTATTTCATTACCTGTTTTAGAAAAATGATGGGGCAATCTCCTTTGCAATACCGCAAACAATACGATGAAGACACTGGCCACGATACGGCGTAAAGAACGTCATTTTTATCGCATTGACGGACACTGTCTAATCAAACCCGAGTCCATACCCGCCTGGTATTAAGCAGAGATCTTCAGCAAAAGTTGGTAAATCCTCAGAACGGTTCTATAGTCGGGACTGCTTCTCATTACAGGATTCACCGATGCGATTTAACGGACTGACCAAAGGTTTCTTCATTTTCATACTGGCCCTCGTTACCTGGGCGTTCTTCGATGTGCTGTCCCCCTACTTTTCCGCCATTTTGTGGGCCGCGATATTAACGACTATCTTTAACCCGGTAAAAAACAGGCTGCGCAGCGCACTTGGCGAACGCAACGGGCTGGCATCGTTAATAACCATCGCCATTATCTGTCTGATTGTCTTTATCCCGCTTATGGTGATCCTGTCATCGCTGGCCATTGAACTCAATGTGGTGTACACCAAACTGCAACAAAACGACACGCAGTTTCCCGAAGTCGTCACCACTATTCTTTCGTATCTTCCTGGCTGGGCGAGAGGATTCCTCGCAGAACACAATCTGGATAATGTTGCAGAAATCCAGAAAAAGCTGTCCGACATTGTGTTGCAAGGCGGGCAGTACCTTGCGGGCAGCGCATTCCTGATCGGTAAAGGGACATTCGGCTTTGCCATCAGCTTTGGCATCATGCTGTATCTGCTGTTTTTCTTGTTAAAAGATGGACCTTATCTGGTGCGCCAGATTCTGGACTCATTACCACTTTCTGATTTTGCCAAACAGCACTTGTTCGCCAAATTTGTCGGCGTAACGCGCGCAACCGTCAAGGGCACAGCGGTTGTGGCTTTAGTTCAGGGGATTCTTGGCGGCATAGCTTTTGCGATTGTGGACATTGATGGCAGCGTTCTGTGGGGCGCATTAATGGCGTTTCTGTCTCTGGTGCCTGCCGTCGGCTCGGCAATCGTCTGGGTCCCCGCGGCCATATTCCTCTTCGCTACGCACCAACTGTGGCAAGGGCTGTTTATCGTTGGGTTCTTCGTGATTATCGTCGGGCTGGTGGACAACATCCTGCGCCCGCTTTTGGTAGGAAAAGACACCAAAATGCCGGACTACCTGATTCTGATAACCACCCTCGGCGGGATGGAGATTTACGGTATCAATGGGTTTGTGATTGGCCCCCTGATCGCCGCGCTATTCATTACCTGCTGGAACCTGTTTTCCGGGCGCGATCATGCAGGTAACGTGGAAGGAATCGACGAAGCCTTTATGGAAGAAGGAAAAAATCCTCCAGATTTATGATGTCAGGACGATAACAGAAGGCGGCCCTGGGCCGCCCTTTTTTTTTT
>NZ_SZXG01000031.1:337533-381807 GCF_005281305.1 Citrobacter sp. wls706 | reverse complement strand
TGGGCCGCCTTTTTTATTTTCACGCAAAATCATACGTTTCCTATAATTTCAATCATGCTAATTGATTAATCGTCGCAGAAGGATGTCATCAGTGCGAATAGCCACAATCACCAACTGGGCCTACAGCGCGACGGTATGCCTGACCATCGCCTCCGGCGTTGTCATGCTGATGGCGTCCAACGCCGATAACACCGAACGCCAGGTGGTGGAACAACGTTACAAATTTGATCAACTGACCGAAGAAGTGGAGCTCGACGCCTGGTCGCTGTCCGATATGGCGCGTCTCTACGTGGTCAGTAAAGACCCGGATGCTTTGAACAACTATCGTCAGAAAGAGGCATCACTGAAAGCCGTTGAGCATCGACTGGCGGCGTTGAAAGCTGCCGGAGCTACAGGTGAAGAGCTGGCGCTATTGCATGAAGGATTGCAGATTGTTGATGCCCTGCAGGACGAACAAGCTGCGGCGCTGGCCAGCGTCGCGCGGGGAGAACACACACAAGCTATTGCCCTGCTCTTCAGCAAAACCTATGAACAGGAACTGGAGCAGGCACAGGACCGGATCGACCATTTCCGCCAGTTGCTCGACAATCGTGTACTCAATGCCATTGAAGATGCCACTCAGGCGTCACGTACACTACGCACAGCCTCTGAAGTGATGGTCGGTCTTACGGCGCTGCTGTTTTTGTTCGTTCTTGGATTTATATTGAAGCGCCGCGTGCTGCGCCCGGTGGTGCGTTTGAGCGATGTAGTAAACCGTCTGGCATCGCAAGATTATGCTGTCGAGACCCCCAGCTTTAACCAGATCGATGAAATTGGCGATATGGCCCAGGCGATCCGGATTTTTCGCGAGAACGGCCTGGCCCGTCAGCGGCTGGAGAAAGAGAGAGACGCCGACTGGGGGATCCGTGAGCTGTTGGCGCGTATGACGCAGCGTCTGCAGGGGTGCGAGAGTTTTGCCGATGTCATTAATGTGGCAGAACTTTTCGCGCCAAATATTGCCCCAGGTATTGCCGGCCGACTGTACATACTGGATCGGGAACCCTGGCAAATGCGCTGCGTTGCGCAGTGGCTCTCACCAGAGGGCAAAGCCGATGCGTTCCACCCGGACGAATGCTGGGCAGTACGCCGCGGCCAGAGCCATCCACCGGTACAAGGCGAACCGGATATCGCCTGCTACCATCTGCCAGAGTCATGCCAGCGGCATACCTTATGCGTTCCGTTGATTGCCCAGGGGGAAGCCATCGGCCTGCTCTCATTCCAGAATCTCAGCGAGGATTCCACCTCATCTCGCGCCTACCTGGAACTGATGGCGGAAGCACTCGGCCTCGCATTAGCCAACCAACGCTTGCGCGATGCGCTGCTGGAGAAAGCGCTGTACGACCCACTAACCGGTCTGCGCAATCGTCATCATCTTGAAGATACTCTCCGTACCCAGATGAGCCAGGCAGTTCGTAGCAAAGAACCGATCAGTTGCCTGATGATCGATATCGACCATTTCAAAAACATCAATGACCGCTTTGGCCATGAGGCGGGCGATAGTGTGATAAAAAGTATCGCCGCCATTATTCAGCGCGTTGTCCACGACAGCGGCATGGCTTTCCGTTACGGGGGAGAAGAGTTTCTGGTACTGCTGGCAGGTGCGGATGAACAGACGGCCAATAGCTTTGCGACAGACATTTACAACGGCGTACGCGAATTGTCACTGCGCTTTGGCGTATCCGATATTGGTCATGTGGATGTCTCTATCGGTGTTGCCAGCTACCCGCAGCATGCCCAGAGCGATAATCTACTGCGTGCCGCAGACGTAGCGCTGTATCGCGCAAAAGAACTGGGGCGTTCGCGCATTGTGAGCTTTGGCATGCTGGAAGCAAGCTGAATTATGTCAGCTGTCGGCGCATTGCTTTACCTCCACTTCAGGTAGTGGTAAGTTGACAGCATGAACACCAAACACGATATCAACGGTTTTACTCATAACCTGTGGTGGCTGCCTTCTTAAAGGCGGTCAGAATGTGTTTTCCCCATTTCAAATAACCGCCGAAAGGCGGTTATTTGCATTTGAAGACCCCTTTCGGTTTTACGCTTAAGGAGTCTTATATGAGCAACAAAACCATCATCCTCACAGGCGATCGTCCTACTGGTCCGCTGCACCTCGGCCACTATGTTGGCTCGTTGCGCCAACGCGCCACACTGCAACACGATTATCGGCAGTTTATATTAGTCGCAGACCTGCAAGGACTGACCGATAACGGCAGTACACCACAAAAGATCCAAAACAACATTCCCGAAGTGCTGGCTGATTATCTCGCCGCGGGTATAGACCCTTCACTCACCACCATCTGTTTGCAATCGGCCTTGCCCGCCCTTGCCGAACTGACCGCGCTTTATATGAACATCGTTACTGTGGCGCGCGTGGAGCGTAATCCTACGGTCAAAAACGAAATTGCGCAGAAAGGATTCGCACGCTCGTTACCGGTTGGTTTTCTGGTTTATCCCATCAGTCAGGCGGCAGATATTTCAGCCTTCAAAGCTGAAGTGGTTCCGGTCGGCGACGATCAACTGCCAATGATCGAACAGACCAATGAAATCGTGCATAAGATGAATAGCCTGTTACCTGCCCCAGTATTGTCGCATTGCAAAGCGTTGCTGAGTGAAACCAGTCGTCTGCCCGGTATCGACGGTAACGCCAAGATGTCGAAGTCCCTTGGTAATACAATTCTGTTGTCCGCCAGCGAGGAAACTATTCATCGCGCCGTCAGCGCAATGTTCACCGACCCTAACCACTTGAAAGTGTCCGATCCGGGGCAAATTAACGGCAATATCGTATTCACCTACCTCGACGCATTTCACCCAGATAAAATCAAAGTGGCGGAGATGAAAGCGCATTATCAGCGCGGCGGATTAGGTGACAGGACATGCAAAAATGAGCTGGAGATGTGCTTGCAAGAACTCATCGCGCCGATGCGTGAGCGTCGGGCAACTTACATTCAGGATAAAGGCATGCTGATGGCGATGCTGAAAAAAGGGAGTCAACAAGCGCACGAAATCACACAGCAGACATTAAGAGAAGTGAAACAAGGCCTGGGTTTACCGGTGTTCTGAACACGAATAGAAAAACACAGGATGACTGATAACTCCCGCTAAACTTAAAAAATGTGGTTACGCTTAAGTTTTTCAATGGCATAACCGCTACTAAGAGAGTGAGATGTAACTATCTTACTATTACGCCTCATTATAAAAAGTTCGAATTCTCTTCTTTACGCCTGCCTGGGTCCGTGCCCATGCAGGCTTTTTTTTCACTATCAGCTTTTCGGATATCAGTTAACCACTAATGCCCAGTCCATCGCCCCCTGAGTAAAAAACACGCTGCAAAATCAACAAAATATAATCAACTTGCTTAATTACTCTGCAAACGCGTGAGATCGGGAAGAAAAATGCTATTTCCCTCTTGCCTCATTCGGTCTGTGCCGCTAATATTCGTCCCCGTTGTCACCTACAACGTTGCGTTCATAGCTCAGTTGGTTAGAGCACCACCTTGACATGGTGGGGGTCGTTGGTTCGAGTCCAATTGAACGCACCATATTGCGTCCGTAGCTCAGTTGGTTAGAGCACCACCTTGACATGGTGGGGGTCGGTGGTTCGAGTCCACTCGGACGCACCATATCATCTTTGATGTGGTGCTTTTCTCCTCATTCTATTCTCGATAATATCCCCCAATTTTTGTTGCCGTCCTGAACGACTTCGAAATTCTTACTGTCTATCCCGTTTGTCTCCAGCGCTGTTATCGACCACACTTATCCTGCTTCGCTTGTTTTTGGCACAATGCCGACACAGAACATCGATCACAGGGCATAAAAATAATATCAGGTGGATAAGATGAACAAGATCGCTATCGTCGGTACGGGACCGACAGGAATCTATACGTTACTCGCGCTCCTCAAGCATCAAACCCCGCTTTCAATTAGTCTCTACGAACAATCAAATGAAGCTGGGGTTGGCATGCCCTATAGCGATGAAGAAAACTCGCGATTGATGCTGGCAAATATCGCCAGTATTGAAATTCCCCCTATTACCTCTTCTTATCTCGACTGGTTACGCCAACAGAGCGTTGAACATTTAGCCCGTTATGGCGTGAAACACGACTCACTGCATGACCGACAATTTCTGCCGCGAATTCTGCTTGGTGAATATTTTCGTGACCAGTTTTTACGCCTTGTAGACCTTGCGGACAAACAGGGGTTTAACGTCACCGTACACGAGTCCTGTCAGGTCAAGGATGTCAAAGCCACAACGGATGGCGTTGTTATTTGCAGCGATCATAACGACCCGGAGCATTTTGATCTTGCTGTCATCGCCACGGGTCACGTCTGGCCTGACGCACAAAGCGCGTCACGTACCTTCTTCCCGAGTCCGTGGACTGGACTAATGGAGGCCAAAATCCCGGCATGTAATGTAGGAATTTTGGGTACATCGCTGAGCGCTATCGATGCGGCTATGGCTGTCGTAGTACAACACGGTAGGTTTGTATTAGATGATGCGCAAGGTGTTCATTTCGAAAGAAATGAAGGCAGTCAGGATCTCAACATTCTCCTCATGTCCCGTTCTGGCATTCTACCGGAAGCCGATTTTTACTGCCCTCTCCCCTACGAACCACTCTCCATTGTGACTACTGAGGCTCTAGAACAGTGTATTGCAGATGGTCCTGCTGGGCTGCTGGACAGGATCTTTATGCTCATAGCCAAAGAAATTGAGCTGGCTGACCCTATCTGGAGCAAAGAAGTCGCCCTTTCTTCCCTGAACGCCGACAGCTTTACGGATGTCTGGTTCGCTGCCCGTAAAAAGCACGATCCGTTTCACTGGGCCGCAGCCAATCTTGAAGAGGTCGAACGCAATAAACGTGACAAACATACGGTTGCCTGGCGTTACGCTATTCTGCGACTGCATGAGGCCGTACAGGAAATTGTTCCGTGGCTGGATGAGAAAGACAGAGAGCGGTTTGACAATGGACTTGCTCGCGTCTTTATCGATAACTATGCAGCCATTCCTTCACAATCGATCCGTAGATTACTGGCACTGCGTGAGGCCGGGATCCTGAATATTCGCGCGCTCGGTCAGGATTATCAGTTAGAGCAAAAAGAAAAAATGACGGTAATACGCGCTCAGGGCGAAACCTATGAGTTTGACGTTTTTATCGATGCCAGAGGCCAGAAAGCGTTAAAAATTAAAGATCTGCCATTTCCATCGCTACGGGAGCAACTGCAGTCCACGAGTGAGGAAATACCGGATGTCGGCGATGACTATACGTTACAGGCGCCTGATATCGTCCGGGGACGCATTGCGCTCGCCGCACTTCCCTGGCTGATGCACGATCAACCTTTCGTGCAAGGGCTTACTGCCTGCGCAGAAATTGGGCAGTGCGTCGCGCAAGCCATTTCCCGGCCAGCCACGCGTCTTCGTCGACGCTTACCCTATTACGAGGCGTGACACGATGTCTTCTTCCATCACTCTACTTGCTGCCGGCAGTTTACGCCCGGCACTGACTCCGTTGATAACCCATTTCACGCGCATCAGTGGAACAGATGTAAAGGTGGAATATGGTCCAGCCGGTTTATTGCGTGAGCGGATTGAGGCAGGTGAACCCTGTGCGCTGTTTGCTTCGGCCAATCGGGAGCATCCGCAGCGCCTTCTGGCTGAGCATATAGCCCTCTCGACGCATACCTTTTGCTGGAACCAGCTGGGTCTGGTTACCACCCGGACCGGTGAATGGCTGGATTTGCTACGAAACCCTGCCCTGCGCATTGGTACCTCTACGCCCGGCTGTGATCCTTCCGGAGATTATACCTGGGCATTTTTTGACAAGCTGGATGCGCTGGAGACGGGCCTCGGGCAGCAGTTGCGCGAAAGGGCCATTCCCCTGGTTGGTGGTCGCGACACCGTGAGGATCCCGCAGGGAGAACTTGCCAGCGCCTGGGTCCTGCGTCAGGGACTGGCCGATCTGTTTATCGGCTACGCGCATTATGCAAAAACGCTCCGCGCACTCCCCGACGTTCGTTATATAGCGATTCCGGCTGAATATAACATTCAATGTGAATACCAGCTGGCGGTGCTGGAAACGTCCAAAGATGCGCTGGCGCTGGTTGAGTTTATACTCGGCAACGGCGGCCAGGAATTTCTGATCGCCGCTGGTTTTGTATCACTTACCGACGAATAGAAAACAGCGGCGCAATAAACGGCGTCTGGTAATGGTCAACGTTCACTTTTCGCAGCGGTAATCCGTAGGCCTGGGACAGATTATCTTCCGTCACGATGCTGTCCGTCGGCCCTGCCCGCCATTTTCCTTCAGGAAGCAGCAGCAGCGTATGCGTGGCTATCTGTAGCGCATGCTGCGGATCGTGGGTTGAAAACAGCACGCTGCAGCCTTGTTGGCGAGCCAGATCGCTGATGAGCTGCAGCACCACCTGCTGATTAGCGAGATCCAGCGCGGAACACGGTTCATCAAGCAATAACGTCTGACATTCCGTGACCAATGCCCGGGCTATCATCACTAACTGTTGTTGCCCGCCAGAAAGTGAACCAAACGAGCAGGCGCCAAGATGTGCGATATTAAGTTGCTCCAGCGCCTGCGCTGCCCTTTTTTGATCCTGCTGGCTGGGCTGCGCAAATAACTTCACGTGCTGTGCCCGCCCCATCAGCACCACATCGCTAACCGTATAGGGAAACGGCAGATGACAATGTTGCGCCACAATCCCAATTCCACCGTCATTTTCAATACTGCCGTCCAAAGTAGGCAACGTGCCGGTTAGCGTATCGAGCAGCGTAGTTTTACCCAGACCGTTACGTCCCAGCACCGCCCAGACCTCACCTTTCCGGCAACTGAACGTAAGCGGCTCAAACAGCGGTACGCGATACCCGTAAGTCAGCTGATTTACGCGCAGTGCGACAGATTTCATTGTTTCCTCCGACGGCTGTTGTGGATGAGTAAAAAAGCGAACAGCGGCGCACCAAATAATGCAGTGATGATCCCCAGCGGGATCTCCGCAGGCAGCAGAGTGCGCGCAATATCATCCACCACAATCATAAAACCGCCCCCCAGCCAGAAGGCACAAGGGAGCAAACGACGGTGATCGACCCCCACCAGCAAACGTGCCAGATGCGGGATAACCAGCCCGACCCAGGCAATACTGCCGCTGACCGCCACCTGAGCGGCGACTAAAAAAGCGCAGCACACCAGAACGCTGCGTCGCAGAGGAACCACCGCCACGCCCAGCGCTCTGGCATCTTTGTCATTCAGCGATAGCAGATTTATCCGCCAGCGTAACTGATACAAAACCGTCGCGGCGATACCCACCGGAATCGCCAACAGCAGAACTTTATGCCAGCTGGCCGTCGCAAAACTACCCAGCAGCCAGAACACAATGTTCGGTAACGTCTCTTCGGTATCCGCCTGATACTGAATCAGACTCACCAGTGCGGCAAAGAAACCGCTCAGAATGATACCCGACAGGATCAGCACCAGCGTATTCTCCAGCCCCTGCAATGTAGCGATGGAATACAACAGAATCAGCGCCGTCAGACCGAAGAAAAACGTTGAACCCATCATCAGCCACGGCGACAGACCGAGCAGAATCGCCAGCGTACCGCCAAAAGCAGCCCCCGACGTTACGCCGATAATATGCGGGTCGACCAGTGGATTATGAAATACCCCTTGCAGCGTCGCACCGCATAAACCCAACGCGCCCCCCGCCAGCAACGCGATCAGAATTCGTGGTAACCGCACCGTCCAGACAATCTGGCTGGCAATCCCTTCGGCATCGCTATAGTGCGTCAGATGGTAAAATACCTCGCTTAACGACAGTGGATATTGCCCGAGGCACAGCGAGCTGACGCCCAGTAACAAAACCGCCGCCATTAGCAGTGGCTGCTGGGGTAAAGTGCGGTTACTTAGCTGCATCAGACTGCCAGTTCACACGATAAAAACGCTGATAGTAGTCTTGCGCCTGCGCATCGACATCCACGTCTTTATAGGCGTCCGGATACAGTTTTTTGGCCATCCACAGTTCACCTATCGCCAATGCTTCCGGCATCGGATACCCCCAGGCTTTGGCGTATTCCGGCATCAGCCAGATACGATGATTTTTCACCGCATCGATTCCCTGCCAGTTGGGATCGTTTTGGATTTCAGTCACCACCTGCGGGTAACGGTCCTGAACAAAAATCACCTGCGGATTCCACGCCAATACCTGCTCAAGCGCGACCTGACGGGCGCCTTTCACACTGGCCGCCGCCACGTTTAATCCTCCCGCATGCTGCATCATCAGTCCCGTATACTTCCCGGAGCCGTAAGTCATCAGGTCGGGGTTAGCCATATAAACACGGACCTTTTGCGCATCAGGAATGTTGGCAACTGGCGCATTAAATTTTGCCCGCGCCGCAAAAACGTAGTCGATCAACGTCTCTGCCTGCAGTTTGCGCCCAACGACATCCGCAATCAGGCGAATTCCCTGCTTTAACCCTTCGTTGTAGACCTGCTCTTCATCGGCCATAGTCGGATTCATTTTATTCTGCTGACCATCAGCATCCTTACGCAATGAGATAGCGACCACCGGAATTCCGGCGTTCTGAATCTGCTGAATCATCTCCGCTGGCGCATAGTTGGCTACAAAGACAACCTGTGGGTGAATCGCCAGCAGGCTCTCGATATTCACGCTGGTGAGATCGCCCGGCGTCGGCAATGTCGTTATCTTTGGCATAAAACGCGCGAATTCAGGCCCGAGCTGTTTTTTCCAGCTCGACATGACACCAACAATGTCCTTCTGGGCGTTGAGTTGTACCAGAATATTCAGCGTCTGGTGTTGCAGCACCACCACCTTGTCGACATGGTCAGGAATCGTGACCTGACGACCAAGCTGATCGGTAATCGTACGCTCGGCCTGTGCCGAGAACGCCACAAAGAAGCTGGCGCAAACCAGCACAAAAGAACGGAGAGTTAACATGGGATACCATCTGGATGAGGAGTAAAAACGATATATATTAAATTATATAACGATATAACTGGCAACCCATTACCGATAATTACCGCGCTGCACACGAGGAAGATCAATTTTTGTGGGCAAAAATAAAGCCGACGGCAATGACCACCGTCGGCTTTCGTTGATACTGAGTGGCTAGACTATTTCGTCGCAGCTTTAATGATATCAAGCGCTTTGGCGAACTGATCCTGCGGAATTGTCAGCGGGTAAAGGAAACGAATAACGTTGCCGTACTGACCACAGGTTAACAACAACAATCCCTGCTCAAGGGCTTTCTTCTGCACGCGTTGCGCGACCGCAGCGCTGGGTTCGCCCGTCGCTGCATCACAAAATTCAGCAGCAACCATTGAGCCTAAGCCACGCACTTCGGCCAGTTCAGGACACCATCCTTGCGCGTCAGTCAGGGTGGCGCGCAGTTGTTCACCGAGAGCCGCTGCCCGTTGGCACAACTGCTCATCACGAATAATATCCAGTACCGCATGAGCCGCCGCAATCGACAACGGGTTGCCAGCGTAGGTACCCCCCAGCCCACCCGGCGCAGGCGCATCCATAATTTCTGCCTTGCCTACCACCCCAGACAACGGCATCCCACCCGCAAGGCTTTTCGCCATCGTCATCAGGTCCGCTTTGTCGGCGTAGTGATCCATCGCAAACAGTTTACCCGTGCGAGCAAAACCACTTTGCACCTCATCGGCAATCATCACGATGCCATGCTCATCACAGATGCGGCGGATCCCGGCAACAAACTCCGACGGCGCCACCACGAAGCCCCCTTCGCCCTGGACCGGTTCGAAGATAATCGCCGCAACCTGGGTTGGATCGATGTCGGCTTTAAACAGGCGTTCAATCGCTTTTAACGAATCAGCCGTGGAGATACCCTGCAATTCAGAAGGATATGGCGCATGGTAAACGGAACCAGGGAACGGGCCGAACCCTTTTTTATAAGGCGCTACTTTGCCGGTCAGCGCCATCGTCATGTAAGTACGTCCATGAAAACCGCCGCCAAAAGCGATAACACCGGGACGACCGGTATGCGCGCGGGCGATTTTTACCGCATTTTCCACGGCTTCAGCGCCGGTAGTGAAGAATGTGGTTTTGCGTTTACCGTCAATCGGCGCAACGGCGTTGATTTTCTCAGCCAGAGACACATAGCTTTCGTACGGTACAATCTGATAAGCCGTGTGGGTAAAAGCCTGCAGTTGGGCTTCAACCGCCTGCACCAGACGAGGATGACGGTGCCCGGTGTTCAGCACGGCAATCCCGGCGGCAAAATCAATATACTGATTGCCCTCAATATCGGTAATCGTGCTGTTTTCTGCCGACTGGGCGTAAAAGTCACACATGACACCCACGCCACGCGGGGTGGCATCCAGACGACGTTGTTGCAGGTTTTTATTGTTCATTCGCTACACCTTGTCCATAACTACATTTCAGTTGAATTACCCTTTAAATTTAGACGCCATCTGGTACTTTAATCGAGAGCCAAATCGTTTTATTTTAAGGATCCAAATGCGTTCACTTGCCGGAGATGTGATCAAGCAAGCATTTAGCCAGCAGACAGATGAAAAACTGCATCGTCGTCTGTATGCCGCCATTTGTAATTGCATCCTTGAGGGCAGCCTGAAACCGGCTACCCGCATGCCTCCCTCACGGGATCTGGCGGGCGAACTGACGTTATCGCGTAACACCGTCTTGCGGGTTTACGAGCAGTTGCAGGCCGAAGGCTATATCTCTGCGCGCACCAGCAGCGGCACCTTTGTTACCGACAGCGTGCTCGACAATCTCGATCTACGCCCCAACAAAGAGCCAGTGGCTGTTGCGCTTGAGGATCACACCCGCTTATCTGCCCGCTGCCTTGAACTGCTGGGGCATGCCAGCGCCAGTCCCCGGCAATGGGGAGCCTTTATTCCTGGCGTGCCTGATGTTCAGCATTTTCCTCACCGGGTGCTCAAAAAAATCCAGGATCGGCTGGCAAGGCGACTGCGCCCGGAGTTTCTCACTTACGATGCCGCAGGCGGGGTGAGTGAATTGAAAGAAGCGCTGGCAGACTATCTGCGCACCGCCCGGGGTGTACGTTGTTCGCCTGATCAAATTCTGATTACTGAAGGTATTCACCAGGCGCTGGATCTGGTAACGCGCGCTCTGTGCAATCCGGGTGACAGTGCCTGGATTGAGGAGCCAGGCTATTGGGGGATAAAAAATATTCTACGCATCAACGCGGTTAACTTTTCGGCGATCCCGGTTGATGAGCAAGGTATGATTCCGCCAGGCACAACAGAACCCGCACCAAAGCTGATTTTTGTGACACCGTCACATCAGTATCCTCTCGGTTCGGTAATGAGCCTGAGTCGTCGGCAACAGCTTCTCTTGCGCGCCCGCGAAACGCGAAGCTGGATAATAGAAGATGATTACGATAGCGAGTTTCGCTTTTCCGGCCAGCCTATTCCGTCATTACAGGGACTGGAGGATGAAACGCCGGTTATCTACATCGGAACATTCAGCAAGACACTCTATCCCGCACTACGACTCGGGTATGTGGTATTGCCCAAACCACTAGCCGCGCCGCTTAAAAAGGTTCATAACGACCTCTATCGCGGCGGACATTTATTGATTCAGGCCGCGCTGGCGGAGTTTATCCGCGAGGGATATTACGCGGCGCATATTCGGAAAATGCGCCAGTTGTACAGCCGTCGTCGACAGATGCTGGTGGAACTTATCACCCGCCAACTTGGCGAACATTACCTTGGCTCCTTCAGCAGTAACGCCGGGCTGCATATGATTTTACAGTTACCCGCCGGAAGCGATGACATCGCCATTGCTCAGCAGGCGAATGCGCAAGATTTGCTGGTGCGTCCGCTGTCTCGCTACTACGTGAATGAAGAGAAATGCAGCGGCCTGCTGCTGGGGTTTGCCAGTATAGAAGAACATGAAATGGCGGCGGCGTTTACCCGACTCGCGACGATTATCAGGGAAAACGCCGTATAAGCACTGCCGGATGGCGGTGCTTATACGGCATGCTGTTTAATGTGACGCTTTTTTAACGCCAGCCAGATCCTCCTGGCTTACTTCACCATTCCCTTCCCCCCAACTTTTACGCACGTAGTTAATTACGTCGCGCATTTCGTTGTCGCTTAACATGCCGCCGTAGGCTGGCATCTTAAAGGAGACGCTGCCCCGTGTTGTCGGTGTTTCTGCACCATAGGCAATCACTCTGTACAGCGGTGTCGGGTCATCCACCATCACCAGTGGATTGTGGATCAACGAAGGTGCATTATCATCCGTACCTTTGCCTTCCAGACCGTGACACGTTGAGCAGTAGCGGTTATAGGTCACTTTGCCCGCCTCGGCTGAATTCGACCACAATGCCGTAGCCGCTGCGGTACGCCCAGCTTCAGGCTGCGCGCTCTTCAGGCTCAGCAGATATTGTGCGATCGCCGTGGCATCTTCGTCCGTCAGATACTGTGTACTTTGCGTAACGACTTCAGCCATCGAACCAGAAACCGCGGCATGCTTGCTTTTACCGGTCAGCAACAGCGATTTTAACTCCAACTCCGACATTCCGGTGCCCCGCAACGACGGTGCATACCAGCCGTCGATCATCGCGCCGCTCAGATACTCGGGATCGGCATTGCTATACGCTTTTTCGTTCATCGCCACACCTCTCGGTGTATGGCATGAACCGCAGTGTCCCGGGCCTTCCACCAGATAAGCGCCTCGTTTCACCTGGGCCGCATTTTCATCCGTTTTCGCGCTCTCAGCAGCCGTCTCTGGCGCGTCGGTAAACAACCAGTTCCAGATATGCAGCGGCCAGCGGGCGGAGAGTAGCCACGGAATGGCATTCTCTTTATTGGGTTGTGCCGACGGCGTGACGTCATGCATAAAATAGCGGTACAGCGCCTGAACATCCTCGTCAGAAAGCTTCGCGTAAGAGGGATAAGGCATAGCCGGATAGAGCGGATGACCATCTTTGGCAATCCCCTGACGGACCGCCTTTTCAAAATCCTCGTATGAGTAGCTACCAATCCCCTGCGTCTTATCCGGAGTAATATTGGTCGAATAAATATCCCCTAGTGGAGTGGGAAACTTTTTGCCCCCTGCCATCGCCGCGCCACCTTCCGTCGTGTGACAGGCTACGCAGTCAGAAATCCTCGCGATGTATTCGCCATGAGTTTCAGCCGCAGAAACCGTGGCGGTAAATAAACAGGCGGCAAGAACGGTTACATTACGCATAGATCACCCCATCTCCTTGAGTTCATTAACCGCTCGCCATGCCTGATCGATCGCCGTATGAGCATAAGCCCCCCAGTCAGAATCGGAGTTAGCAATGGTAATACGACCGACAGGCTTGCGCGCCCGCTCGATAATCTCGGGCATTTTATCCATATCGTCGAACAGAGAGTTAGGGTAATACGCATAGCCATGCGCCCAGCGGTTAACCGTAATGGCGGCAATATCGCGTTGATTATCAAAGCCTGTTGAGCCAAACATCTCCTGCAACTGGGAGCGAATCATCTCTTCATGCGCCGCAAACGTAGTCCCCAGCAAATAGGCCCGCCCCAAACGGAACTGCTCTCTTGCCGAGAGGTTACTGCCAGGATATGTGGGCACGTAAACCATATGAATCACCATCGGATCGTCTGGTGAGGCTGGGTGTTGATACCCGCCGATACTGACCGGATAGTCGAGTTTGACCCGGCTGTAAGGGGCTGCCGGAGAGTAAAATTCATGCACGCCAAGCTGTTTAAATGCCTGCCAGTTTTTAACCACCACGTTGGTGTATACCAGCGGCGCTTTCACGTTCAGTTTGAGATCTGCCTGCTGCTGTTCCGGCATCTCTGGTACCAGATACGGAATCAACATGTTATAACCTGCCATAATGGTGTTCTTACCACGAACGCGATGCATTTTGCCGTCGCGCAGATAGCTAATAACAACACCACCCTGTACGTTGGCGGCGTTAATCACCGTGCTGTTCAGGCGCAGACGCGTAGTGTTTTCCGGCAGGTCCAGTTTTTCATAATGCAGTCTGGCGAGGACCGAGTCCTCCATGGTGGTGCCCGGTAGCGCATCCGGCAGCATATATCTGACCAGCAGTCGGGCCAGGCCGGCATTCCCATCCGGAAAATGGTAAACATACGGTTCTTCGAGGTCGGCCAGCGACTCTCCATCCAGCGGGGGTAATCCCAGTGCTTCCATACCCGGTAAGGCGCACGCCCGGGCATCGCTACAGGAAATCCCTTCAATGCCGATGGCAAAGAAGTCGTTAGAACGCTGCTGAAAATAGAGCAACGCCATTTTGCTCAAACCGACTTTTGTCGCCAGAAATTCGCTGTAGCTGTGGGTATCCAGCCATTCAGTTTTCTCATCAACCGTCATACCTGGAAGGTAGTCCGCAGGACGTACATGCAGATCGATTAACGCTTTTCTGTCGTTCTCGCTTAGCGGAAAATCATGGATAAAGTCTTCTATCTTGCGTCCATTCAGTCTGTCCGGCGGAATATCATCAGATACCGCCCGTCCCGGATCGCCGCTGACGATTTTTGTTTCGCCAAAATTCTTTTTATCGAAGAAAACGCCGCGACTGAGCTGCCAGTCGGGATAGAAGTTTACGTCAAAACTCTCTTTCAACCTCGTGACGCTGACGCCCACGGTTTCCATCAGCTTTTGCACTTCCGGACTGAAATTATGCGCAGGCGACTGGAATGCTTCGCTGCCGCCATAGCCGAGTAGTTTCTTGCCCGAGCTGGTAAACTCGTTCCGTTTGGCATGCCCCCCAAAATCGTCATGATTATCGAGGATCAGAATCCGGCTATTTTGCCCGGCAAGTTGACGCCAAAAACAACCGGCAGCCAGGCCGCTGATACCGCCGCCCACAATCACCAGATCGTACTCTTCCTCAATAGGCAGAGCGTTTAAATCAAAATGTTTATGCTCACGACCCACGGCATGCGCCATTTCAAACGATCCCGGATGATTGCCCCGCAGCCCCGTCAGCGCAGGCGGATAATAACTTCCATCTATAAATGCGTTTTCCTTCCCTGCCGCCCTGACCCATTCCAGCGGGGTAAGCCCCGCCGCAACGGTCACCGCGACGCCGTTGAGAAAATCACGTCTGGTAATTGCCATTACTTTTTTCCTTATTGCTACACTGCCCTTAACACGACACAAATAAGAGGCATTCCCTCCTCAACAAAAAGGGGGATCGCCATCTATTTCACTGGCTTTAATTCTTCATCCAGTTTTTTAGAATCATAATAATCACCCTGCCAGGTGATTTTTCCTGCTTTAACATGAATATAGCTAACACCTTCAAATCTTATCAGATTATTTGTCGGTGGGCTCCCTGCCCATTCACCACTATTTTTTCCTGAGAACTGCCAACGAAAAGCCACGGTATCCTCGTCATAAACGGGTTTGCCGATCATTTTCCAGGTCAGATCCGGGACCGCCTTAATAAAGGCCCCAATAACTTCTTTTTCTGCTTTTTCCCTGCCGGTAATCGGTTCTCCCGCGGCGGCATCATAATAGACTGCATCATCTGCAAGATATTGAGCCGCTCGCGAAGCATCATGCGCATTCCACGCCGCCATATACTCTTTCACGGTATTCAGCGAGGAACTTTCTGCCAGGCTATAGCCCGAGAGCATCACCAATGAAAGCACCGCCACTTTTAATGTTTTCATCACCACCCTCTCTATTCAGAAATGTCGCACATGATATGTTTCACCCGAGTGTATTCTTCGAGCGAATAGGATGAGAGATCTTTGCCATAACCCGATTTTTTGAAGCCACCGTGTGGCATTTCGGCGCACAGGGGAATATGGCTGTTAATCCATACCGTGCCAAAATCAAGGTCAATGCTGAAGCGCTGCGCGCGACTGTGATTGCTGGTCCAGACGCTCGCCGCCAGACCATATTCCACATCATTGGCCTTAAGTAATGCATCTTCATCGCCAGAAAACGACTGAATAGTCATTACTGGACCAAATACTTCATGCTGGATAGCTTCATCGTGCTGTTGCAGACCAGAGACGATCGTCGGCTCAAAATAGAAGCCTGGGCCAGATCCGGCGCGCCCGCCGGTCTCAATTTTTGCATGTGCCGGTAAACGCTCGATAAAGCCTTTCACTTGCTCGAGTTGATTCCGGCTATTCAAAGCGCCATACAATGCATCCTGATCTTCTGGCGGCCCAAATTTAATACTCTTTGTTTTCTGTACCAGTTTTCCCAGGAATTCAGCGTAGACGGACTGTTCGACCAGAATACGCGTGGCCGCCGTGCAGTCCTGCCCGGCATTGAAAAAGCCAGCCGTGACAATCGTCGCAATCGCCTTGTCCATATCCGCATCGGCAAATACCACCGCGGGCGCCTTCCCACCTAATTCCAGATGCGCCCGGGTCAGGTTCGCCGCTGCCGAGGCCGCAACCTGCAGACCTGCACGGACCGAACCGGTAATCGAAACCAGTGAGGCTTTCGGGTTTGAGACCACCAGAGAACCGGTACTGGCTTTGCCTAAAACCACGTTAAATGCCCCTCTCGGGAACAAGGGCGCCGCCAGTTCCGCCAGCAGCAGCGTACTGACCGGCGTGGTATCGCTTGGCTTTAACACTACCGTGTTACCCGCCGCCAGTGCCGGCGCAATTTTCCATACCGCCATCATAAACGGGTAATTCCACGGCGTAACTTGCCCGACAATGCCCAGCGGTTCCCGGCGAATAGTTGAGGTAAATCCAGCGGAATATTCGCCTGCTGCCTTGCCTTCAAGACAACGTGCAGCCCCGGCAAAAAAACGGATGGCATCGCAGGATGCCGCGATCTCTTCCTTCTCAATAAAATGGCGAAGCTGACCGGTCTCCTGGCTCTGGGCATTGACCAGTCGCTCCACATTGCGTTCTATTTCGTCCGCAAGGCGCAATAACGCTATTTGTCGCTGGGCCGGTGTCGATTTTCTCCAGATGCTAAACGCCGCTTCAGCTGCAGAGTAGGCCTGCTCCACCTCTGCCGCGCTGGCATTAGGAGATAATGCGTACGTTTCACCGTCAACCGGACTCACCAGTTCGAAGGTCTCTTCGCTGCCACCTGCTACATATTGCCCATTAATAAAATGCTTCAGGGTTTTCATGCCTGTCTCCCACCCATTAATACATAAAGAATCTTATGTAATATATATATTGTAAAAACTTTTCAAATACGCAACATTGACACTATGATAAGCCTCGCATTTTTAACTTATTTTTTACATTGTTCAGGGTGAGGCTTGCCACTGGTAGCTGACGCGGCGCGCTCAGCTCCAGAGGTTATCGGGACACACATCCGTCAGTGCGGCAGATTTTGCGCATGGGCATGTAAAATAACGCGGCCATTCTTACCTTCCTTGCCCAGCGGGCATGTGTTAGAAAGGGTCGTTGTTTCAGGGAATTGAGTGCAGAAAAGATTATGATTACTCACGCAGTCATATTTGCGCCTATCGGGCAGGTCAGTCGTTCAGACCAGATAGTGCAACGCCTTTCAAACGCTATTATCACGGGATTGTTGGAGCCGAAAGAACAGCTTCCCAACGAAACTGATTTGGCAAAGATGATGGGTGTCTCACATATCACTATCAGAGAAGCGCTAAACACGCTTCGGGCTAATAATCTTATCCATACTGTTCGTGGTCGTAATGGTGGCAGCTTCGTTTGCGAAAATATCGATGGCAAAAATAGCCCTCTGCATCCGTTCAAAGCGATCAGTACCGATTATCTTTCGGATCTGGGGGAAATGCATTGCGCCATCATTAGCCATAGCGCAAGACTTGCTTCAAGACGAATGACCGGCGCGGATATCGCCAAATTTCGCGAGTTTGTTGAGGTGCTTAGAAAGGCAAAATCACCTGAGCTGATGACCCAGGCCGATATGCGATGCCTGCTGGCGATAGCCGCCAGTTCACATTCGGCACGGCTGGCGAACCAGGAGCTTCAGGTGCAAGCTGAATGGGCATCGTTGGTGGCGATTCTCTATCGCACGGACAGCATTCATGCCGAAATTATCGCGCTTTATTCAGCGCTGGCCGATGCGCTGGCAGCCCACAACGAGGCGGAATCAGTACAGCTTGCCACGCGGATCATCGACACCTTTACCTATTACCTTATCGAAAAAAAGCTGAAATATAACTCGAACTGACAACCCGTGAAGGCAGGACAGACAATGAGCTCTTCGACATCCTTAAGCGCATTAATCCATAAAATTGATGATATTACCGTCTCTACCGTAGATTCTACCGTGGCGCTGGCGAGGAGCATCCATGAGGCGATTGCCGGAATACAGAAAGCTTCAGCCGAGGTTGTCCTCGATCCCTCTGTGAGATCCACCGTTCAAGGGCATATTAAGCGCACGCTCAATGACAACCATTACTGCTCTGGAGCCGGATTTGCCAGCCATATAGAGAGCACTACCACCACCAAAGAGTATTGGCTTTTGGAGTGGTGGTATAAGAAAGATAATGGTTTGAGCCAGGCTCACCTCGATTTGGATCAGGCCACGCAGCAACGACTGGATTTCAGAACCTTCGAGTGGTTTAAACATTCGCCACCGGCAGGGAAAGCTTATATCCACGGCCCGTACGTCGATTATATCTGCAATATCTCCTATACCCTGACTTCGGCAGTGCCGGTCTACTACAACGATCAGTTCCTTGGCGTCGCCGCCGTCGATCTGCTGGTCAGCCAAATCGAAGCCGAACTGCTCTCCTGCGCTCATCCTGACTACGTCATACTGACCAATCTGGAAAACAGGATTATCTTCTCCAGTTGGCCTCGCTTTCGCGTGGGGGAGTTACTGTCACCCGCCAACAGCACCGTGGTATATCAGAGCGACTACTTTATCCTTTATCACTATCAAAACTAAGGGCCCGAAGGCCCTTGTTTTAGTTATCCTGCCCCATATTGAGCTTATTGGCGTAAGCAATAGCATCATTTTCCGGCGCCGCAGAGCGCCCAAACGGTCGGGTCAGGAACATATAGATAAGCCCCGACCCAACGACAATCGCCAGTCCGAACAGCACTGTCCAACGGTCAATGAAGTCGCTGCTATCTGCCGGTTGAGCCAGCAACCAGATCCCACATAATCCATAGGCTAAGGCCAGTACGTTTACAATCACGCCCCAACCGCCAATGGTCCACTCCCCGGCCGGTTTCCAGCCCTTCAGACGCTGACGTAACGCAGCAAGCACGACCATCTGGAACGAGATATAGATACCGATTACGGCAAACGCGGTAATACGCGACAGGTTGTCTGGCTGGAAATAGACCCAAACGCAGATGATCACCGGCAGTAGGCAACTGACGACCATCGCATTATCCGGAACGCCGTTTTTCGAGATTTTGGACATCCATTCACTTCCCGGCAGCATTCTGTCGCGGGAGAAAGAAAAAATGAGACGACTTAACGCAGCCTGTAGAGACAAAATGCACGATAACATCGCCACAATCGCGACGATGATAAAGATAGTTGCGCCTGTTTCCCCCAAGGCTTCATTGAGAATGGCGGGGATTGGATCGGACGTTTTACCATTCACGATACTGACCAGATTCGGTGAAGCCAGCAGATAACCCATCACGGAAATGATGGCGGAAATCGCACCAAATACGATGCTTAAAATCATCGCGACCGGGATCTTTTTGCTCGGGTTCTGCACCTCTTCCGCTACGTTACCGCAGGCTTCAAAGCCAAAGAACATAAACAGCCCCATCAGCGCGGCGGACATAAACGCGGTGGAGTAGCTTCCGTCCTGAGCAAGCACGCCCATCGAGTCGAAGATGACGGAGAAAGGCTGAGAACGGTGAAAGATCAGCAGATAAATTCCCAGCGCAATCACGCTGACAATTTCACACCAGAAGCCAATTTTGGCGACCCTGGCCAGGTTTTTGGTCCCGGACATATTAACAGCCATCATCAACAGCAGTAGCAGGACAGACGTCAGCAACATGGTGGCAGGCGTTTGACCATAGTGGAACAGCGACTCAACAAACGTCGAGGTATATTCCGCAATTGACGTAATGGTGACCACCAGCGCCCACAGGTAAATCCAGGCGGCAATCCAGGCATATTTCTTGCCCCATAATCTTCTCGCCCAGGGATACAGTCCACCAGTTATCGGATACTGGGAAGCGACCTCACCAAACACCAACGCCACTAAAAGCTGGCCACATGCGACGATTAAGATCCACCATACTGCGGGCGGCCCCGCCAGCGTTACGGCCAGCGCAAACAGCGAATAGACGGCAGTGAGCGGCGAAAGGTAGGTAAACCCCAACGCGAAGTTAGAAATTAAACCGATTGAGCGATTGAACTGTTCTTTGCCATCTTTTTGAAAATTATCGTTTTTCTTATCAGGTGTCTGTTCCATATATCTTTCTCTTTTGTGGAATAGTCGCAGGGTTGAACAATTAATGTATAAAAGATATTAAGTTATATGTATAGTGATTTTGTCACGCATTTGTTAAAAATGATCGCGCATCACGTTAATGAAAAAGTAGAGATAAAACGGTAGAACGCGCTGGCGTTTAGCGGTATTTATGACCAACAGCTCTTCGCAGCCGCCATCTGTGGGCCACGCTGCCGGAAAAATATGCGCATCTGATTTAAGTTCGGGGCTAAGTAGCAATAATCGCTGCTGTTAAGCAACATTTTTGCAATATAATAGTGTGATGTTAAACGCTGAACCTGAGCAGGTGAATGATGGAAATTGATCTCGATAATCTGGTCTTTGATGGACTGGAAGAAGCGCAAGAGCGTAATGCTGAACGTCTGGAAGATGCAGATAAGAAAGCGCAGGAAATTATTGCTGATAATGACTGCGGCGACGCCTGCAAAATCTGATTTCCGAACCGGCGCAATGCCGGTTTTTTTATCGCCTGTTAACCCTTCCCATTTCAGCCCGTATACCGTAAAGCCTCAATCAATTTGGCAAAAGCGGCGGTGTGCTGCCTGCGGCTGGGGTAGTACATATAATAGCCCTGGAAAGGTTCGCACCAGTCCTCCAGCACTTTTTCCAGCGCACCGTCAGTCACCGCCTGTTCGACAGTGTCTTCCGGCACAAATGCCAGCCCCATCCCGGCAATCGCCGCGCTAATCCGCGGGGGGAGATTGTTAAAAATAAGCTGCCCTTCAACCCGCACGCGCAAATCTTGTCCGCCTTTGCTAAATTCCCAGGCATATAGCCCGCCCAACGTCGGCATGCGCATGTTGATGCAGTTATGGTTTTGCAGATCGTGTGGGGTGAGTGGTTTACCATGGCGGGCAAAATAAGCGGGTGAACCGACCACCACCATGCGCCAGTCCGGGCCAATTCTGACAGCAACCATATCTTTTGCCACCTGCTCGCCGAGACGAATACCCGCGTCATAACGGCCAGCCACAATATCCGTCAGGCTGTTGTCGAGGGTCATTTCCACTTTCACTTCAGGATAAGCCTGCAAAAAAGGCGCCAGCGCGGGCCAGACAGTCGATTGCAACGCATGTTCACCCAAAGTAAGGCGAATGTTACCCGCCACCCGCTGACGGATGTCGGTTAATGCCAGCAGTTCCGTTTCAATGTCATCAAAACGCGGACTGATACTGTTGATGAGCCGTTCTCCGGCTTCAGTCGGCGCGACGCTGCGCGTGGTGCGGGTAAGGAGTCGTACATCCAGCCGCTCTTCGAGTCCACGTATCGCATGGCTTAACGCTGACTGCGAGACCCCAAGCTTTGCCGCAGCCCGCGTAAAACTCCGCTCGCGGGCGACGATAATGAGATAATAAAGATCGTTAAAATTATCACGCAGCATGCTTGTCCCCAGCCCTTAACTTTATTGACCTATGGTACAGGTCATGAGGGTAATCACGTAGCGTTTGTGAACGTTCGCGCACATCACTCCTGATCTCCCCCCCTTCACTAATAACATTTTGTATATAGATAAGAATTTTTTCTTATTTTGTCTGAATCGTAAGTTATGGGAGCGTAAAAAGCACAAACCAAAAACTACAGGGATTTCATACAATGATGGCAACGAAAATTCACAGCGCTAAAAAAACACTTCTGGCACTCAGCGTGCTGCTGGCCTCTGGCATGAGCGTTTCGCAAGCTCAGGCCGACCAATTGGCCGATATCAAAGCCGCAGGCGTAGTAAAAGTGGCGACATTCGACGCCAATCCGCCGTTCGGTTCAGTTGATGCAAAAACGCATAAGATTGTCGGCTACGACGTCGATTTTGCCGAAGCGCTGGCAAAATCACTGGGGGTAAAACTGGAGCTGGTAGCCACCAACCCGGCCAACCGTATTCCGCTATTACAATCCGGTAAAGCCGATTTAATCGTAGCGGATATCACGATCACACCTGAGCGCGCACAGGTGATCGATTTCTCTGTGCCCTATTTTGTCACCGGCCAGCAGTTCCTTGTACCGGCAAAATCTCCGGACAAGCTCGATGAATACGGAAAAGCGCGAATCGGCGCGGTAAAAGGGACTACCGGTGAGCAGGCGTTACATCAGCGCTTCCCGCAGTCGCGCGTACTGGCCTATGACGATATTCCCCTGGCATTAACCGCATTACGCAACGGTAATGTGCAGGCCATCACCCAGGACAGTACAATTCTGGCGGGCTTGTTAAGCGGTGCGCCGGATAAAGCGGATTTCAAAATTTTGCCGGACCTGCTGAGTAAAGAAGAGATCGGCGTGGGGGTAAAAAAAGGCGAACCCGCGCTGTTAAAAGCCGTCAACGATGAACTCTTGAAGCTGGAGTCTACCGGTCAGGCGGCAAAAATTTATGATGTGTGGTTCGGCCCTGAAACCAAAAACCCGCAGCCCCGCGCCTTTAAAATAGAAGCCAAGTAATATGCTCTCAGCTCTTTTTCATCGTTCCGCAGCTTCGGCTGCGGATTCTACCCAATTGGGTCAGGCAAGCGTCAAACTGCACAAAGTGTTTAAACAGTATGACGCTCATACCGTACTTAACAGCGTCAGCCTGGCAGTTGAACCTGGTGAAGTGGTGACCATTTTGGGTCCCTCTGGCTCTGGAAAATCCACACTTATACGTCTTATCAACCAGCTTGAGTCGCTCAGCGGTGGCGAAATTTTCATTGATGGTAAACCGATTAGTCAGTTGCGCGGGGCGGCATTACGCCAGTTACGCAGCCGTATCGGTTTTGTATTTCAGCAATTCAATCTCTATTCGCATCTGACCGCGCTGCAAAACATTGCGCTGGCGCTGGAATATGTTCACGGCTGGAACAAAGCGGAAGCAAAAGGCCGGGCACTCGAATTGCTGGATCAAGTGGGACTGCTCGAGAAAGCCGATGCCTATGCCGCTCAGTTATCCGGCGGGCAGCAACAGCGCATTGCCATTGCCCGCGCGCTGGCTTCATCGCCACAAATCATTTTGTTTGATGAACCCACCTCCGCGCTGGATCCAGAAATGATCGGCGAAGTGTTACAAGTGATGAAAAATCTGGCTCACAGCGGTATCACGATGATCGTCGTGACTCATGAAATGCACTTCGCCCGTGAGATTGCCGATCGTGTGGTATTCATTGATGGCGGCGATATACTGGAGGTCGCCTCGCCGGAGGATTTCTTCACCCGCCCACAACATCCCAGAACCCAGCGTTTCCTGAAAAAAGTGCTCGACCCGTTACACCAGGAGTTACCGTTATAATGCTGATAATGGACTGGCAGGGGGTGCTGAGCGGGCAACCTCTACAATGGATAATTTCCGGTTTTCTCACCACGCTATGGGTGACGCTGGCAGGCGTCGCGGTCGCCACTCTCTTTGCTCTCCTACTACTCGGCTTACGTTTGACAGGCAATCGCATTGCCACCGCGGTGGTCGGCATGTGGGTCTCAGTGTTTCGCAACACGCCTTTACTGGTGCAACTGATGTTCTGGTATTTCGCCGCATGGAATTGGCTCCCCCGTGACGTGATTACCTTTATTAATGCTGAACACCCGTGGTCTGTTCTGCCGGGTGACGTCTGGTGGTTAACGCCGGAGTTTCTTTGTTCTGCATGGGGGCTGGGTGTTTTTACTTCAGCCTTTTTGGTCGAGGAGATTGCCTCTGGTTTGCAGGCGGTTTCTGCCGGACAACGCGAGGCGGCCATTGCTCAGGGCTTTTCCGCCTGGGCGGTTTTTCGTCACATTCTCCTTCCCCAAGGGCTGGCGAACGCATGGCAGCCCATCGTTGGGCAATATCTCAACCTGATGAAACTCTCCTCGCTTGCCAGCGGTATTGGATTTGCAGAGTTGACCTATCAGGTGCGGCAAATTGAGAGCTATAACGCGCATGCACTGGAAGCCTTTGCCGTTGGAACAGCCCTCTATCTGTTTATCGGCATCGTGCTAGGCATGCTGCTTACGCGTCTTGGTCCGAAATCTGCGTCAGGTAAACCGTTCAGAATAAGAACGCGTCCATTAAGTTTCAGGAGTATCCCACATGATCGCTAATATTTCGGTCATTACTGACAATCTGGACTATCTCCTGTGGGGACGCGTGACCGAAGGCCAACCCGGCGGCGTGCTACTTACTTTGCTGATGGCCATCGGCGCGGCATTGCTGGCACTGCCCGGGGGGATAGTTCTTGCCTGCTGCGCCTGGCGTTTTCCGGGCGCGGTTCGCAAAGGACTGTTTATCTGGGCCGAGTTTATTCGCGGCATTCCGTTAATCTTTGTGATTTTCTGGATGTGGTATTTGCTCCCCATGCTTACCGGAAGCGATCTGCCCGGCGCAGTTACCGTGACGTTAGCGCTGGCATGGTTCACTGCCGCCTCGGTGATGCACTCGGTGTATGCGGGAATTAGCGCGTTACCTTGCGGGCAATATGAAGCGGCAGTAGTGCAGGGTTTTCGCCCGTACCAGGCCCTGTGGCTTATTTTATTGCCGCAAGTGCTGCGTAACATTATGCCGTCATTGACAGGGATTTTTATTGGACTACTGAAGGACACGTCGCTGGCGTTTATCGTCAATGTGCCAGAACTCACGACGGTTGCCGGTCAGGTTAATAGCCGGGTGCAAATCTATCCGGCGGCCATTTTTATCTTTACCGGACTGGTCTATTACCTGCTGTGCTTTAGCCTGGAAAAAATCACCCAGCGACGGTTCGCGCTAAAATGACCTCAGGGCTCAACATTCCACGAACTGGTGGTCTTCGTTGAGCCGATATTTCACGCCAGCCCGGATATTATTTTCGCCCTCAACCGCAAGCGCAAAACGCATTCTTTCGCCATCATGATAGGCCAACGCCGCGCATCCGCCAGGTCCGAGTATGATCGAATCGACAGCGCCGGTACTGGCAACAACCGCGTTCTCTCCACTGGCAATAATATGGATATTATCTGCACAATTGGCGATTTTCGATTCCGCGCCGAAACAGGCTAGCTGGGTTAAATCACCGCTGCAGGCAATACGGTTTCTGTCGCCCAGAGAACTGATGCGTACACGCATGCCGGTACTGGCGATACGCGTCCCGTCACCCACGCTACTGATACGCGCTGAATTTCCCGCGACCGCAATTCGCCCGCGATCGCCCGAGCTGCCGATATGCGCGTTATAGCCTACGCTGCCTATACGTACGCTGTAACCTGCACTGGCAATTTGCGCGGCATAGCCAGCGCTGGCGATTTTAACGTTATCATCCGCACAGCCAAAGCTGACATTATCTTCCGCACTCGCCAGCGGACTGCGGGTTCCCCCCGTCGTTTGCACGCGGGAAATATTTCCCATCGCCCGGATATCCTGCCGGACAAAACTCTCCTCTTCCCGCCATTTTGACCAACCATATTCCACCAGACTATTTGCCCAGTCGATATACCCTTCCCGCTGGAGCGCACGATGTACATCGGCATAACTTCCCCCGGCAGGAAAAGTACGTAGAAACCAGCGATACATTACGGGCCCAACACGCCAGGCCCGTAAGTCATTACGCGTAATCATCATCGCTTAATGCCGGTGATAGCCATCCACCATACACTTGAAGGTTTCGCCCGGCGTGCGGCCCGTAGTGCAAAGATACAGATGCCCAAAAATGAAAAACAGACTGACTATTGCCAGCGCAAAATGCGCCTGTAACAACCAGTAACGCACGCCCGGGAACAGATCGCCGACAGCCATCGGATAGAGCGATAACAGACCCGATATCAACAACAGCGGCAGCAAACCATACATCACGGCAACATAGGCCGCCTGCTGAAGCGGATTGAATTTCGAACGTGGCGATGCCGGGAACGGATGTGACTCTCCATGCATAATGCCAAACAGGTAAAAACGCGTTTGTCTTTGCGCTCGTCCGATCCAGCCCTGACGTTGAATAATATAATGATGCCCGTTACCGCCAAACAGGTTGATCAGGACAAAACCAATCCAGCAGGCGAGCAGCAAAAAGCCACAGACTTCGTGTACGGTGAGCAGGCTTTTCATCACCGACGCGCTGACGGCCGAGAAGTGATTGACGAGTCCACTCACCAGAAGAAGCAGAAACAGCAGCGCATTCGACCAGTGCCACAAACGAACGGCCTTCGAGTATAAGTAGACCTTCTCACCGTGCCCTGCCGACGCTTTATGCGCGGCACGAAAGCGCAGCATGGCGTGTAGCGCCAGCACCAGCCACATTCCCACCAGCATTAATCCGGCGATGACCAACCACACAGGCCAGTAGTCAGGTGAAAACATAGGGACATATTGCGCAAGCTGGGCGTGAAACTGTTCGGCATTCTGCGACGCGTTCATACATTTTCCTTTTTAATCAAATGTTGACCGAACCGACGATACAGATGGGGTTTCCCGGCGCCTGCAAGTTGATACTCGTAATACTTGTTTTCCCGCAGCCAGGTCTGAATCTCCGGGCTATCTTCACGACCAAAAATCAGCGCGTGTTCCGGGCAGGCGTTAACACAGATCGGAGGGAAACCTTTCGCCAGACGTGATTCAGCGCAAAAGTCGCATTTATCAGCCACTTTGGTGCGCGGATTGAGATAGCGTACCTGATAAGGGCACGCGCCTATGCAGTAACTGCAGCCGATACACGAAGACGTATCTACCCGCACAATGCCATTCTCATCTCGCCAGGAGGCGCCGGTTGGACAGACCTCGATACAGGGCGCATCATCACAATGCTGGCAGGACTGACGAAAATAGTGATACAGCGTTTCGTTGTCGTTATCCGAAACCGGAATATGCGCTATCGACAAACGGCTGCCCTGGTCAGGAACATGATTGGTTTTCCTGCATGCGCGGGCGCAAATATTACAGCCGTTACACAGAGATTCGTCGTGGATCATGACATAACGAACGCCTTTAGTGCTCCTGGGACTTGCTAACAAACTTTGACCTGGGCCGGTAAAAAAAATCACCGTCCCCATGCCAATGACAAATTTACGTCGGGTGAAGGACATCGGGTTATCCTCTAATGCTGTGACAGTGGTCGTCCACACATTCCATGACATCAACCTGAAGAATTCAGGGGTTCTGATACTGCTCAACCTCAAACCATTCGCACAGGCCGTACGCTTTGCCATAACTCATAAAACGTTCGCTAAACAAATAAGGTTCCGCATTTGACGATTCCACAGTGCGTATATCTGCGTAATCCGGGTGCGTTTCCATTGCCGAGAGCGCCGCTGCAACCTGCTGAGATTCAAAGCTATACGGCGGTTGCGTCAACATCGCGACCTTATAGGGGCGCGGATACGTTTGACAGTCGAAGCGTACCGCCTCGGCAATCGCGCGACAGATGTCGTTTTCCACCACCTGCACACACATGCTGGCGTAGTTTGCCGTCATGGTTTGCGTTGAAAAGAAATATGCCTCTTCAGCGCCGTGCACACAGGTAATATCCGCCCCATTCGCACCGTGACACAGGGTATCCAGCAACACGGTAAGGTCGGTTTCAGGAACCGAATACGGTGGCTGCAGGAAGGCACTGCGTGCCACCAATTGACCCGCTGCTGAATGCTGGCGGATAAACTCCGCCACTATCGACTCCGGGCTGGCAGGTTCCTGAACCTGCGTCGCGTTCACCTGTTCTGCAGGCAGCTGTAGCGCCTGCAGCCAGTGTCTCTTTTGGCTATCTACCTCATCAGGAAACGCCTCAATGGGTGCCTGAACGTTGCTCACGTTAGTCATCTCGCGTTCCTTACGCTGGCAACAGATCTTGTGCCGCCAGATCGGCTGCCACATCCTCAAGTCCTAGTCGATTCAGCGTTTCGCGCGTAGGGCAGCCCAGCTCCGGATCCCAGCCCATTTCCTGATAGAACATCGTCAGTGACAGGCGCATGTCCTCCCGGTCCATCTTGTCGGTCCCCTCGGTGAAGACCGGGATCTTCGGATCTTTATCAAACACCCAGGAGCAGATGAGATCATGCTCATTGCGCATATCTTTGGTTTGCATCAGTTTGACCGTATAGGCGCGATGCAGGGTAAAGATACGTTCAGCGGCCAGATCCAGACTCGCCTGCGTGGTTTCATCGCCAGTAACTGCCTGGAAGAATTTCGCTTCCAGATCCAAATCTCCGCGATAATTACGGCTCTTGAGCGGCGAAACCGTCATCGGCCAGACCCAGTTGCATAGCGTGACCGCGTTATGCAAACAGACTTTCAGCAACGTCCATTTGGCATATTTGATCTTCGCGGCATTGATCGGGGTGTAGTTTTTGGTTTCGTCGTATGCATCCTGCGAACCAAACAGTTCGCCCGCCACTTCGCGCTGTAATTTCAGCGGCAAACCGGAACCGATGAAGTTAATATGGGTATGCGTCATGCAGTCACGGTTAAACATACAGTTGGTGATCGCCCCAACCTGTGCTGAAGCCTCGTTAGCGTGGTGGACAGGAAAACCAAACGGCGACCACAGTTTGTTTTTGGCATAACCCCAGTACTCTTCGCCCAAATCCCAGCGTTCAGCAATGGCATATGATCCGTCCGCAAGGTGGCTGAGTTCCCCCACGCGATGCGCCAGCCGATAGTAAAAATCCTTAATAAAATTAGGATCGCCAGCTTCCAGTTGATCCCAGCGGATCTCCGCATACTCTTCCGCCGGCAGTACGCGCTTAAAAACACCTTTCGAGTAGCAATAAGTAAAATCACGGTGCAACTGCCCGTAGTTACACCAGATGCCATAATCGTCGAACAGGTTCAGACCAATCAGGTTTCCCACCACCCGCCCATCGTCTTTATCGTCAAAATCTTTCGGGCCATTGGGGAAAATGGTGGTGTGCACAAAGTTCGCCACGCAGGTGTTGCCACCGGTACTCGGTACGCCAAAATCTTTCACCCGCGGAACATTGAGCTGTGACATACAACGAATGGGGCATGAATGGCAGCCGCTCATTTTTACCGTGTATTTCTCAGCGGCAGGTCCGAGATCGAACACGGATTTATAGGTACGGAAACCGACGGTATTCTGGTTACCCGGCGGGATTTCACCCGTTTCGATTGGCCCGCCTTCCGCCGCTCCCCAGAACAGTCCCTTGCGGGCCGTCCAGCGCGAGTTTGGCGAAGAGTATTCTGCCCAGGCCTGCGGGGTGCTCGGTACAACGTGGTTGTTGTTGGCGCCGATAAGCTCGGTCATCATATAGTCATTGAGCCGCTTCATCTCTTTGCGGTCGGCGATATTGACCCCTTTGGTCCCTTCTACCGCAATAGCCTTCAGATTTTTCGAGCCCATCACCGCGCCAGTACCGGCGCCTCCGCTGTGGTTGCGGCTGTTGATCATGCAGGAGAGCGGTACCAGATTTTCCCCCGCCTGGCCAATCGCGGCGACGCAAGTCTCAGGGCTGGTAATGCGGCAAATCTCTTCGGTTGTGGCGCGCGTGCCCTTGCCCCACAGGAAATCGGCTTTTTCGATGCTGACCTTATCGTCTTTAATATTGATCCAAACAGGTGACGCGGACTTACCTTCGATAATAATGGCGTCGTAACCGGCAAATTTCATCTGTGCGGCAAAGAAACCGCCCATGTGGGCATCTACGACTAAATTACCTTTGGTAAATGTTGACAAGGAGGTGATATTGACGCGGGAGCTACAGGGTGCGCCCGAGCCGGTTAATGGCCCGGTGGCGAAAACCAGCTTATTCCCTTCATCAAAAGGCATGGTGCCTGGCGGGACTTCGTCGTACATAATTTTATACCCAAAGCCCATCCCACCGATAAATTTCTTAAATTTACTGGAATCTTCATGGGTGATATTACCCGTGGTGAGATTGATCCGTAAAATATTACCTGTCCAACCATTAGCCATCATGTTTTCCTTTGCAAGAAGGTTTAATAGATATACCCGTCAGGCAGTTTTTTATTCAAAACTGCGCTATTTTTGGCAATTAATGACGCGTATCAGGCATGCCTGCCCTCTATCAAACGGTAATATCTTTCCACTCGATAATTTTTAATGCCCCAGTAGGACAAGCATTGGCGCATTCCCCGCATAACACACATTTTGAGGATTTTTTCGTTTCTGTGTTAACGGTCGCCATCATCCACGGGCAGGCTGTGGTACAAGCGCTACAGCCAATGCAACGTTTGTGGTCTACGGCAATACAGCCGTCTTCCTGCTTCCAGGTAATGGCGCCAATTGGGCAGACCTTCATGCATTGCGGATCTTTGCATTGGCGGCAGGTATCCGCGGTATAGTTTAAATCACCATACAGTCCGCCACCGGACCCGACGCCATCATCGCCAAAGAAGTAATTACGATGAATTTTGATGCGGGAAAAGAAGGTGCCAACGGCCCCATCGTTATAATTGGTACAGGAAATTTCGCAGCGATGACAACCGGTGCAGCGTGCTCGCTGCGTTACCAGCACCCCTTTCGGCGTATTGATAAGGCCAACTGTACCGCTGTCGATATCTTCCTGCTTACAACCAAAAAGTGATAACAACGCGGGTGCAATGGTCAGTCCTGCCAGACCCTTTCCGGATATACGTAAAAATTCCAGCCGCGTTAAACCACAATCTAAAAATGGACGATCAACCTGGTTCATTTATTTCGCATCCTCTTCGCAAACGCAGTGGCAGCAACACATCCAGGCTAATTTTTGCACGCAGATCGGCCGATTCGGCCATTAATGTTGCCAACAACACGTGAATATTTGCCCTAACCTGATCGTATAAATGACGGTGGTTAAACTGAATGAATCTAATCCTTTAGGGTTAGGCACAAAGATAATGTGGTTATTTAGGGATCGTCGTTTTGATCGTCATCAATTAAAAAACGGAAGGGAAATAATTAATGCGGAGTGAGATTTATTATCATTAAGATAAGTTGAAATAACATTTCATATGGCTTGCAAATATTTGTGACTCTACTCGCATATATATTTTTATATATCAATCGATATACAACAAAATATACAACGATGCAATTCTTTAATTGCAGTCCTGAATTATATATATTGATAGAATAACGTGACGAGAATAAGAGGATGGCGCAAGAAACTACCCTCCTCTTTTGATGGATTATCCGGCCAATGCTTTAATTACGGTCTCAATGGCTTGTTTTTCTAGCTCACTGCGCTTTACACGCTGGTTGGCGAGGGTGGTTCTCAGCACACCTGCAATGACGATATGCTTTGGCTCTTGTCCCAGATCGCGCATTTCCAGTACTACTTTACCGACTACTCTGCACATTTCACGGTACAACTCGTCGTCTTTGGTCTGATTTCCCATATTTGCCCGCTCGTCATTAACTCAAACCAACAGCATATATCACTCTGGCTAATTAGACAAAATTCAATGAAAATCAAACAAATGTCATAAATCTACTGGATCCGCTGTAGTCGGTTTACCAACTCAGCAAGGCTCCGCGCCTGCATTTTTTCCATCACCCGCGCGCGATGAACTTCAACCGTACGCACCGCAATATTCATGGCGTCAGCAATTTCCCGATTCATTAACCCTTTTGCTACCAGTTGCGCCAACTCTCGTTCCTTTGGCGTGAGCATCTGATAGCAGGCCACGATCTCTTGTCGCGAGAAGGCGGCGTGAGAAATCTGCAACGCATGCTCTAACGCCGCCTGAAGCGGCTCGGCGGACACCGGCTTTTGCAAAAAATCGACCGCGCCACGTTTCATTTGTTCAACCGCCATCGGCACATCGCCATGCCCGGTAAGGAACACCACTGCCAACGAACTTTCTCGTTGGCGCATCGCTTCATGCACAGCGCGCCCATCCATTACCGGCATACGCATATCCAGCAACAGTACGCCGACCTGATACAGGTTTGCCTCAGCGAGGAATGTTTCGCCTTGATCCCAACAACATACCTCGTATCCCAGGCTTTCCAGTAAAAACGCACAGGCCTGAGTGACGGCAATGTCGTCATCCAGCAGATGAATTATTGCCACTACGGCCTCCCTCCCGGTTTTGCTTAAAATGTAATGTCACCACCACGCCCGCTTTTTCATCAGGAGCCTGATGATTTTTGATCCCAATCTCTCCATTCGCGTAACGCACCAGCCGCTGACAAATGGCTAATCCCAGCCCCATGCCCTCTTTACGGGTGGTCATAAACGGCTGAAAAGCCTGGTACAACTGTGCCTCATCAATACCGCCAGCGTTATCCTGCACCCAAATACGCACATCCCCCTCCTCACGCTGGGCGCTGAACCACACCGTGGTTGCCCCTGCCTGGGCCGCATTAAGCACCAGATTGGCCAGCACCTGCTCAAGCAGAACGCTCGGCAGCGTTAGCGTTAACGTCTTATTTACCTGAGCTTGTAGCGCTACCCCCGGAAATTGCTGGGGCATACGCAATAATTGCCAGACGTGATGAATAGCATCATGCACGTTGACGGCTCGCCAGTCATCGGTCATCACCGGATTACCCTGCGCCTGACTGACCCACTGGCGCAGATTGTGCAATGTGTCAGCCCCCCGCTGCGCCTGGGCATCAATGTTCTCCAGCGCAGGTAATAACGGATGCTGCTTATCCTGACCGCGCAGGCGGATCAAACAGCCCTGCGCATAATGGCGGATAGCCGACAGCGGCTGATTGAGTTCGTGGGCAAACCCGGAGGTCATCTCGCCAAGTACACTCATTTGGCGAGCGGTTTCCAGCGCCTGTTCTTGTTTGCGCAGCAGAATGCTGTTCCGCTCCAGTTGCCTGCCGCGACGACGAACCAGCAGCATCACCCAGATATAATTGAGCGTCAGCAGCAACAGCACAACGGCCACAGCCCCCATAGCGAGCCGGTGCTGGATAAACCAACTTTTGACGTCCAGCCAAAGCTGGCGCTGCTGCGGATGCTGGCGGACATCACGCAGCAACGCTTCTACCTCGCGTGTCGAGGCAGGCGCCCCCCAGCGAAACGTTGCATTCTGCGGCGCATTGAACAGCACCCGTGTGACGCGATCGGCCAACTCGTCGCTCACTGCAGGCAGTGCCGCAAACGACCAGTCAGGATACAGTGGCGTACTGGTTAAACAGGGAATCGAGGTGGGATGGTTGAGTACAGCCCTAAAGTCCGTTTTATGAATGAGCCCTTCCTCATCCATGTTTTCCAGCAGACACACCGGCACAATCACCGCCTGCACGGCTTTTTCGCGTAATAGATAGAGTAAGGCATCGGCAGGAAAACCGGTAAACGTCAGGCGTAAATCGCGTTCCGGGCGCAGACCGGCATCGCTAAGTGCTTTATACCCCAACAAATAGCCGCCAAAAGCCTGAGCATCAATGGCGCCAACCGTTTTACCGATCAGATCATGCGCGGAAGCGATCCCACTATCGCGCCTGACGAGAATCGCGCTGCCAATCACGTTACTGGCGGCTTTGCCTCCACGGGTAGAACGTAACGACGCCAGCCAGCGTAACGCAGAACGGCTGTTTAGCTGTACAAACTGCGCCGGATTGGTGACCACAAACTGTACCGTGCCACGATTCACTGCCTCCTGCATCTGCCGTAGGTCCAACGGTTGTATATGAAACTGCTCACCGGGAATTTGCTGATTCAACAGGGTTTCCAACGGCTGCCAGTGCTGACGTGTGGAGATCTCCCCACGCATTGCCAACACGCCAATGTTCCATGTCTGCGCCGCAACCGTGCCGCTTAGCATCCACAGCGACGCCAGCACCGTCAGGCATCTTACTACGTTGCGTCCCACTCAATTATCCCTGTCAATTATGTTGTTTTAGATCAACAACAAGCCGGGTATGTGGTTAACCACAATAGAGTACCCCCCGTCACGATTTTTACACTGTAAATCATTGGAATTCTTTATTCATCACACTCAAATCAACGGCGTGACCAATGTTTCGTTGTTGAACCGTGACGGGAGAAAATATGGACAGCAGTAAACGGCAGTTTCTCCAGCAACTGGGCGTCCTGACCGCTGGCGCTTCACTGGTTCCGCTGGCTCAGGCGCAATTCCCCTTCTCGCCTGAACGCCATGAAGGCTCACTCAAGCATCGCTACGCCATGCTGATTGACCTGCGACGCTGTATTGGCTGCCAGGCCTGTACCGTCAGTTGCGCCATTGAGAACCAGACGCCGCAGGGGGATTTCAGAACCCTCGTTAACCAGTATCAGGTGCAGTTGACAGGCCAGCAAAGCGTCACCAACGTCCTGCTGCCGCGCCTGTGCAACCATTGCGATAATCCACCTTGCGTACCCGTTTGTCCGGTGCAGGCCACCTTCCAACGCGAAGACGGCATCGTAGTCGTCGACAACACCCGCTGCGTGGGTTGCGCTTACTGCGTGCAGGCCTGTCCATATGATGCGCGGTTCATCAACCACGAAACGCAAACCGCCGATAAATGCACTTTTTGCGTACACCGCCTGGAAGCGGGCCTGCTCCCGGCCTGCGTAGAATCCTGCGTCGGCGGCGCGCGTATCATTGGCGATATCAAAGATCCGCACAGCCGGATTTCTCAAATGCTGCACGAACACCATGAGGCCATCAAGGTGCTGAAACCCGAAAGCGGAACATCACCGCACGTGTTTTATCTGGGTCTGGATGAAGCGTTTGTCACCCCGTTAATGGGACGTGCTCAACCCGCTCTCTGGCAGGAGGTTTAAATGAACCATTCACTGATTATCGAAGAGGTTCTGGCCCATCCACAGCATGTAAGCTGGTTACCCTGGGCCGTACAGTATTTCTTTTTCATCGGTATTGCCGCCTGCGCCGCGCTGTTCGCCTGCGTGCTGCACTGGCGTAAACAGAAGACGGCAGAACTGGAAAACCTGACGCTGTTAATCGCCCTGACCTGTGCAATAACCGCCCCGTTGGCGCTGACCGCTGATTTACACCAAACCGCCCGCGTCTGGCATTTTTATGCTTATCCGACGCCATGGTCCTGGATGCCATGGGGCGCACTGTTTTTACCGCTGTTTACCGGCTTCCTGGGCCTGTGGTTTCTGGCACAGCACGTTAAGCAGTTAACACTTAAAAGTTACAGTGTAACTAAATGGTTGGCCGTCGGTAGCGCCTTGTCTGCTATCGGACTACTGGTTTACACCGGTCGCGAAGTGTCGGTGGTGCAGGCGCGTCCCGTCTGGTTCAGCTACGCCTTTCCGGTTGCAATGTTCCTCAGCGCGCTGCAAACGTTCCTCGCCTTGCTCATCGCTGCAACAAAAAGTGAAGGATCTTTGCTGCGCAAACTGGCGTGGGGACAAATTGTCGCCTTGAGCGCGCTGGCTATCGTGGTGGCAATTTGGGTGAGCAGTAATACGCTATCCGGTTCAGCAATCCGCCAGTGGCTGGATGTCGCCTCTTCGGCACGGCACTACGCCATCGGCTGGGTTGCGCTATGGCTTATCTCGCTTGGCCTTTGCGGGCTGGTGCTGCGTTTTCCATTATCGCGGCCGCTGCACATATTACTGGCGTTTAGCGCCATGGCGTTGTGCTGGCTGATGCGCTGGACGTTACTCATCCAGGTACAGACCGTACCGAAATTTAACGCCCAGTTTAATCCTTACACCCTGCCCGGCGGTACCGATGGCTGGCTGGCCATTGTGGGCACCTTCGGCCTGTGGATAGCACTGATTATTATTGTTCGTGAAGCCCTGAACGCGATCGCAAGGAGAATGCAACATGGCTAATTTAACCCGTCGTCAGTGGCTTAAAGTCGGTCTTGCTGTAGGTGGCATGGTGACGTTTGGTCTGAGTTATCGGGATGTAGCAAAGCGCGCGCTGGACGGTTTGTTGGACGGTACCTCTGGTAAAATTACCCGCGACCGCATCTTTGGTAATGCGCTCATCCCTGAAGCCAATGCCCGGCCGCAATGGCAGCAAAATCCGCAGCAGGTGATCTCAATGACGCAGTGCTTTGGCTGCTGGACACAGTGCGGTGTGCGGGTACGCGTTGATAGTGAGCAAGGCAAAGTGCTGCGCATTGCCGGTAACCCTTATCATCCATTATCTCACGAGCACCATATTGACGCCTCGGTTCCCTTTGCCACGGCAATGGCGCAACTGGCGGGCGAGTCGGGTCTGGACGCGCGCTCCACCGCCTGCGCTCGTGGCGCAACATTACTTGAAGGTTTGTACAGTCCACTGCGCATTCTGCAGCCCATGAAACGCGTTGGCAAACGCGGTGAGGGAAAATGGCAGCGCATCAGCTTCGAACAATTGATCAAAGAAGTGGTGGAAGGCGGCGATCTGTTTGGTGAGGGCCATGTTGACGGCCTGCGGGCTATTCACGATCCCCATACACCGCTTGATGCCAGACATCCCAGCTTTGGGCCAAAATCCAATCAGTTGCTGGTCACCAATACCAGCGATGAAGGACGTGATACGTTTTTACGTCGCTTCGCGCTGAACAGTTTCGGCAGTAAAAACTTCGGCGCACATGGCGCTTACTGCGGCCTGGCCTATCGAGCCGGTTCTGGTGCGCTAATGGGGGATCTGGATAAAAACACCCACGTGAAACCCGATTGGGATAATGTCGAGTTCGCGCTGTTTATGGGAACCTCTCCAGCGCAATCCGGTAACCCGTTTAAGCGCCAGGCTCGCCAGCTCGCCAGCGCCCGTTTACGCGACGACTTCCGCTATGTGGTGGTAGCGCCAGCCCTGCCATTAACCACGGTACTGGCTGACGATCGCGGCCGCTGGCAGCCCGTGCGTCCGGGAAGCGACTCCGCGCTGGCGATGGGTATGATCCGCTGGATAATCGAAAAACAACGCTATAACGCCGATTATCTCGCCATTCCCGGCGTGCAGGCCATGCAGCAGGCCGGAGAAAAAAGCTGGAGCAACGCCACGCATCTGGTGATTACCGATGAGATCCCAAATCTTGCCGGACAGCATTTAACCCTCGCGCATCTGAACGCAAACGCCGCCCAGGAGCCGGTGGTCGTTAACGAGGCCGGCGATATTGTCGCTGCCAGCGGTTGCCCACGCGCGCAGTTGTTTGTCATCCGCGAAGTTACGCTGGCAGACGGTCAGACAGTAACGGTAAAAAGCAGCCTCCAGTGCCTGAAAGAATCCGCCGAAAAACTAACGCTCGCGCAATACAGCCAGCAGTGCGGCGTGTCTGAAGCAGACATTGGCACCCTGGCCGACGCGTTTACCCGCCACGGACGTAAAGCGGCGGTGATCGCTCACGGCGGAATGATGGCAGGCAATGGATTTTATAACGCCTGGTCGGTAATGATGCTCAATGCGCTGATTGGCAACCTGAGTCTTGAAGGCGGCGTGTTTGTCGGCGGCGGTAAGTTCAATGGCGCCACCGATGGACCACGCTACAACATGGACAGTTTCGCCGGGAAGATTAAACCAAAGGGATTAAGCATCGCACGCAGTAAAACCGCGTATGAGTCTTCCGAAGAGTATCGCAATAAAGTGGCCGCCGGCCAATCACCCTTCCCGGCAAAAGCCCCGTGGTATCCGTTTGTGGCAGGTCAACTTACTGAGCTTCTTGTCTCGGCACTCGAAGGCTACCCTTATCCGCTAAAAGCCTGGATCTCCAACATGACCAACCCGTTTTACGGCATCGCTGGGTTACGCGGAGTGGCGGAGGAGAAGCTTAAAGATCCTGCGCGTTTGCCGTTATTTATCGCCATTGATGCCTTTATGAACGAAACCACAGCGCTGGCAGATTACATCGTGCCGGATACCCATAACTTCGAAAGCTGGGGATTCAGCGCCCCGTGGGCGGGCGTCGCCAGCAAAGCCACCACCGCTCGCTGGCCCGTGGTCAGAGCCGCAACCAGTAGTACCACTGACGGTCAACCGGCTTCAATGGAATCTTTCTGTATTGCGGTAGCGAAACGCATTGGCTTGCCTGGTTTTGGTGATAATGCGATTACCGACTCGCAAGGCAATCAGTATCCGTTAAATCGAGCGGAAGATTATTATCTGCGCCTCGCCGCCAATATTGCGTTTATGGGCAAAGCACCGGTCCCGGAAGCACAGCCGGAAGACATTGCCTTGACCGGGGTGCAACGGATCATGCCGGTGATAACGCAAACGCTGAAAGCCGATGAAGCCAGCCGGGTGGCATTTGTATATTCACGCGGTGGGCGTTTCGCTCCAGCCAGCAGTGGCCGGGTGGAGAATCGCGTCGGCAATGCGTGGGAAAAACCGTTGCAAATCTGGAATGCGAATGTCGCCGCGCACCGCCATGCGATAACCGGAGAACGCTACAGCGGCTGCCCGGCCTGGTATCCTTCTCGCCTGTCGGATGGACGTATGGTCGAGGAGTTGTTCCCGGAACAAGAATGGCCACTGAAATTGATCTCCTTTAAATCCAATACCATGTCCAGCGCCACGGCGGTGATCCCGCGCCTGCATCATCTGAAGCCGGTTAATCTGGTGGCGCTCAACCCGTATGACGGTAAGCGGTACGGTTTAGCACATGGTGATACGGTACGTATCACCACGCCTGGCGGTCAGGCACTGGCGCAAATAAGCCTGCTGCATGGCGTGATGCCGGGAGTTATCGCCATTGAACATGGCTATGGACATAAAGAAATGGGCGCGGCGCAGCATACGCTCGACGGCGAGCCGATGCCATTTGACGCGCAGATAAGGTCGGGAATTAATCTTAACGATCTTGGCTTTGCGGATCCTACCCGGCAGGTAACCAATACCTGGCTTGACTGGGTGTCGGGTGCGGCGGTACGCCAGGGGCTGCCGGCAAGAATTGAGCGAGTGTAACTTTCGCGTCGGGTGGCAACACTAACGCGTTTTATCCGGCCTACAGGACGTTGTAGGCCGGATAAGGCAAGAAGCGGATCAGTTATTTACCGGGATCACCGCGCCTTTGTATTTCGTGCGGATCCAGTCCTGAATCTCTTTTGAATGCAGTACGTCTACCAGCGCCACAATATCCTTTTTCTTCTCATCGCCACGATGTACGGTAATGATGTTGGCATACGGGTTGTTTTCACCGCTTTCGACGGCAATCGGATCTTTCACCGGATCCAGCCCCGCATCGATAGCATAGTTCGCGTTAATCACCACCGCATCGCCTTCGTCGTTGTTGTACATCTGCGGTAACAGCGCCGCTTCCACGTTAGGCAGGAACTTCAGTTTTTTCGGGTTTTCCACGATGTCGCTAATGCGCGCGGTAACTTTATCCACCCCCGGCTTCAGCTTGATCACACCCTCTTTTTCGAAAATCGACAGAATACGGCCTTCCTCAGATACCGCATCGCGCATGATCACCTTACCACCTTCCGGCAGATCTTTAAGTGATTTCACCTTCTTCGAATAGATACCAATCGGCTCAATGTGGATCGCTCCGGCGCTGACGAAGTCGTAGGTTTTATCGCCTGCATGATCTTTAATCACGCTGTTCAGATACGGAATATGCTGGAAGTAGTTAGCGTCAATCTCACGGCCAGCCAGCGCGGTATTCGGCAGGATGTAATCCTGGAACGGTTTAATTTCCAGGTCGATCCCCTGCTTTGCCAGAATCGGTTTGGCCTGCTCAAGGATCTCCGCATGCGGTACGTTTGATGCGCCAACGGTTAGCGTATCAGCCCAGGAGGCGAAACTAAGGGCGCTTAAGGTTGCTGCGGCGAGTAATGTCAGTGATTTTTTCATGATAATGGTATCCGTATTTTATTAGCGTTTATCTAACAGAGAGGTGATCACATCGCCGCAAAGCTGGATGATGAAGACGATGAGCAGAATCGTCACCGTCGCCACCAGCGTGACGTCGCTGTGGTTGCGCTGGAATCCTTCCAGATAGGCCAAATTCCCTAAACCCCCGGCACCAATGACTCCCGCCATCGCGCTGTAGCTGACCAGCGCAATCAGCGTCACGGTGATCCCGGACACCAGAGCGGGAGAAGATTCCGGCAGTAAAACCCGAAAAATAAGCGTACTCAGACGCGCGCCCATCGAACGTGTCGCTTCAATAACGCCTTTATCGACTTCACGCAGGGCAATTTCGACCAGACGCGCATAAAACGGCGCGGCCCCCACGATCAGCGCAGGCAATGCAGCATTGGCGCCGAGAATGGTGCCAACCATCGCTTTGGTAAACGGGATCAGCAGCACGATCAAAATGATGAACGGGATCGAACGGAAGATATTCACCACCAGCGAAATCGCGCTATACACGGCGCGGTTTTGGAACAATGCACCGCGTGCGGTCAGAAACAGCGCCAGGCCAAGGGCGACGCCAAGAACAAAGGTCGCCACGCCAGAAAGCGCTGTCATATAGAGCGTTTCCTGCGTTGCTGCGAATAATTGATCCCATTTCAGATGGGGGAACAGTTCTTCAGCCATGTTGAATCACCTCACCTTCAATGTCGCTATGGCGCAGGTCGGCCAGAATATTGCTCAGTTGCTCTCCGGTAGCCACAACGTGCACCCATAGCTGACCAAACACGCCGTGTGCGGTTTGCGTCATCTTGCCGTGCAAAATGTTAAACGGCAGGCCGTAGCGCAGGGTCAATTCTCCGACCACAGGACGGTGGGTGCGTTGCCCGGTAAACGTTAGCTTGATCACCACGCCGCCCAGTTCGCTTGCCAGTTGTGGGTTGAACTCGTCTTCTTCGGCGTATTGGCTCACCTGACGAACGAATTGTCGGGTAATCGGCTGTTGCGGATGGGTAAAGACGCTGAGCACGTCACCTTCTTCAACGACTTTGCCGTTCTCCATCACCGCCACACGGTCGCAGATTTTGCGAACCACGTGCATTTCATGGGTGATCAACACAATGGTTAATTTGAAGCGACGATTAATATCGAGCAGTAAATCAAGGATCTGATCGGTGGTTTGCGGATCCAGCGCGGAGGTGGCTTCGTCGCACAGCAGTACGTCAGGGTTGTTCGCCAGTGCGCGGGCAATGCCCACCCGCTGTTTTTGTCCGCCGCTGAGCTGGGACGGATAAGCATTCTCGCGACCACTCAACCCAACCAGCGTAATCAGTTCGGCAACCCGCGCTTTGATGGACGCCTTTGGCGCCCCCGCGATTTGCATAGAGAAAGCAATATTTTCGCTAACCGTGCGCGACCACAGTAAGTTGAAATGCTGGAACACCATACTGATTTTCAGTCGCGCCTGGCGCAGAGATTCTCCGCGGGCGGCAGAGATATCGTGGCCGTTAATCGTCACACTGCCCGAGGTCGGCTTTTCCAGACCATTAAGCAAGCGAATTAAGGTGCTCTTACCCGCCCCACTGTAACCAATAATTCCGTAAATCTGCCCCTGCTCAACCGTCAGATTGACGTTATCGACAGCGGTAATAGCAAGCCTGCCTGGCGTAAACACTTTTGAAATATTTTTCAGGACAATCATGTCGTTTGGGTATCCGCTGCTGTTTTAGTTATCCTGCTAGCGCCTTTAGCTGTTTAGCAGTATGGATGTCCAAACGAGTGTAATGAGTGAAATTGGCTTTTAGAATGAATTAAAACGTATTTGATATAATTTTTAGGAATATGTTCTCAACATTGAAAACACCCGTATAAATCTGCTTATTTGGGACGGCAAACGCAGTTTGTTGCGCAACAAATTACTTCTGTGCTCAACGCCTTTATCCATACCGATGAACAAATTAATGAATATTTTTTGTCAAACTGCACAGAAGTGTTTTGAAACAGCGTTTCCATTTTCCTTTTAGATAAAATTCAGCGTATAATGCGCGCCAATTGTCTCTTGAATGGTTTCAGCACATTGACCTGTAAAACTCAACGACTACAAAACTCACCTTCCCGTTGGGCTGAAACGCAAGCACATATTCCTCTGCACGCTCTTTCGATGTCACCTATCCTTAGAGCGAGACATCACCACTTTCGTAACTCAGGTTTAGCTTCCCGTCCGTGCGCGATGGGAGCCAGATTTCCCAATCCTTCTCAACTTAAAGACTAAGACTGTCATGAAAAAGACGAAAATTGTTTGCACCATCGGTCCGAAAACCGAATCCGAAGAGATGTTAACCAAAATGCTGGACGCGGGCATGAACGTCATGCGTCTGAACTTCTCTCATGGCGATTACGCAGAACACGGTCAGCGCATCAAGAATTTGCGCAACGTGATGAGCAAAACCGGCAAAAAAGCTGCCATTCTGCTCGACACCAAAGGTCCGGAAATTCGTACCATTAAACTGGAAGGCGGCAACGACGTTTCTCTGAAAGCAGGCCAGACCTTCACCTTCACCACCGACAAATCCGTTGTCGGCAACAGCGAAATCGTTGCTGTGACTTATGAAGGCTTCACGAAAGACTTGTCCGTTGGCAACACTGTACTGGTTGACGACGGCCTGATCGGCATGGAAGTTACCGCTATCGAAGGTAACAAAGTTATCTGTAAGGTGCTGAACAACGGCGACCTGGGCGAAAACAAAGGCGTTAACCTGCCGGGCGTTTCTATCGCGCTGCCAGCACTGGCTGAAAAAGACAAACAGGACCTGATTTTCGGTTGCGAACAGGGCGTTGACTTCGTTGCGGCATCCTTTATCCGTAAACGTTCTGACGTGGTTGAAATCCGCGAGCACCTGAAGGCGCACGGCGGCGAAAACATCCAGATCATCTCCAAAATCGAAAACCAGGAAGGCCTGAACAACTTCGACGAAATCCTCGAAGCCTCTGACGGCATCATGGTTGCTCGTGGCGACATGGGCGTTGAGATCCCGGTTGAAGAAGTTATCTTCGCGCAGAAGATGATCATCGAGAAATGTATCCGCGCACGTAAAGTCGTTATCACTGCGACCCAGATGCTGGACTCCATGATCAAAAATCCGCGCCCTACCCGCGCTGAAGCTGGCGACGTAGCTAACGCCATCCTCGACGGCACTGATGCAGTCATGCTGTCTGGCGAATCCGCAAAAGGTAAATACCCGCTGGAAGCGGTCACCATCATGGCGACCATCTGCGAACGTACCGACCGTGTAATGACCAGCCGTCTGGATTTCAACAACGACAGCCGTAAACTGCGCATCACCGAAGCCGTTTGCCGTGGCGCGGTTGAAACTGCAGAAAAACTGGATGCTCCGCTGATCGTGGTTGCAACCCAGGGCGGTAAATCTGCTCGTGCAGTGCGTAAATACTTCCCGGATGCCACCATCCTGGCGCTGACCACCAACGAAACTACCGCGCGTCAGCTGGTGCTGAGCAAAGGCGTTGTGGCTCAGGTTGTCAAAGAAATCAGCTCTACCGATGATTTCTACCGTCTGGGCAAAGAAGTTGCTCTGGAGAGCGGTCTGGCGCAGAAAGGTGACGTTGTGGTTATGGTTTCTGGCGCGCTGGTTCCAAGCGGCACGACCAACACTGCATCCGTTCACGTACTGTAATAATTCCACCGCGAATTAATTTGCTTAAAAAAGCGCCCTCGTGGCGCTTTTTTTATTTTATCGATAGCCACAATTAATAAAAAATCAAATCGGATTTCACTATCCAATCCGTGATTATCTAAGATGAATCCGATGGAAGCTTTCTGTTTTCACTCGGTTTTTTAGCCGTTTTTGCACAATTCGATGCTTCTTTGAGCGAACGATCAAAAATAAGTGCATTCCCATCAAAAAAATATTCTCAACATAAAAAAGTTTGTGTAATACTTGTAACGCTACATGGAGATTAACTCAATCTAGAGGGTATTAATAATGAATCGTACTAAACTGGTACTGGGCGCGGTAATCCTGGGTTCTACTCTGCTGGCAGGTTGCTCCAGCAACGCTAAAATCGATCAGCTGTCTTCTGACGTTCAGACTCTGAACGCTAAAGTTGACCAGCTGAGCAACGACGTGAACGCAATGCGTTCCGACGTTCAGGCTGCTAAAGATGACGCAGCTCGCGCTAACCAGCGTCTGGACAACGCAGCTACTAAATACCGCAAGTAATAGTAACTGTGTAATAAAAAT
>NZ_SZXG01000031.1:315167-337495 GCF_005281305.1 Citrobacter sp. wls706 | reverse complement strand
AATGGCGCACATTGTGCGCCATTTTTTTTGCTCTGAATTTCTCGTTCCCTGTTATTGCGTAGCGCGTACCTCTGCATTCTCTCCCGGCACACCATTCTGCGCAGACTTCACGTCACTCCCGCTGGTAACAACCGATGCTTGCCCGGCCGTCACAGTGACCGGATAACCCGCGCGACGATACAACGCGCGTTCCACCAGGTTGTTATCCACCGCTTTGTTATCTTTAAACTGGGTAAAACCAGCTGGTAGCACATACGGCATAGTCTGGACGTTTTGTTCCTCTTCGGGCGACAACGGCCGATGCACCTCGACATAGCGCATGCCGTTCGGCTCAATCGAATATTTTATCGGCTCATTAATCACCCTGACCGGCGTTCCTGTTCGAACCTGAGCAAACAATGCCTTGATGTCCGGCGCGTTCATGCGAATACATCCCGAGCTCACTCGCAGGCCGACGCTGTCCGGCGCGCTGGTGCCATGGATCAGGTATTCACCGTTTCCATGCGCCAGACGCAATGCAAAGCGTCCTAACGGGTTATTTGGCCCGGCTGGCACAACCGGAGGCAATGTGATGCCGCGCTCCAGAGAGCGTTTACGGATGCCTGCTGTAGGGGTCCAGGTTGGATTCGGTATTTTTTGCCCTACTCGGGTTTCCATCACCGGAGTTTCCAGTCCCTGTAAACCAATACCGATCGGGAATACCTGAACGATATTCTCTCCCGGCGGGTAGTAATACAGACGTAGCTCCGCCAGGTTCACAATAATACCTTCGCGTGGCGCATCGGGCAGCAGTAGCTGCGAGGGAATAGTAATCAGGGTTCCGGGTTTGGGAACAGGGGCAATAGTATTATTCGCTTCGAGGATCAGCATTGCGGCGGTATCAAACTTACGGGCAATCGCCTGTAGGTTTTTATCGCCTTCCTGCACGGTGTAAGTTTGATTTTGCCCAACAAGACGGCTGTTCGCCTGGGGCAACGGATAATCGACCGCCCATGCGGCCTGAATAGCGCTGTAAGCGCCGATTAGCATTAAGGTAATAACAGACGCGCGTTTCATACTCACTCACCCCCCTGGCGTTCCTGCCGGACGGCGGCGAGCGCCAGATCCGGCTTACGAGTCACAGCGTTGCCTTACACGACGTTTTCAAGTCGGTCTGAACGTTGACGTGTTTTATCAGTTTAGCTAAGAGTTGCGGCTTTGGCGCGGATAGCCCGAATCATTGCCTCCAGCCCCTGTGAACGAGATGGTGTGAGATGCTGTGCGAGCGCCATTTTTTCAAACCACGGACGCACATCAAAATTCACAATATCCTGGGCCGTCATACGGTCATACAGAATGAAGACCACGGCGATAAGCCCTTTCACAATTGCCGCATCGCTGTCGCCCTGTAGTTCAATAATCCCTTCAGCATTCTGACGCATTACGATCCATACCTGACTTTGACATCCCTGAATGCTATTTTCGGGGCAGTGTTCATCGGCGTTTAATTCCGGCAAACGCTGACCCAGTTCAATGATGTACAGGTATTTCTCTTCCCAATTAGCGCAACGCAGAAAATTACGCAACAACTTTTCTTTATCCGGTAGCGCAGCCATAACGCCTCCCTGTTATCCCAGTAAGTGATGAATACGCTTGAGACCTGTCACCAGGCGATCCACTTCTTCATGGGTGTTGTACATGGCAATCGACGCCCGACACATGGCGGGAACGTTATAGTAGGCCATCAGTGGCATAGCGCAGTGATGCCCCGTCCGCACGGCGATCCCATAGTTATCGAGAAAACTCCCGACGTCATAGGCGTGATGTTTGCCGAGGTTAAAGGCAATCACCCCCAGGCGGTTATCCGGTCCGTAAAGCGTCAAATCCGGCACATCCGCCAGCTGTTCCAACGCATAGCGCATCATGAACTGTTCATATTCGCTGATTTCAGTAAGCCCCAGCGCTGAAACATACTCAATAGCGGCACCAAGCCCGATAATTCCCCCGGTGTTAGGTGTTCCGGCTTCAAAACGCCACGGCGCTTTGGCCCACGTGGTTCCCTGGCTCAGGCTCACGGTCGCAATCATCGAACCGCCGCCTTCCCATGGCGGCATTTCCTGCAGCAGCGACTCTCTGGCATACAGAACGCCAATACCGGTTGGCCCGTAGAGCTTGTGTCCGGAGAAAACATAAAAGTCGCAATCCATCGCCTGGACATCCACTTGATGATGCATAACCGCCTGTGCGCCATCCACCAGCACTTTTGCGCCGTATTGATGCGCCAGCGCAATCATCTCACCCAGCGGGTTTTCGGTACCCAGTACGTTTGAAACGTGGGTAATTGCCAGCAGTTGCGTACGCTCATCGAACAGCGCAGGCAACACTTCCAGTTGCAACGTGCCATCGGCATTAAGCGGAATGACCCGCAGTTCTGCGCCCACGCGGGCGCACAGCATTTGCCAGGGAACAATATTGGCATGGTGCTCCATTTCGCTGATGATGATGTTATCGCCAGCCCTGACATTACTGTTGCCCCAACTGTTCGCCACCAGGTTAATGCCTTCCGTGGTACCGCGAACGAACACCAGCTCTTCAGCCGAGCGGGCGTTAATAAACAGCGAGGCGAGCTTGCGCACATTCTCCATTTTTTCCGTGGCCTGCGCGCTTAGCGTATGGATACCACGGTGAACCGCCGCATAGCCGTGACGATAAAACTCGGCTTCGGCATCAATCACCTGATTAGGCTTTTGCGCGCTGGCGGCGCTGTCCAGATAAGCCAGCGGTAAACCGTTCACTTCACGCGTCAGGACCGGAAAATCAGCCCGCACTTTTTCAATGGGAAATGTCATGCTACGCCTCCCGGCAAGCGGTGAGCGATCCGCGCCAGTACCAGTTGTTTCAGCGTTTCGTCGCGCAGGGCTTCCGTTAGCTCAGCGGCAAACGCATAGAGAATCATCTGTTGAGCATCCTGCTGACCGATCCCGCGCGAACGCAGGTAGAACATTTGTTCGTCGTCAATCCGCCCTACCGTCGCCCCGTGACTGCATTTCACGTCATCGGCGTAAATTTCAAGCTGTGGTTTGGTGTCCACTTCCGCCAGTTTTCCGAGCAGTAAATTATTGTTGGTCATCTGACCGTCGGTTTTAATAGCGTGTTGAGCGACGTTGATCAGGCCATTGAACACCGCCCGCCCCTTATCGCTGACAATCGTTTTATGCAACTGGCGGCTGTTGCAATAACCTTTGTTGTGCGCAAGCCAGGTTCGGGTATCGCAGACTTCATTTTTCACCGGCATCGCCAGGCTGTTAAGGCGCAGCGTAGTATTTTCGCCATTAAGCTGGGTACTGGTGTTATGGCGTAACACTGCATCACCCAGCAAGAAACTTTGGCTGACCGCCGAGGCATCTGCACTTAACTGAATATCATTATGGGCAAAGTGGTGGCTGAGTGGATTCTCAAACGCCAGTTTAATGTGGTGCAAATGCGCATTCGCCGCGACGTTCATCGTTAAGCGCGCACCGGTAAAATGACGAAACTCGCTGAGACTGACATAATGCTCAATAACGGTGGCTTCTGCGCCTTCCGCCAGCTCCAGATGGTGGCGATAGTGCGCCGTATTTACCTCATCGCCCGTCAGTCCCTGGGTAATGTGCAGCAACAGCAGCGGTTTCGCTGGTCGCTGGTTACGCTTGACAAAAATGTGCGTTACGCTGCGGGACAGGCTTTCGGTCAGGTGCAGGAATACTTCCGGCTGGATAGCCGCAGGCAACATCTGACGCTCATCATTAACGGTAATATCAAAGCCGCTACCTTCCACGCTGTCGCTGAGTGTTGGACAAAATTGCCCGTCGACAAACACCAACCGTACCGCATCAATCGCCGGGGCTAACGCGTCACACTGGGCTGGCGTTATTGCGGAGATATTGCTAACGAACCGGCTGTTGGTTAATCCCTCCAGCGGCGTGTATTTCCAGTCCTCATGCTTACGCGTTGGCAGCCCCAGACGTAGCATCTGGTGCAGATGCTGTTGCGCATAGTGCGAACGGGTCTCCCCTTGGGTCTCAAACAGATGGTGCCACTGTTGCAGCACGTTACTGCTGTTCGCTAAGCCAGCCATATCCTTGCTCCTCCAGTTGTTTGACCAGCGTGAAATCGCCGGACTTCACAATTCGCCCCTGGTAGAGAACGTGAACATAATCGGGTTTGATATAGTCCAGGATGCGCTGATAGTGAGTGACGATAATGAATGAACGTTTCCCGTCGCGCAGCGAGTTCACGCCATCGGCGACGATTTTCAGCGCATCAATATCCAGCCCGGAATCTGATTCATCAAGAATGCACAGCTGAGGCTCCAGCACCGCCATTTGCAGAATGTCATTCCGCTTTTTCTCACCGCCAGAGAAACCGACGTTTACCGAGCGCGTCAGTAAGTCTTCCGGCATTTTCAGCAGCGCTATTTTTTCTTCCATCAGATCCTGGAAGTCGAACCTGTCCAGCGACTCCTCCCCACGATAACTGCGCACCGCATTCAGCGCCATTTGCAGGAAAAACTGATTACTAACGCCGGGAATTTCTACCGGATACTGAAATGCCATAAAGATCCCTTCACCGGCCCGATCCTCTGGCGACAGTTCCAGTAAATCCTTACCATTAAATTCAACCGTTCCGCCAGTGACTTCGTAGTCTTCACGTCCGGCGAGCGTGGCAGACAGCGTACTTTTCCCGGAACCGTTCGGCCCCATAATGGCGTGGACTTCCCCTGGGCGAATCTCAAGGCTCAACCCACGCAGGATCGCCTTATCTTCGACACTGACCTGTAAATCTTTGATGCTTAACATGTGCTTTCCTTAAATTTTAACCGACGCTGTGTTCAAGGCTGATGGCGAGAAGTTTTTGCGCTTCCACGGCAAATTCCAGCGGCAGTTCAGAGAACACGTCTTTACAGAAACCGTTGACGATCATCGAAATGGCATCCTCTTCGCTGATGCCGCGTTGCAGACAGTAAAACAGCTGGTCTTCACCAATGCGCGATGTCGTGGCTTCGTGCTCAAGTTGGGCGCTGTTGTTGCGACACTCGACATACGGGAAGGTATGCGCCCCGCAGTCCGCCCCGATCAACATGGAGTCGCATTGGGTATAGTTACGGGCGTTGGTGGCGGTCGGCATGATTTTTACCAGGCCGCGATAGCTGTTCTGACTCTGACCGGCGGAGATCCCTTTCGAGATGATGGTCGATTTGGTGTTCTTGCCAATGTGGATCATCTTGGTGCCGGTATCGGCCTGCTGGTGTCCGCTGGTCAGCGCGACGGAGTAGAATTCGCCGATGGAGTTATCGCCGCGCAGGATGCAGCTTGGGTATTTCCAGGTAATGGCCGAGCCGGTTTCCGATTGCGTCCACGACATTTTGCTGTTTTCGCCTTCGCACAGCGCACGCTTGGTGACAAAGTTCAAAATGCCACCGGTATTACCATCACCGGGGAACCAGTTTTGCACCGTCGAGTATTTCACTTCAGCATCTTTGTGGATGATGACTTCCACTACCGCCGCATGCAGCTGGTAGCTGTCGCGTACCGGAGCTGAACAACCTTCGATATAACTGACGTAGCTGCCCTCATCCGCAATCAGAATAGTGCGTTCAAACTGCCCGGTCTTTTCGGCATTAATCCGGAAGTAGGTCGAGAGTTCCATGGGACAACGCACGCCTTTCGGCACATAAATAAAGGTGCCATCAGATGCCACTGCGGCATTTAGCGCGGCGAAGAAATTATCATTACCCGGAACGACGGTTCCCAGATACTGTTTCACCAGCTCGGGATGGTCATGAATCGCCTCGCCGAACGAACAGAAAATAATGCCCTGTTCCGCCAGCTTGTCACGGTAGGTTGTCGCCACCGACACCGAGTCAAAAATGGCATCAACCGCTACCTCTTTTCCTTCACGGACCGGTACGCCAAGCTGCGCAAACGCGTCTTCTACCTCTTTGCTTAAAAAAGCATTCGCCCCCGTTTGCTGAACAGCCCCTGGTTCAGAAGCACAGGTTTCATCACAATTGCCACAGGACGGCGCAGAGTAATAGCTGTAATCCTGATAATTCAGCTTGTCGTAGTGCGCTTTGAGCCAGTGCGGCTCTTCCATGGTGAGCCAAGCGTTAAAGGCATTCAGGCGAAACTCCAGCATCCAGTCGGGTTCATTACGTTTTGCCGAAATCGCGCGCACAACGTCTTCATTGATCCCTTTTGCCAGCTCATCGGTTTGCAGTTGGGTGAAGAAGCCCTCTTTATAATTGAGGTGCCCGCCAGCCCAAGTGTTGACATCATCAGTTGCTTCAGTATTACGAGACATAGTACCGCCTATACCCCAAAACTTTCGCCACAGCCGCATTCGTTCTGGGCTTTCGGGTTATGAAATTTAAATAACTGATTTAATCCTTCGCGAACGAAATCGACTTCCGTCCCGTCGATAAACGGCATAGCCTGTAACGGCACATAAAGTCTGGCGCCTTCCGTTTCAAACAGCAGATCGTCTTTTTCCGGCTCACGGACGGTGTCCAGCACGTAGCCGAATCCCGCGCATCCGGTTTGTTTCACACCTAAACGCACGCCCAACATGTCGGGTTGTTTTGCCACCAGTTCACGGATGTGCGCCGCAGCTGCCGGTGTTAACGTCAAACCACGCCATGCGAAATCGTCTGGGTTAAATGTTCCTGAATGCAATTCCATAGGGTTACCTCGAGTCATTAGCTTTCAAGCTATAACACCATGTTAGTGATAATGATTATCACTTCAACCCCTCAACAGCAGGGGCATTCGGGTTAATCGCCCTTTTTGGCTACTTTTAATAAGCATAGACCCTGCAGCGCGGGTTATCAGAGATGGATTATTTTGTTCAATGCTTTGATTAATAATGGATTATGAAAATCCAATCGTTCAGGCAGGTCAAACATCAAAAGATGTATAGATAATGTCTATTTAAGGAATAGGTCTGAGTTTTTACAGAGATGAAAACGGTTCAAAAAGCATGCAAATAACAAAAAACCCTTAAGTCTGCTTGCTGGCAGGCTTAAGGGTTCCGGCCCCATCCGGCGCTTATCTCCGGCACTCGCAATGGCTTAGCTCTTGAAGGGGCATAAGAATAATCTCACTCCCGGATAAGTTTTGTTTAACACAAATTGCGGTTTGATTATTTTTTGAACGCAGTCAAGGACATAATTAGCGCGTAGTTTCACTAATTGCATCTAACAACAGGCGTAACCCAGCTGGCTGATGCTCACGAGAAAGATACAACCCGTATATTGGCAGGCGTTTAGGCTGCAGCTCTGGCAGTAACCGAACTAACTTTCCCTGCGCCAACCCTTCTCGCGCTTCCGGCTCCGGTACCAGCGCAATGCCCATACCCGCCAGCGCCGACTCACAGAGCAGCGAAGAGATCCCGGCGCTCAAATTCCCTTTAATTGCAACAGAAACCGTCTGCCCTTGTGCATCGAGAAAGTGCCAGGATTTTCCGGCAAAGCCGCTGTAATAGAGGCAGTTATGCTGCGTAAGATCGTCGAGAGTATCAGGAGTGCCATGTTGGTGCAGATAATCGACAGACGCACACAGCACGGATTCACAGTCCCCCAATCGACGGGCGATGGTCCCTGGCTCGGGGTTATCCGTAATGCGGATCGCCACATCGATGCGTTCCCCAACAAGACTTACCGGCTGATTATTGATCTCAACTTCAATACGCAGCTGCGGATACCGCGCCATAAACGTTGGCAGAACCGGAGCAAGAATATGTATCGCGGTATAATGCGCGCACGCGACACGTAGCGTACCAGAAGGTATTTGCGCGGCACTGGCGGCAGCAATATCCAGTGAAAGTTGCGCCAGAGAACGCGTTTTCACTAACGCCTCTTCTCCCGCTGGCGTGATCGTCAGGCGACGCGACGACCGGTGGATAAGCCTTGCCCCCGCCCATTTTTCCATTTCGTCGAGGTAACGACTCACCATCGGTCTGGAAAGCCCCAGCGCACGCGCGGCGGCGCTTAAGCTACCCAAATCACAGATATGGTTAAATACCGTTGCCGCCATCACCCTGTCCATAGCAACCCATCCGATCGTTTTAAGAAACTCAGCATACCCTGATACAGGAATTCTAACAGATGCAAATTTCCTTAAAATACGTGAACTATCAAAAGACAATTTCCTGCATAAGGTTACCTGGTATGAAAGTTAAAACTCTGGCCTTGCTGTTACCTCTGTTCTCCTCTTCTGTCTTCGCCGCTCCGTTACAACTGGACGTCTATAACCCGCAGGATAAGGCTATTTTCCCGGTCTCCTCGACGCTGGTTTCGGGACCGAAAGAGGCGATTTTGTTTGACGCGCAGTTCAGCACCAAAGATGGCGAACAACTGGTACAGATGATTCACGCCAGCGGTAAAACGCTTAAAGCCATCGTAATCACCTCCGGCGACCCGGATTTCTACTTTGGTCTGCAGCCCATCGTCAGCGCCTTCCCGCAGGTAAAAGTGCTGGCAACACCGCATGTGGTAGAGCACATCCGCGCCACGAAAGAGGCCAAACTGCAGTTCTGGGGGCCGCAAATGAAGGACGGCGCGCCAACCTCACTCACCGTGCCGCAAGCCACCACACAAACGCATTTCACAGTTGATGGCGAAACGCTGGAGCTACGCCATCCCAACGATTATGCGGCGTATGTCTGGATCCCTGCGAACCGCGCAATCATTGGTGGTACCGGCGTGGCTTCGGGTATTCATGTGTGGACGGCGGATACGCAGTCTGCTGAACAGCGTTCCGCGTGGCGCAATGTGTTAAGCGAGATGCAGAACTTACAGCCTGCTCAGGTGGTCCCGGGGCATTACATTGGCGAACGCCCGACAGACGATAAAGCGATTCGCTTCACCCGGGACTATTTGCAGTCATTTGAGCAGGCGTTAAGCGCGAATAAAGGATCAGCTTACGTGATTAAAACCATGACGGCGGCATGGCCAGGTCTGGCGGATGCCAGCTCTCTGGAGCTAAGTGCGAAGGTTAATACCGGTGAGATGAAGTGGTAAACAAGATTTAACGCTAAAAATAACCCCGAACGCATGTCGGGGTTTCATTACGATAAGCATACCGGAATCAATGAACGCCCATGCGCCAGGCAAAATAGATCTCTTCTTTCAGTTCAGTTGAAGAGAGCGTCAATAAATCCGCAAACTCCAGCTCAAGTTGTTTCAATCTTTTCAGGTACTGAGCTGGTGAAAGATCGGTTTTATCACGACGTAAAAACTCTATTGCCAGTTGGGCCGGGTCTAATTGGGTAGACATATCATCCTCGCTTGTGTTCAAAACCTGCACAGTATAACACCATTCGCTGTGCAGATAATGACCAAAAGCAATATGCATCACAAAATTGCGGTCGTCAGACGCGATGTGCAGCACAACCGCCCTTGCTCATCGAAGATTTCGATTTGCCATACCTGATGGCGAGAGCCGGTATGGATCGCGCTACACACGCCTCTGACACGCCCTTCCCGCGCAGATCGAACATGGTTGGCATTAACCTCAAGACCCACAACTTTTTGCTCCCCCTGAGTGCACAGGTAGCCAGCCACCGAACCGATGCTTTCCGCCAACACCACCGACGCACCGCCATGTAGTAAACCAAAAGGTTGTTTGGTGCGATGGTCCACCGGCATAGTGGCTTCCAGGGTATCGTCGCCAATATGTTCAAAGCGAATGTCGAGCAACCCCACCATATTTCCTTCACCCATGGCATTTAGCGCCTCAAGAGTGACTTCACGTTTCCAGATCATCCTATAATCTCCAGCAGTGCCTGTAATGGATGGCGAACGCCCGTGCCTTCAACGCGTTTAACCTGGCTACGACAGGAATATCCGGTAGCCAGACACCGATTTCGCGGCAGTCGTTGCAACGCCTGGTGCCATGATAGCTCATAGATCCCCAGCGAGTTCTGGTGATTTTTAACTTCGTGCCCATAAGTGCCAGCCATGCCGCAGCATCCTACACTGACGTTCTCCAGCCTGGCGCCAAAACGGGCAAAAATAGCCGCCCACTGCGCAGGCGCGCCCGGCAGGGCCGTCACTTCGGTACAATGTCCAAAGAAATACCACGCCTCACCGGCAACAGCGACTGGCTGCTGTGACGCCACAACGGTTGATAACCATTCGTTGACCAGCAATACGTGGAAATCCCCCCGCTGTTCTCCGAGCGCCAACTTGTATTCATCGCGATAACAGAGCACCAGCGCCGGATCGACGCCCACCATCGGAATGTTCAGTTTCGCCACCCGGTTGAGAAACTCGGATGTCTTTTTCGCTGTTTTGGCAAAACGGTTTAAAAAGCCTTTAATGTGCTGCGCTTTGCCGTTTGGCGAGAACGGCAGCAGTACCGGCTGTAAGCCCAGTTTTTCTACCAGACGGATAAAATCAGCCACCACCTGCGCATCGTAATAGCTGGTGAACGGATCCTGTACCACCAGCACCGTGCGGGCTTTTTGCTCAGGGCTGAGTAATTCGAGCTGCTCCAGCGTCATGTTGGCAGAACGATGACCAACCAACTGACGTTGCAGCGACGGCGCAGACAACAACGGTAAATCCACCATACCGATGTGCTTTTTAGCCAGATTACGCACCAGCGGCTGATTGATGAAAAAGTTAAACGTTTTGGGGGCTCGCGCCATGAGCGGCGCATAGCTCTCGACGGTCGCCACCATATGATCGCGCAACGGTCGCAGATAACGCGTGTGATACAGTTGCAGGAAGCGCGAGCGGAACTCCGGTACATCAATTTTAATGGGGCACTGCGTAGAACAGGCTTTACACGCCAGACAGCCAGACATCGCCTCTTTAACTTCATGCGAGAAATCGTATTCGCCTTTGCGGGCATGCCAACTATTGCGGGTGCGGGCAATCAGCGTGCGTAAACTGGCGCGTTTTTCCGGTAGCTCTTTTTCCAGCTGAACTGGGTCAATTCCGCGATCGGCCAACAAACGCAGCCATTCACGTACCAGCGTGGCACGGCCTTTCGGCGAGTGGATACGGTTGAGGCTGATTTTCATCGACGGGCACATGGGGCTTTTCGCATCAAAGTTAAAGCATAACCCGTTGCCGTTACACTCCATTGCCCCGCGCCACTCTTGCCGCACCGCCAGTGGGATCTGTCGGTCGTAAGTCCCGCGCTTGACGGCATCCACTTTCATCATCGGCGCGTCAACGTCTTCCGGTGGACAGATTTTCCCCGGGTTCAGTCGGTTTTGCGGATCAAATACCGACTTCACTTTGCGCAATTCGCGATACAGTTCCTCTCCGAAGAACGCCGGACTGTATTCTGCACGAAAACCTTTCCCGTGCTCGCCCCACAGCAGACCGCCATATTTTGCCGTCAGCGCGACAACATCGTCAGAAATGCGTTTCATCAGCACTTCCTGCTGCGGGTCGCACATATCCAGCGCCGGCCTGACGTGCAGCACCCCGGCATCCACGTGACCAAACATGCCATAACTCAGACCGTGGCTGTCGAGCAGAGCACGGAACTCGGCAATATAGTCCGCCAGATGCTCCGGCGGAACGCAGGTATCTTCGGCGAACGGAATCGGCTTCGCGGCACCTTTCGCATTCCCCAGCAAACCAACGGCTTTTTTACGCATGGCGTAAATACGCTCCACGCCCGCGAGTTCAGTACACAGTTGCCAACCAATGACACCGGCTTCCTGACGGGCAATTAACCCATCCAGACGTTCACACAGCGCACTAACCTGAGCATCGATCAATGCTTCATCGTCACCCGCAAATTCGACGATATTCAGGCCCAACATTTCTTTATCCGGCACATCGGTAATCAATTCACTTACCGAATGCCAGACGATATCTTCCCGCGCCAGATTAAGCACTTTGGAGTCAACGGTTTCAACCGACAGTGCGCGCGCCTCCACCATGACCGGGGCGTTACGCAATGCTGAATCAAACGAATCATACTTGACGTTGACCAACTGCCTGACTTTGGGCAACGGCGTGATATCCAGGCGGGCTTCGGTAATAAACGCCAGCGTACCTTCAGAGCCGGTAAGAATGCGGGTTAAATCAAACTCGGTCATCTCGTCGTTGAAGACGTGCCGGAGATCGTAACCGGTTAAGAAGCGATTGAGTTTGGGGAATTTATCAAGAATAAGCTGCCGGTTCTCACGACACCGCTCATACACCGTCTTATAGATGCGACCAATAGTGGTATTGCTCTTGCCCAGCGTTTGGGCGAGTTCGACCGGCATTGGCTGAGTATCAAGAATATCGCCGCCCATCAGCACCGCGCGGATACCCAGCACGTGATCGGAGGTTTTACCGTAAACCAACGAACCTTGTCCGGATGCGTCGGTATTGATCATCCCGCCCAGCGTTGCCCGGTTACTGGTGGATAATTCCGGGGCAAAGAAATAGCCATAAGGCTTCAGAAACTGGTTGAGCTGATCTTTGATTACCCCAGCTTCGACCCGCACCCAACCTTCCTGAGGGTTGATTTCAATAATGCGACTCATATAGCGGGACATATCAACAATAATGCCCTGATTCAGCGCCTGACCGTTCGTGCCGGTTCCGCCGCCGCGCGGGGTAAAAATTAACGACGAAAAAAGAGGTTCAGCCGCCAGACGAGCGATCAGCGCCACATCTGCCGTTGAACGCGGGAAAACCACAGCATCAGGAAGCAGCTGATAGATACTGTTATCCGTCGACATTGTCAGCCGATCGGCATAGCTCGTTGCCGTATCGCCCGTGAATCCTTGCTGCTCCAGCGCCTGCAAAAAATTGAGCACCAGTTGAACGACACCTGGCGCCTGAGAAATTTGTGGAATCATTATAGTGACCCTTTCCTGCGGTCTGTGTTGTGAATTTAATCGTTTGCGTGTTGCTTTGCTTGTTGTATCACATTTTTTTCTAATACGCTCAGCAGATTTACAGGCAGAATCCGCCTGTTCAAAACCGCTGAAATTGCTCATCATTACAGGGTGTGATTTAAGTGTTCACGTCGCGTCAACGTTCTGACGCAAAGACAAAGGTGAAAAGTATTTATGGTAAATTTTCGTCAGCCCAGGGATATTGCACAAGTGCTGCTAACGGTGCTGTTTTTAGCCATCATGATTGTGGCCTGTCTCTGGATTGTGCAGCCCTTTATCCTTGGTTTTGCATGGGCGGGTACGGTGGTCATCGCAACCTGGCCTATCCTGTTACGCTTGCAAAAACTACTGTGGGGACGCCGTTCACTGGCGGTGCTGGTAATGACCCTGCTGTTGGTACTGTTGTTCATCATTCCTATCGCGCTGCTGGTTAATAGCATTGTTGATGGCAGCGGACCGTTGATCCATGCCGTCACCGCTGGCGATATGACGCTGCCGGATCTGGCGTGGTTGAACAGTATTCCGTTGGTGGGAGCCAAAATGTATGGCGCATGGCACAGCCTGCTGGATATGGGCGGCGCGGCCATTATGGCCAAAGTTCGGCCTTATATTGGCGCCACAACCACCTGGTTTGTCGGTCAGGCTGCGCATATTGGCCGCTTTATGATGCATTGTGGCCTGATGCTGCTGTTCAGCGCCCTGCTGTACTGGCGTGGTGAGCAGGTGGCGTTAGGGATCCGTCATTTCGCGTGTCGTCTGGCATCCAAACGCGGTGATGCCGCCATTCTGCTGGCGGCGCAGGCCATTCGTGCTGTTGCGTTAGGTGTTGTGGTTACGGCTCTGGTGCAGGCGGTCCTCGGCGGCATTGGTCTGGCGGTAACCGGCGTGCCGTATGCGACGCTGCTGGCAGTATTAATGATCCTCTCCTGCCTGGTACAACTGGGGCCGCTACCGGTGCTGGTCCCGGCCATTATCTGGCTGTACTGGACCGGAGATTCAACCTGGGGCACCGTACTGCTGGTGTGGAGCGGCGTAGTTGGAACGCTGGATAACGTCATTCGCCCAATGCTGATTCGTATGGGGGCCGATTTGCCGCTGATCCTTATCCTTTCCGGAGTCATCGGCGGATTAATCGCATTCGGCATGATTGGTCTGTTTATCGGCCCGGTAGTCCTGGCCGTGTCCTGGCGTCTGTTCTCAGCCTGGGTAAATGAAGCTCCTGCGCCGGGGAGCGATCCAGATGAACTCCTCGCCGAAATAGAAAGCAACAAGTAACCCAACGTCAGGCGGCATTGTCGCCTGATTGTTTAGCAGTGTTAATCTATTTCACCCTGGTACTGAGTTAAACCGAACGGTACCCTCCCCGAAGCACTCATTTATGTCGCAAATTCTTTACAGTTTTTAAACTATTGAGATGAATCTGATCGACGCGAAAAATCTGTATGCCTACTATTAGCTCAAGGCTGTAGATCAACACATTGATTTATAAGCATGGAATTCCCCTGAGTGAAACAACGAATTGCTGTGTGTAGTCTTTGCCCATCTCCCACGATGGGCTTTTTTTTGTCCTTCACACGCCTCTCCACTCGGCTGGTTGTAAAACACAGCACCTCTTCCCCGCTATCCAACAAATAATATTGCACAAAATACTGTGACTCTCTTCAAGCCGAAATATCCACAGCAATGTTATTACTATTCCACCGTCTTTTATGAGGTAATCAAATAATGAACGCATTAGAACTGCAGGCTATCCGCCATATTTTTGCTATGACGGTGGAGGAAAGCGCTATGTATATCTCGCGTGATAATAATGTTGTCGTATGGCAGCAATGGGAAAATGGCGAAAAGGAAATCCCGGAGGACATCGCACACATTTGTCAAGAAATGAAAGCCAGGCGGAAAGTAAGAATTAATGCAGTTATCGACAAAATAAACAATCGTATCGGTAATAACACCATGCGTTTTTTCCCCGACCTGAACTCATTTCAGGCGGTTTATCATCACAACGATTTCCTCGACTGGAAAATCTATCAATCGGCTGCTGTTGAACTCTATGCTCACGACCTCGAGCGTTTGTGTTAAGTGTTACAACGCCATACCGATTTAGCCTATTCGCTGAGTAACATATTATGAAAAACACCTATTTCTCCACTGCGATAGGGCTGTACTTTAATTACCTGGTCCACGGCATGGGGGTCATCCTGATAAGCCTCAATATGTCTTCACTGGAACACCAGTGGCAAACCAATGCCGCGGGTGTCTCGATTGTTATTTCCTCACTGGGCATCGGTCGTTTAAGTGTCTTATTAATGGCAGGCATGCTCTCCGATCGCTATGGCCGCCGACCGTTTATTATTTTCGGCATGATCTGCTACCTGATTTTCTTTGTTGGCATCATCAATACTCATAGCATTTTTATCGCCTATGCATTTGGCTTTCTGGCGGGAATGGCCAATAGTTTTCTCGATGCCGGAACCTATCCCAGCCTGATGGAGGCGTTTCCCCGCTCACCCAGTACAGCCAATATATTAATAAAAGCCTTCGTCTCCAGCGGCCAGTTTCTGCTTCCCATGATTATTAGTTTGTTGGTGTGGGCCGAGCTTTGGTTTGGCTGGTCCTTTCTGCTGGCGGCAGCCATTATGATACTCAACGGCGTGTTTTTGTTTCGCTGTCGTTTCCCGACGCATCCAGGGCGTCAAACCTCCACCAGGGCATTACCTGCTCAACGGGAAATCCACCAATCTGAACATCGTTGCTCGATTCTCGATCTTGCCAGTTACACCCTGTATGGCTACATCGCCATGGCGACATTTTATCTGGTAAGCCAGTGGCTGGCGCAGTACGGACAGTTTGTCGCTGGCATGTCCTATACGTTATCTATCAAATTGTTAAGCATTTACACCTGCGGCTCTTTGTTGTGTGTATTGATTACTGCGCCACTGGCGCGCAAAGCGGAACGCGCGACATCGTTGTTGATGCTGTACACATTTATTTCATTTATTGCGCTGCTGATAGTTTGCCTGCATCCGACACCCTACGTGGTTATCGCGTTTGCGTTTGTCATTGGGTTTTCTTCAGCCGGAGGCGTGGTGCAAATCGGTTTAACACTGATGGCGGCACGCTTTCCATATGCGAAGGGTAAAGCGACCGGCATTTACTACAGCGCAGGCAGCATTGCGACTTTCACCATTCCGCTGATTACAGCCAGGATCTCAGAGACCAGCATTGCTCATATCATGTGGTTTGATACTGGTATAGCCGCTGTCGGTTTTCTGTTGGCTCTGTTTATTGGTTATCGCAGCCGCAGCGCCTTAAAGCATCAACTAAAAATGGCGACGGTCGCAAAATAATGGAGATGCAATATTGTTCCTCTCCTCTGCAACATAATTGACTGCACTATTAAAATATCAGCAAAAATTCATCAGGAAGAATTAAATTCACAGTTTACGATGCAAAATACCTGGTAAGTTAAACGCCATGCTATGTAGGTTCTATGACTACTGAACGGTATATTAATCACAAGGTCGCCGAAATTTAAAAATATCGACAAGTACGGAACAATTTTAAAATCCGCAAGGAGTTGTGAAAATGTCTCAAAATAAGACCTTTAACACGCCATTTCTTCTGGCGATAACCTGTATTTATTTAAGTTATTTCCTACACGGTATTAGCGTCATTACGCTGGCGCAAAATATGACGTCTCTCGCAGAAAAATTCTCCACAGACAATGCCGGGATTGCCTATTTAATTTCTGGCATTGGTCTGGGACGACTGGTGAGCATTTTATTCTTTGGGGTGCTCTCAGATAAGTTTGGTCGCAAGGCGATTATCCTGCTAGGCGCTATTCTGTATATGCTGTTCTTCTTCGGCATTCCCGCTAGTCCTAATCTGATGATTGCCTTTATTCTGGCCGTTTGCGTTGGTGTGGCTAACTCGGCGCTGGATACCGGCGGCTATCCGGCGTTAATGGAATGCTTCCCCAAAGCATCAGGATCGGCGGTTATCCTGGTTAAAGCGATGGTCTCGTTCGGACAGATGATCTACCCCATTGTCGTCAGCACCATGCTGCTCAACCATATCTGGTACGGCTATGCGGTCGTTATTCCAGGAGTACTGTTCGTCGCTATCACCCTGATGCTGTTAAAAAGCCGCTTTCCCAGCCAGATGGTGGATGCCGGTATCGCCAAAGAGCTGCCACAGATGCACAGCAAACCATTGGTTTGGCTGGAAGGTGTCGCTTCCGTGATGTTTGGTGTCGCGGCGTTTTCAACCTTTTACGTCATCGTGGTCTGGATGCCGAAATACGCAATGGCATTTGCCGGCATGGCGGAAGCCGACGCCCTGAAAACCATCTCTTACTACAGTATGGGTTCGTTGGTCTGCGTATTTATTTTTGCCGCCCTGCTGAAGAAAATGGTTCGACCGATATGGGCAAATGTGTTTAACGCCGGGCTGGCAACCATCACCGCAGCGGTCATCTATTTATATCCCTCTCCGCTGGTGTGTAACGCCGGTTCATTTCTGATTGGGTTCTCTGCCGCTGGCGGTATTTTACAGCTTGGCGTCTCAGTGATGTCAGAGTTTTTCCCCAGGAGTAAAGCCAAAGTCACCAGCGTTTATATGATGATGGGTGGCGTAGCCAATTTTATTATCCCACTAATCACCGGATACCTTTCTAACATTGGCCTGCAGTACATCATTTTGCTGGACTTTGCATTTGCTCTGCTGGCCTTCATCACCGCCATCATCGTCTTTATTCGTTACTACCGCGTATTTGCTATCCCCAAAAATGATGTGCGGTTGGGCGAGCGTTATTTTCAATAAATTGTTTAGAAGGAGTATCAAATGGACGTAACTGCTAAATATGAACTGATTGGTTTAATGGCCTACCCTATCAGACATAGTCTGTCACCAGAAATGCAAAACAAGGCATTAGAAAAAGCGGGACTACCTTTTACCTACATGGCATTTGAAGTCGATAACTCAACGTTTGCTAACGCGATTGCCGGCTTAAAAGCCTTAAAAATGCGCGGCACCGGGGTTTCAATGCCCAACAAGCAACTGGCCTGTGAATATGTTGATGAATTGACCCCTGCAGCCAAACTGGTCGGCGCGATTAATACCATCGTTAATGATGATGGTTACCTGCGCGGTTACAATACTGATGGTACCGGTCATATTCGCGCCATTAAAGAAAGCGGCTTCGATATTAAAGGTAAAACCATGGTACTGTTGGGCGCAGGTGGCGCGTCTACGGCTATTGGCGCGCAGGCGGCGATTGAAGGCATCAAAGAAATTAAGCTGTTTAACCGTAAAGATGAGTTCTTTGCTAAAGCGCAGGCATTCGCCAAACGCGTTAATGAAAACACCGATTGCGTTGTGACCGTTATCGATCTCGCCGATCGACAGGCTTTTGCTGACGCGTTGGCCAGCGCGGATATTTTGACCAACGGCACAAAAGTCGGCATGAAGCCGCTGGAAAACGAATCTCTCGTGACCGACGTTTCCCTGCTGCGCCCGGACCTGCTGGTAACCGAATGCGTTTATAATCCGCATATGACCAAATTATTGCAACAGGCGCAACTTGCGGGTTGCAAAACAATTGATGGTTACGGCATGTTGTTATGGCAAGGGGCTGAACAATTCAAACTCTGGACCGGGAAAGATTTCCCACTGGAGTATGTGAAACAGGTTATGGGTTTTGCAGCCTGACGGGCACGCATTTGTAATATATTTAAAGGGTAATCAATGAAAACCGTAACCGTAAGAAACCTCGTCATTGGCGAGGGTGCGCCGAAGATCATTGTCTCGCTGATGGGTAAAGACATCCCCACGGTAAAAAGCGAAGCGCTGGCCTATCGCGAAGCGGATTTCGACATTCTGGAATGGCGCGTTGACCATTTCAGCGATGTCTCTTCCACAGATGCCGTGCTGGAAGCGACTCGCACCATCCGCGATGTGATAGCGGACAAACCGCTACTTTTCACTTTCCGCAGCGCCAAAGAAGGCGGTGAACAGGCACTGTCTGTCGAAAGCTATATTGCACTTAACCGTGCAGCAGTAGACAGCGGTCTGGTGGATATGATCGACCTGGAACTTTTCACCGGTGATGAGCAGGTTAGAGCGACCGTCGAACATGCCCACGCGAAAAATGTCAGCGTGATTATGTCGAATCATGATTTCCATAAGACGCCAGCCGCGGAGGAGATCATCCAGCGTCTGCGTAAAATGCAGGAACTTGGCGCGGATATTCCTAAAATCGCCCTGATGCCGCAAAATAAAACGGATGTGCTGACATTGTTGGGCGCTACGCTGGAAATGCATGAGCGCTATGCGGACCGGCCGATAATTACCATGTCGATGGCTAAAACTGGGGTGATTTCACGTCTCTCCGGCGAGGTTTTCGGTTCAGCAGCCACCTTTGGAGCAGTGAAAAAAGCGTCTGCCCCGGGACAAATTTCGGTCGCCGATCTACGTACTGTATTAACGATATTGCATCAGGCTTAATAACAGAATATATCCACATTACGATTAGCAATGCCCTGCCCCAGATATTCGCTTAACCACGAATATCTGGCTGGCAGCTAAGCCTGATTAAATTAACTCACAATATTATTGTCGACTATAACGACAGGTAGTCGCACGCATATAATCTGGAGTTCATATGAAATTTCCGAGACCAAACCGTATCGATGGTCGGGTACCCGTATTATCCGCAGCAGAAGCCATTAATTATATTCCTGATGAAGCAACACTTTGTGTATTAGGCGCAGGTGGCGGTATTCTTGAAGCAACCACATTAATTAATGCATTGGCAGAAAAATACAAAAACACGCAATCACCACGTAATTTATCATTAATTAGCCCAACGGGATTGGGTGACCGTGCCGACCGCGGAATCAGCCCGCTGGCGCAGGAAGGTTTAGTCAAATGGGCGCTCTGCGGCCACTGGGGGCAATCGCCACGAATCTCCGACCTGGCGGAGCAGAATAAAATCGCTGCCTATAACTATCCTCAGGGCGTATTGACCCAAGCTCTGCGAGCATCAGCAGCCCACCAGCCTGGCATTCTGAGTGACATCGGTATCGGTACGTTTGTCGATCCTCGCCAGCAGGGCGGCAAACTGAATGAGGTGACGACCGAAGATCTGATCAAAGTGGTGGAAATCGATAACAAAGAGTACCTCTATTACAAAGCCATTGCGCCAAACATCGCTTTTATTCGCGCGACTACCTGCGATAGCGAAGGCTACGCCACCTTTGAAGATGAAGTGATGTATCTCGATGCGCTGGTGATTGCCCAGGCCGTACACAACAACGGCGGGATCGTCATGATGCAGGTGCAAAAAATGGTGAAGAAAGCCACTTTGCATCCGAAAGCGGTGCGTATCCCGGGCTATCTGGTCGATATTGTGGTCATCGACCCCGACCAAACGCAACTGTACGGTGGCGCGCCGGTTAACCGTTTTATTTCCGGCGATTTTGTCCTTGATGACAGCCAGCAAATTGCCCTGCCGCTTAACCAGCGTAAACTGGTGGCCAGACGCGCGCTGTTCGAAATGCGTAAAGGCGCAGTCGGCAACGTTGGCGTGGGCATCGCCGACGGGATTGGCCTTGTCGCCCGCGAAGAAGGTTGTGCCGACGATTTTATTCTGACGGTCGAAACCGGCCCGATTGGCGGCATTACGTCTCAGGGCATCGCTTTTGGCGCCAACGTTAACACCCGCGCCATTCTGGATATGACCTCCCAGTTTGACTTCTACCACGGCGGCGGGCTGGATGTGTGTTATTTAAGTTTTGCTGAAGTGGATCGGCACGGCAACGTCGGCGTACATAAATTCAATGGCAAAATTATGGGCACCGGCGGTTTTATCGATATTAGCGCCACCTCCAAGAAAATTATTTTCTGCGGCACGTTAACTGCCGGAAGTTTGAAAACGGAAGTTGCCGATGGCAAGTTAAATATCATGCAGGAAGGTCGGGTGAAAAAATTCGTTAACGAATTACCTGAAGTGACGTTCAGCGGGAAAATTGCCCTTGAGCGTGGTCTCGATGTGCGCTACATCACCGAACGCGCTGTATTTACGCTAAAAGAAGATGGCCTCCATTTAGTTGAAATTGCGCCAGGAGTCTCTTTGCAGGAAGACATTCTCGACAAAATGGACTTCACGCCGATTATTTCCCCAGACCTGAAATTGATGGACGAAAGATTATTTATCGATGCCTCGATGGGCTTTGTATTACCCGACGCAGCCAATTAAAAGGAGTACCCTGATGGACTTTTCATTAACTGAAGAACAAGAACTGTTGCTTGCCAGCATTCGCGAGCTGATTACCAGCAATTTCCCGGAGGAGTATTTCCGCACCTGCGATCAGACGGCGACTTATCCGAAGGAATTTATGCGAGCCCTTGCGGACAACGGCATTTCGATGCTGGGCGTTCCGGAAGAGTTTGGCGGCATCCCGGCTGATTACGTCACCCAGATGCTGGCGCTGATGGAAGTGTCAAAATGTGGCGCGCCCGCATTTTTGATCACCAACGGTCAGTGCATCCACAGTATGCGACGTTTTGGTTCCGCCGAGCAGTTGCGTAAAACAGCAGAAAGCACCATGGAAACGGGCGATCCGGCGTATGCGCTGGCATTAACCGAACCGGGAGCAGGCTCCGATAATAATAGTGCCACCACCAGCTACACCCGCAAAAATGGCAAGGTGTATCTCAACGGGCAAAAAACATTTATCACCGGCGCTAAAGAGTATCCGTACATGCTGGTCCTGGCTCGCGACCCGGAGCCGAAAGATCCGAAGAAAGCCTTTACGCTGTGGTGGGTGGATTCTAAGAAACCGGGCATTAAGGTTAACCCACTGCATAAAATCGGCTGGCACATGTTAAGCACCTGCGAAGTCTATCTTGATAACGTTGAAGTGGACGAAAGCGATATGGTCGGCGAAGAAGGCATGGGCTTCCTCAATGTAATGTACAACTTTGAAATGGAACGCCTGATTAACGCCGCGCGCAGCACGGGCTTTGCCGAATGCGCCTTCGAAGATGCCGCCCGCTACGCTAACCAGCGCATCGCATTTGGTAAGCCGATTGGTCATAACCAAATGATCCAGGAAAAACTGGCGCTGATGGCAATAAAAATCGAAAACATGCGCAATATGGTGCTGAAGGTCGCCTGGCAGGCCGATCAGGAACAGTCGCTGCGAACCAGTGCGGCACTGGCAAAACTGTATTGCGCACGTACGGCAATGGAAGTGATTGACGACGCGATTCAGATCATGGGCGGACTAGGTTACACCGATGAAGCACGCGTATCCCGATTCTGGCGCGATGTCCGCTGTGAGCGGATTGGCGGTGGTACCGATGAAATCATGATTTACGTCGCGGGTCGCCAAATCCTGAAAGATTATCAAAATAAGTAAGCGGTATAACTGACCGGATAGCGCAGATGC
>NZ_SZXG01000031.1:164604-315095 GCF_005281305.1 Citrobacter sp. wls706 | reverse complement strand
GGGACCGTGCGGGGGAATCAGACTTCAGGCATCAGGCATTCTTGCTCAGCAAGGTTATTTTTAAACTGCTTACGATAATCGCTGGGAGTACATCCCACATGCCGCTGAAAAAGTTTGGCAAAATGATCGACGTTTTCATACCCTACCCGCCACGAAATTTCCGCCAACGAGGCCTCGGTATTGGTCAGGGAAAATTTCGCCTCTGTCATTCGTCGCTGAATAACATAATTGATGGGTGAAATACGATACTCCCGGGTAAATTCATGACAGATATAGCTCACGCTGGCGCGGAATTTTTTAGATAACTGTTCGAGAGTGATCTTTTCGCGGAAATTGTTATTTAAATAGACTAATACATCTTTAATTAAGACATCTTTTTTAATATATCCCTGTTCAGAGCGGTAAGCATTTTTAAAGTTTTCGTAATATAAAACGGTTAATGCATACGCGAATGCGTCATAAGCAGAAGATGTCAGGTTGTTCTTACTCTGCGGGAGTATCACCCCCAGTTCATTAAAAATACTCTTAATAACCTCTTTACCCTGACTGACGCTAATGACCGGACACGAGTGCGTCTGCAATAGCTGATTATCCTGCCAGCCGTTAAACCGAAAACCATAGAGCGCACAGGTGTAAGTGGTAGCCGGTGCGCTGCTATCAGATGCAACCGCATGCAATCGCCCTTGCTCAATCACCACAATGTCCCCGGCATGCGCGACATATAGCGAAGAGTCGATGATTAATCTTGCAACACCCTTTTTGACATAGATAAGCTCCGTTTCATTATCATGAACATGATGGCCGGACTCCCAGTTAGGATCATCGCTAATGACGAATCGGGAAAGTCTCGGCGTTTTCCCCTGCTCAAAAAGGGTCTCCATGGCATTATCAAAGCAGCGTTGATACATGACAACCTCCACCTAAAGGCAGTAATTTTGCGAATAATTAATATCGGAAAGCGAAAACGATAATGATGTTATACAACGTTATTCCTTGCTGGCGAAACAAAATTATTTGCGTCGACTGCAAGATGATACCTCCTGCCCCGTCGCGCTGTTCTCCACGATTATTGCCGTTTTATAAAAAACGAAAAGAATAAATGTTATTAATTCAACATTAACAATTTACATATCAGAAACAAATTAAGCGTATAAACGCTAAAAAACAGGATGCATTTCGCAATTATCCTTCCCTGGTTTGTGTGTTCTTTTTTTCTTCAGTACACACTCCCGAGTTCCCGTTTATAAAACAAGCATCCCCGCCTCACTTTTTTTTTGCAAGATTGTTGGGAATGAAAACAGATTGCTCCGTCGAAAACAGTCCCCTCTCTGCCGCACACTATTTTCAGTTAATTTTCCCTACTGTGGATGACTGGAGATGCCATGAAAATAATAACCTGCTTTAAGTTGGTGCCTGAAGAACAGGACATTGTTGTTACCCCACAGCGTTCGCTTAACTTTGACCGGGCCGACGCCAAAATCAGCCAGTTTGATCTGAATGCGATTGAGGCCGCGGCGCAACTGAGTACGGAAGGTGATGAAATCTTCGCTTTAACCGTGGGCGGCTCGCTACTGCAAAATTCCAAAGTGCGTAAAGACGTGCTGTCGCGTGGACCAGACAGTTTGTTCATGGTGCAGGATCCACAGCTGGAGCATTCATTGCCCCGCGACACCGCTCAGGCGCTGGCCTGCGCGGCCAAAAATATGAATTTCGACCTGATGCTGTTCGGCGAAGGATCGGGGGATATCTACGCCCAACAGGTTGGCTTACTGGTTGGCGAACTGTTGCAACTCCCGGTGATTAACGCCGTCAGCAACATCCAACGTAACGGCGACCGCATTATGGTTGAGCGCACGCTGGAAGATGAGGTCGAAGTGATTGACCTGCCGCTTCCCGCTGTACTCTGCGTAACCTCGGATATCAACACGCCGCGTATTCCCTCAATGAAAGCCATTCTCGGCGCGGGTAAAAAGCCCGTCACGCCGTGGCAAGCCAGCGATATTGGCTGGACGCCTGCGTCACCATTAGCAGAACTGGTGAGCCTCACCGTACCGCCACAAACAGAACGTAAGCACATCATTCTGGAAAATGACTCAGCTGAAGCCATAGCCGAACTGGCGGAACACCTGAAAAAAGCCCTGAACTAAGCTCAACGGAGAGAAATTGTCATGAGTAAATTAGCTAACGTATGGGTGTTCAGCGATAACGTAGAACGCTACGCAGAATTAATGACAGGCGCGCGCCAGTGGGGTGAACACGTCCATCTAATTGTCCAAGGCAGCGAACAGGCTAATCAGGTCAAACCTCTGGGTGCCGATGAGATAATCGTGCTCGAAGCCCCCTCCGGTTTACAGCGTGTAGAAAATTACGCCGAAACCATCGCAGCGCTGATGCAAGAACACGCCGGAATGCTGTTGATGCCCGCCACAAAGCGCGCGAAATCACTTGGGGCACGGTTAAGCATCCAACTCAATGCCGCGATGGTTAACGACGCAATATCGGTGACGCTTGAGGATAACACCGTATTCGCAGAGCACCGCATGTATGGTGGTCTGGCATTCGGCAAAGAAAAAATCAAAAGCGCGCTGGCAATTATCACGCTAGCCCCAGGCCTGCTTGAACCCGTAGCGGAAAACGCATCGCACAATTGCCCTGTTGTCTCGGCAGCTTACATCGCACCGCTTCATGAAATTATGTGTCAGGAACGTCGCGCCAAATCCGTGAGCAGCGTGGACCTCAGTAAAGCAAAACGTGTGGTTGGTGTGGGTCGCGGCCTGGTTGCGCAACACGATCTGGAGATGGTGCACCAGCTGGCATCCGTACTGGGGGCTGAAGTGGGTTGTTCGCGCCCGATTGCCGAAGGCGAAAACTGGATGGAGCGCGAACGCTACATTGGCGTTTCTGGTGTGTTACTGAAGTCAGACCTTTATCTGACGCTGGGCATCTCAGGACAAATTCAACACATGGTCGGCGGTAATGGCGCGAAAGTCATTGTCGCTATCAACAAAGACAAGAAAGCCCCTATTTTCAATTACGCCGATTACGGCCTGGTAGGCGACATCTACAAAGTTGTTCCGGCCCTTATCGAACATCTCAGCCGCTAATCCCCCATTTAACGCACATCTCCCGCTGCCTTGCGGCGGGAAAGGAGCATAAAGCATGTCAGATGAAAAATTTGATGCCATTGTGGTCGGTGCTGGCGTGGCGGGTACCGTTGCAGGCTACGTTATGGCGAAGGCCGGGCTGGAGGTGCTGGTCATCGAACGCGGAAACAGTGCGGGCAGTAAAAATATGACCGGTGGGCGACTCTACGCGCATAGTCTGGAACGCATCATGCCAGGATTCGCGCAGGAAGCACCACTCGAACGTAAAGTGACCCGCGAAAAAATATCCTTCCTGACCGAAGAGAGCGCCGTAACGCTCGACTTTCATCGGGAAAAAGACAACGCGCCAGCGCAGGATTCTTACACCGTGTTGCGCAACCGGCTTGATCCCTGGCTGATGGAAAAAGCAGAACAGGCAGGCGCGCAGTTCATCCCCGGCGTCCGCGTTGATGCGCTGATCCGCGAAGGTACCAGAGTCACCGGCGTGCAAGCCGGTGACGATATCCTCGAAGCCAATATTGTCATCCTGGCCGATGGCGTCAACTCAATATTAGGACGGTCGCTGGGGATGATCCCTCCCTCTTCTGCTCACCACTATGCTGTTGGCGTAAAGGAGTTGATCGGCTTACCTCCGGCTGTGATTGCAGATCGATTCAACCTCTCAGGCGATGAAGGCGCAGCCTGGCTGTTTGCCGGTTCACCGTCCGATGGACTGATGGGGGGAGGCTTTCTGTATACCAACCAGGACTCGGTCTCTCTGGGGCTGGTATGCGGGCTGGGGGATATTGCTCACGCGACGAAAAGTATTCCGCAGATGCTGGAAGACTTTAAGCAACACCCGACTATTCGTCCGCTGATTGCGGGAGGAGAACTGCTGGAGTATTCCGCACATATGGTGCCGGAAGGCGGGCTGGCAATGGTACCCAAACTGGTTGATGACGGCGTAATGATCGTCGGCGATGCCGCGGGTTTCTGTCTGAATCTGGGTTACACGGTGCGTGGTATGGATTTAGCAATAGCCTCCGCAGAAGCCGCCGCCCAAACCGCCATTGCAGCCAAAGAACGCCGGGACTTCTCCGCCAGCAGCCTGATGGACTACAAACGCGCCCTTGAACGGGGCTGTGTGATGCGTGATTTACAGCATTTTCGCAAGATCCCGGCGCTGATGGAAAACCCGCGCCTGTTCACCCAATACCCTCGCATGGTCGCGGATATCATGAACGATATGTTCACCGTTGACGGACGCCCGAACCAACCGATTCGTAAGATGATGATGTCCCATGCGAAGAAAATTGGGTTGATGAACTTACTGAAAGACGGCATCAAGGGGGCAACTGCGCTATGAGTCAGGACAATACCGTTAACGTCGACGTCAAGCTGGGCGTCAATAAATTCAATGTCGATGAAGGTCACCCGCACATTATTCTGGCCGAACATCCCGACCTTAACGAATTTCGCAAACTGCTGAAGGCCTGTCCCGCCGGACTGTATAAGCAGGACGAGAGTGGAAATATTCATTTTGATTCTGCTGGCTGCCTGGAATGTGGCACCTGTCGGGTGCTGTGCGGCGATACGATCCTCGAACAATGGGAGTATCCGGCAGGAACATTTGGCATTGATTTCCGCTACGGCTAACGGATTGAGCCGTTGCACCCCGGATCGGCCTCCACGGCCAATCCGGTCAGACGTATGCCGATATTATCCTGGGAATAACGAATGAGTATCACACTAACATTTAACGCCGAACGTCGCGAAGCCTGGCGACAACAAGGTTTATGGGGAGATGCTTCGCTTGGCGATTACTGGAACCAAACAGCCAGAGCCATGCCGGATAAAATCGCCGTGGTTGATAATCATGGCGCTTCATATACCTATGCCGCACTCGACGGTGCCGCCAGCAGTCTGGCGAGCTGGTTTTTAGCCTGCGGTATTCAACCCGGCGATCGCGTCGCTTTCCAGTTGCCGGGCTGGTGCGAATTTACCATTATTTATCTGGCCTGCCTGAAAACCGGAGCCGTTTCCGTCCCGTTACTACCCGCCTGGCGCGAAGCGGAGTTGGTATGGGTATTGAATAAATGCAAAGCGAAGATTTTTTTCGCACCTACCCTGTTTAAACAAAGCCGACCGGTCGATTTGATCCTCCCCTTACAAAACCAGTTACCGCATCTGCAACAGATTGTCGCCGTGGATAAACTGGCGCCGGCAACCACCTCGCAGGCGCTCAGCCAACTGCTTTTAGCCCCGCCGTTGAGTCAAACGATTAACGTCCACGCGGATGAACTGGCAGCGGTACTGTTTACCTCCGGGACCGAGGGAATGCCGAAAGGCGTAATGTTAACTCACAATAACATTCTTGCCAGCGAACGCGCCTACTGCGCCCGTCTCAATCTCACCTGGCAAGATGTGTTTTTAATGCCCGCGCCGCTTGGCCACGCTACCGGTTTTCTGCACGGCGTTACCGCACCATTTTTAATCGGCGCACGCAGCGTGTTGTTGGATATTTTTACTCCAGACGCCTGTCTCGATCTGCTGGAGCAACAGCACTGCACCTGCGTACTCGGCGCAACGCCATTTGTCTATGACATGTTGTGTCGCATGGAAAAACGATCCTGTGATCTCTCATCGCTGCGCTTTTTTCTATGCGGAGGTACCACCATTCCGCAAAAGATTGCCCGTGACTGCCAACGGCTCGGCATTAAATTGTTAAGCATATATGGCTCAACGGAGAGCTCGCCGCATGCGCTGGTCAATCTCGATGATTCACCTTCCCGCATGATGACCACCGACGGCTATGCTGCCGCAGGGGTCGAAATAAAAGTCGTCGATGAAGCGCGCAATACCCTGCCCGCAGGAGTAGAAGGTGAAGAAGCCTCGCGTGGTCCCAATGTTTTTATGGGCTACCTCGATGAACCCGAACTGACCGCCCGTGCGCTGGATAAAGAGGGTTGGTATTACAGTGGCGACTTATGCCGGATGGACGACGCGGGATACATCAAAATCACCGGGCGTAAAAAAGATATTATTGTGCGCGGTGGGGAAAATATCAGCAGCCGCGAGGTGGAGGATATTTTATTACAGCATCCACGCATTCATGATGCCTGCGTTGTCGCGATGCCGGACGAACGGTTAGGTGAAAGGTCGTGCGCTTATGTAGTACTAAAAGCCCCGCATCATTCGCTGTCGCTGGAATCTGTCGTCGCCTTTTTTAGCCGCAAACGGGTGGCAAAGTATAAATACCCGGAGCATATCGTGGTTGTCGAGAAGTTACCGCGCACAGCGTCCGGTAAGATACAAAAATACCAGTTGCGTCAGGATATTATTAAACGTTTGAGCATGGAGAGTGTTGCAGGATAGAGTGCCGGATGGCGATGCTAACGCATCTTATCCGGCCTACGTTGAATAGGCCGGATAAGGCATGATGTTACTTGTTCAGTTCAGCCAGGCTCAGCCAGGTCTGTACGACTGTGTCCGGGTTCAGCGACAGACTGTCGATCCCCTCTTCCATCAGCCAGGCCGCGAAGTCTTCGTGGTCAGAAGGTCCCTGACCACAAATACCCACGTATTTGCCCTGTTTCTTAGCAGCGCGAATCGCCATCGACAGCAGCGCTTTCACCGCGTCGTTACGCTCATCAAACAGTTCAGAAACCACACCCGAGTCACGGTCCAGGCCCAGCGCCAGCTGCGTCATGTCGTTTGAGCCGATGGAGAAGCCATCGAAGTACTCAAGGAACTGTTCTGCCAACAGGGCGTTAGACGGGATCTCGCACATCATGATGATCTTCAGGCCATTCTCGCCGCGTTTCAGCCCCTGACGCGCCAGCTCTTCAACCACCGCTTTCGCCTGGGCAACGGTACGTACAAACGGTACCATCACTTCAACGTTAGTCAGACCCATGTCGTTACGGACACGTTTCACCGCGTCACATTCCAGTGCGAAACAGTCGCGGAAGCTGTCTGAAACGTAACGGCCCGCCCCGCGGAAGCCCAGCATTGGGTTCTCTTCGTGCGGTTCATAACGCTCACCGCCAACCAGGTTAGCATATTCGTTGGACTTAAAGTCCGACATACGCACGATGACGCGTTTCGGATAAAACGCCGCGCCCAGCGTCGCGATCCCTTCCGTCAGACGACCAACGTAGAATTCACGCGGAGAGTCGAAACCTTTCATCATGCCGCGGATTTCATTTTGCAGCTCAGGCGTCTGGTCATCAAACTCCAACAGCGCACGAGGGTGCACGCCGATCATGCGGTTAATGATAAATTCCAGGCGCGCCAGACCAACGCCTTCGTTCGGCAGGCAGGCAAAGTCGAAAGCCCGGTCCGGGTTGCCGACGTTCATCATCACCTTCAATGGCAGATCCGGCATAGTCTCCACGCTGGAGCTCTTCACGCTGAAATCAAGCATCTCAGCGTAAACATAACCGGTGTCGCCTTCGGCGCAGGAGACAGTGACCTTCTCACCATCCTTCATGCGCTCAGTGGCATCGCCACAGCCAACCACGGCAGGGATCCCCAGCTCACGGGCAATGATCGCCGCGTGACAGGTACGGCCGCCACGGTTGGTCACAATCGCTGCCGCTTTCTTCATGATCGGTTCCCAGTCCGGGTCGGTCATATCAGTCACCAGTACGTCGCCGGGCTCAATACGGTTCATTTCGCTGATGTCGTGAATAACTTTGACCGGACCGGCGCCAATGCGGTGACCGATGGCGCGACCTTCCGCAATAATTTTACCCTGGGCGTGCAGCGTATACCGCTCCATCACCTGCCCGCGAGAACGCACGGTTTCCGGACGAGCCTGAACAATGAACAGCTTGCCTGTATGACCGTCTTTCGCCCATTCGATGTCCATCGGACGACCGTAGTGCTTCTCGATCTGTACCGCCTGCTTCGCCAGTTCCTGCACTTCGTCATTGGTCAGAGAGAAAATATCGCGCTGTTCCTGCGGCACATCCTCAATGGTCACCTGCTTACCGTGTTCCTGGGTTGGCGCGTAGACCATACGGATTTTTTTCGATCCCATGGTGCGACGAACGATAGCCGGACGGTTAGCCGCCAGAGTCGGTTTGTGCACGTAGAACTCATCCGGGTTAACGGCCCCCTGCACCACCATCTCGCCCAGGCCCCATGCGGAAGTGATAAACACCACCTGGTCGAAACCGGATTCGGTATCGATGGAGAACATAACGCCTGAGGACGCAAGGTCGGAGCGCACCATCCGCTGGACGCCAGCAGAAAGCGCCACGCCACGGTGGTCATAGCCCTGGTGAACACGATAAGAGATCGCGCGGTCGTTAAACAGCGAAGCAAATACGTGTTTGATAGCGACCAGGACAGCATCGAAGCCCTGGACGTTGAGGAAGGTTTCCTGCTGACCTGCAAATGACGCATCTGGCATATCTTCTGCGGTGGCGGAAGAACGCACGGCAAAAGAGGCATGGGCATCGTCTGCTGACAGCTGCGCGTAGGCATCGCGGACGGCATTTTCCAGCTCCGGCTGGAAAGGAGTGTCGATAATCCACTGGCGGATCTGTGCCCCGGCTTTCGCAAGCTCGGTAACATCATCAATATCCGTTTTATCCAGCAGCTCATAAATGCGCTGGTTTACACCGCTTTGGTCCAGAAACTGGTTAAACGCATCGGCGGTTGTTGCAAAACCATTCGGTACGGAAACACCCATACCGGAAAGGTTAGTAATCATTTCACCCAGGGAGGCATTTTTGCCCCCAACTCTGTCTACATCATTCATGCCGAGTTGGTTATACCAAAGCACCAGCGGTGACGAGCCATTGTTGGACATCGAACAATCCTTATATATGAACGAGGTTAGGAAACTCAATTTTGCGTATTTATCTTTGCATATTTACCGCGGCGAAAAAAACGGTGAATCGTTCAAGCAACTTTATTTTTTATTTTTTAAGATTGTTTCCGCATTTGCGCAAACCCGCAAGCGACAGGGGATCACCACAAAAACTATCGGTATAAACATTTGTTCCGAAAAATGAAATGTACTTTTCATTAAATATAAAAATAGCGTTTCAGTTTATAAAAGTGATAGCGCAATATTCGCTTCTGGCGAATTTTAATTTATGCTTTCAGAGAATTATGTCTGCCCCAGGATGCACAAAATGGATAATGCTGTTGATCGTCACGTTTTTTATATTTCTGATGGTACGGCCATTACCGCCGAGGTATTGGGCCACGCGGTAATGTCGCAATTTCCGGTCACTATCAACAGCATTACGCTGCCGTTTGTTGAAAACGAGAGTCGCGCGCGCGCGGTTAAAGACCAGATTGATGCCATTTACCAACAAACCGGCGTGCGCCCTCTGGTGTTTTACTCCATCGTCTTGCCGGAAATCCGCTCAATCATTCTGCAAAGCGAGGGGTTTTGTCAGGATATCGTGCAGGCGCTGGTCGCCCCATTGCAGCAAGAGATGAAGCTCGACCCAACGCCGATAGCCCATCGTACCCACGGCCTGAATCCCGGCAACCTCAACAAGTACGATGCGCGTATTGCCGCCATTGATTACACTCTTGCCCATGACGATGGTATTTCGTTGCGCAACCTCGATCAGGCGCAGGTGATCCTGCTCGGCGTTTCCCGTTGCGGCAAAACCCCGACCAGTTTGTATCTGGCCATGCAGTTTGGTATCCGCGCGGCCAACTACCCCTTTATTGCCGATGATATGGATAACCTGGTGCTGCCCACGTCCCTGAAGCCGCTGCAGCATAAACTGTTCGGCCTGACCATCGACCCCGAACGCCTGGCGGCGATCCGCGAAGAGCGACGGGAGAACAGCCGTTACGCCTCTCTGCGCCAGTGTCGGATGGAAGTTGCCGAAGTGGAAGCACTGTACCGGAAAAATCAGATCCCATGGTTGAACAGTACCAATTACTCGGTAGAAGAGATTGCCACCAAGATCCTCGACATTATGGGGCTGAATCGCCGCATGTACTAGAATGCTAGTGCATTGGTTCGATTTTTTGTTATTATGCTCGCCACCAGGCCGGATGAGTGTGATATTGTGATGCACATCACTTCCCGGTAGTCCTGCCGTTGAAGCAACAAATTTCTGAGACAAGTAATGAACAGAACCGATGAACTCCGTACTGCGCGTATTGACAACCTGGTCACTCCAGCAGAGCTTGCGCAGCGGCATCCTGTTTCGTCCTCCGTCGCCCGTCATGTTACGGACTCCCGACGCCGGATAGAAAAAATATTGAATGGCGAAGATCCCCGTTTGCTGGTGATCGTAGGCCCTTGCTCGATTCACGATCTTGATGCCGCCGTGGAATACGCCACGCGTCTACAGGCGCTGCGCGAAAAATACCAGGCGCGTCTCGAAATTGTGATGCGTACCTATTTTGAAAAGCCACGCACCGTCGTGGGCTGGAAAGGCTTAATTTCCGACCCGGACCTGAACGGCAGCTATCGTGTGAACCACGGCATTGAGCTGGCGCGTAAATTGCTGTTGCAGGTCAATGAACTGGGTGTACCCACGGCAACGGAATTCCTCGACATGGTGACCGGCCAGTTTATTGCCGATTTAATCAGTTGGGGCGCCATTGGCGCGCGCACCACCGAAAGCCAGATCCACCGCGAAATGGCGTCTGCTCTTTCCTGCCCGGTTGGGTTTAAGAACGGGACGGATGGCAATACCCGTATCGCCGTCGATGCGATTCGCGCCTCCCGCGCCAGCCATATGTTCCTCTCCCCGGATAAAACCGGTCAGATGACCATTTATCAGACCAGCGGTAACCCATACGGGCATATCATTATGCGCGGTGGTAAAAAGCCAAATTATTATGCTGAAGATATTGCCGCCGCCTGCGATACCCTGCACGAATTTTCCCTGCCTGAGCATTTGGTCGTTGATTTTAGCCACGGTAATTGCCAGAAGCAGCATCGCCGTCAGCTGGAAGTGTGTGATGACGTATGCCAGCAAATTCGCAACGGTTCGACGGCGATTGCCGGGATCATGGCGGAAAGTTTCCTGCGCGAAGGCACGCAAAAAATCGTTAGCGGTCAGCCGCTGGTTTACGGTCAGTCGATTACCGACCCGTGCCTGAACTGGGAAGATACTGAACTGCTGGTGGACAAACTCGCCTCTGCGGTTGATAGCCGTTTTTAACGCTGTACACCGGGTAACACCACGTTGCCCGGTGGTAATTCTTTGTTTTTCACTTCATTGTTGTGCAAAAACCGTTCTCGTCACAATTATTTCACAAAAACGCTTGCCGCAAATTTGCAGTTTGATGATAATGATTATCATTGTTACATTGATTGCTATTTTTAAACTCTATGTCACGTATGGATAACACAACAGCAACGCCTGCAAAAGAAAAAACACCGCCTGCCGTCGCCGCAACCGAGCGTCGCATTGACAGTAAAAGTCTGCTGGGCAAAGAAGGACGCGTGATTATAGAGCACGATGGTCAGCACTACCTGCTGCGCCAGACCCATGCTGGAAAACTCATTCTGACTAAATAAACAACACTTTTCGCCAGCCACCCAGGTGATACCCAGGCAGCCAGCGCTTTTCGATTTTCTAATGGAGAGTTGCTATGCCACACCTGCACACCGCATCCTTGCGCCCATCGCTCCTGGCGTTGGCGATTGTCAGTAATCTTCCCGTCGTTGCCTGGGCGGCGGTAGAGGATATGACCGTCACCGCCACCGGCAACGCCCGTAGCGCCTTTGAAGCGCCGATGATGGTCAGCGTTATCGACGCTACTGCACCTGAAAACCAGACTGCCAGCTCGGCAGCCGACCTGTTACGGAAGGTTCCGGGCCTGTCCCTGGACGGTACGGGCCGGACAAATGGTCAGGACGTCAATCTGCGCGGCTATGACCGTCGCGGCGTTTTGGTGCTGGTAGATGGCGTTCGCCAGGGAACCGATACCGGGCACCTGAACAGTACCTTCCTCGATCCGGCGCTAATCAAGCGGATTGAAGTGGTACGCGGCCCTTCCGCACTGCTGTATGGCAGCGGCGCGCTGGGTGGCGTAATCGCCTATGACACTGCGGATGCTAAAGATCTGCTGGCAGCCGGACAAAACAGCGGTTATCGCGTGTTCGGTACCGCAGCTACCGGCGATCACAGCCTCGGTATGGGCGCCAGCACATTTGGCCGCACCGATACCCTCGACGGGCTGCTGGCCTGGTCCAGCCGCGATCGCGGTAATTTGCGCCAAAGCGACGGTACTACCGCTCCGAACGACGAAGCGATTAACAATATGCTGGCGAAAGGCAGCTGGAAAATTGACAGCGCCCAGACGCTGGCCGGCTCGCTTCGTTATTACAACAATGATGCCCGGGAACCTAAAAACCCACAAACCAGCGCGGCGGATGCCACCAGCAATCCAATGACCGAACGCTCAACCATCCAACGCGATGCGCAACTGACTTACTCCCTCTCCCCGGCGGATAATGACTGGCTGAACGCGGATGCGCGCATCTACTGGTCCGAAGCGCGTATTAATGCACAAAACACAGATAGCACCGGCGAATTTCGCAAGCAGACCACCAAAGGCGGGAAAATCGACAACCGTAGCCGCCTGTTTACCGACTCATTTGCTTCTCACCTGATGACCTACGGTGGCGAATACTATCGTCAGGAACAGCAACCGGGTGGCGCAACCACCGGTTTCCCGGAGGCAAAAATCGATTTCAGCTCCGGCTGGCTACAGGATGAAATTACCCTGCGCGACCTGCCGGTTACGCTGTTGGGTGGTACCCGGTACGACTCTTATCGCGGTAGCAGCGACGGCTATGAAGACGTCGATGCCGACAAATGGTCGTCCCGCGCTGGACTCACCGTTGCGCCTGCCGACTGGCTGATGCTTTTCGGTTCATACGCTCAGGCCTTCCGTGCCCCAACCATGGGCGAGATGTATAACGATGCGAAGCACTTCTCGATTGGCCGTTTTTACACCAACTACTGGGTGCCAAACCCGAACCTGCGTCCGGAAACCAACGAAACACAGGAATACGGATTTGGCCTGCGCTTTGACGATCTGTTGATGGCAAGCGATGCGCTCGAATTTAAAGCCAGCTATTTCGACACCAAAGCCAAAGATTACATCTCTACCAGCGTCGATTTTGCCGCCGCGACAACGACATCCTATAACGTTCCCAACGCCAAAATCTGGGGCTGGGACGTAATGGCGAAATACACCGCCGACCTGTTCAGTCTCGATATGGCCTATAACCGCACGCGGGGTAAAGATACTGACACGGACGAGTACATTTCCAGCATTAACCCTGACACCGTCACCAGCAAACTGAACGTACCGGTTGCGCACAGCGGTTTCTCCGTTGGCTGGATAGGTACATTTGCTGACCGCTCAACGCACATCAGCAGCAACTACGCCAAACAACCCGGCTATGCGGTAAACGACTTCTACGTGAGCTATCAGGGGCAACAGGCGCTAAAAGGCATGACCACCACACTGGTACTGGGCAACGCCTTCGACAAAGAGTACTGGTCGCAGCAGGGCATTCCGCAGGATGGCCGCAATGGCAAAATTTTCGTGAGTTATCAGTGGTAATCACTTTTCCCCGGTTCGCCGGGGCAGCAATCTGGAAGGAAGAGACAATGAATCACCACACACGCTGGCTGGAACTGAAAAAAGAAAATCCTGGCAAATATGCACGTGACATCGCGGCTATGATGCACATCAGCGAGGCAGAACTGACCTTCGCGCGCGTCGGTCATGACGCCTGGCGCTTACGTGGCGAAGTCCGCGAAATCCTCGGCGCGCTGGAAGCCGTAGGCGAAACAAAATGTATTTGCCGCAACGAATATGCGGTGCATGAGCAGGTCGGCACCTTTACCAACCAGCACCTGAGCGGGCATGCCGGGCTGGTACTCAATCCACGCGCCCTCGATCTGCGTCTGTTCCTGAATCAGTGGGCAAGCGCCTTTCATATCAGAGAAACAACCGCTCACGGCGAGCGTCAGAGCATTCAGTTTTTCGACTATCAGGGTGATGCATTGCTGAAGGTCTATGCCACACAAAATACCCTCGTTGAGGAATGGGCTGCGTTACTGACCCGTTTCATCTTTGCAGAAAACCCGCCACTGGTGCTGCAACCTGTCAACAATTCTGCGCCTGCCGCCGTCACCGTTGATGCACAGACCGTTGATCAAGAGTGGCGAGCCATGACTGATGTCCACCAGTTTTTCGGTCTGCTGAAACGCCACGATCTCACTCGCCAACAGGCATTTAATCTGGTGGGCGACGATCTGGCCTGCAAAGTTCCTAATAGCGCACTGGCGCAGTTACTCGATACCGCGCGTCAGGATGGCAATGAAATTATGGTTTTTGTGGGTAATCGCGGCTGCGTACAAATTTTTACCGGCGTAATAGAAAAACTGGTGCCGATGAAAGGCTGGCTGAATATATTCAACCCAGCATTTACATTACATCTGCTGGAAGAAAGCGTGGCTGAAACGTGGGTAACACGCAAACCAACCGCCGATGGACACGTAACCAGTCTGGAACTGTTTGCGGCCGATGGCACACAGATTGCCCAACTGTACGGTCAACGTACGGAAGGTGAACCGGAGCAAACGCAATGGCGCGCACAAATTGACGCACTGACGCCGAAAGGGCTGGCCGCATGAACAAACTCCTGCTCCTGATTGCGTTGCTACCCGTTACTGCGCTGGCGGCCCCCGAGGAAAGAGTCGTCACTCTGGGTGGCGACGTCACCGAAATTGTGTACGCGCTGGGGGCGCAGTCAACGCTGGTGGCGCGAGACAGCACCAGTCAGTGGCCTGAAGCCGCAAACGCCCTGGCTGACGTCGGCTATTTACGCCAGCTTAACGCCGAAGGGATCCTTGCCACCCGCCCTACGCTGGTCCTTGCCAGCGCGCAGGCGCAGCCTTCTCTGGCTCTAAAACAGGTCGAGCAGAGCCACGTCAAGGTTGTTACGATCCCGGCAAACAACGACCTTAGCGCGATTGATGAAAAAATACGCGTCATTGCCGAGGCGACTCACCGGGAGGCCGATGGCGAAACGTTGCGTGCAACCTTACGTCAGGAGCTGGCGGCGCTCCCGTCATCTGAACTTAACAAACGCGTCCTATTTATTCTTAATCATGGAGGGATGACCGCCATGGCCGCAGGCCAGCAAACCGGAGCCGATGCGGCTATTCGCGCCGCCGGTTTGCGCAACGCGATGCAGGGGGTTAACCGTTATCAGCCTCTTTCACAAGAAGGTGTGATTGCCAGCCAGCCGGACCTGGTGGTGATTTCACTGGAAGGTGTTAAGGCAATGGGGGGCGAGGCGAACCTGTGGGCGCTGCCGGGGCTGGCGAAAACACCTGCGGGACGGAATAAACAGGTATTACAGGTTGATGATATGGCACTGCTTGGCTTCAGTATCCGTACCCCGCAGGCCATTTTGCAGCTTCGCGCGAAAGCAGAGCAATTACCCTGATGTCCCGACGAATTACCTGTTCTTTGTGGGCCATGGCGCTAATGCTGGTCGTAATGACAATTTTGGCTACCGGTTTTGGCGCGTTGCGCCTGCCGGTAAGTCTGCTCTGGCGTGATGACAATGAAACGCTGCGTCAAATCTGGCTCACTATTCGTCTCCCCCGTGTCCTGCTGGCCCTGGTAATCGGCGGCGCTCTGGCGCTATCCGGCTGTGTGATGCAGGGACTGTTTCGCAACCCGCTTGCCGACCCGGGGTTACTCGGAATTAGCAGCGGTGCGGCCTGCGCCGTCGCCCTGTGGGTGGTACTGCCTGTCTCTTTGCCCGCGCTGCTGATGCTGTATGCGCCAATGTTGGCTGCATTTGTCGGTGCGCTGGCGGCAACCGTGGTGATTTTTATCCTCAGCCAACAGCACGACGGCTCACTCTCGCGGCTGCTGCTGGTCGGTATAGCGATCAACGCGCTCTGCGGGGCGGCTGTTGGCGTTCTGTCGTGGGTCAGTAATGATGCGCAACTGCGCCAGCTGTCGCTGTGGGGGATGGGAAGTCTGGGCGCTGCGCAATGGTCCACGCTGCTGGCGGTTACCTCGCTGGCTATCCCGACGGTGCTGATCATCTGGCATCTGGCTCCGGCCCTGAACCTGCTGCAACTGGGTGAGGAAGAGGCACATTATCTTGGCGTGAATGTGCGTACAATCCAGCGTATTTTGCTGCTTTGCAGCGCCTTGCTGGTAGCCACAGCGGTAGCAGTAAGCGGCGTAATTGGCTTCATCGGGCTGGTTATCCCGCATTTAATGCGGATGTGGCTCGGCGCAGACCATCGGGCCGTTATCCCCGGTTCCGTGCTGGCGGGCGCGTTTTTATTACTGATTGCCGACACGCTGGCCCGCACTTCAGTTGCGCCGGCGGAAATGCCGGTCGGTCTGTTAACCAGTCTGCTCGGCGCCCCGTGGTTTTTATGGCTTATTTTTCGTCAGCGAGGATCGCATGGCTGAATATTTCGTTGCTGAAGGGCTTCACTATCGCGTGGCGGGCAGGTCGGTGATTGCTGATGTATCGCTTACCCTCGCAAAAGGTGAACTGGTGGCGCTCATCGGCCCAAACGGTGCGGGGAAATCTACCCTGCTGCGCCTGTTGACCGGTTTCCTCAAACCTATTGCCGGGCGCTGCGTGCTGGCGGGCAAAGCGCTGAATGAGTGGCATACGCAGACCCTGTCGCGCCATCGGGCGGTGATGCGTCAGCAAACGCAACTGGGATTTGACTGGCCGGTAGAGGCCGTTATCGCGATGGGACGCGCGCCCTGGACCCAGCGTTCGGAACCTCGCCTTATCGCGCAGGTGATGGACATGACCGGATGCACACCATTGGCAGGTCGGCAATATGCCGCGCTTTCCGGCGGCGAGCAACAGCGCGTGCAGTTAGCCCGAGCCCTGGCGCAACTCTGGTGCGACGGAGCGCCTCGCGGCTGGTTATTTCTTGATGAACCCACCTCTGCTCTGGATCTTTACCACCAGCAGCATCTGCTGCGGTTACTGAAAACGCTTGTCGCTTCAGGAGAGCTGCATGTGTGTATTGTGCTTCACGATTTGAATCTCGCCGCCTTGTGGGCTGACAGAATAGTGTTATTGCATAATGGCAGGCTGGCGTCGCAAGGGACGCCAGAGACCGTGTTACGGGCCGATGATCTGATGCGCTGGTACGGTGCTCAGGTTCACGTTGGCCATCATCCGGCCAACGCGTCCCCACAGGTATTTCTGGCACCTTAGCTTGAACAGCTCACTTCCAGCCGTTTGCCCCAGTCAGGCGGCCGACTGACATAGTCATCATCGCGATCCACAAACGGGGTACGCAACGCCTGGTGCAGCCGATGTAGCTCGGCGTAATCACCCTGCTCCGCCTGACTAATCGCCCGTTGCGCCAGCCAGTTGCGTAAAACCATCGCCGGGTTTGCCGCCTTCATCTGTGTTTGTCTGACATCGTCAGCAACGCTGTCCTGTTCCAGACGCGAGCGATACCGCGTGAACCAGCCGTCAAAAGCCGCACGGTCCACAAACTCATCGCGTAGCGGAGATAGCGCACTGTGTTGTTCCGTCAGACTGAGCATGCGAAACGTTCTCGTATAGTCGCTTCTTTCTCGCGCCATCAGGCTAAACAGTTCACTCAGCAGCTCGTTATCGTTTTTCTGCTCGCTAAAGAAGCCGAGCTTTTGCCGCATCCGTTGACCGTAACGCGTTAACAGCGCCAACTGGTAATTGTCCAGCGCATCATTGAGCGCCTCGACAGGGATAAATGGCGACAGGGTTTGCGCCAGACGTTGCAGGTTCCACAACGCGGCGGCCGGTTGATTATCGAAACTGTATCGTCCCTGATGATCGGAGTGGTTACAGATAAAATCTGGCACGTAGTCATCAAGAAAACCATACGGACCGTAATCCATCGTCAGCCCCAGAATAGACATGTTGTCCGTATTCATAACGCCATGCGCAAACCCTACCGCCTGCCAGTCGGCGATTAAGCTTGCGGTACGCGTGACAATATCGCTAAACCACAGCTGATATTTATCGGCTTCTTCCTGCCAATGCGGCCAGTAATGACGAATCGCGAAGTCTGCCAGTTGACGGACTTTTTCCGGCTCGCGACGATAGTAAAAGTGTTCAAAATGGCCAAAGCGCATATGGCTTTGCGCCACGCGGATGAGCATCGCCCCATGCTCTACCGTTTCGCGATATACCGGCGTGTCGCTGGTGACAATCGACAATGCGCGCGTGGTGGGAATGCCCAGATAGTGCATCGCCTCGCTGGCCAGACTTTCGCGAATGGTTGAACGCAGCACGGCGCGTCCATCGCCCATGCGGGAATAAGGCGTGAGTCCGGCGCCTTTCAGGTGCCAGTCAAGCGTCGAGCCATCAGCAAGCTGTTGTTCGCCCAGCAGGATCCCGCGTCCGTCGCCAAGCTGTCCTGCCCAGACGCCGAACTGATGTCCGCTATAAACTTGCGCTAAAGGCGACATCCCGGGAAGCAAGGATTCGCCTCCCCAAACGCCTGAACCATCTGGAAGAGTAAACAGCGCCGCAGGAATAGCCAATTGCTCAGCCAGAGCATCGTTATGCCAGATAAGATGCGCGTTTTTCAGGGGCGTAGGCGAGAGTGCTGTATAGGTTGCTGGTAATTCATCACGCCAGCGGGTGGTAAAAGACAGGGTCATAAGGCCTCCTGTCTCTAGTGTAGACTGTTAATAGCCTGTTAAACACCAGCAAATAAAAGGGTTATATCCTGGACAATGAAATTATCTGCGCGGGCGGCACCGCAGGCCACAGTCCTCCCTGCATCGCGCTGAAACCGAGAGGAAGTACTCGCGCCAGCATCTCTTGCGAGTCAATACCGCTAATGATGATTGACTCACAGCAGGGTGAGATTTGCGCCTGGATAGCGCGCATAAATGGTTCAAATGAAATATGTGCAATCCTTTGTTGAACAAAGTTTTTATCCAACACCACACGTTTGAACAGGCCATCAAAAATTGCCCGCGTTGATATGCCGCCGGCGCCATAGTTTTGTAAAACTAATGGAAATCTTGCCGCAAGCGCAGCCAGCGTTGGATTGTCTTTACCTTTGTTTAACTCTGGATAGCTTTCATTAATAGCCAGTTCCAGAAATGAAAATCGTTCAATTTGTGAAGCATATTCAGCGTCTGATAATAAAGTATTAGCAATTGCCGGGGTTAAATTAATCCAGGCTGAGACTCTGCGCTGAATAAAAAAATGTTGGCACGTTTCGATTAATTCTAGTTTTTCTGCAAATAAACGACATTGCTCATCGTCCGACATCCGGGGTAAGACCAGCTCGGTTGGTATACGCACATCCCCATGCAGGCTGGCAAAACTGGTGATGATATCTACGAACTCAAGATCGCCTTTTTCACTTCTCGCAGGAAGAAAAGAGAATTCCGATTGATAAAGATTATCCAGTGAAACAATCATCGTGCCAGCCCCTCTGCATAGGTGTTATCCGGCATCCTGTAGCAAAGGATGGAGAAATACGTTACTGCTGATGCAAGTAGAGGCTCTTTCATTTTTCCCTTTATAGCCAGTAAATCGAATCCTTTTTTTTAGCTTATCCTGATTATAAGCGAATATCCAGCTTTGCACTTTTTAATATCTCGGCATAAATCATATTTTTAGTAAGATACACTCTTAAGGTTCAGGGTTATTGTTCTGCTTAAGACAGATATAAAAGTTAACGTGCAAACGCTGAGGGCGAGGCTGCGCAGTCGTTGGCAGCCTCGTCAGTTGTGAGGATTAAATACGTCGAGCCTGCCAAAAGTTTTTACGCCAGTAGACATTATCCAGTGACGAGCGCATCACTCCGCGGCTGGTTGAGGCATGAATAAATTGATTATTGGTGTCGTAAATGCCGACATGCAGACCACTTTCTCCGGATCCGGTTTTAAAGAAAACCAGATCGCCTGGCAGCAAATCATCTTTATCGATTTCGGTACCAATCTTTGATTGCATACGCGTGTCGCGCGGGAGCTGTAGATCGAATTGATCCCGCATCGTCATCAAAACAAACCCTGAGCAATCCACCCCGCTACGGCTCATACCACCATAACGATAAGGTGTACCATGCCAGGTTTGTAGCTGGTCATTAAGACCGGCGATCACGGCGATAGAATCCGACAAGTGGGCATTTGGCGCAGGAGCACGATGGCTGCTGCAGCCCGCCAAAAACAATGCTGTGATGAAAAGGAGCCAAAAACGCATTCAGGACGAATCCTCTGGATTTAATTTTTATGCCAATTTAGCGTGGAAATTATATGATTTTCAAGAACCCATTTAACTTAAGTGGTTGATATGAGCATTCTGTGGCCTTCGATATCCAAACGACGGAAGTTCACGCCGTAAGCCGAAGACAGATTAGCTGGCGTCAGGACCGTATCACGTGAGCCACTGGCAAGCAGCTTCCCACGTTTGAGCAACCAGGCCTTATGCGCATGGCGCAAGGTATGATTGAGGTCATGGCTGCTCATTACAATCGCTATTCCCTGCAAACACAGCTGCCCCAATAACTTGTCCAGGGCGTTTTGTTGCGCGACGTCCAGGCTGTTCATCGGCTCATCCAACAGTAAAAGCTGACCGAATGGATTTGCTTGCGGGCAAATTTGCAAAATAACGGCAGCGAGGCGTACACGCTGCCATTCACCGCCGGAGAGTTGATTCACGCCACGCCCCAGCTTATCCCCCAAACCCAGCGCATCGGCGACCTCCTGTAACAGATCGACTCGCGCTTTGTCGGGTTGATGCAGCGTCAGAAAATGCCAGACTGGCATGGCAAACGGCGGGTTTTGCTGTTGCGCAAGATAAGCACGATATTGCGCCAGCTTTGCTGCCGGCCATTCTTCAAGCGCCATGTCGCCAAAGGTGATGCTGCCCTCCCCGGTCGTCAAACCCGCTATACGCGCCAACAGCGTACTTTTCCCCGCACCGTTAGGTCCCACCAAATGCAGGATTTCCCCTGCTTTTATTTCACCAGAAAGCGGGCCGAGCCGGGTCGATTCCGCTACATCCTGTAGCTGCATCAATCGAGACATTAGTTTGCCAGCGCCTTCTTGATGCTTTGCACCAGCATAGGATCCTCAGGCGTCATATCCGGAGAGAATCGTTGCAGTACTTGCCCATCCCGCCCCACTAAAAACTTCTCAAAGTTCCACAGGATATCGTCCGGGTAGAGCGGCGCCCGGCCTTTACTGACCATACGTTCATAGAATCCACTGTCTGCTGGCGCAACTGCCGTTGGCGCGGCATCAATCAGCTTCTGATACAGCGGATGACGCCCCTCGCCGTTGACGTCAATCTTGCTGAACATCGGGAAAGTAACGCCCCAGGTCATACTGCAGTACGTTTTGATTTCGTCTTCGCTGCCCGGTTCCTGGCCCAGAAACTGATTGCAGGGAAAACCAAGCACATTGAAGCCCTGCTGATGCCAGGCTTTCTGCAGGTTCTCCAGTTGTTCGTATTGCGGCGTCAGTCCACATTTTGAAGCAACGTTGACGATTAACAGTACATTGCCGGAATACGGTTGCAGCGTAGTCGCCTCGCCGTCAATGGTCGTCACTTCTGTATTGAGGATAGTGTCTTGCATAGCATCTCCAGAACAACAGGTTGATTTTCAGTTTTTAATCATAGACCGAACCAACGCTTTCTAGCGCGCGGCTTTCAACAATAGCCAGATAAATACCGGGGCTCCCATGGTAGCCGTGACCACGCCGATGGGCAGTTCAGCCGAAGCCAGCACCAAACGCGCGACAACATCGGCAAACAATAATGCGATTGCGCCAGCCAACGCGCAGCCAGGCAGGAGAACACGGTGATCGGTTAAACCACACAACCGCAAAATGTGTGGGATAACCAATCCAATGAAACCAATCGCGCCCGCCAGAGCCACGCTTACGCCGACCATCCATCCCGTGGCGACCACCAGCAGATTGCGCCAGAACCATAATGGTAACCCCAGTTGGCGCGCAGACGTTTCCCCCAGCGCCAGCATATTCATCGGCTGAGACTGACAGCAGATCCATATCAGTACGGGGATCAACGCCACCATCAGCCAGGCCTGATGCCAGTCTACGCCGCCAAAGCCACCCATCATCCAGTACATCAGTTGTCGTAAGTCAAAAGAGGTGGAAAAGTAGATGGCCCACGTCATCAGCGCGCTACAGATAATGCCCAGCGCCACTCCCGCCAGCAACAAGCGACTGGTAGACAAATGCCGACGGGCAAAGCGTAACAGAATGAGAGTAATAATCAGCGCCCCGGCGATGGCGCATAAACCCAACGCCCAGCCGGGAAGTTGCCCCTGGCCGAGCAGCACCGCAGCGATGAGTCCTACGCCTGCGCCGTTAGACACGCCCAGTAGACCCGGTTCCGCAAGTGGATTTTCAAAAAGGGCCTGCATTACCGCACCGGATAAGGCCAACGCAGCGCCTACCAGCAAAACGGCGAGGGTACGAGGAAAGCGGATTTGCCAGACGAACAGATCGCCGCGGGCGCTGAACCAGTCGCCGGGAGCGATCCATTGCTCTCCTGCGCACAAGCTTAAAATCGTTGCCAGTAACATCAGCACTGACAGAGACAGTATCCAGCGCACGTTTCGTCGCTGCTGTTGATGGGCGAAAGTCAGCATGTTTTCCATTCTGCTGAAAAGAGATGGGGGTGATTCTACGGTGCTGTTTCGGTAGTGAAAAGGAAAAAGGCCGCAGAGCGGCCTTTTTAGTTATATACGTCATGCTTTGCGCTTGGCAGCGCAAGTAACTTAACGAATCGTTAAATCACTCTTCTTTGGGCGTTGCGTTTTCAACCCGGCTTTTTAACTTCTGTCCGGGTCTGAAGGTCACCACGCGCCGTGCTGTAATGGGAATATCTTCGCCCGTTTTCGGGTTACGGCCCGGACGTTGATTCTTATCACGCAGATCGAAGTTACCAAAACCAGAGAGTTTTACCTGCTCACCATTTTCCAGAGCACGACGGATCTCTTCGAAAAACAGCTCGACCAGTTCTTTGGCATCCCGCTTGCTAAGCCCAAGCTTATCAAACAGATATTCTGACATTTCAGCTTTTGTAAGCGCCATAGGTTCAATCCCTCAATGATGCCTGGAATCGCTCTTTTAATGCCTCTACACATTTGGCGACGGTAGCGGCAATCTCCTCTTCTTCAAGTGTACGGCTGGTATCCTGAAGGATCAGGCTGATAGCGAGGCTCTTATAACCCTCCGCAACACCCTTACCGCGGTACACGTCAAATAAGTTTACGCCAACTACCTGATTTACGCCAACTTTCTTACACTCGGATAAAATATCCGCAGCGGGAACGTTTTCTGCCACAACGACTGCGATGTCGCGACGGTTCGCTGGGAAGCGAGAAACTTCACGCGCCTGAGGCACCACGCGGTCTGCGAGCTTGTTCCACTCAAGTTCAAATACCAGAGTGCGACCGTTCAGATCCAGTTTACGTTCCAGTTCAGGATGAACAACCCCAATGAAACCAATACGTTCACCTTTCAGATAAATCGCCGCAGACTGACCCGGATGCAGTGCTGGATTCGCTTCAGCTTTGAACTGAATGTCCGCCAGTTTGCCGGTCAGGTCGAGAACCGCTTCCAGATCGCCTTTCAAATCATAGAAATCAACGGTCTCTTTTGCCAGATTCCAGTGTTCATCATGACGGTTACCGCAGATCACGCCTGCCAGCATCAGATCCTGACGGATCCCAAGGTTGGCCTGCGTATCCGGTACGAAACGTAAACCCGTTTCAAAAATACGCACACGGTTCTGCTGACGATTCTGGTTATACACCACCGTTGACAGCAAACCTGTCCACAGTGACAAGCGCATTGCTGACATATCAATAGAAATTGGGCTTGGCAGCAGCAGCGATTCTTCACCCGGATGCAGCAACGCCTGAATTTTCGGGTCGACAAAGCTGTAGGTGATAACTTCCTGGTAGCCTTTGTCATTCAGCATGGTTTTTACACGTTTCAGCGATAAATCCGCTTCACGATGCTCACCCATGATCAGACCTGCCTGAATTGGCGTATTCGGGATATTGTCATAACCATATACGCGGGCAACTTCTTCGACCAGATCTTCTTCGATTTCCATATCGAAACGCCAGCTCGGCGCTACCGCTTTCCACTCATCCTGACCTTCCGTGACGTCACAACCCAGACGACGCAGAATATCGCTCACCTGGTCATCAGCAATATGGTGTCCGATCAGACGATCCAGTTTGCTGCGGCGAAGCGTAATGGTCGCGCGTTTTGGCAGCGTCGCTTCGTTGGTCACATCAATAATTGGACCGGCTTCACCGCCGCAGATATCAATCAGCAAACGGGTAGCGCGCTCCATCGCTTTGTACTGCAGCGCCGGATCGACACCACGCTCATAGCGGTGAGAGGCATCGGTGTGCAGGCCATGACGACGTGCGCGACCGGTAATAGACAGCGGGCTGAAGAATGCGCATTCCAGCAGGACGTTTTGCGTTTCGTCATTCACGCCGGAATGTTCGCCACCAAAGATGCCGCCCATGGCCAGCGCTTTGTTATGGTCGGCAATCACCAGCGTATCCGCATTCAGTTTCGCTTCGCTGCCGTCTAGCAGAACCAGGGTTTCCCCCTCTTTTGCCATACGAACAACAATCCCGCCTTCGATGCGATCTTTGTCGAACGCATGCATTGGCTGACCCAGTTCGAGCAGCACATAGTTGGTGACGTCAACGACTGCATCAATGGAGCGGATGCCGCAGCGACGCAGTTTTTCTTTCATCCACAACGGAGTTGGCGCTTTAACGTTGATGCCTTTCACAACGCGGCCCAGATAGCGCGGGCAGGCTTCCACTGCTTCGACCTGAATCGGCAGGACGTCGCTAATGGTTGCGGCTACAGGCGCGATTTGCGGCTCAACCAATGGAGCCTGGTTCAGTACAGCCACATCACGTGCCACACCGATGATACCCAGGCAGTCGGCGCGGTTCGGCGTAACGCTGATTTCGATGGTGTTATCGTCAAGCTTCAGGTATTCGCGGATATTGGTGCCAATTGGCGCATCGGCGGGCAGTTCGATAATGCCGCTATGATCGTCGGAAATGCCCAGCTCGGAGAACGAGCACAGCATGCCTTCAGACGGTTCACCACGCAGTTTCGCCGCTTTAATTTTAAAGTCGCCCGGCAGTACGGCGCCCACGGTTGCCACAGCCACTTTCAGGCCCTGACGGCAGTTCGGCGCGCCACAGACGATATCCAACAGGCGGTCGCCGCCTACATTCACTTTGGTGACGCGCAGTTTGTCAGCGTTCGGGTGCTGAGCGCACTCAACCACTTCACCCACCACCACGCCGTTGAACGCGCCCGAAACAGGTTCCACACCGTCAACTTCCAGACCCGCCATCGTGATTTGGTTTGACAGCGCATCGCTATCAATCGCCGGGTTTACCCATTCGCGTAACCACAGTTCACTGAATTTCATTGTTTTATCCTGCCTTTATTTAAACTGTTTGAGGAAACGCAGATCGTTTTCGAAGAAAGAACGCAGGTCGGTCACGCCATAACGCAACATGGTCAGACGCTCCATACCCATACCGAATGCAAAGCCAGAGTAGATCTCCGGATCGATACCCACGTTGCGCAGCACGTTCGGGTGAACCATCCCGCAGCCCAGCACTTCCAGCCATTTGCCGTTTTTGCCCATCACATCAACTTCCGCAGAAGGTTCGGTGAACGGGAAGTAAGAAGGACGGAAGCGAACCTGCAGGTCTTCTTCAAAGAAGTTGCGCAGGAAATCGTGCAGCGTACCTTTCAGGTTGGTGAAGTTGATGTTGGTATCAACAATCAGCCCTTCCATCTGATGAAACATTGGAGTGTGCGTCTGATCGTAGTCGTTACGATAAACGCGCCCAGGGGCGATGATACGGATCGGCGGCTGTTTTTCTTTCATGGTGCGGATCTGCACGCCGGAAGTCTGCGTACGCAGCAGACGGGTCGCGTCAAACCAGAAGGTGTCGTGGTCAGCACGTGCCGGATGATGGCCAGGAATATTCAGTGCGTCGAAGTTATGATAGTCATCTTCGATTTCCGGACCGGTCGCCACGGTAAAGCCCAGCTCACCAAAGAAGCTTTCAATACGGTCGATAGTACGTGTTACCGGATGCAGACCGCCGTTTTCGATACGACGTCCCGGCAGTGAGATATCGATCGTTTCTTCAGCCAGACGGGCATTCAGCGCAGCACTTTCTAATTCGGCTTTACGTGCATTCAGCGCTTGCTGTACCTGCTCTTTGGCTTCGTTTATCACCGCACCTGCTGCCGGACGCTCTTCTGGCGGCAGCTCGCGCAGGGTTGTCATCTGAAGGGTCAAGTGCCCTTTCTTGCCCAAATATTCGACGCGGACATTGTCTAACGCGGCAACATCTGAAGCCTGGTTAATGGCGGCCGTTGCACTGGCAACCAGCTCTGCGAGATGTGACATGGTTTTCCTCGTTATGTGGCGATATTCACTAGTCGCTCGTATATACGCAAAATCATTTAAGTTGTATCAAGGCGGCAAAAGAGCAAATCCTCAGGAGCGTACATCAGTACGTGACTGGGGTGAGCGAATGCAGCCAACACAGAGACAACTTGAAGGATGACGCGTATAAAAAAAGCCTCCACCAGGGAGGCTTTTAGGCGCTGTTTTCCGTTTCTTCTTTCACGCGCAAGCCTCCTGAGTTCAGGTGCTAAAGTAAAAGAAGAAGCGGAAAATAGCAGCATTCATGCTTGCGTTACCTTGTGTGGTAAAAACCGGACAACCTTTATTGAAAAGGCTTACGGGTAAATTGTCAACCAATTGATTGCCCTACAATAAAAGAGAGGGAGCCAGGCTCCCTCTTTTCACCGGCTTATGCCAGAGCTGCTTTCGCTTTTTCAACCAGAGCGGTGAACGCTACTTTGTCGAATACTGCGATGTCAGCCAGGATCTTACGGTCGATTTCAACAGAGGCTTTTTTCAGGCCGTTGATGAATTTGCTGTAAGAAATACCGTTCTGACGTGCTGCTGCGTTGATACGCGCAATCCACAGTTGACGGAACTGACGCTTTTTCTGACGACGGTCACGATAAGCGTACTGACCAGCTTTGATAACAGCCTGGAAGGCAACGCGGTATACGCGAGAACGCGCACCGTAGTAGCCTTTAGCTTGTTTCAAAATTTTCTTGTGACGTGCACGGGCAACTACACCACGTTTTACGCGAGCCATATGTGCTCTCCTGTATCTATATTCTTAGTAAAAAATTAATTAAACGTTAACGGCTTATGCGTACGGCAGGCACGCGATAACCAGACCCAGATCGCCTTTAGAAACCAGGCCTTTTGGACGCAGGTGACGTTTACGCTTAGTAGATTTTTTGGTCAGAATATGACGCAGGTTTGCGTGCTTACGCTTAAATCCACCACCACCGGTTTTTTTGAAGCGCTTAGCAGCACCGCGTACGGTCTTAATTTTTGGCATTTTAATAACTTCCACTTCGCATTGTTAATAAACGAAACGTAGGCGAACAACGGCTGTGGAACCCGCAGGCTCCACAGACATTGCTACTTGAAGGCCTTACTGTTTCTTCTTAGGAGCGAGCACCATGATCATCTGACGGCCTTCGATCTTCGTAGGGAAGGATTCGACTACTGCCAGTTCACTCAGATCGTCACGGACGCGGTTGAGCACTTCCATACCGATCTGTTGGTGGGCCATCTCACGACCGCGAAAACGCAGCGTGATCTTAGCCTTATCGCCATCTTCCAGAAAGCGTACCAGGCTGCGGAGTTTTACCTGGTAATCGCCATCGTCGGTGCCAGGACGGAATTTAATTTCCTTAACCTGGATAACTTTTTGCTTTTTCTTCTGTTCCTTAGAAGACTTACTCTTTTCATAAAGGAACTTGCCGTAGTCCATAATACGACAAACTGGCGGTTCGGCGTTAGGGCTGATTTCAACTAAATCTACTCCAGCTTCTTCAGCTTTTTCGATTGCTTCTCTCAGACTCACAATACCCAAAGCTTCGCCTTCCAGACCTGTTAAGCGAACTTCCAGGGCGCGAATCTCGCCATTGATACGATTCGGACGTGCCGTTTGAACTCGTTTTCCGCCTTTAATACCTTATTCCTCCAGTTGTTGAAGACTGCGGCTGCGAATCTCTTGTTGCAGCTTCTCAATCACTTCATTTACGTCCAGGCTGCCCAAGTCTTTGCCACGACGGGTGCGCACGGCAACTTTGCCTGCTTCAACCTCTTTGTCGCCACAGACCAACATGTAAGGGACACGACGTAAAGTGTGCTCGCGGATTTTAAAGCCAATCTTCTCATTTCTCAAGTCTGCTTTTACACGAATGCCCGCATTTTGTAGTTTCTGCGTTAATTCGTTAACGTATTCAGACTGAGAATCAGTAATGTTCATGACTACAACCTGAACCGGCGCAAGCCAGGTCGGGAAGAAGCCAGCGAACTCTTCGGTCAGGATACCGATGAAACGTTCCATCGACCCAAGAATTGCACGGTGAATCATAACCGGCACCTGACGCTCGTTGTTTTCGCCAACATAAGAGGCGCTTAAACGGGACGGCAGAGAGAAGTCCAGCTGTACAGTACCGCACTGCCATGCACGATCGAGGCAGTCATACAGGGTAAATTCAATTTTCGGACCGTAGAATGCGCCCTCACCCAGTTGGAACTCAAACGGGATGTTGTTTTCTTCCAACGCAACGGCCAGGTCAGCTTCAGCACGGTCCCACATTTCATCGCTACCGATACGTTTTTCGGGGCGAGTGGACAGTTTGACAACGATCTTCTCGAAGCCAAAGGTGCTGTACATATCGTAGACCATACGAATACAAGCGTTAACTTCATCACGGATCTGTTCTTCAGTACAGAAGATATGCGCATCATCCTGAGTGAAGCCACGAACACGCATCAGACCGTGCAGCGCGCCTGACGGCTCGTTACGGTGGCAGCTACCAAACTCAGCCATACGCAGCGGCAGATCGCGATAAGATTTCAGACCCTGATTAAAGATCTGTACGTGACCCGGGCAGTTCATGGGCTTAATGCAGTATTCACGGTTCTCTGAAGACGTCGTGAACATCGCATCTTTGTAGTTATCCCAGTGACCTGTTTTTTCCCACAGCACGCGGTCCATCATGAACGGACCTTTAACTTCCTGATACTGGTATTCTTTCAGTTTCGAACGAACGAAGACTTCCAGTTCACGGAAGATAGTCCAGCCATCATTGTGCCAGAACACCATACCCGGCGCTTCTTCCTGCATATGATACAGGTCAAGCTGTTTACCGATTTTACGGTGATCGCGTTTGGCGGCTTCTTCCAGACGTTGCAGGTAGGCGTTGAGGGCTTTTTTATCTGCCCATGCAGTACCATAAATACGCTGCAGCATCTTATTATTGCTGTCGCCACGCCAGTATGCCCCTGCGGTCTTCATCAGTTTGAAGTGATGGCAGAAACGCATGTTCGGCACGTGCGGGCCACGGCACATATCGACATATTCTTCATGATGGTACAAGCCAGGCTTGTCATCATGGGCAATGTTTTCATCAAGAATAGAGACTTTATAGGTCTCACCACGCTTCACGAAGGTTTCACGCGCTTCGTACCAGCTGACTTTCTTCTTAATGACATCGTAGTTTTTCTCAGCGAGCTCGTGCATCCGCTTCTCGAGCGCGTCGACGTCTTCCTGGGTTAACGTACGGTCAAGATCGATATCGTAGTAAAAACCGTTGTCAACAACCGGTCCGATCGCCATTTTGGTGTGCGGCCAGAGTTGTTTGATCGCGTGCCCTAACAGGTGCGCACAGGAGTGACGAATGATCTCCAGACCTTCTTCATCCTTCGCGGTGATGATGGAGAGCTTCGCATCATGTTCAATCAGATCGGAAGCATCTACCAGCTCACCGTTAACACGGCCAGCAATAGTGGCTTTCGCCAGACCTGGACCGATGTCCAGCGCAACATCCATGGGGCTTACAGCGTGGTCGTAATGGCGTTGGCTGCCATCAGGAAGAGTAATAACAGGCATGTTATATCCTTATTTGCAGTGGTGACCCACACGTAAGATCACATACAAAGATTCAATATTTAAAATTATCAAAAAGGTGTGGGCTGATTCCCGCTTCACTCTGCGAAATATGTCACTGGTTGCCTTAGTGGCGACGCTGGACCTACACCCGCTTTTTGATAACACCGTTGACAGTGTACACGGTGTTACGAGCCGATCAAAGCAGCAATCAACGCGCACTGTATGATGTAAATCAATTCACTGACACCCTGACGTCTTTGTTACACTTGCCGAAAGTCATCGCATATGAGCAGGAAAGAACTATGCCAGCAAATCGCTTTGCGAAGAAACACTGGAGAATAGTTGTGATTCTGCTTGTTATTTGTGCGGCAATACTGCCCCTACGCTGGGCCGCCATGATCTGGGGTTAAATTATTGGCAACTGCCGTGCGGTTCCGTTTATTTATCTATTAAATCGAATTCATCTGATAAATAGTGCGTTATTGATATGTGGTAAAAATAAAACGTAGATTAAATATTAAATAAACTTAACTTTAATTGGGAAAACCGGGCCAATTATTTGACCCGGCTTGTCATTACATACGATAACCGAGCGAAACAGTCGTTCGACGATCGGTATGCTCCGGCGCAGTTGCCGGCGGCTCAGAGTTCCAGGTCACGTTGTAAGCCACCTTTAACCCGAAGTGTTCGTTGATGGCAACGTTCAAAGCCGTTTCAGAATTGAGTGTCGTATCGTCAGCACCGAATACCGATACACCCTGAGTAAACTTGGTGTTGTCCGTCATCTGCCACGCATAGGCCCCGGACGCATAGCCCAACGGCTGCGTTTCGGTGGTGCCATCAGTGTGCTCGTCATAACGAACACCAGGACCGAATTCAAAACGGAAGCTGTGCACCGGTCCATTGAGGAACTGACGACCGTAACCTGCGGTCAGTACGTCACGCTCGCGATAACCGTTGTAACGGTCGGTCAACCAGCTTGCCTGCCCAAAGAGATAGTCATAGTCGGTCATGTTGTAACGACTGCGGCCCCCTACGGCATACTTCTCTGATGAACGCTCATCATTTGAGGAGGTATTGCTGGCATTTCCCCACAGAGACCACGCCGTGGTTTGACCATACCAGGTCATGTTGGTGTCTGCAGTTAAAGAAGAACTTTTTGTGTTGCCTGACTGGGCGAGATATCCCGCGTTCAGGTTACCTTCAAAGGGTTTTTTCGCGCTGGAAGGGTCATCCATGACAGTAAAAACGGAATCATCGGCGGCAGCATGCATTGACGCAAGCAGGCCTCCCATCAGCATGAATGCTGCGGGCACTGTCTTCAAAAGCTTCATTTATTAAGAGTCCGTACAACAAAAAAAGAGACCATAACGGTCTCGGAAACTTTCATATGGATCAATGACAAAAGACCCTTGAAAGGTAACAAATTATAAAAAGACTCGAATAACATAGCAATAAATTCTTATTTCATTTTTTGAATAAGAGCGTTCTTAAATCGTTATTTTATTTATATAACTTTGGCCCGATAATTTTAAATAAAGATATGAAAAATCATGTTGTTAATTACTTCACTTTCGGGGTGTTAAGTGCCAGACTGAAGGCAGCCTAACAGGAGGTAAAGATGGTACGTATCTATACGTTAACACTTGCGCCCTCTCTCGATAGCGCAACAATTACTCCGCAAATCTACCCAGAAGGTAAACTTCGCTGTACTTCGCCGGTTTTTGAACCCGGTGGCGGCGGCATCAACGTCGCTCGTGCAATTGCTCATCTTGGCGGTACTGCGACGGCTATCTTCCCCGCGGGCGGGGCCACGGGAGAGCATCTTGTTGCATTGCTCGCCGACGAAAATGTTCCCGTCTCTACGGTCGAAGCCAAAGACTGGACCCGCCAAAATCTGCACGTCCACGTTGAGTCTAGCGGTGAGCAGTATCGCTTCGTTATGCCCGGGGCTGCGCTGACCGATGATGAGTTCTATCAACTTCAGGATCAGGTGCTGGAAATTGAGTCCGGCGCGCTGCTGGTGATTAGCGGCAGTTTGCCGCCTGGGGTACAGCTTGAGAAGCTGACCCAACTCGTTACCTCAGCACAAAAACAGGGTATTCGCTGCATCGTCGATAGCTCAGGCGAGGCGCTAACGGCGGCGTTAGCCATCGGCAATATCGAACTGGTCAAACCCAACCTCAAAGAACTGAGCGCGCTGGTGAATCGCGAACTCACCCAGCCCGATGACGTGCGTAAAGCCGCACAGGAGATTGTGCAATCGGGTAAAGCACACCGCGTCGTGGTGTCTCTTGGGCCACAAGGGGCGCTGGGCGTTGATCGCGACACCTGCGTCCAGGTGGTTCCACCCCCGGTGAAGAGCCAAAGTACCGTAGGGGCAGGCGACAGCATGGTCGGCGCTATGACGCTTAAACTGGCTGAAAACGCACCTTTTGACGATATTGTTCGTTTCGGTGTCGCCGCCGGTAGCGCAGCAACCCTGAATCAGGGTACGCGTCTGTGCGCTTTGGACGATACGCAAAAAATATATGCATACCTTGCTCAGTAATGGCACCGTCCCCCTTTTAACAGAAGGGGGATGTTCCGGTAAAACTGTCGGCATGGGTGTTATACGTCTATGCTAAAAAATCACGTGATTACAAAGAAGTGAATCATGTACAACCGGACGTCTCCATAACGGTGCGAGATGAAGAAGAACGACAAACATTAAGTGCCTTTCGAGCGATGACGCGTCCGTGGTGTGCGTCAGTTCGTGTTTTTTAACCGCATTCTTGCGCTAACCTTATGATCTGGCAGACAACATGGGGAGAGACATCATGTGGCAGGCTATCAGTCGTCTTTTAAGCGAGCAATTAGGTGAAGGCGAAATCGAACTGCGTAATGAACTGCCCGGCGGAGAGATCCACGCCGCATGGCATTTACGCTATGCGGGGCGCGATTTTTTCGTCAAATGCGATGAAAGAGAGTTGTTAACCGGCTTTACGGCGGAAGCCGATCAGCTGGAGCTACTTTCCCGCAGCCAAACCGTATCAGTACCGAAAGTTTGGGCGGTAGGCGCAGACAGAGATTACAGTTTCCTGGTGATGGACTTCCTCCCTCCCCGTCCGCTTGACGCGCACAACGCGTTTATCCTCGGCCAACAACTTGCGCATTTGCATGAATGGAGCGATCAGCCGCAGTTCGGACTCGACTTCGACAATGCGCTCTCAACCACGCCGCAACCCAATACCTGGCAACGTCGCTGGTCAACTTTTTTTGCCGAGCAGCGTATTGGCTGGCAACTGGAACTCGCCGCTGAGAAAGGTATTGCGTTTGGCAATATTGACGCCATTGTCGAGCATGTTCAGCAACGCCTCGCTTCCCATCAGCCGCAGCCGTCGCTCCTGCATGGGGATTTGTGGTCGGGGAACTGCGCGCTCGGCCCGAATGGTCCCTACATCTTCGACCCTGCCTGCTACTGGGGAGACAGAGAGTGCGATCTGGCAATGCTGCCGTTACATACCGAACAGCCGCCACAAATTTATGACGGTTATCAGTCCGTCTCGCCGCTCCCCCTGGATTTTCTCGACAGACAGCCTGTCTACCAGCTCTATACGCTGCTGAATCGGGCCATTCTGTTCGGAGGGCAGCATCTGGTTGTGGCGCAGAAAGCAATGGATAGGTTACTGGCGGCTTAGCAACGCGCTTATCAGGCCTGGCGTTACACAATGAGTCAGGCCTGATATGTCAACGCTTACAAAAAGCCCAGCAATGAGAAGAAAAAGTAGCCGATGACGATAACAATCACCGGCAATATATACAGCGGGAAAATTTGTAAAAAGATCGTATGGTGCGGCACCACGATACGTGACTCGATTTGTCCACGTGATAACCCTTCACTGCCTTTTGCCTGTTCCAGAATCAGCTGGTCCTCAACGCCTTCGCGTAAAAAGCGCGCCTGACGGCTCATTCTTGCACCTGAGTCCTGCAACGCTAAGCCGATAAAAATCAGGATGAAAATCAGCCAAAAAACGAGATTGAGTCCACTTTGAAAATCGGGAGTCGGCGAGTTATACCAAAATACGTTAAGAAATGGGGTGTTCACCCGCATCATGTCGATCATTACGTGGGCAAAATCGAGCATTACCGCATTAATCCCCTCCTGCTTTTCGCTGTGCGCATACATAAACTTCAGTACAGAAACCAGTGTTGAAATCAGCGCGGGAATGAAAATCACCCATCCCACCAGCCTTTTCAAGACGGCAATGCGTCCAGCTTGTTGATACGTCATGAGTTCCCCTTGATAAAGACGTGTCATTTTGGCCTAAGTTTACCCGTTGATAACCGTTTTCGCCTGATCTTTAAAGGCGGTATAATAGAGAATTAGCCATAATGAACGCTCAGAGCCTGTTATGACTGGCTCGAAATCCCTTTTATCACCCTAAAGGAGAGGTTGTGATGTCAACCCCGCGTCAAATTCTTGCTGCAATTTTCGATATGGATGGATTACTGGTCGATTCAGAACCGCTCTGGGATCAGGCCGAACTAGATGTGATGGCAAGTTTAGGCGTTGATATCACTCGCCGCCATGAACTTCCCGATACCCTTGGCTTACGCATCGACATGGTGGTTGATTTGTGGTTTGCGCAGCAACCGTGGAATGGTCCCACACGTCAGGAAGTGACTGCACGTATCATCACGCGGGCAATTGCGTTAGTTGAAGAGACAAGACCGCTGTTGCCTGGCGTACGTGAAGCCGTGGCGTTGTGCAAATCGCAGGGAATTCTGGTCGGGCTGGCATCCGCATCACCGTTGTATATGCTGGAAAAAGTGCTGACCATGTTTGATCTGCGCGACAGCTTCGATGCGCTGGCCTCCGCGGAGAAACTGCCCTACAGTAAACCGCACCCACAGGTGTATCTTGATTGCGCAGCGAAACTGGGCATTGATCCATTGAGCTGCGTTGCCCTGGAAGATTCCGTCAATGGCATGATCGCCTCAAAAGCGGCTCGCATGCGCTCTATCGTGGTGCCTGCACATGAAAATCAGGACGATCCTCGCTATGTACTGGCCGACGTAAAACTGTCCTCGCTCACCGAACTTACAGCCGTTCATCTGCGCGGCTAATCCTCTCACGGGCAATGCGAATCATTGCCCGTGAGATTGTTTTTTTTAAAACGGCATTTCATTTTTATTGTATTTCTGCTCAGCCTCTCCTATTCTTTCCGCATGGTGAAGTGTGAATGGAATGAATAATTGAGGTGAATATGATTCAGGATGCTTTTCGTCTCGCAGGTAAAGTCGCCATCGTCACCGGCTGTGATACCGGCCTTGGACAAGGTATGGCACTCGCGCTGGCTGAAGCTGGCTGTGATGTGGTCGGCGTGAATCGTAAAACTCCCCATGAAACCGCAGAGAAAATTAACGCGCTTGGTCGACGTTTTATGGCGATTCAGGCCGATCTCCGCCAACAGGACATACTCTCCGGCATCGTGACACAAACGGTAGCGGCATTTGGTCGGGTCGATATTCTGGTCAATAATGCGGGCACCATTCGTCGCCAGGATGCGTTGGACTTCAGCGAAAAAGACTGGGATGACGTGATGAACCTGAATCTCAAATCCGTGTTCTTTCTGTCGCAGGCCGTGGCGCGCCAGTTTGTGGCGCAGGGTAACGGTGGGAAAATAATTAATATTGCCTCAATGCTCTCATTTCAGGGCGGGATCCGCGTTCCTTCCTATACCGCATCTAAAAGCGGTGTACTGGGTATCACCCGCCTGCTGGCTAATGAATGGGCTGCACAAGGTATTAATGTCAACGCTATTGCGCCCGGCTATATGGCGACCAATAACACGCAGCAATTACGTGAAGACAGCGAGCGCAATCAGGAGATTGTCGATCGTATTCCAGCCGGACGCTGGGGCACGCCTGACGATCTGAAAGGCCCGGTCGTTTTCCTCGCCAGTCCTGCCTCTGACTATATACATGGCTATACGCTGGCCGTGGATGGCGGTTGGCTGGCGCGGTAAAGGCGCACTTGTGACAAAGGGTTACAACGTCACCTCTTCCGCCTACTGTATAAAACCCCTATACTGTATGAATCGACAGTTTATTGGGTTTTATCATGACGGCGGAAGGCCACCTTCTTTTTTCTATTGCCTGTGCGGTATTTGCCAAAAATGCCGAGCTAACGCCCGTTCTTGCGCAGGGTGACTGGTGGCATATTGTTCCTTCAGCCATTTTAACGTGCCTGTTGCCGGATATCGATCATCCCAAATCCCTGCTCGGCCAGCGTCTGAAGTGGATATCAAAACCCATTGCCCGCGCATTTGGCCATCGCGGGTTTACGCATAGCCTGCTGGCAGTCTTTGCCCTGCTGGCCACGTTTTACCTGAAAGTTCCTGATACCTGGATAATTCCGGCTGATGCCTTACAAGGCATGGTTCTCGGTTATCTCAGCCATATTCTGGCCGATATGCTGACCCCGGCGGGCGTCCCCCTGCTTTGGCCCTGCCGCTGGCGTTTTCGCCTGCCGATCCTTGTGCCGCAAAAAGGGAATCAACTGGAGAGATTCCTGTGTATGGCGCTGTTTGCCTGGGCCATCTGGATGCCGCAGACCGTACAAGAAAACAGTGCAGTACGCTGGTCATCACAAATGATAAATACGCTTCAAATGCAGTTTAATCGTTTCATAACGCACCAGGTTGACTAATAAATCAGCCGAAATGTCATTTTTGGCATAAACAATTCCATTTGAATATAAGAGGCATGTCACAGTTCTGCTAATCTTGCGCCAACAGAATCACCATCGTACGGTGATCCGCATAATAAGATCAGGAGAACGGGGATGAACTTTCCATTAATCGCGAACATTATCGTGTTCGTAGTGCTGCTGTTCGTGCTGGCGCAAGCCCGTCACAAACAGTGGAGTCTGGCAAAAAAAGTACTGGTCGGTCTGGTCATGGGTGTGGTGTTCGGCCTCGCGCTGCACACCATTTATGGCTCCGACAGCCAGGTTCTTAAAGATTCCGTACAGTGGTTCAACATTGTCGGCAACGGTTATGTCCAGTTGCTGCAAATGATTGTTATGCCGCTGGTCTTTGCCTCTATACTCAGTGCCGTTGCGCGTCTGCACAACGCCTCTCAGTTAGGTAAAATTAGCTTCCTGACCATCGGCACGCTGCTGTTTACCACGCTGATTGCCGCACTGGTAGGTGTTCTGGTGACCAACCTGTTCGGCTTGACCGCCGAAGGTCTGGTACAAGGTGGGGCTGAAACCGCTCGCCTGAACGCCATCGAAACCAATTATGTTGGTAAAGTTGCCGACCTCAGCGTTCCGCAACTGGTGCTGTCGTTCATCCCGAAAAACCCGTTTGCCGATCTGACCGGAGCGAACCCGACGTCGATTATCAGCGTAGTTATCTTCGCTGCATTCCTCGGTGTAGCCGCACTGAAACTGCTGAAAGATGACGCACCAAAAGGCGAGCGCGTTCTGGTCGCTATCGATACCCTGCAAAGCTGGGTGATGAAATTGGTTCGTCTGGTCATGCAGTTAACGCCGTACGGTGTTCTGGCGCTGATGACTAAAGTGGTTGCAGGCTCCAACCTGCAGGACATCATCAAGCTGGGTAGCTTCGTCGTCGCTTCGTATCTCGGTCTGGGTATTATGTTTGTGGTACACGGGATCCTGCTGGGTGTGAACGGCGTTAGCCCGCTGAAATACTTCCGTAAAGTCTGGCCGGTGCTGACTTTCGCCTTCACCAGCCGTTCCAGCGCCGCGTCCATCCCGCTGAACGTTGAGGCACAAACCCGTCGTCTGGGCGTACCTGAATCCATTGCCAGCTTTGCCGCCTCTTTTGGCGCAACGATTGGTCAGAACGGTTGTGCCGGCCTGTACCCGGCCATGCTGGCGGTGATGGTCGCCCCGACCGTCGGGATTAACCCGCTGGATCCAATGTGGATTGCCACGCTGGTAGGTATCGTGACAGTGAGTTCCGCAGGCGTTGCGGGTGTGGGTGGCGGCGCGACCTTTGCTGCGCTGATCGTTCTGCCTGCCATGGGTCTGCCGGTAACGCTGGTTGCTCTGCTGATCTCCGTTGAACCGCTGATTGATATGGGTCGTACTGCGCTGAACGTCAGCGGCTCCATGACTGCCGGTACGCTAACCAGCCAGTGGCTGAAGCAGACCGACAAAACGATTCTGGACAGCGAAGATAACGCCGAACTGGCGCATCGCTAAGTCTGTTTGCTGAAAAACAAAAAACCGCCGGCGTGTAATGCCCCGGCGGTTTTTTATATCCAGTCAATCGCTCAGTTCATTTTCCTGACGAATCTGATTAGCCCAGCGTTGCGCTGATTCCGGAACAGTAAATGCAGGCGAACGCTGAAACGACTCCCCCATTAAGACAAAAGCGACATATTTCCCGCGCAGTATCCATACGTCACGAAACGCATCCATTTTAACCGCATGCTCTGGCGGAGCAGGCTCCACGCGTGGCACGTAGCTAATAACCGGACGATTTTGTTGGCGAAGAGGTTTCATAATCAGTTGTTTCACTAAAGACAAATTCTAAAAATCAGAAAACTGCTATCTTAGCCGATTTTCCCCTCCTGCGTCCTGCCTTGCGTGCGCGGTTTGTCTGCCTCATCGCGCTTTACCTCCTCGTATATTCCTGCAGGGCTGAATGAGTGGTCTATAGTTAAAGCTTTTGACAGCAACAACGACCCTTTCAGCGATGAATACAGGAGACGAGTTTAATGTCACAGAAAGATAAGCATCCGCTCCATCACACTGCGCCAGTTCATGACGCCAGCGAGTCCAAACCTGGTCTTGATTCTCTGGCGCCAGCAGACGGTTCACATCGTCCAACGCCTGAACCGACGCCTCCGGGCATGCAACCTACTACGTCCGGCAGCTTAAAAGCACCTGACATCAGAAGTGACAAACTCAACGCGCTGGACAGTTTTCGCAAAGGAAGCGAAGATTTTGCCCTGACCACCAATCAGGGCGTACGCATTGCGGACGATCAAAACTCGCTGCGCGCCGGAAATCGCGGGCCAACATTACTGGAAGATTTTATCCTGCGAGAAAAAATCACCCATTTCGATCACGAACGTATACCAGAACGTATCGTTCACGCCCGAGGGTCAGCCGCGCACGGTTACTTTCAGTCTTATACCGATTTAAGCGCAACGACAAAAGCCGATTTCTTATCCGAAGAAAACAAGATAACACCCGTTTTTGTCCGTTTCTCAACTGTCCAGGGCGGCGCGGGCTCAGCGGATACGGTCAGAGATATTCGGGGATTTGCGACAAAATTTTATACCGAAGAGGGCATCTTTGATCTGGTAGGAAATAACACGCCGATCTTTTTTATTCAGGATGCACATAAATTCCCGGATTTCGTCCATGCCGTAAAACCGGAGCCACATTGGGCTATCCCGCAGGGCCAAAGCGCTCATGATACCTTCTGGGATTATGTCTCATTGCAACCTGAAACCCTGCACAACGTGATGTGGGCGATGTCTGACCGGGGGATCCCTCGCAGTTATCGCACGATGGAAGGTTTCGGTATCCATACTTTTCGGCTGATTAATGCGCAGGGGAAAGCCACTTTCGTCCGCTTCCACTGGAAACCGCTGGCTGGCAAAGCTTCTCTGGTATGGGATGAAGCACAGAAACTGACGGGACGCGATCCTGATTTCCATCGCCGCGATCTGTGGGAGGCAATTGAAGCTGGTGATTACCCGGAATACGAACTTGGCCTGCAGTTAATCCCGGAGGAAGATGAGTTTAAATTCGATTTTGACCTGCTCGATCCGACCAAACTCATCCCGGAAGAGCTGGTTCCGGTTCAGCGCGTCGGTAAAATGGTACTAAACCGCAACCCGGACAATTTCTTCGCGGAAAACGAACAGGCGGCATTTCATCCCGGTCACATCGTTCCGGGCATCGATTTTACCAATGATCCTCTGTTACAGGGCAGACTGTTCTCGTATACGGACACACAGATCAGTCGCCTGGGTGGGCCCAACTTCCATGAAATCCCAATCAATCGTCCTACCTGCCCGTATCATAACTTCCAACGCGACGGTATGCATCGCATGGATATTGATACCAATCCCGCCAACTATGAACCTAATTCCATCAATGACAACTGGCCACGAGAAACGCCGCCGGGGCCAAAACGTGGTGGATTTGAGTCGTATCAGGAGCGCATTGACGGGAATAAAATTCGTGAGCGTAGCCCCTCTTTCGGCGAATACTATGCCCACCCTCGCCTGTTCTGGTTAAGCCAGACGCCAATAGAGCAACAGCATATTATTGGCGGATTCAGTTTCGAACTCAGTAAGGTGACCCGGCCTTATATTCGCGAAAGAGTGGTCGATCATCTGGCGCATATTGATACTACGCTGGCGCAGTCCGTGGCCAGCAACCTCGGTTTTGAGCTGACCGAAGAGCAAACCCAGATCTCCCCTCCGCCGGATGTCAACGGATTAACCAATGCGCCTTCGCTTAGTCTATATGCGGGATCAAAAGGTGATATCAAAGGCCGCGTGGTCGCCATTCTGCTCAATGATCAGATAAAGGCGGACGATCTGCTCACCATTATGCAGGCCCTGCAGGCGAAAGGCGTTCATGCCAGGTTGCTCTATTCCAGAATGGGTAATGTGGTTGCCGACGATGGCTCCGTCCTGACGATCGCGGGCACCTTTGCCGGCTCGCCGTCGCTGACGGTTGATGCGGTTATCGTTCCGGGTGGGAATATCGCGGATATCGCCATGAATGGAGATGCTAAATATTACTTACTCGAAGCGTATAAACACCTTAAACCTATCGCCCTGGCTGGAGATGCTCGACAGCTTAAAGCTGCATTGAATATCACAAATCAGAGTGAGGAAGGCGTGGTAGAAGCGGACAGTGCAGACGCACAGTTTATGGATACCTTGCTGACACTGATGACGGCGCATCGTGTCTGGTCGCGAGCCGGAAAAATCGACGCGATCCCTGCCTAAAAAAATGCGGCGCATAATTGCGCCGCAAACTCAGGAATTACACGTTCAGAAAACTGCCAAGACGATAACCGCGCTCCGCAATAGCATATTTCAGTGACGAAGACGTCAGTACGTCAAGCTCAGTTAAGCGGGGGTAACAGTAGGCACTTTGACGAATAGTGTCATCAATAAAGGCTGGATGACACATAACTTCCAGTGAGGACTCTCCCCGGTCTGCTGAGGCGTCCAGCGTTTGTAAAAACAGCGCCTCAGAAATCGCTTCACCATAAAACTCGCTGCTGAATCCCTGGGAAGTACGCAACCGGTCGGGTAAATCAGACGCCTGGAACACCGCCTGACGATCGATACGCAACGCAATCCCTCGTTCGGCTGCAAAGCTTGCGACAATGGGGAAAATCTGCGGGAACATATGCACATGGTGATGACTATCCAGATGCGTCGGTTCCCGCCCAAACAGGTCTATAAAACGCTGATACTGTGCGGCCAGCTCTTGCGAAATTTCATCCAGCGGCAAAGCATCTTCCTCTGCCATCTGCCAGATCCATTTCCCCAGCAATCCGTCACGTGTAAGGCCCGGCATAGGCGTCAACGGTCTGCCCAGCGTCAGAACAAAGTGCATCCCGACGGCAAGTGCAGGTATGTCACGACTCAGCTGTACCGCATGGTCAATCGCCGCGCCATTCACCAACGCCGTCGTCGAGGTGACCACGCCATTGCGGCAGGCTTCAACAATGCCGTAGTTTTGTCCTTTACTCAGGCCAAAATCATCCGCATTCACAATCAGTACGCGTTCCATAGCCGACCTCAGTTAGTGTTGTTCGCTTTTCAGTTTCTCAATGCACCCGGCGAAATTTGGCAGCCATTGTTCATGCGCCAGAATCAATTCACGCGCCAGGACTTCAGCATCGCGGTCAGAATGCACCAGCGGGCTCAGGTTCAGTGCCAGCAGCACGTCATTCATCTCGCCGCTCAGTGCCGCGTTGCTCGCTGCCACTTCAAAACCTTTAATGGTATAGATAAGACCAAGGACTTTCTCATCAAAATGAGTAATACGTGGGTGTGGCGTGGCGCCGTTGCGTCCCAACGTGCAGGTCATTTCTACCGCCCAGTCCGCAGGAATGTTATCGACATGCCCATGGTGCGGAATGTTGACATAGTGTTCGGTCTGCTTATCGTTGTAGATAGCGTTGATCACTTCACAGGCTGCGTCAGAGTAATAAGCGCCACCGCGCTGCTCCAGCTCCTTCGGCTTAACGTTCAGCTCAGGATTTTTATAGAGATCAAAGAGTTGTTTCTCAACTTTCTGTACCACCTGAGCGCGTGCCCCGCCTTTATAGTATTCACCCATTTCAATCGCCAGCATCTCTTTTGGCTTGAAGTAGTAGAGCAAATAAGAGCACGGCAGCAGTTTCAGCGAACGAATCAGTCCTTCACTAAACGGCAGGTCAAAGATGTTCTTCACGGTAGACGCTTTCAATTCGCCCGATGCGACGCCATCCAGCAGCTCATCAAAACGTGACACGCCGTTCACCAGTACATCTTTGATAAAGACCATATGGTTCAGACCGAACAGATCGATAGATAAATCATCGCTCTCTTTCAGCGCCAGCACATCGCTAATGAACATTTTCATGCCGACGGGAATATTACACACGCCGATGAATTTCTTGAAATTCGTATGACGATAGACCGCTTCAGTCACCATCCCGGCCGGGTTAGTAAAGTTAATCACCCACGCATTAGGGCACAGTTCTTCCACATCTTTCACAATGTCAAAAATAACCGGAATGGTACGCAAACCTTTGAACAGACCGCCCGCACCGTTCGTTTCCTGTCCCAGATAACCGTGGCTCAGCGGGATACGCTCATCCTTCTCACGGGCTTTAAGTTGCCCTACTCGCAGCTGAGTGGTAACGAAATCCGCATCTTTCAGCGCTTCGCGGCGATCCAGCGTTTTATGCAACTTCATCGGGACGCCCGCTTTGTCGATCATCCGCTGGCAAAGGTCAAAAATAATATCCAGCTTCTCTTTACCACCCTCTACATCAACCAGCCACAATTCAGAAACCGGTAATTCGTGATAGCGCTTAATAAAGCCTTCAAGTAATTCAGGGGTGTAGCTGCTCCCGCCACCGATAGTGACGACTTTTAATTTCTGGCTCATACGTTCTCCCTTCAGTGTCAAAACACTGACATGTATTATGCTCAACCCGTTTGTCAGGTATAGCGTGACTGTCCCGACGCTATTTAGGGCAAGCTATAAAAAATGAGTTTTTGGAAAATAATATCTACTGATTAAATTCAGTTAATTTCTTACGATAGCTATTTGGCGTAAACGACGTCAGTTTTTTAAACGTTTTAATAAACAAACTTGGACTACTGTAACCAGACTCATAAGCAATATCCGTTACAGAATAGTTAGTCATTTCCAGCTGTTTTTTAGCAAAATTAATGCGAATTTCATTAATGATCTGCATCGGCGTTTTGCTGTAATAACGCTGGGTTGCGCGGGTCAGATACTCCTGGGATTTCGCGGACAGATGTACCATATTTTCCAGCGCATTCTCGCTAAACTGCCGTTTGTCGTGCATGGTCTCGACGGTGGTTTTGAGCCACTGAGGAATATCATCCAGCACCTGCTCTTCGCGATGATGGCGCAGTCGATTAATAATATAGAAGGTGACCACTTCTACAAATTCATCGAGTCCGCTCTCACGAAAGTTCAGTGATGCAATAACCGTTTCAATGTAGGTAAGAAACGAGTTATTCGCCCGATAGACCTGCGATGCAACGAAACAAAATGGCAGCAGCGGGTGGTAGTGCTGTTCAAAAAAACGTTTACTGATACCGACGTTGAGGATCCTTGTCGCACCGAAATCATAGAAACTCTGGTGATGCGATCCCAACGGGATAAAAACAAAGTCCCCGCGCTCAAGCAATACGCGTTTACCGTTGATTTCCTGATAATAGCGTCCGGTTAAAACCAGCGTAAATTCATAGTAGTCATGCTGATGCAGCCCACTGATGCTCTCAGTTTTGTTATAGATGAACACATGGAAATTTTTGCCATTAAACAGTTGCTGTTCATAGACGGTTTTGATTTCCGGTGCGTTAATCTGTAGCTGCATTGTGCACTCCTCGCTATTTCAGCTTCTCGTGAAGTTCAATCAGTTCAGTGACCAGCTCGCGCGCCAGCATCGACGTCATCAGGTGATCCTGTGCGTGGACCAGCACCAGGCTGACTTTCATTTTACCTTCGCCCTGATCGCCTTCAATCAATTTCGTTTGCACGAGGTGAGCTTCGTTCAACGCCAGGCGAGACTGATCCATCATGGTCTTCGCTGCTTCAAAATCACCCTGCTTGGCCATTTTGAGCGCGCCGTATGCCAGGCTACGCGCCTGACCCGAATTGATGATGAGCCCCATCACCACTTCTTCAAGTTCTTCTGCTTCTGACTGCGTGTCGACGATATTCTCGATATCCAACATACTTTTTTCCTCTGGTTCAGTCCGGCATGACGGTGAAGCCATGCCGGATTAAATTTAGAATTTCAATGCGTTAGCGATATCTTCTTCGCTTTCTTCTTGATCAATAACGTTCTGAGCTTTGTTGGCTACCACCACGAACGGCAGGTAAACCAGCGTTGCGATACCGAGGTTGAACAGCGCGACCAGCAGAGCGGCGACGCTACCGTTGGTGTTAAAGAACGCGCCCAAACCGGTTGGCATGGTCCACGGTGCGATGTTGGTAATCGGTGGAATAATGCCTGAGTAGTAAGCTGCCAGCGTAATCGCCGCCAGAATCGGCTGCACCAGAATGAACGGAATAAACATAACCGGGTTCATGATGATCGGCAGACCGAACAGGATTGGTTCGTTAATCTGGAACAGACCTGACGGCAGTGCCAGCTTAGCAACCTGACGATAGTCTGGACGACGCGAGGCCAGGAAGATAGCGATAATCAGACCCAACGTTGCCCCGCTACCCCCAAGGAAAATATAGGAGTCGAGCATCGGTTTCGCCCAGACGTGGAACGTCTTACCGGCTTCCAGCGCGGCGTCTACGGAACCAAACTGTTGGTAGATAGAGATGTTTTCCAGCGCCCATGGCGTCATGATTCCGCTGTCCAACGCAGTCAGCGCCAAAGAACCGTGAATACCAAAGAACCACAGCAGCGGAACAAAAATCACATAGGCCCAACCCACTACGCTACCCAGCGATGCCAGCGGCGTTGAAATGGAATCCATAATGATCTGATGGAAGTTGGTACCCCAGGTGTTCAACGCCCAGGCGATGATCCCCATAATCGAGAGAATAAGGAAGCCAGGAATCAGCGCAGAGAAGGAACGCGATACGGACGTTGGTACGCTATCAGGTAATTTAATCACCCAATTACGATGGACCACAAAAGTGAACATTTCCGCGACCACCAGGCCGATAATAATACCGGAAATAATATTGGCACCACCCAACCAGTTAGCACCAACAGCATAGGCTTCACCCACGCTATATGGCGTTACGGTCATAAACGCGGCGACAGATAACAACCCGGCAGCCAGTGAGTCGACCTTTCGTTCTTCCGCCAGCGCCATACCGATAAAGAACGGCGCCATCAAGGACATGATACCCAACGTACCGTTATAGACGTTTCCACCGATGCCCTTCAAACTATTCAGCGTTTCAATAGTTGAAGCATCAAGTCGAATGCCCATCGAATAAAAAAACGACCCCTCCCCAAAGCTCAGGAAAACGTTATTAATTAATACAAACATTGCCCCTGCGAGGGTTAACGGCATCAAACGAATAAAACCGTTTTTGATTGCATTAACGTGTGGCTGCTTTCCAATTTTTACAGCAAAAGGAAGGAGTACCTTTTCAAGTGAAGCAATAGCGTTACTCATAGAAAAATACCCTTAAATACCGCAATTAATAATTGCGGTGAATGTTAATGAAATAACTCTTTGACGGGAAAAATTAAAATAAAATAATTAATTTGCTGCGGCTTTTTTAATTGCTGCAACAGCAGCCTTAAGCACGCCTAAACCATCGACTTTGCCATACAGCAGCGAGTCAATCACTTCCACAGGCTTGTTGGGTAACAAACGCTGAATTTCGGGCAACATATAAGCAATTTGTGGACCTAATAACACAACATCGGCCGCTGGGCCTTTTTCTCCAGCCAGCGTTTCAGGAAACGCTTCAATAATAACCGGCACTTCGTATTTTTCGGCCTGAGCACGCATCTTCGAAACCAACAATGAAGTCGACATGCCCGCAGAACAAAACAGATAAATGTGTTTCTTTTCCATTAAAACGATCCTCATGTGCGATTATCTGTCAACCAGACACTCCGCAAGCCATAACCTGCATCCATGCTCTGGGTAACTTGCGTCAGCTAAATTACTTTTTTAGGTGGCTGAAACGAGTATACGGGATTGTACCGGTGGATGGTATTTCCTTGACCAACTAAATTGTCTCTCCTTGACCTGTCGTTATGACCCCCCTCACATTTCGGGCAAATAATTCGCGGCAATAAATAAGATCGTGCGGCACAAAAAAACCGGCGCGATGGCCGGTTGTTCAGAGTGCTCAGGCAATAAACAGTTGTTACTACTTCGCTGCCTGTGGGTCTGTGTCGTACTCTGCGCAGGTCTGGTAGCCAGAGTTAATCACATGGCCGGTATCGTCTAAAGCAACAAAATAGGTTTCAGCTTTACCATCTCGTTGACCCAGGATGTAGGTCTGACAGGTCCCGCGCGCATGGATCATGCTTACTTCTGAAGAAGGCTTACCGGCAATCTGCGCGACTTGCGCCCGGCTCATCCCTTTCTTCACATCCTTCACTACGGGCTGAACAAATTGGTCTTTGGTACGATCATAGGCCGTACACCCCGCCAGCATAGTCAAAACAGCCGCTGCACCCAGAATTCCTGTTAGATTCTTGTTCATTTTTTCGTCCTCTTGTTTTTCAGCGTGTTATGTAAGCCTGGAGCACAACAACACATTTTTCAAGCAATCAGATGATACTTAGGCCGTTTCGGAAAATTCTATTAAAACAAAATGATGTTATATCAGGCTTGCATCCCTTGTCGTTTGGGCCTCAACGCGTTAGCTTTAACATATCATTTTTTATCATTTTATTTTTCACAGGGGGTTGCATGACTCTGCAGCAAGAGATAATCAAAGCGCTTGGCGCAAAACCGCACATTAATGCAGAAGAGGAAATTCGTCGCAGCGTAGATTTCCTCAAATCATACCTGCAAACTTACCCCTTTCTGAAATCACTGGTGTTAGGAATTAGCGGCGGACAAGACTCAACACTCGCCGGGAAGCTCTGCCAAATGGCCATTTCCGAGCTCCGCCAGGAAACAGGGAATGACGCGCTACAGTTTATTGCGGTGCGTTTACCATATGGCGTTCAGGCTGACGAACAGGATTGCCAGGACGCCATTGCCTTTATACAACCGGACCGCGTACTCACCGTCAATATTAAAGGTGCGGTGCTGGCCAGCGAGCAGGCGCTGCGCGAGGCGGGTATTGAGCTGAGTGATTTTGTGCGTGGCAATGAAAAAGCACGTGAACGTATGAAGGCGCAATACAGCATCGCCGGTATGACCAGCGGCGTTGTCGTGGGTACCGATCATGCAGCAGAAGCCATCACCGGATTCTTCACCAAATATGGCGATGGCGGTACTGACATCAACCCAATATTCCGCCTGAACAAACGCCAGGGTAAACAACTGCTTGCCGCGCTGGGTTGCCCGGAACATTTATATAAGAAAGCACCGACCGCCGATCTTGAAGACGATCGCCCTTCTCTGCCGGATGAAGCCGCATTGGGCGTGAGCTATGACAACATCGACGATTATCTGGAAGGAAAAACCCTGGCTGCCGACGTCGCGAAAATAATTGAAGGTTGGTACGTGAAGACTGAGCACAAACGTCGCCCACCCATCACCGTGTTTGATGATTTCTGGAAAAAAGCGTAATTTTTTCTGCCTCAGGCCGGATAGCGCCCCTCTTGCTGCTCTCCGGCCTAAGGGGCATGGCCATGCCGCTTTTTAAATCGCCTCTCAGCTGTTATACTGGATGGATAACCAGCAGCGGAGTGAAAAGTGGTACGCCGTCAATCAGCCCCTCGCCTGACATTAGAGGCAGCAGCAATTTATGAATATCCTGAGCACCTGCGCCCATTTTTGAGTGCGCTTCCCGCTGTGCCCGGCGTCTATCTGTTTCATAGCGAAAGCGACACCATGCCGCTTTATATAGGCAAAAGTGTTAATATTCGCAGCCGCGTGTTGTCGCACCTGCGTACCACGGACGAAGCGGCAATGCTGCGCCAGTCCAAACGCATTAGCTGGATTTGTACGGCTGGAGAAATTGGCGCCCTACTGTTAGAGGCGCGGCTGATCAAAGAGCAACAGCCTCTGTTTAACAAACGTCTGCGGCGCAATCGTCAGCTTTGCGCCCTGCAGCTCACCGACCAGACTGTGCAGGTTGTTTACGCACGAGATATTGATTTCTCCCATGCCCCCAATCTGTTTGGTTTGTTTGCCAATCGTCGTGCCGCGCTACAAACATTGCAAAGCATCGCCGATGAACAGCAACTGTGCTACGGCCTGTTGGGGCTGGAGCCCCTGAGTCGCGGGCGCGCCTGCTTTCGCTCAGCGCTAAAGCGCTGCGCCGGAGCGTGCTGTGGGAAAGAGAGCCCGCAGGCGCATCATTCGCGCCTGCTTGAGGCGCTGGAAAGAGTACGCGTCATCTGCTGGCCGTGGAACAATGCCATTGCGCTGCAAGAAACCCGCGCTGAAATGACTCAGTACCATATCATCAATAACTGGTTTTGGCTGGGCGCCGTTGCAACGCTGGATGAGGCGACAACCCTGGCGAGAATGCCGGCTGGCTTTGACCATGATGGCTACAAAATTCTCTGCCGGCCTGTTTTGTCTGGCAAATACGACATTATTGAACTGAATCCGGAGAGTGTCCCGGCATCCAGTTAATCTCGCTGAACAGCAGTTTCCCCTCGCGCTCCAACAGGCGCAGGGTGTGTTTACCGTCGTGCCAGCTCGCGCCCTGATCGGCCGTCAGCAGCTTCTCACCCAATTGCCAGGCGCCACTGATAACAAACACAACGCCGCCACGAGAACCAAAGGTCGTAAAAGTGCGATCGGCAACTCTGACTTTCGCCTGGCAAACATCTCGTCGGGTCATGATATTAAAATCCATCGACATCTGCCCTTCCGTCAGCTTTGCTTTTACTACCTTGTCACCAGCAAAAGTAAAAGGTTGATGCTGCTTCAGGGTGTGAGTGAACATGTTCGCCTCTTCCAGGGTCACTTCACCTCCTTCCAGCAAGGTAATAACGCGTTCTACGCCCGGGAAAAGAGAAAACTCTCCGTTCGCTGCAAGGGAGGCGATACTCGCCCGCCAGTGAAAATCGCGTGTTGCTGGCGGAAAACAGCAAATCTCACGCGTTTCTCCCGCCCCATTGCGCCACAGACTGACCGGCATTTTGCGGATATCAAAATATTCCATCATCCCTCCAGAAAGGCGTAGCACGGCGACCTGCCGTAAACAACCAGCCATAAATCATCATTGTGATATTCACCCTGCAGAGTATCGTTATCGGCAACAGGGTTGGTTAGCCTTAGCGCTGAATACGGTATTTTGCAAAAAAGATTAACGCATCATCCTGGAGAGAAAGAAAAAACCGCCGATCCTGCCCACATCGTTAAACGTGTTGTGGACAAGAGCGGCGGTCTTGAGTTTGTTGCACACTGTGCGGCACTGAACGCCGACACAGCATGACTAATTTAGTGTAGACGCCTGGCGTTTACTCAGCAGCTTCCGGCATTTTACCTTTCTGCGCTGCGCGTTCTGTCAGACGCTTCTCAAAATTGGCATTAAACTGCTTTTTCTGTTCCGGCGTCAGAATGTTGTAAATCTTGTTCTGGGTTTCCATGTGCGCCAGCATGTTGGCTTTGCGCTGTTCTTCCATCTTCGCAATCTGCGCTTCGGCTTTCGCTTTATCGAAGCTATCGCTGGCGATGATGTCGTGCATTGCGCGGCGTTCTTCCAGCGGCGGACGTTTCATCTGATCGCGCTGACCTTTCATAATTTCGCGAATCTGCTGTTTCTGCGCGTCGGTCAGGTTCAGGTCTTTGAGCATCATGTCGTGATGCGGGGCGAACTTCCCGTTGTGATGCATCATTGGTTTGGCATCCGCTGGCGCAGCTGTTGTGGTGTCAGCAGCATGGGCCAGGTTTGCAGCGCCCAGCGCCAGGGTAGAGGCAACAAACAGAGCAGTCAGTTTACGCATAATTTCTATCCTTTCTTTCAGTTATTTTTACGACATTCATGCGACTCTTATGCAATGTGATGTCGTGTTGACGAGATTAACTTTACCGGCTTAAGCGTCAATTAATCAGAGCAACGGTAAAACAATGAAAGTGTAAAAAACAAACTTTCATCAATTATGGAGAAAAAAAGAATAAATTGCGCAGAGTTGAAATGAAAAATTACAACCAGATGATTTTGAAAGAATTATGAAGAACTATACCTGAACTGTGATTATTAAGGAAGCAACTTACCAGGAATAATCCGTAATAAAGCTAAAGCGCACGTAAAAATAAGCCCTCAGAAATAAACCTGAGGGCGGTTATATTTATCAAAACCTTTCGAGCATCAATCCGGCCCGTAAACCACAGGCCACGTTTGGGTTCGGAAAAAGAACGTATTCAACGTCATGGGTGACGATAAAACGTTCATCTCCGTCCTGCGCCAGTAACGTTCCCTCGGTAAAAGGGGTAAAGTTGAGCGTCTGGTTATCCATGTGGAGAATAAAATCGTCGCTCCGCCGTGTTATCTGAGAGACCACACGGTAGCGCAGCGGGGAGGTTTCTCCCGTAGACACTCGCTCGCCCCGCAGCAGCTTCGCCATCGCATCTGCAGTGCGTGCAAACTGGGTCAGATCGTTTTGCCCGAACGGCAGCGCTTTACCCAGCTCCAGCGTACAGGCCAGCGCGCCAAAATGTTCAGCGCTAAAATGGGTGAAGGTGCCGCCAGGGGTCTGGTGGAAAACCAATGCCTCCAGCCCCGCATCACCGAGCCAACCCAGAAAATTTTCGTCCCAGGCAACGTTGCGTTGTGGCAACACGCCAAAGCGCAGATGCTGTGAGCCGCGAATCGCGGTGTGAAGATCCAGATGCCAGCGCACAGGCTCTTTCGCGCGCGAGTAAAAATCTTCCAGACACAGCTCAAGCTCATGAGCTCTATGCGTTTCTTCACTCTCGGCAAAACTCTGCCACCGGCCACCAAACATACGGTTCAGGTCGCTATGACAATAACGTTTCCCCGCAGCCAGCGCCTGCGGATTACCGAGAATCACCAGCAGGCGCCATGTTAGCGCCAGCTCACCGTTAAACAGTCTGGTCAGCAATGAATCAAGTATTTCTACCGGCGCGGTTTCATTGCCGTGAATCCCCGCAGAAAGCACCAGCGACTGTTCAACCGGCGCAGTTGGTGTCAGTTCCAGCACCCCGTGACCAAGCCATTGCCAGACAAAACCGTGAATTGTGCCCTGCGTTTTCTCCGGTACGCTACCCGCGAGTGTCAGGGCCAGAAAATTATCCATGGCTCGTTGTCTCCTGCTGGAAGGGATAAACAGAGCCGAGATTGAGCAATTGCGTCAGTGAATCCAACGCTTCACGCCCTTCGCGCAACAACTGCGGATCCGCAAGGTCCGTTGCGACAAGGCGATCGCGATAGTAGCGGTCGACCCAGTTATTCAGCGTATTGAACAGCGTGTCGTTCATGATAACCGCCGGATTCACGGCCTGCAGCTCCTGTGGGGTAAGCACCACTCGCAGGCGTAAACAAGCCGGGCCGCCGCCGTTGGACATGCTTTCGCGCAAATCAAAGACCCGCAGGTCATCGATCGGATTGTCATCTGCAAGCAAGCGGCTCAGATATCGCCACACGCCAGCATGCTCCCGACATTCCTGCGGTAAAACCAGCATCATCGAACCGTCGTCACGACTCAGTAATTGGCTGTTAAACAGATAGGTCGTTACCGCATCCTGCACCGACACCTCTGCGGTCGGAACTTCCAGCGCAGTAAAACCAGCCACCTGACGTCGTAGTTGCTCTAACAACGCTTGCTGTCTGACAAACGCCTGCTGATGACAAAACAGCACCTGACGATTCGACACCGCAATCACATCGTTATGAAACACGCCAAGATCGATGACGTCCGGGTTTTGCTGAGCAAAAACAAGCTGATGTGGATTGACCTGATTGAGTCGGGCTACGGCTTCACTGGCTTCACGGGATTGCCTCGCCGGGTAGCGCCTCGGCTGTGACGCGTTCCCCTCTTCACGACCGTAAATAAACAGTTGTACGCCGGGATCGCCATAGTCCCCGCCGAGTCGGTTATGGTTTGCCGCCCCTTCATCACCAAACAAAGCAACCTGAGGCAACGCGCCGTGAATCGCAAAGGTACTTTCATCGCGGAAAATCGAGCGTAACAACGCTTCGGTCGTCGGCGCTTCCAGCGAACGGTGGAACTTATTATTCAGATTCGCCACCGTCAGATGCACTTTTCCGTCCAGTGAATCTGCCGAAGGACAGACCGTTGCCGCATTCGCCACCCACATAGGTGATGCGGAGCTGGCGCTGGAGAGCCAGTGCGGCGCCTGACGCGCCACCTTGTCCAGAATCTGCTCATCACTGCCGCAAAAGCCCAACTGACGCAGCGCCGGGATATAGGGACGTTCATGAGGCGGGATCACCGCCTGAGGGAATCCCGCATCCGCCAGCGCTTTCATTTTTAACAACCCCTGCTTCGCCGCCAGACGAGGGTTCGACACCTGAAAACGATGGCTGGTCGAAGCCTCATTACCAAATGACAGTCCCGCATAGTGATGGGTCAGCCCCACCAGACCATCGAAATTTACCTCACGCGCTTTCATCGTTTATCCTCGCGAGAGAAATCCAGACCGGGGCTGAGCGCCGACGGCAGAGTTAAGGCCGGCGATTCCAGGCTCGCCATCGGCCAGGCGCAATAATCGGCGGCATACCACGCGCTGGCGCGATGGTTGCCGGAAGCGCCCACGCCACCAAACGGCGCGGTGCTTGCCGCGCCGGTTAACGGTTTATTCCAGTTAACAATCCCGGCCCGCGCCTCCAGCAGAAGCTGATCAAACTGGCTGCGATCGGGTGAAACCAGCCCGCAAGACAACCCAAAGCGGGTGTTGTTCGCCATACGAATCGCGTCATCAAAGCTGTCGTAGCGCCAGACGCCGAGCAGAGGACCAAAAACCTCTTCATCGGGTACGTTTGCCACGTCGGTCAGTTCAATAATACCAGGGGTCAGCAGCGACGTTCCGGCTTTCACCATGCGTGGCGCCAGCAGCGTGTGCCCCCCCAACGACGTCAGACGTTGCCAGGCATCATAAACGTGCTGTGCAGCCTGTTCAGAAATCAGCCCACCTAAAAACGGCTGCGGTTCTGCATCCCAGTGACCCGGCATTAAACGTTGGCTGACTTCCACCAGACGCGCGAGGAACGCGTCCCCCTGCGCGCCGTTTTTAACCAACAGGCGACGGGCGCAGGTACAACGCTGCCCGGCGGTGACAAATGCGGATTGAATGGTCAGATGTACTGCCGCATCTATATCTTCCAGGTTCTCAATGATCAGCGGGTTGTTGCCGCCCATCTCCAGCGCAAGGATTTTTTCTGGCTGGCCGGATAACTGTCGATGCAGCTGATAACCGGTATTGGCACTGCCGGTAAACAGCAGACCATCCAGATCATCCAACGCGCTCAGCGCCTGCCCCGTTTCGCGTCCGCCCTGCACCAGGTTCAGCACGCCCGGCGGCAAGCCCGCCTGTTGCCACAGTTTTGTCACGGCTTCACCGGTCCACGGCGTCAGCTCGCTGGGCTTGAAAATCAACGTGTTGCCTGCCAGCAGAGCCGGAACAATATGGCCATTGGGCAAATGGCCTGGGAAGTTATACGGGCCAAATACCGCCAGCACGCCGTGCGGTCGATGGCGTAACGTCGCCGCGCCATCCGGTAGTTCACTGTGCTGCTCCCCGGTACGCGCATGGTAAGCTTGCACAGAGATAGCAATTTTATTGATCATCGCCGTCAGTTCCGTGGCGGCTTCCCAGCGCGGTTTGCCGGTTTCCCGGGCGATAATCTGCGTTAACTCGGCTTTATTGCTTTCCAGCAATGAGGCAAATTTTTCAACAATAGCCTGACGTGCGCTAAAGGGGTGTTTAGCCCAACCGGCAAAGGCTGCGCGCGCAGCCCGGCACGCCTGCGCCACCTGGGTTGCATCGGCGTCATTGCCCTGCCACAGCACATCACCGCTTACCGGATTCGTTTTCACCCGACGCTCGCCAAGCCCCGTCACCCAGTCGCCGTTTATCCATAATGTCATGCTGTTTTCTCCTCTGCACAAAGACGCACAAAACGTACATGGTCGCCCGCGTGACATTTCAGGGCGTCCAGTTGCGCCGCCGTCAGTACCAGACGTTGGGTATCCGGGTCAGCGCGAACCAACATGACGCGGAAGTTTTGATAGTTTTCATTGGCGACCAGACAGGCCGGGTAATCGCCGGTTGCAGGCTGACCTTCCGCCACCTCCACCAGTCTGCTTTTACGAATCGCCCTTACCCGGTCGATATCGCATTCCAGCGTCGGCCCGCCGTCGAAAATGTCGACATAATTGCGGTAGCGAAATCCTTCTTTCTCCAGCACCGCTCGCGCTGGTGCGGTTTGCGGATGTACCTGACCAATTACGCTTTGCGCTTCATCAGACAAGAAATGGGTATAAATAGGATGCTTGGGCATCAGTTCAGCAATAAAGGCTTTTTGTCCGGTGCCGCAGAGAAAATCCGCCCGGCTGAATTCCATGGAGAAAAAGCGTTTGCCGAGGCTTTCCCAGAAGGGGGAGTAACCGTGCTCATCGATTACGCCGCGCATCTCGGCCACGACCTTTTCATTAAACCGGTCACGAAATGCCGCCATAAACATAAAGCGCGACTTAGACAACAAATAGCCGTTGCCCTCTTTACGCCAGTCGGGATCGAGGAACAGAGAGCAAAGCTCGCTGCTACCCGTGTGATCGTTACTCAGAAACAGCGTCGGCAGCGCGTTATATACGTTCAGTTCTTTCGAGGCGTGCACCAGCGTGCCAACCCGGTAGTTGTACCAGGGATCGTTAAGCCCCACCGCCACTTCGATGGCACAAATCCCTGCCACGGTTCCGCTGGCGCTGTCTTCAAGGACAAAAACATAGCCTTGCTCACTTTTCGGCAACTCACCGCGCCAGGTTTGTAGCGAGCGCTCGATACGCTCCATCAGCGTGGCTTCATTGGCCGGTAACGAGGTCAGCCCACCGCCGGTCTTACCGGCCAGTTGCATCAGCGCGGTGATATCAGCGCGTTCAATAGGACGAATCACCATCATGATGAACCTCCTGCTTTAATGCGTTCGCAGGCCAGCGCAAAACGATCCAGTCCGCTAGCAACCTCTTCTTCGCTGACGTTTAACGCTGGCGCAAAGCGCACCACGTTAGCGCCGGCGATCAGCACCATCACTCCGGCATTGGCCGCCTCTTGCGAGATGAGTTTCGCTTTCCCGGCAAATTCCGCGTTCAGTACGCAGCCGATCAGCAGGCCGAGCCCACGAATTTCACTAAACAGTCCAAAACGTTCGTTAATGGCGTTAATACGCTCCACAAACCAGTCGTGGCGCTGCTTAACACCGTTGAGCATATCCGGGGTGTTAACAATCTCCAGCAGTTTGCCCGCCACCGCCGTGGCCAGCGGGTTTCCGCCGTATGTTGTACCGTGCGTACCAACCGTCATCACGCTGGCACAGTCTGCCGTCGCCAATAACGCGCCGATGGGGAAACCGCCGCCCAACGCTTTGGCTGTCGTCAGCAGATCTGGCGTAACGCCATAGTGCATATAGGCATACAGTTCGCCGGTACGGCCTACTCCGGTCTGGACTTCGTCAAAAATCAGCAGCGCATTGTGGCGATCGCATAATTCACGCAGCCCCTGTAAGAATTCATTTGTTGCCGGTACTACGCCACCTTCACCCTGCACCGGTTCAACGATGACCGCACAGGTGGTGTCATCAATCAGTTGGCGGGCTGAGTCGAGATCGTTGTAGACGGCATGGCGGATATCCGGCGGCAGCGGCGCGAAATCTTGTGAATAAGCAGGCTGTCCTCCGGCGCTGACGGTGAACAGCGTGCGGCCATGGAAAGCATTTTTAAACGCCACGATGCCGCTCTTCTGGCTGCCAAAACGATCGTGAGCAAATTTACGCGCCAGCTTTAATGCCGCTTCGTTTGCCTCCGCGCCGGAGTTACAGAAGAAAACACGCTCGGCGAAGGTGGCGTCAATCAGCTTTTTCGCCAGACGCAGCACCGGCTCGTTGGTGTAGCCATTTCCTGTGTGCCAGAATTTGCTCGCCTGGTCGTTTAATGCCTCGCGCAAAGCCGGATGGGCGTGCCCCAGCGCGTTAACCGCAATGCCTCCCGCGAAATCGATATACTCTTTACCCTGCTGATCCCACAGACGTGAACCTTCACCACGCACCGGAATAAAAGGAGCCGGAGCGTATACGGGCATCATCCATTCATCAAAATTTTCACGCGTAATTGACAGAGACATAGCGACCTCAACGGTAAATAAAAAGTTATTTATATGTTAATAAATATAGTGTTTGCGGTGTAAATGTAGATTGCAGGGTTCGTGCCAGCCAGCAAAAAAAGTGCATAAACAAAGGTCGGTGACGGAATATCAACAGGTTACAACGTGGCGATATTCACTTTATGCGCATAAAAAGTGAATATGTTCGCGCATCAGGCGACTAAATAGAGGAAAAACCGCAGTTTTATTCAGTTGCCAAATATAATTCTGGAATTGTGATCGTATACGAAATTTATCGGAAATTATTGCTCTGTTCTGACGCGCCTCGCGCCAAAACGGTGCAGTTTTTGCTCCATCGTTAACACCATTGGCAATCATTGTTGGAATCAGGTGACAAGAAGCAGTCAGCCAGCGGAAATTCTGCTACCATCCTTGCACTATTCATCTTGCAAAACGGCAGCGACTATGAAATTTGTCTCTTTTAATATCAACGGCCTGCGTGCCCGTCCTCATCAACTGGCAGCCATTGTCGAAAAACACCAACCGGATGTGATTGGCTTACAGGAGACAAAAGTCCACGACGACATGTTCCCTCTCGAAGAGGTAGCAAAGCTGGGTTACAACGTCTTTTATCATGGTCAGAAAGGTCATTACGGCGTGGCGCTGCTAACGAAAGAAACGCCAATCGCAGTGCGTCGTGGCTTCCCGGACGATGGCGAAGAAGCGCAGCGTCGTATCATCATGGCGGAAATCCCATCCCCTCTGGGCAGCATTACCGTGATCAACGGCTATTTCCCGCAGGGCGAAAGCCGTGACCACGAAACCAAATTTCCGGCCAAGGCCGCGTTTTACCAGAATCTACAAAACTATCTGGAGACTGAACTGAAACGCGACAATCCGGTATTGATCATGGGCGATATGAACATCAGCCCAACCGATCTCGATATCGGCATTGGCGAGGAAAACCGTAAACGCTGGCTGCGTACCGGTAAATGTTCCTTCCTGCCGGAAGAGCGTGAGTGGATGGAGCGTCTGCTGGGCTGGGGCCTGGTGGATACCTATCGTCATGCTTATCCTGAAAAAAATGACCAGTTCTCGTGGTTTGATTACCGCTCAAAAGGCTTTGATGATAACCGTGGCCTGCGTATCGATCTGCTGTTAGCGAGCAACCCACTGGCGGAGCGCTGCGAAGAAACCGGCATCGACTATGAGATCCGCAGCATGGAAAAACCGTCCGATCATGCGCCGGTATGGGCTAAATTCCGCGTCTGACCTCCTGCGATTTTTCACTCTCCGGGCCTCGCCTGGAGAGTCTGTTTATTCTGTGTAAAATCAATAAATCGACGGTAATACATTGTTGTGTCCGGGAATTTATTATATCTTCGCGCGCACTTTTCGCTGACGAAAACGCTGCGTTACACTCGGTTTTACAGGAGAACCCCCATGAAAAAGAAGTTCGCATAACGCAGAATACCGGCTGCTGATCGTCGCGGTCCTGTTCTGCATTCTGGCGGGAGTTTTCCATTATTTCGGCCTGACCGACCTGATAACCAATTTCCAGCATTTACAAGACGTCATCCGCCAAAGCGGCATGTTCGGCTATACGCTTTATATATTGCTGTTCATCATCGCGGCGCTGTGTCTGATCCCCGGCAGCATTCTGGTGATCGTCGGCGGTGTGCTGTTTGGCCCTGTCACAGGGACGCTTGTCTCGTTAGTGGCGGCAACCGTCGCCTCGGCGCTGTCGTTTTTGCTGGCTCGCTGGCTTGGTCGGGATCTACTGCTGAAATACGTTGGGCACACGGCGACTTTTCAAGCAATCGAGAAAGGCATTGCCCATAGCGGATTGGACTTTCTGATCCTCACCCGACTCGTCCCACTGTTCCCCTATAATATTCAAAATTACGCCTATGGACTGACGGCTATTCCGTTCTGGTCATTTACGGTGATATCTGCGGTAACCACCTTGCCCGGCATCTTTATCTATACGCTGATGTCGCACGAACTGGCCAGCGAAGGCATGACTCTGGCATTTGTCGGCAAACTCAGCGTTGCGGGCCTGGCGTTATTCATTCTTATTCAGGCGGCAAAAGCCTGGGCCAGATATAAACATATCGATCCGTCGTCCAGCCACGAGTGTGCAGGTAAATGACAAAGCTGAACAAAGCGCGATTAACCCGCTATTACCGGACAGGATTAATAGTTGTGCTGCTGCTCGCGCTGATGGCATGGATGTGGATACCTGGCGTCAGTGATTTTCTCCGGGACAGCCTGGCGGCGTTTACTACGCTGGATCAACACGCTCTCGAGAACTTCATTCGTTCGTATGGGACCCAGGCGGCGGTTGTATCGTTCTTCCTGATGATCTTACAGGCCATCGTCGCGCCGCTTCCCGCCTTTGTGATTACATTTGCCAATGCCTCGCTGTTTGGCGCGTTTTGGGGCGGCGTACTGTCCTGGAGCAGCGCGATGGTCGGCGCAGCGCTGTGCTTTTTTATTGCCCGCGTTTTGGGTCGCAGTGCGGTGGAAAAGCTGACCGGGAAAACAGTGCTGAACAACATGGACACTTTTTTCGAACGTTATGGCAAGCACACTATTCTCATCTGTCGCCTGTTGCCTTTTGTGCCCTTCGACCCGGTAAGCTATGCCGCAGGCCTGACCTCGATTCGTTTTCGCCACTTTCTCTTCGCCACCGGCTTCGGTCAGTTACCCGCCACGATTGTCTATTCGTGGGCCGGTAGCCTGTTAACCGGCGGTACATTTTGGTTTGTTACCGGCCTGTTCATCCTGTTTGCCCTGAGCGTGGTGATTGCAGGAGCAAGAAGCCTTTACCTTGAGCGTCAACGGAAGAAAACCTGAGACATACGCCATTTTTAGCAATGGAGATATTATGCGTTACTGCTTATTGTGCCTGAGTTTGCTGCTCTGCCCGCTGGCGGCTTTTTCCCAGGACGCCAGCTGGCAGCAAATCAAAAATGACGCCCGCGGTCAGACGGTATGGTTCAACGCCTGGGGTGGCGATAACGCCGTTAATCAGTATCTCGACTGGGTTAGCGGCGAGATGAAAACGCACTATGCCATTAACCTGAAAATTGTGCGGCTGGCGGATGCCGCCGACGCCGTTAAACGCATCCAGACCGAGGCGGCGTCCGGGCGAACAACCGGCGGATCTGTCGACTTATTGTGGGTAAACGGTGAAAACTTCCGCACATTAAAAGAAGCGGGTCTGCTGCAAACCCAGTGGGCGCAGGCGTTGCCTAACTGGCGCTATGTTGATACCCGGAAACCGATCAGTGAAGACTTTGCCATCCCCACGGAAGGGGCAGAATCGCCATGGGGCGGTGCACAGCTAACCCTCATTGCCCGGCGCGATCTTACCGCCCAACCGCCACAATCCCCGCAGGCGTTACTTGAATTTGCGCAGGCGCATCCTGGCACAGTAACCTACCCGCGCCCACCAGACTTTACCGGAACGGCTTTTCTCGAGCAGTTGTTGATTATGCTCACCACGGAACCGCAAGCATTGAAAGTTGCGCCGAATGCCGCCACATTCGCCAACGTTACCGCTCCATTATGGCATTATCTTGACGCTCTACACCCTGTACTATGGCGTGAAGGCAAAGATTTTCCGCCCACGCCTGCGCGGATGGATGCGTTGCTGAATACCGGTACGCTGCGTTTATCATTGACCTTTAACCCAGCCCACGCGCAGCAAAAAGTGGCCAGCGGCGAATTACCCAAAACCAGCTATAGTTTTGGTTTCTCACAGGGCATGATCGGCAACGTGCATTTTGTCACTATTCCGGCGAATGCCCGCGCCAGCGCTGGAGCCAAAGTCGTGGCAAACTTTCTGCTGTCTCCCGAAGCGCAACTGCGTAAAGCTGACCCTGCTATCTGGGGAGATCCTTCGGTGCTTGATCCGCAAAAACTGCCAGACGAACAGCGTGACGCCCTGCTGGCGTATATCCCGCAAGGACTCCCTGCCGTACTGCCAGAACCACATGCAGCCTGGGTAAACGCTCTGGAACAAGAATGGCTACGCCGCTACGGTACGCATTAATTCTGTTGCTGTGGGGCATCATGACGGCAGTTTATCTGCCGCTGGTGCCTGCAACGTTCTCTCTGCTAGCCCCAGCGCTTAGCACCACGCACTGGCTGGCGCTGTTTGACGATCCTCAACTCCCGCAGGCGTTGCTGGCAACGCTGGTTTCCGTAAGTCTGGCGGCGTTCGGCGCACTGACCATTGCGCTGTTGGCGATCCTCTTTTTGTGGCCTGGCGCTGGCTGGGCGCGACTGTGCTCGCGCCTGCCGTTGCTGCTGGCGATCCCGCACGTCGCATTCGCGACCAGCATGCTGTTGATTTTTGCCGAAGGCGGCATGCTCTGGCAGTGGCTGCCTTTTCTCAACTCGCAACCGGACCGCTATGGGATTGGACTTGGCATCACGCTGGCGGTGAAAGAGAGCGCCTTTTTGTTGTGGATCCTCTCAGCCCTGTTGAGTGAAAAACAACTTTCACAGCAGGTTATCGTCCTGGATTCGCTCGGTTACAGCCGTTTGCAATGCCTGAACTGGCTGGTTCTGCCCTCCATCGCCCCTGCGTTAGGCAAAGCCATGCTGGCAGTCGTGGCCTGGTCACTCTCCGTTGTGGATGTGGCCATCGTCCTTGGCCCCGGAAATCCGCCCACGCTTGCCGTGCTGAGCTGGCAATGGCTCAGCCAGGGTGATGCCGAACAGCAGGCCAAAGGTGCACTCTCCAGCCTGCTGCTGGTGTTGTTGCTATTTATCTTCGCGCTGGTGGGCTATCTGTTCTGGCGTGGCTGGCGGCGCACAATTCCGGCAGGAAGTGGAATACGCCTGCGTTTTTCGTCCGCTACAATCGCACGCCCGCTGGTACAACTTTTGCCCATCAGCGGAGTGGTATGCGCCCTGGTACTGGCGCTTTCCGCCAACTATTCATCGCTCAACAGCGAGGCGCTCAGCAATAGTCTGCAACTGGGACTCATCTCCAGCGTGCTGGGATTACTGATACTCTTTGCGTGGCTGGAATGGGGACCGCAAACCGGACACCGTTGGGTCTGGCTGCCCATTATCCTGCCCGCGCTGCCGCTGGTCACCGGTCAGTATCTGGTGGCGTTATATACCGGACAAGATGGGCTGATGACGACCATCATCTGGGGCCACCTGCTGTGGGTGATGCCATGGATGCTGTTTGTGCTCAAACCGGCGTGGCAACGCATTGACCCACGATTGATTCTGATTGCACAAACGCTGGGCTGGGCGCGAGGCCGCATATTTTGGCGGGTAAAATGCCCGCTGCTGTTACGCCCGGCACTGATCGCCTTCGCGGTTGGCTTCTCGGTCAGTATTGCCCAATATATGCCAACCCTGTGGTTAGGAGCCGGACGCTATCCCACCCTGACCACCGAGGCGGTGGCATTAAGCAGCGGCGGCAGCACGGCTATTTTAGCGACACAGGCGCTATGGCAACTTCTGTTACCGCTATCCGTTTTCGTACTGACGGCGTTTTTCGCCGCGTGGCTCGGCCGCTTTCGACAAGGACTCCGTTAATGCTCATCGTTCAAAGCCTTTCAGTGTACCGGGGCGCGACAACGCTACTGAAAGACGTGAATTTCCAAGTTAACAAAAGTGACATTGTCACTATCATGGGACCTTCCGGTAGTGGTAAGTCTTCGCTGTTTTCGTGGATGGTCGGCGCATTATCCCCTCAGTTTCAGGCTTCAGGCGAACTGTGGCTCAATGAACGGCGCATAGACACGCTGCCCACCGCGCAGCGCCAGATTGGCATCCTGTTCCAGGATGCGTTGCTGTTTGACCATTTCAGCGTTGGGCAGAATTTACTGCTGGCCTTACCCGCCAGTTTGCAAGGATCCGCCAGACGCCATACTGTTGAAAACGCCCTTACGCGCGCGGATCTGGCAGGATTTTATCATCGCGACCCGGCCTCACTCTCCGGCGGCCAACGATCGCGTGTCGCCCTGCTGCGCGCACTGCTGGCTCAGCCTCAGGCGCTGCTGCTCGATGAACCCTTTAGCAGACTGGATGCGTCGCTACGCGATACCTTTCGCCAGTGGGTCTTTACCGAGGTGCGCAAGTTGAATATTCCGGTGGTACAAGTTACGCATGATGCGCAGGATGTCCCGCCAGCAGGTCGTGTATTACAGATGGAAAACTGGGCGTGAATGTGGCGATATGCTGCGTTAACGCAAGGTTTTAACTTAACCGGCGGCACAGAATGTCGTCTTCTTTTTTCAACGTCGGGCTATTCGATGAAACGTGTTTCTCAAATGACCGCGCTGGCACTGGCTTTAGGGCTCGCTTGCGCTCCTTCCTGGGCTGCTGAAACAGCACAGACCCTCACCCTCAACCAGTTACAGCAAAAGCAAGGCGCGGCGATCGATACCCGTCAGAGCGCTTTTTACAACGGCTGGCCGCAATCGCTCAATGGTCCTTCCGGACATGAACCCTCCGCACTGAACCTGTCTGCCGCCTGGCTCGACAAAATGAATGATGAAAAACTCAATGCCTGGGTTAAGGCGCATCAGCTGAAAACCGATGCGCCGGTGGCGTTATATGGCAGCGATAGCGAGATACAGGCCGTTAAATCCCGCCTGCAGAAAGTCGGTTTTAGCCATATTTCAACCCTCAGCGACGCCCTTGCGGATCCTGTCCGCCTGCAACGTCTGCCGCACTTCGAACAACTGGTTTACCCGCAGTGGCTGCACGACCTGCAGCAGGGAAAAGACGTGACCGCCAAGCCGTCGGGTGACTGGAAAGTGATTGAAGCCGCCTGGGGAGCGCCGAAGCTGTATCTGCTCAGCCATATCCCCGGTGCGGGCTACATTGATACCAACGAAGTCGAAAGCGAACCGCTATGGAATAAAGTTTCCGACGCGCAGCTTAAAACCATGCTGGCGAAACACGGCATCCGTCACGACACCACGGTGATCCTCTACGGTCGCGACGTCTACGCCGCCGCGCGCGTGGCGCAAATCATGCTGTATGCCGGTGTGAAAGATGTGCGTCTGCTCGACGGCGGGTGGCAAACCTGGTCGGATTCCGGTTTACCGGTGGAACGCGGAACCCCGCCGACGGTGAAAGCGGAGCCTGATTTTGGCGTTGCTATCCCTGCCCAACCACAGCTGATGCTGGATATGGAACAGGCTCGCGGCCTGTTGCATCGCCAGGATGCATCGCTGGTCAGCATCCGCTCGTGGCCTGAGTTTATTGGCACCACCAGCGGTTATAGCTACATCAAGCCAAAAGGTGAGATCGCAGGCGCGCGCTGGGGCCACGCGGGGAGTGATTCCACGCATATGGAAGATTTTCATAATCCGGACGGCACCATGCGCAGCGCGGATGATATCGCCGCCATGTGGAAACAGTGGAATATCACGCCAGACCAGCAGGTTTCTTTCTACTGCGGCACCGGCTGGCGTGCTTCAGAAACGTTTATGTATGCTCGTGCGATGGGCTGGAAAAACGTCTCTGTTTACGACGGTGGCTGGTATGAGTGGAGCAGCAATCCGAAAAACCCGGTCGCCAGCGGTGAACGTGGTCCTGACAGCAGCAAGTAAAATGGTCACGATTGCCGGATAAGCGCATCCGGCAACGCAAGACATTACGCCTGACGCTGAACCGATTTCAGCGTCAGATATCCGCTCCAGATCCGGGTAAACGTCGTCATCCAGCACAGCGCGCCAAAGACCCACGCCAGCACGGCAAAATATCCCGGGAACAAACAGCCCAAAACAAACAGCAAAATAGTCTCGGTGCCTTCGGTTAGCCCTCCCAGATAATAAAACGATTTATGCGCGTAGCCTGGGTTATCAATATCGTATTTCGCTGCCAGGGCAGCGAAGGCGAGGAAGCTGCTACCAGTACCCATAAACGCAAACAACAGCCAGCCCCCAGCCAGTGCGTTTTGCGCAGGTGCGGCAAGAATAAAACCAAACGGTACCAGGGCGTAAAACAGAAAATCGAGTGAGATATCGAGAAATCCTCCCGCGTCGGTTAGCCCTCTGCGCCGCGCCAGTGCCCCGTCCAGCCCGTCAAACAAGCGATTAAGCACAATGACAACCAGCGCCGCCAGATACCAGCCTAACGCCAGAAATGGCAGGGCCAACACACCAATAGCAAAACCGACCAGCGTAAGTCCGTCCGGGGTAATCGCGGGTTTATCAATGACCCCCACGCAGCGATGCAAAAGCGGTTTTAATCGCGGGTGAAGATGACGGTCAAGCATGCGGGCGTCCTTTATAACTGTCGCACAGTCCCTGGGAGGGGATATCGAGGGCGGCATTAAAACGCGCCGAGAGATTTTGAAACGCAATCAGCGCGGTCATTTCAGTAATCGCGGTATCGGTAAAATACTGCTTCATCTGCGCTTTCAGCGCATCGTCAACCTGTGGAGGCGTGGCGGTCACCGCATCCGCATAGGCCAGCGCTACGCGCTCTTCTGCGTTAAACAGCGCTGATTCTTGCCAGTTGGCGACCTGCAAGACTTTATCCAGCGCGCCACAGCGTTCCGCCAACCGCAAACTGTTGGCATCAACGCAGAAAGCACAGTGGCACACCTGAGAAACGCGGGTCATTAACAATGCGCGCATCACCGGCGTTAAGCGCGCCTTTTTACGCTCCAGAAATCCGACAAACAGCGCCACCAGCCAGAACAGAAACGGCATCCGCCCCCACCAGCGCGTGGGATGCAGCACATCGCCATAATGTTTTTTCTGCGTCGCGACGAGCAGTTGCAAACTGGAGGGAATACGCGTTAACGGACTTACCCACGAGTGAGGATCGTTCAACGATGACTCCTGAATACTTTAGATAACTCAAAGATAAATATAGTATGTCATTTTCTGCTGTTAGATCTTGATGAATATGATGAAAACCCTCGACGTGGTCGCTGCTATCATTGAACGTGATGGCAAAATTTTATTGGCTCAACGTTCGCCGGATGCGGATCAGCCAGGCATGTGGGAGTTTGCTGGCGGTAAGGTTGAGGCGGGCGAAAGTCAGCCCGAGGCGCTGATCCGTGAACTGCGTGAAGAGTTAGGAATCGACGCGGTCGTTGGGCGCTATATCGCCAGCCACCAACGTGAGGTTTCGGACCGGCTGATCCATTTACATGCCTGGCATGTACCGTCTTTTCAGGGAGAATTGAATGCGTATGAACATCAGGATATTGTCTGGTGTTCACCCGAAGAGGCGCGGCGTTATCCGCTGGCGCCTGCCGATATCCCACTGTTAGAAGCCTTTATTCTTTTACGCGCCGCCAGACCAGCGGATTCGTGCTGATCGTTTTATCATCGCGCTGGCACTGAAGCAGTACACCATCCGCTTTAATCACCGCCCCTTCGGAATAGTTTTGATCCTGGTAAATACAGCACTGACTACAGGGCTGCGCTCGCTGCCCGCTGGAACTGAACACTTCCGGCGGCACATTCACCTGCACATCCGGGCGATAAAGCTGATTTGCCAGCGTCGCGCTGGACACCAATACCAACGCTACTGCCATGATTAAACGGCGCATATTCTTTCCTTTGTGACTGACAGTTATGCTCAGTATAACGGTATAAATCGGCAGAAACTTTAGTCCCTCCCGTCATCGTTTTTGGTTATGACCCACGCCACGATATTAATTTACTTAGCGGGGTTAATTTTTTCTTGCGTCCCGTCACGCTGCTGGTGGTATAGTCAAAAACTGCAAAACACTTAACACAAATATCAAAAATATAACCATATCAATACATAAGAGGTTTTTATATCTATGGATCAGACATGTTCTCTGGAGTCGTTTCTTAACCATGTACAAAAGCGCGACCCAAACCAAACCGAGTTCGCGCAAGCCGTTCGTGAGGTAATGACGACACTGTGGCCCTTCCTTGAGCAAAACCCACGTTATCGCCAAATGTCGCTGCTGGAGCGTCTGGTTGAGCCGGAGCGCGTGATCCAGTTCCGCGTAGTCTGGCTCGACGATCGTAATCAGGTACAGGTTAACCGTGCGTGGCGCGTGCAGTTTAGCTCCGCCATTGGCCCATACAAAGGCGGTATGCGTTTCCACCCTTCCGTAAACCTGTCGATCCTGAAATTCCTCGGCTTCGAGCAGACCTTTAAAAATGCCCTCACCACGCTGCCGATGGGCGGTGGTAAAGGCGGGAGCGACTTCGACCCGAAAGGTAAAAGCGAAGGTGAAGTGATGCGTTTCTGCCAGGCACTGATGACCGAACTGTTCCGCCATTTAGGTCCTGATACCGACGTCCCGGCGGGCGATATCGGCGTGGGTGGTCGTGAAGTCGGCTTTATGGCCGGGATGATGAAAAAACTGTCCAACAACAGCGCCTGCGTCTTTACCGGTAAAGGTCTCTCTTTCGGCGGCAGCCTGATTCGCCCGGAAGCAACCGGCTATGGTCTGGTGTACTTCACCGAAGCGATGCTTAAACGTCATGGCCTCAGCTTTGAAGGCATGCGCGTGGCGGTCTCTGGCTCCGGCAACGTTGCACAATTCGCCATTGAAAAAGCCATGGAATTTGGCGCCCGGGTGGTGACCGCCTCCGACTCCAGCGGTACCGTGGTCGACGAAAGTGGATTTACTAAAGAAAAACTGGCGCGTCTGTGCGCGATCAAAGACAGCCGTGACGGTCGCGTGGCGGATTACGCTCGTGAGTTTGGTCTGACCTATCTGGAAGGCAAACAGCCGTGGTCGGTTCCGGTCGATATCGCCCTGCCGTGCGCCACCCAGAACGAACTTGATGTCGACGCGGCACGCGTACTGATCACCAACGGCGTGAAAGCTGTTGCCGAAGGGGCAAACATGCCGACCACCATCGAAGCTACCGACCTGTTCCTCGAAGCGGGCGTACTGTTCGCGCCGGGTAAAGCCGCCAACGCCGGTGGCGTAGCGACCTCCGGGCTGGAAATGGCGCAAAACGCCGCACGTCTGGGCTGGAAAGCGGAGAAAGTGGACGCGCGTCTGCACCACATCATGCTGGATATTCACCATGCCTGCGTTGAATACGGCGGCGAAAGCAAACAAACCAACTACGTACGCGGCGCCAACATCGCGGGCTTCGTGAAGGTTGCCGACGCGATGCTGGGCCAGGGTGTGATTTAATATTGTCTCTGTAGAACCGTAGGCCGGATAAGGCACGGGGGCCGCATCCGGCAAAGCCTGATGGTGCTACGCTTATCAGGCCTACAGACCTACACGCCTGCCTCTTCGGATGGCGGGCTTTTTTTGGCCGGGCGTTTACGCGGCGCGCTCTTTTTCTTATCGCCACCACTGCCACCCGGCGCGACAATTCCCCGGAAGCGCCGTACCGGCGTACTGCGCGCCTGATCGATGAGCTGATACAGCGTTCCCACCAGCGGCTGCATGAAATCCTGATAACGACACTGTTTTTCGCTGATTTGGGTCAGAATAGATTCCCAGTGCGCGGTCATATCCGGACGTGTCGCCATTTCCGGCAGCGAGTGAAACAGCGCTTTTCCGGCATCGGTCGAATGGATATAGCGCCCTTTTTTCACCAGGAATCCGCGCTTGAACAGCAGCTCGATAATCCCGGCGCGCGTCGCTTCCGTACCTAATCCATCCGTGGCGCGTAGGATCTTTTTCAGATCTTTATCCTGCACAAAGCGCGCAATCCCGGTCATCGCTGACAGCAGCGTCGCGTCGGTAAAATGGCGTGGCGGCTGAGTCTGACGTTCAACCACTTCGCCTTTTTCGCACAGCAATTCATCATCTTTAGCCACCACCGGCAACGGCGTTCCGTCGTTATCTTCATCGCGCTCTTTGTTGCCAAGCAGCGTGCGCCATCCAGCCTCCGCCAGAAAACGCGCTTTAGCGACAAACTTGCCTTTGGCAATATCCAGCTCAATAACGCACTTACGGAATACCGCATCCGCACAAAACTGCATCAGATACTGACGGGCAATCAGGTTGTAAATTTTCGCTTCGTTGTCATTCAGGTTGATGGACGAACTGCGCGCGGTAGGAATAATGGCATGGTGGGCATCCACTTTTTTATCGTCCCAACAGCGGTTTCGCGTATCGGGATTTACCGCCGGTTGCGGGAGCAGATCCGGCGCATGAACGCTAATCGCGTTCATTACCACATGACGTCCGGCAAAATGTTCTTCCGGCAGATAACGGCTATCCGAACGTGGATAGGTGATCAGTTTATGGGTTTCATACAGCTTCTGGCAGATATCCAGAACGTTCTGCGCACTCAAGCCAAAGCGTTTCGCCGCTTCAATCTGCAACGCCGACAGCGAAAACGGCAGCGGCGCGGATTCTGATTCCCGTTTATCGTTATAGCTGGTGACGAGCGCCGGCTGGCCGTTAATACGGTTCACCACGTGTTCGGCCAGCGTACGATTCAGCAAGCGCCCCTCTTCGTCCTGATACGGCTCACATGCTTCGCTGGGCTGCCAGATAGCGGTAAACCGCTCGTCGGCGGGCGTCACGATATGCGCTTTCACTTCAAAGAAATCTTTGGCGACAAAGTTTTCAATCTCTTCATCGCGACGCACAACCAAGCCGAGTACCGGCGTCTGTACGCGCCCGACCGAGAGTACCCCTTGATAGCCCGCGTTACGCCCAAGAATGGTGTAAGCGCGGGTCATATTGATGCCGTACAGCCAGTCGGCCCGCGCCCGCGCCAGGGCCGACACGCACAGCGGGATGAACTCACTGTTGGCGCGCAGACGCTCAATAGCCCGTTCGACAGCCTGCGGGTTGAGGTCATTGATCAGACAACGTTGCACCTGCTGGCGCTTTTCGGGAGCCAGTTGCAGGTAATCCAGCACTTCATCCACCAGCAGTTGTCCTTCACGATCGGGGTCTCCTGCGTGAATAACTTCGCTGGCTTCATGCAAAAAGCGCTTGATAACGTTGAGCTGTTTGGTCACCGAAGGACGCGGCTGCAGTTGCCACTTTTCCGGGACAATCGGCAGATCGACCAGACTCCAGCGCGCATAACGGCTGTCGTAGGCGTCTGGCTGCGCCTGCTCAAGCAGGTGACCAATGCACCAGGTCACCACTTGTCCGTTTCCGCATTCAATAAAACCGTCACCTTTGCGATGCGGCTTTGGCAGCACATCGGCGATAGCGCGCGCCAGACTCGGTTTTTCGGCAATAAACAACCGCATCGAGTTAACGGATCTCAACCATGGCGCGACCGCCACGAGCTTCCACTAACTCACCAATTGCAGTGAGATCGATACCAAACTGCGCCGCTGCCGCTTTCACTTCGGCTTCCGCTTCCGGCGTTACCGCCAGCAGCAAACCACCAGAAGTTTGCGGATCGCAGAGCAGGTCGCGTACCGGCTGCGGCATTTCACCCATCAGGTGTCCGTAGCTGGCAAAGTTACGCTGGGTACCGCCCGGCACTGCGCCCTGCGCGATGTACTCTTCCACGCCAGGAAGTTTAGGAATATCCTGGTAGACAATCTGCGCCTGAACGCCTGCGCCCTGACACATCTCGCTCAGATGTCCCAGTAGACCAAAACCGGTAACGTCGGTCATGGCTTTCACGCCCTCAATATCGGCAAATGCCGCACCGGCAATATTCATCCGGCACATCACTTCCGTCGCCAGCCCTTTGTGCTCCGGCTTCAGCAGCGATTTTTTCTCTGCGGTAGTCAGGACGCCAATGCCCAAAGGTTTGGTCAGGAACAGCTTGCATCCCGCCTCGGCAGTACTGTTTTTCTTCACGCGTTCAGTCGGCACAACGCCGGTAACCGCAAGACCGAAGATAGGCTCCGGGGCATCGATAGAGTGACCGCCCGCCAGCGCGATACCCGCCTGACGGCAGGCAAAGCGTCCGCCTTCGGTCACTTCGCGGGCGATTTCCGGCGCCAGCTTATCAAGCGGCCAGCCCAGGATAGCAATTGCCATAATCGGTTTGCCGCCCATAGCAAAAATATCGCTGATGGCGTTGGTGGCGGCGATGCGGCCAAAATCAAACGGATTATCGACAATCGGCATAAAGAAATCGGTGGTGCTGATAACGCTGGTGCCATTACCCAAATCGTAGACAGCGGCGTCATCGCGGGTTTCATTACCCACGAGTAAGTTTGGATCAACGAACTTCGCCTGCTCGCTGTGCAGGATGGTTTCCAGCACTTTAGGGGAAATTTTACAACCGCAACCGGCTCCGTGGCTGTATTGCGTTAAACGAATAGCTTGCTCGCTCATGGACATCTCCTGTCATTGCAATTCGGATATGGTAGCGCTCATTCCATGATGTGGTAAGAGTGACTGTCTGAATTCAGGTGTCTTTGCTCATAATCCAGACAGTTTTGCCGTTGATATCAGAAATAACGAACAAAAGCGCTCGGATCGGCCAGGTTAATGGTCGTAGACGCTTTTAGCTGCGGCGTACCCAAATAGAGAAAACCAACGATCTTATCCTGCGGGCGGCAGTCAAACGCTTCGCGCACTTCCGCGCTTTCCGTTAATGCGCCGCTACGCCATATGCCGCCAAAGCCCTGGGCAACAGCGGCCATCTGCATGGCCATTACCGCGCAACCGGCAGACATTTCCTGTTCCCACAGCGGAACCTTGTCGTTTTCTTCACATTTCGCGACGACGGTAATGATCAGCGGGGCGCGAAACGGCGCGGTCCGCGCTTTTTCCTGAGCTTTCTCGTCGCTGCCTGCGGCAATAGCGCCTTTTTCAAGCACGGCGCTAAAGCGTTCGCGCCCTTCCCCCTCAATGACAAAGAATTGCCACGGTTGCAGCGTTTTGTGGTCTGGCGCGCGCATTCCCGCCCGCAGAATGTTTTGCAGTTGCTCTCCCGCCGGTGCCGGTTCGACAAGACGAGAAGCGCTACGACGGGTGATGAGTAATTCGAGTGCATCCATTTGTTTAACTCCAACAATGAGATTTATTCACAAAATTAACACGTGAGCGGATTTTGTTACAGCACAGGCGGTGATTCCTGCTGACAAGTGCCCGTTGGGTCATTACGATAGCCACATCTTAACGCCTTTTTCGGGATAACCGGGTGGCGTGTTGTTAATCGGTAGGGAGAATACATGCGAACCCTGTGGCGATTTATTGCCGGATTTTTTAAATGGACATGGCGATTACTCAATTTCGTCCGTGAATTAGTGCTTAACCTGTTCTTTATCTTTTTGGTGCTGGTTGGCGTGGGGATCTGGATGCAGGTCAGTAGCAGCAACACCAGTGAACATGCTGAACGTGGCGCACTGCTGCTGGATATCTCGGGCGTGATTGTCGACAAACCTTCGAGCACCAGCCGCTTGAGCGTCATTGGCCGTCAACTGTTTGGCGCCAGTTCTGACCGACTGCAGGAAAACTCCCTGTTTGATATCGTGAATACCATTCGCCAGGCGAAAGATGACCGCAACATCACCGGCATCGTGATGGATTTGAAAAACTTTGCCGGGGCCGACCAGCCTTCAATGCAGTACATCGGTAAAGCGCTGCGGGAATTCCGCGACAGCGGCAAACCGGTCTTTGCCGTGGGCGATAACTTCAGCCAAGGGCAATATTACCTCGCCAGTTTTGCCAACAAAATTTACCTTTCCCCACAGGGGTCCGTTGATCTGCATGGTTTTGCCACTAACGGTCTGTACTACAAGTCCCTGCTGGATAAACTGAAAGTCTCAACGCACGTGTTCCGCGTCGGTACCTATAAGTCTGCGGTAGAACCCTTCATCCGCGATGATATGTCCCCTGCCGCGCGCGAGGCCGATAGCCGCTGGATCGGCGAGCTGTGGCAGAACTATCTCGATACGGTCGCCGCCAACCGTCAGATCCCAGCCCAGCAGGTGTTCCCCGGCGCGCAGGCGATGTTGGACGGTTTGACAAAAGTCGAGGGTGATACCGCAAAATACGCGCTCGACAACAAACTGGTGGATGCCCTTGCCTCCAGTGCCGAAGTCGAAAAAATACTGACCAAACAGTTCGGCTGGAGCAAAGCGGATAAAAACTTCCGCGCCGTCAGCTACTACGATTACTCACTGAAAACCCCGGCGGATACCGGTGAGAGCATTGGCGTCATCTTCGCGAATGGCGCGATTATGGACGGTGAAGAAACCCCAGGGAATGTGGGCGGCGACACCACTGCCGCACAGATCCGCGAAGCGCGTCTTGATCCGAAGGTAAAAGCCATTGTTTTGCGAGTGAACAGTCCTGGCGGCAGTGTCAGCGCCTCTGAAGTGATCCGCGCTGAACTGGCTGCGGCTAAAGCGGCGGGCAAACCGGTCGTCGTATCGATGGGCGGCATGGCGGCATCAGGCGGGTACTGGATCTCCACGCCAGCCAGTTACATTGTGGCTAACCCCAGCACGCTGACCGGTTCAATCGGGATCTTTGGTGTGATTAACACCGTGGAGAACAGTCTGGATTCCATTGGCGTACATACCGACGGCGTAGCCACTTCCCCACTGGCGGACATTTCCATCACCAAAGCGTTACCGCCTGAAGTGCAGCAAATGATGCAGCTGAGCATCGAGAACGGCTATAAGCGCTTTATCACGCTGGTCGCGGATGCACGTAAGACAACGCCAGAGCAGATTGACAAAATCGCTCAAGGCCACGTCTGGACCGGCCAGGATGCGAAAGCCAACGGTCTGGTCGACAGTCTGGGTGATTTTGACGACGCCGTCGCGAAAGCGGCTGAACTGGCCAAACTGAAACAATGGCACATTGAGTATTACCAGGACGAACCCACATTCGTGGATATGGTCATGGACAGTATGTCAGGTTCGGTTCGCGCCATGCTGCCCGCCGCCATTCAGGCAATGCTTCCGGCTCCGCTGGCTTCTGCGGCAAGTACGGTAAAAGCTGAAACCGATAAGCTGGCCGCGTTTAACGATCCGCAAAACCGCTATGCGTTTTGCCTGACCTGCGCCAACGTTCGTTAACTGTCAAATGCTGCCCCGGATGGGGCAGCATTGATTCGGGTATTCCGACAGTCCCCAGGCGTACAGCCAAATTCCCGACTAAACATGCGAATAAAGTGCGCGCAGTCGCTAAACCCCAGACGCAGCGCAATCTCCGTTACGCTCTCTCCAGAATTTATCAACAGCCAATGGGCATAGCGCAATCGGGCGCTACGGATAAACTCCCCCGGTGACTGAGAGAACTCAGCATTAAACAACCGGGTCAACTGCCGTGGACTCAGATTGACTTCTGAGGCAAGCCATTGGGTTGAGATAGGTTTAACCAACCCTTTCTCAATCAAAAATACGGCCTTACGTAAGCGGCTATCGCTCACATGCGTAAAGCCTATCGCTCTGGAAACCGCCACGGAAGTGCCGTCTATTCGGTTAGGCACTGACATCTGGAAAATGGCTTTTGTGGCTCTGTCGGGGCCACAGTGCCGGCGAATAAGCTCCGTCGCCAGCCCGATCGTTGAGATACCGCCCGGGCAAGTCAGTATCCCCTTTTCTTCATGGAAATCGACGCCGGTTCGGGCGGTCAACAGAGGAAATTGCGCCTTAAAATCGTTCAGATGCCAGGGATGAACCGCCGCAGTTAATCCCTGTAGAAAACCCTCCTGCGCCAGAACAAAGCTGCCCGTACAAACACCGACCAGCGGGATATTCCGCTGACGGGCAAGATGCAGGTAACGCCGCGCGGCAGGGTCCGCTTTTGCCATACTGCGCAATAGCCCACCGATCACCACGATATAATCGAACTGCTCCGGGGCAACAAATGCGCTATCCGGCATCATCGCCATGCCCGAACTGCTTAAAACAGGCTGTTCTGGCGTAGCGCTCATCAGACGCCAGGAACAGCGGATCTTCTGGCTGTCATCCCCCATATCCGCCGCGTGACGCAGCGCATCCGTCAATCCCGCCAGTGCCAGTAAAGGAAATTCAGGCCACAGTACAATCCCGACATTTAATTGCGGCCTGAGGGGCATCGCTGTCTGGTTCGCATCAATGGCGGTGATAATATCGCGATCTGCTTTTCCACCTGGGGGCAACGTAATGTTGTATTTCTTCACTTCAGGCTCCGGTTTAAACCCGGGCGATGGCGCAAAATTGCCCGGGACGGTAATGAAACACAAAGCAATCCTGTCAGTATCAACAGCGCCCCTACGATAAACGCAGGCTGCAGAGATTCTCCCAGAAACATCACGCCGGCGATAATCCCCATCGCAGGCGTCATCAGAACCAGCGTTCCCAGCGAAGCAACATGATAATTACGCAGCAGAGTAAACCAGATTAGATAGCTTGAAAATGCGACGACCAGCGTCTGGAAAGTCAGACTAGCCATCAATGTCGAGGTCATATGTATCGTCGTTTCACCCAGCATCAAACCAATAAGCAATAACACAATACCGGTGATAGCAAGTTGATAAAACAACGTACACGATGAAGGAATGGTAGCAAGACGACTGCAGCGAATCACAACGCTGGACGTTCCCCAGGCAATGCCCGCAAACAGCCCGCACAAATCGCCAGCCAGACTCCACTGCGTATTCCCGTCATGCGCAACCCACATCACGGCGACGGCAATCCCGAAAAAGGCGATGCCCAGTCCGCACCACTGCAGGCGGCTCAGGCGTTCCTCAGGCAAAATAATATGTAACCCGACGGCGGAAAACAACGGCGCGGTGTACAGATAAAGCGCCATATGAGAGGCAGTCGTCAGCGTTATTCCGACAGAAACCAACACGAACTCAAGCGCAAAAAGCAGCCCAACGATAGTACCCATTCTGGCAACACTGCGCTCACGCAGGCGGCCAAATATATTATCCCGGCGGTGAAAAAGCAGTCCAATCAGCAGCGCGGCGATTGCAGAACGCAAGCCCACCTGAAGAAACGGCGACATATCATCAGCCGCGGATTTAATCGCAACCTGTTGACTGCCCCAGACACCGCAAATCACCACCATCAGCAAAATAGCGGCATTATCGATTCTCTTTCTGATCATTTCTCGATCCGTAAAAGTACGCGTAAAAGAAGGTCGATACTGTAGGACTGAGGGGGGAGAACCACACTGTATAATCGGGACAACGCACTGAACGTAAATGACATATTGATCAGACAACCGGTATGCGTCATTTGCGCTGTCTTTTTTCAGGAGGGACTTTATACTGCGCCTGTTCATGCACAACTTAATCTGTGACGCCCATGCAAAAGAAATCGATTTACGTTGCCTATACCGGCGGTACCATTGGTATGCAGCGCTCAGAACAGGGTTATATCCCCGTTTCTGGTCATCTTCAGCGCCAACTGGCATTGATGCCAGAATTCCACCGCCCTGAGATGCCAGACTTCACCATCCATGAATACGATCCGCTGATGGATTCTTCCGATATGACGCCGGAAGACTGGCAGCATATTGCGGAAGACATTAAATCGCACTATGACGATTACGATGGCTTTGTCATTCTGCACGGTACAGACACCATGGCGTTTACCGCTTCGGCGCTCTCTTTCATGCTGGAGAATCTCGGCAAGCCGGTCATTGTGACAGGGTCACAAATTCCGCTGGCAGAATTACGCTCCGATGGACAAATTAATTTGCTGAATGCGCTCTACGTTGCAGCGAATTATCCGATCAACGAAGTGACCCTGTTCTTCAATAATCGACTGTTTCGCGGCAACCGTACCACCAAAGCGCACGCTGATGGTTTTGACGCCTTTGCCTCACCCAATCTTGCCCCATTACTGGAAGCCGGGATCCATATCCGTCGACTGGGAACACCACCAGCGCCCCACGGTACGGGCGAGTTAATTGTTCACCCTATCACGCCCCAACCGATTGGCGTGGTGACTATTTATCCTGGGATCTCTGCCGATGTGGTACGCAACTTCTTGCGCCAGCCGGTTAAAGCGTTAATTTTGCGCTCTTACGGCGTGGGCAATGCGCCACAAAATAAAGAGTTTCTGCAAGAGCTAGAAGATGCCAGCTCACGCGGCATCGTGGTGGTTAACCTTACGCAGTGTATGTCTGGCAAGGTGAACATGGGCGGTTATGCGACGGGGAACGCGCTGGCGCATGCTGGCGTAATCGGCGGCGCGGATATGACGGTCGAAGCAACCCTCACCAAACTGCACTATTTGCTGAGTCAGGGGCTGGATACGCAGAGCATTCGTCAAGCAATGTCGCAAAATCTGCGTGGCGAGCTCACCCCAGACGAATAAAGGAGTCTATGCCATGGCCCGAGCCTTACTGTTGGTCGATTTACAAAATGACTTTTGTGCTGGCGGCGCCCTCGCCGTCCCGCAAGGTGACAGCACAATCGATATTGCCAACCGCATGATCGACTGGTGCGCCTCACGCGGTGACACCGTCGTCGCCAGTCTGGACTGGCATCCGGCTAATCATGGTAGTTTTGCCAGCCAGCACCAGGTCGCGCCTTACAGTCAGGGGCAACTGGATGGCCTCGCGCAGACGTTCTGGCCCGATCATTGTGTGCAAAACAGCGAAGGGGCTGCCCTGCATCCTCTGCTGAACCAGCGCGCGATAGCGCAAACGTTCACTAAGGGCGAAAACCCGCTGGTCGATAGTTATAGTGCGTTTTTTGACAATGGTCGTCGTCAGGCAACCGCACTGAACGCATGGCTGCTCGAACATCGCGTTGCCGAACTTGTTATCATGGGTCTGGCTACCGATTATTGCGTCAAATTTACCGTTCTGGATGCGCTCGATCTGGGCTACGCCGTCAGCGTCATCACCGACGGTTGTCGTGGCGTCAATATTCACCCACAGGACAGCGCAAACGCTTTTATGGAAATGTCGGCGGCGGGTGCGACTTTGTATACGCTGGCAGATTGGGAAGAAACCCAAGGTTAAAATAAAGGGTGCCCATATATAATGGGCACCTTAGTTATACTTTAACGAATTCCATAATAATCATAAATACGCCCTGTAAATATGACAAAGCACCTCTTCCCACAGCAAGAAAAGCCAAGACTTTCCACAATAGTAAACCTTGATACCGTATAGTGCTTGCGGTGATAGCCCACAAAGAAAGCGGTGTATAAATTAGAATAACCGATGTAAATGCGATTAATACCACCAACCCAGTGTCAGCCGACATCGTGCCATGCTCTAACTGATAAGTGAGGGTATAAAAAGACCCAGCTAATAACGCACCAGGCAGAACTCCCGTTATCCAGTAAGTGAACCCCAGCGGATAATCTCCTTTTAACCATGAAACAATACATTTCCAGGCAGACATTTTTTTAACTCATCTATTGATTATTTTCTGATAATGAAGTTGTTTATTACGTTGTTCAATAGATAAACTTTCAAATAAGAATAATGCCTATATTGATATGAATAATGAATAAATTAACCAAACAAATTACTTAATAACCTATTTTTGAAATTTCTCTCGCTTCAGTTCTCTTCCTCCACACAATCGTCCCTACGTGAACCATCTCGCAGATTTAACGTAGCGGCAATGCTATGGTCCAATGGTTGTTTTTTCGCCACGCCATTTCCGTGGCGTGTTTACTTGTTTAAATGTCAAAGAGGAACACCGATGAAACTATTGCCTTTGTTGGCAGCATTCCCCCTGCTCTGCGCCAGCGTTGTTTCCGCCAATTCACTGATGTCAGTTGGTTACTTTAATGGTGGCGGCGATGTCACTGCCGGTCCTGGTGGCGATATCAATAAACTGGATGTGCGCCAGATAACCCACCTCAACTATTCGTTTGGTCTGATCTACAACAACGAAAAAGACGAAACCAATGCCGCCTTAAAAGACGCCAGCAAGCTGCATCAGATTTGGCTTTCAGAGAAGGTGCAGGCTGATTTGCAGAAAATCCCGGAACTGCGTAAGCAGAACCCGAATCTGAAAGTTCTGCTTTCTGTTGGGGGCTGGGGTGCGCGTGGATTCTCAGGCGCGGCGGCGACGAAAGAAACACGAGCAGTATTCATTCAGTCTGTGCAGGAGATCATTGAGAAATACGGTCTGGATGGCATCGACCTCGACTGGGAATATCCGGTCAATGGCGCCTGGGGACTGGTCGAAAGCCAACCGACCGACCGCGCTAACTTTACCGCGCTGTTAAAAGAGCTGCGGGCAGCATTGGGGCACAAAAAGCTACTGACCATTGCCGTGGGCGCGAATGCGGAAAGTCCGAAAAGTTGGGTGGATGTGAAAGCCATTGCGCCATCACTCGACTATATCAATCTGATGACCTATGACATGGCCTACGGCACTCAATATTTCAACTCAAACCTGTATGATTCGACGAAATGGCCGACGGTCGCCGCCGCTGATAAGTACAGTGCTGACTTTGTGGTTAATAACTATCTCGCCGCCGGGTTAAAGCCGAGCCAGATGAATCTGGGTATTGGTTTTTATGGACGCGTGCCAAAACGCGCTGTTGAACCGGGAATTGACTGGAGCAAACCTGACGCGCAGAAGAATCCTGCCACCCAACCCTATTTCGAAGCAGCACAAATTGCGTTGTTCAAATCACTGGGCGTCGATCTGAGCAAAGATACCTATGTGAAGTACAACGATATCGTGGCAAAGCTGATCAACGATCCGCAGAAGCGCTTTAGCCAGCATTGGGATGATGAGGCGAAAGTACCGTGGCTGTCGGTACAGTCAGCAGACGGGAAAACGCTCTTTGCCCTCTCCTATGAAAACCCGCGCTCGGTGGCGATCAAAGCCGACTATATCAAGAGTAAGGGGCTGGGAGGCGCTATGTTCTGGGAATACGGTGCGGATGACAACAATCAACTGGCTAAGCAGTTGGCTGATTCATTAGGCATCAAACACTGATCCCAACGCCTGACACAATAGGTTATGATTACCGAATTCCGCTGCGCCAGCCTTTGGCGCAGCTCTTCATTTTCTATTGGAGGCATGAGCTTTTATGGCTTTTATCCCTAAAAATTACGCCCGTCTGGAAGTTGGTTACCGGGAAAAAGCGCTTAAGCTCTTCCCCTGGGTCTGCGGACGCTGTTCCCGTGAGTTTGTCTATTCAAATTTGCGCGAGTTGACGGTACACCATATCGATCACGATCACTCCAATAACCCGGAAGATGGTAGCAACTGGGAAATGTTGTGCTTGTATTGCCACGATCACGAACATTCCAAATATACAGAAGCGGATCAGTATGGCTCAACGGTGGTTGCCGGCGAAGATGCGCAGAAGGCTGTCGGCGAAGCTAAATATAATCCATTTGCCGATCTGAAGGCGATGATGAACAAAAAATAACAGCGACAGCGGGCCCGACATCGTGACTGCCGGGCCAGGATTCTCAGGATTTGAACGTTGCAATAGGTTCGGGCGTAATACCAAATTCGACTTTTAGCTGCTGCTTGCTCTTCATCACCATCTCACCGTTGGTATCAATCGTCATATGCTGCGCATCAACGTTGTTGCGCGCCTGCCATAACATCACCAGCTGTAAGCTGTTCTCTTTTTGTTCCACCGTTAGCGCCACGCCATCCGGCCATTTTCCGAGTTCAACGGCGGTAGATAAGCGCTGATAAACTTCCGGCGTCATGCTGTTGATCATCTCATCAAGATTCATGTTAAATCCACTCTCCGTAGAATAATTTGCTGAATCGTTTCTTCAACCCTTAATTTGTTCACCGTTTTCGCCATCGGTAAAGTTCAAAGAGGCTGAGTTAACGCAGTAGCGCTCACCGGTAGGTTTTGGACCATCCGGGAAGACGTGTCCCAGGTGCGCATCACAGTTCCCACAGCGGATTTCAATGCGCTGCATACCATGCGAGGTATCTTTTATGTAACGGATAGCCTCTTCGCTGACCGGCTCGTAAAAACTGGGCCAGCCGCAGCCAGAGTCATATTTTGTCTCGGAACGAAATAGCGGTTTATCGCAGATCAAACAGTGGTAGATGCCGTCACGCTTGTTATGCAGCAAACGCCCGGTAAATGGCGGTTCTGTCCCGTGATTCTGCGTCACGTAGAACTGCATTTCTGTTAAATTTTTTTTCAGTTCTTCTGGAGAAGGTTGATTAGCCATTTGCTCACATCTCGCTTTATCTAAACTCACATCACGAGACAGATTCTAACAAAACATTAACACCGGAGTGCGAACTTTTGTTCTAAACTTGATCCTTGCGAAATGGCAGCCTGCAATTCGTGATCATAATCACGTTTTTATCTTGATTGCCCTTTAAAATTCGGGCCGCCGACCCCATGTGGTTTCAAGCCCAAAGGAAGAGTGAGGCGAGTCAGTTGCGCAAAGCTTAGGCAGCAGATTGATTTGTCGCAATGATTGACACGATTCCGCTTGACGCTGCGTAAGGTTTTTGTAATTTTACAGGCAACCTTTTATTCACTAACAAATAGCTGGTGGAATATATGACTATCAAAGTAGGTATCAACGGTTTTGGCCGTATCGGTCGCATTGTTTTCCGTGCTGCTCAAGAACGCTCTGACATCGAGATCGTTGCAATCAACGACCTGTTAGACGCTGACTACATGGCTTACATGCTGAAATATGACTCCACTCACGGCCGTTTCAACGGTACCGTTGAAGTGAAAGACGGTCATCTGATCGTAAACGGTAAAAAAATCCGTGTTACCGCTGAACGTGATCCGGCTAACCTGAAATGGGACGAAGTTGGTGTTGACGTAGTAGCTGAAGCTACTGGCCTGTTCCTGACAGATGAAACCGCTCGTAAGCACATCACTGCTGGCGCGAAAAAAGTGGTTCTGACTGGTCCGTCCAAAGATAACACTCCGATGTTTGTTAAAGGCGCTAACTTTGACAAATACGAAGGTCAGGACATCGTTTCTAACGCTTCCTGCACCACTAACTGCCTGGCTCCGCTGGCTAAAGTTATCAACGACAACTTCGGCATCATCGAAGGTCTGATGACTACTGTTCACGCGACCACCGCTACTCAGAAAACCGTTGATGGCCCGTCTCACAAAGACTGGCGCGGCGGCCGCGGCGCATCCCAGAACATCATCCCGTCCTCTACCGGTGCTGCTAAAGCTGTAGGTAAAGTACTGCCAGAACTGAACGGCAAACTGACTGGTATGGCGTTCCGCGTTCCTACCCCGAACGTATCCGTTGTTGACCTGACCGTTCGTCTGGAAAAAGCTGCTTCTTACGAAGAAATTAAGAAAGCAATCAAAGCTGCTTCCGAAGGCCCGATGAAAGGCGTTCTGGGTTACACCGAAGACGACGTAGTATCTACCGATTTCAACGGTGAAGTTTGCACTTCCGTGTTCGATGCTAAAGCAGGTATCGCACTGAACGACAACTTCGTGAAACTGGTATCCTGGTACGACAACGAAACCGGCTACTCCAACAAAGTTCTGGATCTGATTGCTCACATCTCCAAATAAGTTGAGATGAAACAGTAATCTGTAAGAGCGACTATGGTCGCTCTTTTTTTTGCCTGAAGATACACGTCATACTTCGAGTTGCAGGTGTGTTGGCTACGCTCTCTCACCCGAATCACTTACTACAGTAAGCTCATCGGGGTGAATCAGGGACATCCATGTCCCTGACCGAAGACAACCTTCGGTTGTTCAAATTCGTTCCTGACGAATTTGTCGTTCACTTGCCGCCGTCCTGCAACCCGAATTATTTAGGGTTAAAAAGGATTGCGTAATGATTAATAAAATTTTTGCACTTCCGGTAGTCGAACAAATTGCCCCGGTCCTCTCCCGCCGTCAGCTTGATGAGCTTGAGGTCATTGTTGTCGATCACCCGCAGGTTAAAGCCTCTTTTGCGCTGCAGGGCGCACATCTTCTTTCCTGGAAACCAAACGGTGAAGAAGAAGTCCTGTGGTTAAGTAACAATACGCCGTTTAAAACCGGTGTTGCGCTGCGTGGCGGCGTACCGATTTGCTGGCCGTGGTTTGGCCCTGCCGCTCAGCCTGGCCTACCGTCTCATGGTTTTGCCCGTAACCTGCCATGGACGCTGAAAGCGCATAACGAAGACGAGAATGGTGTAGTTCTGACGTTCGAACTACAAAGTAGCGCTGAAACGCGTCAGCTTTGGCCGCACGAGTTCTGTCTGCTGGCCCGGTTCAAAGTGGGCGCCACCTGCGAGATGGAGCTGGAAGCGCACGGTGAGTTTGAAACTACCTCCGCGCTGCATACCTATTTCAATGTGGGTAATATTGCGGCAGTGAAGGTCAGAGGTCTTGGCGATCGTCTGATCGATAAAGTGAATGATGCCAAAGAAGACGTACTGGCTGATGGTATCCAGACCTTCCCGGACCGTACCGATCGTGTCTATCTGAATCCGGAAGCATGCAGCGTCATTCATGATGATGCGCTGAATCGCAATATTGACGTAATCCACCACCACCATCTGAATGTCGTGGGCTGGAACCCAGGCCCGGCGCTGTCTGTCAGCATGGGCGACATGCCGGATGACGGTTACAAAACATTTGTTTGCGTAGAAACGGCTTACGCCACGGCACCGCAGAAAACCACCGAAGAAAAACCGTCTCGTCTGGCACAAACGATTCGTGTTGCTAAGCGCTAAGATCGTGTCAGTTGCCTGATAGTGTTTGCGCCATCAGGCAACTCAGCGCGCCATGCGGCAAATCAGGCCATATCCAGCGCCGTTTTACCTTTTGGCGCCGGATATGCCTTATCTAACTGCTTCAGCTCATCGGCAGAGAGCGTTATCTCCAGTGCCGCGGCATTCTGTTCGACATGCGCCACATTCGCGGCTTTCGGAATGGCTATCACCCCCGAAAGACGAATAACCCATGCCAGTAAAATCTGCGCAGCGCTGGCATTGTGGGCGCGCGCAATGTCATTGACCACTGGGTTAGAAAGCAAGTCCCCCCGGAGCCGCCCTGCCTGAGCCAGCGGACTGTAGGCCATAACCGGCATCTGCTGTTGCTGGCACCATGGCAGTAAATCATATTCAATGCCGCGTGATGCTAAATGATAGAGCACCTGATTAGTTGCACAGTGTCGTCCACCTGCAACCTGCCATAATGCCTGCATATCATCGTAATCAAGATTAGAGACGCCCCAGCGGCGGATTTTGCCCTGCGCAATAAGCGTTTCCATAGCGTCGACGGTGTCAGCAAATGAAAAGTCTCCCGTCCAGTGCAACAAATAGAGATCCAGATAATCGGTTTTCAAACGACGCAGGCTGGCTTCGCAGGCGGCAATCGCTTTCTTGCCCGCGGCATTCCATGGATAAACCTTCGAAACTAAAAAAGCGCTATCACGCCGACCTGACAGCGCCTCGCCAACAACCTCTTCCGCTGCACCATCTGCGTACATTTCGGCTGTATCAATCAATCGCAGGCCAAGATCCAGCCCAGCCCGTAACGCGGCGACTTCATCCCGACGTCGGGCTGAATCCTCGCCCATGTACCATGTTCCCTGCCCAATCGCAGGAAGCGATACCTGCTCCGTAAACATCACCTGTTTCGCTGTCATCGCACCCTCCTGTGTTAATGCACCACAGTAAAGCAAAACAACAGACATGTGTCCTGTTATGGTGCACAAATTGCACCATCATAGTTTGGCGTGTCGCCCGTTAATGCGATTAAAGTAAAAGGCCCGGGATCTGATGCAGATCACGGACCTAAATAATGCAAAATTTTCACTAGCCAGCGCTTATTTCAACCGACCTAAATATTTGCCCTCTTTCATGGCGTTAATTTTTCCGTTTTTATAGACAATGACGGAAATCAAACCCGCACTGTAAGTTTGTGCATCGGCATTATTTTCATCATTTGCCGCAGGGTTGCCATTAATATATGCAATACCATCAGCGCCACGTTTAAAGTCCACGCCCAGCTTATTCACATGCACGGATGTGGTTTTGCTGGCGTGCACCGGGGCATTAGCGTCGCTGACCTGAGTTTTGTGTTCATGCTGTAATTGCTGACGATATGCTTCGCTGATAGCATAAGCAGGCGCAGCAGATGAAGCCACCAGCGCAGCGATAATAATCAATTTCTTCATGAGTTAAACCTTAGTATTTATCGTGTTTGTGGTGATGGTCGGAATGGGTGCCATCAGAGCTATACAGATTTTGCGCGTTTTCCAGGGCCTGTTTTTCAGCCGCGGCATTGATTGTCGCCTGACGGTTTTGTTCGGCGATGTAGCAGGCATCGCGGCTGATCCCTTTGTTTTCGCATGCACTCATGCGTGAAGCCTCGCTGGTGCATCCAGCCAGGATCCCGCCCATCACAGCTATCATGATTAACTTTTTCATTATTTTTACCAGGTTTTTACTCAAGATATCCTCGTGGCATATTTAAGGCCTTACCACGAGAGTTGCTATCACTACTTTTAAAGTTTAATGAATATCGGCAATAGGATATTTAATGTCAATTTTAATTTTTTCAGACAAATACCTAAAGGATGTAAAATAAAAACAAATGATTAATTTTTATTTTTTTCACCTGAAAGTTAACATTCAAAACAAGCCAAAATAGTTATCAGTTATCTTTATGCCAGTTGAGAATAAATACCCCGCGCATCGCGATACAACAAACCCCTGTATTATCAATAAATTATGAATCCAGAAAACGACAGCCCATAACAATAAATCATTAAGGCATGGCGATATTACCTCATGCAAAAAAGAATAGATACCAGGCTAATAAAATGAGAGGTTTATTTTTCGTAACGGCGAAAGAGCTATCAGGTTAAATAATCGTTGCGGCCAGGCGAAACGCAAAACCACTATAAAGATGCAATCTCATGTTTTAGATCAATATTCATCCCCACAAAACATAAAAAAGCCTGCATGTCTGCAGGCTTGTGTATGACACGCAGTAGCATCAGAACTTGTAGGTCACACCTACCGAGAAGATGCCAGACCAGGACTTATCGACCATCGGGCTATCCTTCACTTCATCACTCAAACGCACATAACGGCCAGTGCCGTATACGTTCCAGTTGCCAAGGAAGTTATAGCTCGCGGTCAACTCCAGGTATGGATCCCATCCATCGTCAGCGCTGTAGCTTTTCAGACCACTGCGGCGAGACTCGTGATTGGACACGCCATAATAATAGTCGTTGTAGTTTTCGCTGCTGTACTGCACACCGATACCCGGCGTCAAAGTCAGCGCACCGTTAGTGTAACGGTAGAGCCATGCCAGATCCCAGATAAAGCCGTTGCTGTTATCCAGGGTATCACCCGCCAGAGCGGTACGCAGGAAACCATACTGGGTGTTATGTACATACGAGAGGCCAGCCATCAGGCTGCTTTTACGCTTGTCGAGTTGGCGCAAAGCATGGCTGTCGCTGTCACCCGGCTTGAAGTGGGTCGGATCATAGTATGCCATGATGGAGAGCTTATCTGCCGCGTCATTCCACAGATAGTAGCCGCCACCCAGACCGTGGAACCAGACGTTATCGCCTTCATAGGTGACAACCGGAACGGGATAAACATCGCGGTCATACTGTTTGTACGGGCTGTTAATCACGCCGACACCTGCACCAACAGTCCACTGGCTTTCCGCCTGTGCGGTGCTAACTGCGGTTGCGGCAAGGACGCCAAGTGCCAGAAGTTTGAGTTTGGTCACAATCCATAATTCCTTATTCAAATGTGTAGCGGTCAAAGTGTAATCGCCAATACGCTTCAGCCCAACTATTTTACGTATTAGTCCAGGAATGTAACCCCCTAATTTCTCAATGAGTGATGACATTTTGCTTGCAGGACAGTGAACACTGCATGAAATCTGCCCCATTTCTTTACATAAGGTGTGCTTTTTTTGCTGATGAGTTATTGATATGCCGTTGAAATTCATTTGCGCATCCATGCAAGTTTTGCAAATGCCATCTACGCTTAATTTTAGAAGGTGTATCACCGAATACGTTGATCTCCTGACCATCAAAATGGCATGAGAGTTGCTTATTTCTTCAGCAGCGACGTCGTTCAGTTTACCTCTTCAGGGGCCTCTACTATTCATATGAACGGCTCTTAACATGTGCTAAAAAACGAAAGGACGGCATACCATGAATATATTCGATCACTATCGCCAGCGTTATGAAGCTGCCAAGGACGAAGAGTTCACGCTGCAGGAGTTTCTTACCACTTGTCGGCAAGATCGCAGTGCTTATGCCAACGCGGCAGAGCGGCTATTAATGGCTATTGGTGAACCTGTCATGGTTGACACTGCCCACGAACCTCGTCTTTCTCGACTCTTTTCGAATCGGGTAATTGCACGCTATCCCGCTTTCGAAGAGTTTTACGGCATGGAAGACGCCATTGAGCAGATTGTTTCTTATTTGAAACATGCAGCTCAAGGTCTGGAAGAGAAGAAACAGATTTTGTATCTGTTGGGGCCTGTGGGAGGGGGGAAATCATCTCTCGCTGAACGACTCAAGTCGCTGATGCAGAGAGTTCCGATTTATGTCCTGAGCGCCAATGGCGAACGTAGCCCGGTTAACGATCATCCGTTGTGCTTGTTTAATCCACAGGAAGACGCGCAGATCCTGGAAAAAGAGTATGGGATCCCGCGTCGCTATCTCGGGACGATCATGTCGCCATGGGCGGCGAAACGTCTGCACGAGTTTGGCGGGGACATCACGAAATTCCGCGTCGTCAAAGTCTGGCCGTCTATTCTGGAGCAGATCGCTATCGCCAAAACGGAACCTGGTGATGAAAACAACCAGGATATCTCTGCGCTGGTCGGGAAAGTGGATATTCGTAAACTCGAACACCATGCTCAGAACGATCCTGATGCCTACGGTTACTCGGGTGCGTTGTGCCGCGCTAACCAGGGGATTATGGAGTTCGTAGAGATGTTTAAAGCACCGATTAAAGTGCTGCATCCTCTGCTGACCGCCACCCAGGAAGGAAACTACAACGGGACAGAAGGTATCTCTGCCCTGCCGTTTAACGGAATTATTCTTGCCCACTCGAACGAGTCCGAATGGGTGACGTTCCGCAATAACAAAAACAATGAGGCGTTCCTTGACCGTGTTTACATTGTCAAAGTGCCTTATTGCCTGCGGATCTCCGAAGAGATCAAAATCTACGAGAAATTGCTTAACCACAGTGAGCTGACCCATGCGCCTTGCGCACCTGGCACGCTGGAAACGCTCTCTCGCTTCACCATTCTTTCTCGCCTGAAAGAACCAGAGAACTCGAGCATTTACTCGAAGATGCGCGTTTACGATGGCGAAAGTCTGAAAGATACCGATCCAAAAGCGAAATCCTATCAGGAGTATCGGGATTACGCCGGGGTCGATGAGGGTATGAACGGTCTGTCCACGCGTTTCGCGTTTAAGATCCTCTCTCGCGTCTTTAACTTTGATCATGCCGAAGTCGCGGCAAACCCGGTGCATCTGTTCTACGTCCTGGAACAACAAATCGAGCGTGAGCAGTTCCCGCAGGAAATGGCAGAACGTTATCTTGAGTTCCTGAAAGGCTATCTGATCCCTAAATATGCTGAATTTATTGGCAAAGAGATTCAGACGGCTTATCTCGAATCCTATTCCGAATACGGACAGAACATATTCGACCGTTATGTCACCTACGCGGATTTCTGGATTCAGGATCAGGAGTATCGTGACCCGGATACCGGTCAACTGTTCGATCGCGAGTCGCTGAACGCAGAGCTGGAGAAAATTGAGAAGCCAGCGGGTATCAGTAACCCGAAAGACTTCCGTAATGAGATCGTCAACTTTGTTCTGCGCGCCAGAGCGAATAACAGCGGTCGCAATCCAAATTGGACCAGTTACGAAAAACTGCGCACGGTGATTGAGAAGAAAATGTTCTCTAATACCGAGGAGCTGCTGCCGGTTATTTCGTTCAACGCCAAAACCTCGACTGACGAGCAGAAAAAGCACGACGATTTTGTCGACCGTATGATGGAAAAAGGCTACACGCGTAAGCAGGTACGTTTACTGTGCGAATGGTATTTGCGCGTACGTAAATCGTCTTAAGAGCATAAATGGCCCGGACAACTTATCCGTTTACCGGGCCTATATTTCTTCTGTACGCGAAATCATTCAAGAGGTATCAAGGCGGCAAATGAGTGAATTCCCAGGAGCGTACATAAGTACGTGACTGGGTGAGCGAATGCAGCCAACGCGGAGACAACTTGAAGGATGAAGCGTAAGTTGGCAAATGCAGTACGGGGGGCTTATGACCTGGTTTATTGACCGGCGTCTTAACGGCAAAAACAAGAGCACGGTAAACCGCCAGCGCTTCTTACGCCGTTATAAATCGCAAATTAAACAGTCGATCTCCGAGGCCATTAACAAGCGTTCGGTGACTGATGTGGATAGCGGCGAATCTGTCTCTATTCCTACCGATGATATTAGCGAACCGATGTTCCATCAGGGGCGCGGTGGTCTGCGCCATCGCGTGCATCCGGGTAACGACCATTTTGTGCAGAATGACCGTATTGAACGTCCACAGGGCGGAGGCGGCGGTTCGGGAAGCGGACAAGGCCAGGCGAGTCAGGATGGCGAGGGTCAGGATGAATTCGTCTTCCAGATTTCTAAAGATGAATATCTCGATCTGCTTTTCGAAGATTTAGCTCTGCCAAATCTTAAACAGAATCAGCAACGTCAGCTTACGGAGTACAAAACGCATCGGGCTGGTTTTACCTCTAACGGTGTGCCGGCCAACATCAGCGTGGTGCGCTCCCTGCAAAATTCACTGGCGCGCCGCACGGCAATGACGGCAGGTAAGCGTCGCGAACTGCATGCGCTCGAAGCGGATCTGGAGACCATCACAAAAAGTGAACCCGCTCAGTTGTTGGAAGAAGAACGGTTACGCAAAGAAATTGCCGAACTACGGGCAAAAATCGAACGTGTGCCATTTATCGACACCTTTGACTTACGCTACAAGAATTATGAAAAACGGCCCGATCCTTCCAGTCAGGCGGTGATGTTCTGTCTGATGGACGTCTCCGGTTCGATGGATCAGTCGACCAAAGATATGGCAAAGCGTTTTTATATTCTGCTGTATCTGTTCTTAAGCCGCACCTATAAGAACGTGGAAGTGGTTTATATTCGCCACCACACCCAGGCGAAAGAGGTAGATGAGCATGAGTTCTTCTACTCTCAGGAAACCGGGGGAACCATTGTCTCCAGCGCGCTGAAGTTAATGGATGAAGTGGTGAAAGAGCGCTACGACCCTGCCCAGTGGAATATCTATGCCGCACAGGCGTCGGATGGTGATAACTGGGCGGATGACTCACCGTTGTGTCATGAGATTCTGGCGAAAAAACTGCTGCCGGTAGTGCGATATTACAGCTATATCGAAATTACCCGCCGCGCGCACCAGACTTTGTGGCGTGAATACGAACATCTGCAATCAACCTTTGAAAACTTTGCGATGCAGCATATCCGCGATCAGGATGACATTTATCCGGTATTCCGCGAACTGTTTCATAAGCAAAGTACCACCAGCAATAATTAAGCGACCACTTTCAGCCGAGGCTTCGGCTTCGGCTGATTACATTACCCTGTATCATGATCGTGACATTTTGCAATGGTTTATCCCGCCGCTTCGTTAGAGCGAATGTGGAGCATGTGGTAAAATCGCATCTCTAACCTATGGGCTGTAATTCATTATGAAGTTGCATCATAAAGCGCTCAGGCTCTTTATCTCAGTCAGCGTTATTGTTTTGACATCTTCTTTTTTGGTTTATGAACTCATTGCCAGCGATAAGGCAATGAATGCCTATATGCGCTATATCAATGAGAAAGCCGACTCCTCCTTTCTCTATGATAAGTACACCAATCAGAGTATTGCAGCCCATCTGATGCGCACCTTTTCATCCCCTAAGGAACCCGCATCGGTCGAACAACAAAAAGCGTTCTGCGATGCTTTCGATAGCGTTAACGGTACACATGGGCTCAATCTCACAACGCATAATTACCTGCCATTACACGGTACGCTGCAGACCACCTCAACCAAATGTAGCGGGCAACTCGAAGACGTATTCCTGCTACCCTCTTTTGACCGGGCGGTGAACGTCAATCGCCTGCAAAAAGATTACGGTCAGGGATTAGGAACGCTGGAGTATAAATTTCGCTACTACGTCGATCTCAAGAATAACTACGTCTATTTTTATAATCTGATCGACTCACGGAAATTTGCGATACACAACTGGACATTTTTGCAAAAAGGCTCGCTGGGCATCGATCAGAATGATATTGACGGTATTTTCACGGGTCGCACGGTGATTTCCAGCATTTATGAGGATAACCTGACCGAGAAAAAGGTGATGAGCTTTTTAACCCCGGTCTACTATGCCGGTAAGCTAAAAGGCGTGGTGATGGTGGATATCAACAAAGAAAATTTAAAGAATATTTTCTATACCAGCGATCGTCCTCTGGTCTGGCGCTATCTTAACGTGACGCTCTCTGATATCAGCTCAGGTAAAGAGATCCACGTTCACCAAAGTGAGACCAATCTATTCCGCTACGTTCACTACGAGAAGGACATCCCTGGTGGCATACGCGTCACCTTATCTCTTGATTTTATGTACTTTATCGTCTCATCGTGGAAAATATTCGTCTTCTATCTCCTGGCAACGATACTGCTGCTGAATATGGTCAGAACTCATTTTCGCTTGTATCACAACGTCACACGGGAAAATATCAGCGATGCGATGACCGGACTCTATAACCGTAAAATTTTGACGCCGATGCTCGAACAACGTTTGCAGCAGTTGGTCAACACGGGAACCCTCGTGACCTTTATCGCCATTGATTGCGATAAGCTAAAAGTTATTAATGACACATTGGGGCATAAGGAAGGCGATCGCATTATCACCCTTCTGGCCAAGGCCATTCAGAGCTCTATTCGAAAAAGCGACTATGCCATCCGCCTTGGCGGGGATGAATTTTGCATCATCCTTATCGATCATCCCAGTGAATTAACGCACAGCATGCTGGAACGGATTCGCTACAACTTACAAATTATTGCGCAAGATATATCAATCAGCTTCTCTGTCGGGATTTATAATATGCAGCCAAACGACACCATTGATGATGCTTACAAAGCATCGGATGCCCAACTCTATCTGAACAAACAGAAAAAACGCGCCGATGCGTAATCATTTTTCAGCCAGGATTTTTATTGTTGTACCAGGAGCAAGTCATGACGGAAGTGAACAAAGGTAACGCAACGCATCAGCGTTTAATTTCGCTGTTATCAGAACAGGGCGCGACGTATCGTGTGGTTAGCCATGAAGCCGTCGGCAAATGTGAAGCGGTCTCTGAAATTCGCGGTACTGCACTGGGTCAGGGCGCAAAAGCGTTGGTCTGTAAAGTAAAGGGTAACGGCGTTAATCAGCATGTACTGGCGATTCTCTCTGCTGACCAGCAGGCCGACCTGAGCCTGTTGGCCGGTCATATCGGCGGGTTGCGAGCATCGCTCGCCAGCCCGGCGGAAGTCGATGAACTGACAGGTTGCGTATTTGGCGCCATCCCACCGTTTAGTTTTCATCCGAATCTCAAACTGGTCGCCGATCCGCTGCTGTTTGAACGTTTTAATGAAATTGCGTTTAATGCCGGAATGCTGGAGAAATCCGTGATCATGGATACTGCTGATTACCTGCGAATTGCACAACCGGAATTAATTCCGTTCCGCCGCGTTCAATCACAGCCGAGTTAGCAGTAAAAAACGTCACATAGTGCATTAGCTCAAAAAAAATCATTATCATTAAATAAAGCCTGTTCCGTCACGCGTTTACGCGTACAGTAAGCAGGCTTATTTTTTCTTTTGGCAAGGAAACTACGATGTTTGATGTCACTCTGCTGATCCTCCTCGGACTGGCAGCTCTGGGCTTTGTCAGCCACAACACCACTGTCGCTGTTTCAATTCTGGTGCTGATCATCGTCCGTGTAACCCCTCTGAATACGTTCTTTCCGTGGATTGAAAAACAGGGCCTGACCGTCGGGATTATTATTCTGACTATCGGCGTAATGGCCCCGATCGCCAGCGGAACGCTACCGCCCTCCACGCTCATTCACTCCTTTGTAAACTGGAAATCCCTGGTCGCGATTGCCGTCGGCGTGGTTGTCTCCTGGCTTGGCGGGCGCGGCGTCACGTTGATGGGCAGCCAGCCCCAGCTTGTTGCCGGTTTACTGGTCGGTACGGTGCTGGGCGTGGCGCTGTTTCGCGGCGTGCCGGTGGGGCCGCTTATTGCGGCAGGTCTGGTCTCATTGATTGTTGGGAAGCAGTAGCAAGTCAGCTCAGATAACGGCCTGGAGTCTGCCCCAGGCCTTTTTTGAACATCGTGATAAATGCGGTGGTTGAATCATAACCGAGCATTTGCGCGACCTGCTGCACGTTATGACCATCGATCAGCGCCTGCAGCGCCAGAATCAACTGCAGCTGATGACGCCAGCGGCGAAAGCTCAATCCCGTTTCTTTGACGACCAGCCGAGCAAGGTTGCGCTCACTCATCGCAAATACGCTGGCCCACTGCCCCAGCGTCTGCCATTGGGCGGGCTCTCGCGCCATCGTCGCGACCATTCTGCGGATTTTCGGATGATCGGAAACCGGCAACTGCAGTTGCTCCTGCGGCTGCTGCGGGAGTTCATCAAACAACACCTGCGTCAGTCGCTGAGTTGACGGTTCCAGCCGCTGGCCGTCCGTTTTCGACGCCAGCGCCAGAATAAGCTCCCGACACAAGGGAGATATCTTTAGCGTACAACAGCGCTCAGGCATCACGACGGCATGAGGTTCAATAAACAAGAAGCACAATTGTGCGCCTACGGTTACATGGTTACTGTGCGGAATTTCACCAGGGATCCATACCGCATATTGGGGAGGCACCATCCACATGGCATTTTCGACCTCGCAGGTAATCGCGCCATGCAAAGCCAGAATCAACTGCCCCTTACGATGCTGATGCAGCGGACTAAAGAGTTCATCTTCCCGGGCCTGAATGCAGAACGCCACCGCGGCATCATGGTGAAGGTCAGGTTCATACCCATCCAATCTTAGTCCCAACATAAGAATGTCCGATTTTAGCGATAAACTGTCATTTTAGCTTGATTCACTCATGGCGTAAAAACGCTAAGGTATCGCCTCGCCTGACAAGATGAGAAAAAAATGATAAATACGCCTTCCTCCCGCGGTAAAAACGCTGCTTTGCTGATCGCGGGTATCCTGATGATTGCCACCACGCTGCGCGTTACCTTTACCGGTGCCGCCCCGCTATTAGATGCAATTCGTGCCGACTACGGTCTGAGTACCGCCCAAACGGGACTGTTGACCACCCTTCCGCTGCTGGCCTTCGCGCTGGTATCCCCTCTGGCCGCAGCCGTTGCGCGCCGCTGGGGCATCGAACGCAGCCTGTTTGCCGCTATGCTGCTGATTTGCGCCGGTATTACGATACGCTCGCTGCCCTCACCGGGATTGCTGTTTATCGGTACCGCTATCATCGGGTGCGGAATCGCCCTGGGCAATGTCCTGTTGCCAGGGCTGATAAAGCGTGATTATGCCCAGCATGTGGCAAAACTGACTGGCGCATACTCGCTGACCATGGGCGCAGCGGCGGCGCTGGGTTCAGCCATGGTTGTTCCGCTGGCGTTAAATGGATTTGGCTGGCGCGGCGCACTGATGGTGTTGATGGTTTTTCCGCTGCTGGCGCTGGTTATCTGGTTACCCCAATGCCGTCAGACGACCAATGCCAGCCTGAGTAACTCACGCGCATTACATTCCCGTGCAATCTGGCGCTCCAGCCTCGCCTGGCAGGTGACCCTGTTTCTGGGAATCAACTCACTTATCTATTACGTGATCATCGGCTGGTTGCCCGCCATTTTAATCAGCCACGGTTACAGCGAGGCGCAGGCCGGTTCATTGCACGGTTTACTGCAACTGGCGACCGCCGCGCCAGGGTTATTGATTCCCCTCGTCCTGAACAGATTCAAGGATCAGCGAGCCATCGCCGCCCTGGTTTCGGTAATGTGCGCCGTTGGCGCGGCGGGATTCGCCATAATGCCCGACCAGGCTTTGCTGTGGACCATTCTGTTTGGCTTTGGCTCAGGTGCGACCATGATCCTCGGCTTGACCTTCATTGGCCTGCGCGCAAGCTCTGCACATCAGGCCGCGGCGTTGTCCGGAATGGCGCAGTCTGTCGGGTATTTACTGGCCGCCTGCGGGCCACCGTTGATGGGTAAAATTCACGACCTCAACGGTAGCTGGCTGATTCCATTAGCGGGTGTCGCCGGGTTAGCGGTGCTGATGGCCGTGTTTGGTCTGTGCGCAGGGCGCGATCGGGAGATCGCGAACGCATAATGTAGCGGGCAGGTTAGCTAACCTCCTGCCCTACATTTTATCCCCGCGCGGCGCGGAGCATCGCCTGGACTAACGGCACGGGTTTACCCGCCAGCGCGCCACGTTCATGCTGAAAGAGTGTGCCAACAAAAAAAGGATGCGTTACCAGTTCAATGGCGCGAATATCTCCGGCATCATCCCAACCGGTCACCCGGAGATCGCCGCTCTCAAGCTCGGCAGCAAAAGCGTCCGACACACCATAGTTGCAGTGATACCCCTCAGAGATAGCATCGCGTCCATAGGCTTTCGCAATCAGCGTATTGGCCCGGAGCTCAATATCATCCGTTTTTTCTACCAACGAGCAGGTCAACGGCGCGATCACCATTCGCCCAGTGGTATCCGTTTCGGCATGCGCGGCATCGCTCCAGCCCAGCACGTTACGGGCATACTCCAGTATGGCGTGTTGGAAACCACCACAGGTGCCTAAAAATGGAATGCTGTTTTCGCGTGCGTAGCGTATCGCAATCAGCGCACCTTCTGGGTGTCGATAGGGGCTGCCTGGCACGACCCAGATGGCATCGTAGCCAATCAGATCTTCGCTGCTATTGATATCAGAAGTGGTTAGCCAGTCATAATCAGCCACCAACTCCAGCACGGCAGCAGCATCATCAATAGCAAGGGGAATAGCCTGGTGCGCCACAATATCGGGGTTGTAATCGCCCACCAGCGCAATGCGAAGCGTATCTTTTATCGGGGAAATGTCCATTAAGGTTTCCTTATGTCCAGACAATGAGGGACAACATAAGGAGCCTCAGCCTACCGACTTTTCATCGGTATCACAATCCCTTAAATTGGGAGTCCAGGCTGGCAAAATGCTATAATGGTCACGTTTTAGGATCTTATTTAACCGTAATAAAAATGATGCTAAATAGCAAAGCGGCAGCTTAACAGAGCGGATGAAGAGATGAATATTCAGTGTAAACGCGTGTATGACCCGGCAGAAGCAAGCGATGGTTATCGCGTCCTGGTCGACCGGTTGTGGCCACGTGGGATAAAAAAGACTGATCTTGCTTTCAATGAATGGAATAAAGCGCTGACGCCGTCATCAGATTTACGTAAAGCATTTCACGCAGAACTGATTGATTTTGCGCACTTCTCTCAGCAGTACCGTACCGAACTGGCCCAACAGCAGCAGGAAGGAAAGCGTCTCGCAGAGATTGCCCGGCAGCAAACCTTAACGCTACTGTATGCGGCGAAGAATACTCAGCAAAACCACGCGCTGGTACTGGCTGAATGGCTACGTCAATACTAACAGCAGATCACTTCCCCGCTGCCGGATGGTCTCTACGCCAGAGTTCCCATTCATCGATCGTTTCCCCTCCGGGGAGTTTGCAGTCAGACCTTACCCCTTGCGGAGTCTGTATCGCAATCAGCGAGCCGCCCTTTTGTTCGCAATACACCGATGCCGGATTCGCCATGCCAATTTTCGGTGGCATTGGCGCTTCTGGTTGCGGGCTACTACACCCTGCCAGCACCAGCATGCCGGGCAAAACAACAAACGCCAGTTTCATATCTACTCCTGTTAAAAATCTTATTTTGGCAGGTTACCCCGACTTTCCATCTATCTCCATGTTTTCCTGCTAACTATCCATTTTATGTTTACATTCTGAGCTGGATAGCTTGTTTCATCTTACACCTTGATGTTCTATCATGCGGACAACGCCAGCCTTGTCATTACTCAGGAGTATTTACACCTCATGTCGGACATGATCCTCGCCAGAGTCTCACAATCCTTAGCCACGGAGCAGTCTGTTGAGAGTCTGGTTCGGCAACTTCTGGAGATGCTGGAGGTGGTGACAGAGATGGAATCAACCTATTTAACCAAAGTCGATTTAGATGCTCGCCTGCAGCATATTTTGTACGCGCGCAATAGCAAACAAATGCAGATCCCGGAAGGGCTATCCGTCCCGTGGGATGAGACGCTATGCAAACGCGCCATCGAGGATAACTGCCTGTACAGCGACAACGTGCCCGCACGCTGGCCGGAATGCAGCGCAGCCCGCGCGCTGGAAATCACCACGTTTCTGAGCACGCCTGTTCATCTTCCGGATGGAACGTTTTACGGTACGCTCTGCGCCACCAGTCGCCGCCAGCAGGCATTGAGCGAGCGAGGTGAACAGGTGCTGCATCTGTTTGCAGGACTGATCGCCCAGTCTATTCAAAAAGAGTCGCTGGTCGCTCAGTTACGCGAAGCCAACGCCGCGCTGATTGCTCATTCCTACACCGATGCGCTGACCGGGTTACCGAACCGGCGCTCGATTTTTGAAAATGTTGAAACCCTATTTTCGCTTGCCCGACATCTCCAGCAGAAGGTCGTCGTTGCCTATATTGATTTGGATGATTTTAAACTGATTAATGACCGTTTTGGTCATGAGGTTGGCGACCAGTTCCTGATCCAGATAGGACAGCGTCTGCTCCACGAATGCGGCGACAATGATATCCTTGGTCGACTAGGCGGTGACGAATTTTTAGTCGTTAGCCTGTCGCCGGAAAGTGAAAGCGATCGATGCGAGCGTCTGCAAAAGGTGAAAAATCAGCTGCAACAGCGAATTTGTGGCGACTATCACTTGGGCAGCGTCCATCTGTTTTATCCTGGAGCCAGTCTGGGCGTGGTGGAAATTGATCCGCATGAGACCGATGTAAACTGCGCGCTCCACTTGGCAGACAGCGCCATGTACAAAGATAAAAAGCGGCAGGATAAAACCACTTTTGTCGTACATTAAGCCCTGCTATGCTGGCTCGTCTTTAAATAACTCTGGCAGATAATCCTATGCGACTCGGTATTATTTTCCCCGTCATCATTTTTATTTCCGCTGTCGTTTTCTTATCCTGGTTTTTTGTTGGCGGCTACGCTGCGCCGGGTGCATAACGATGAAAAAAACAACGCTCATTATGATTTGCGTGGCTATCATCGTGGTTCTGGGTACGGAACTAGGCTGGTGGTAACCAATAAAAAGGCCACACTTCAGTGGCCTTTCATCTCTGTATATATAGTTAGCTTTTGATCTTTCTGTAGATAAACAACACCACGATCGCGCCGATAACCGCTACGACGAAACTACCGAAGTTGAAGCCATCAACTTTACCAAAGCCAAAGAAGGTACTGATCCAGCCGCCAACCACCGCACCAACAACCCCTAAGATAATGGTCATAAAGAATCCGCCGCCATCTTTACCCGGCATAATCCATTTTGCCAAAATCCCCGCGATAAGACCGAAAATTACCCATGAAAGAATGCCCATTATTTTCCTCACTTATGCTTTTAGGTTAACGATTGACTCGTTGTATAAAAGCATAGCATAGCGCTGAAAAATTAAAATTTGTGATCGGTATCACCTGTGTTTTTCATCTTTTTCCGATGTTTCATGGAGTTAGCCCAGCGTCAAAACGGTGATATTTTTGACGCTTCTCGTCAATAGTGACGAATCGACAGTCATTCCTCTCTGCTCCTTGGGCAGCACCCCTGCCAATGCTGGGTTTTCATCTTTGGCATGCTTTATGCTTTAACAGCCCGTCACTACGACACATCGTAGCCCGTGATATCTATTCACGTGGCTTCGTCTACAATTCGCGCTATTTCAGCATTTAACAGGTCTGTTATTGATGAAAAAAATCACCAGTGTATGCCCATACTGTGGGGCCGGGTGCAAGCTCAAGCTTGTTGTTGAAAATAACAAAATCATCCGCGCCGAAGCCGCTGAGGGTGTAACGAACCAAAATCAGTTATGCCTGAAAGGCTATTATGGTTGGGACTTTCTGAACGACACCCGCCTTCTGACTCCCCGTCTGACTCGCCCGATGATCCGTTATGAAAAAGGGGGAAAATTCACTCCCGTTAGCTGGGATGAGGCCATTCGTTACACCGCTAAACGCTTATCTGAAATCAAAAATACCTATGGTCCTCGCGCCATCATGACGACAGGTTCCTCCCGGGGAACAGGCAATGAGACCAACTACGTGATGCAAAAATTCGCCCGTGGGGTGCTCAACACCAACAATGTCGACTGCTGTGCCCGCGTCTGTCACGGCCCTTCCGTTGCGGGTCTACAGGAAACGCTGGGCAATGGCGCAATGAGCAACTCCATCAGCGACATTGAAAACTCAAAATGCCTGCTCATCTTTGGTTATAACTGCGCGGACTCACACCCCATAGTGGCCCGTCGGGTGATTAAAGCTCGTCAGAACGGCGCGAAAATCATTGTTTGCGACCCTCGCCGTATTGAAACCGCCCGTATCGCCGATCAGCATTTGCAGTTAAAAAATGGCTGCAACATGGCGCTGGTCAACGCTTTTGGCCATGTGCTTATTGAAGAGCAGCTTTACGATCGCGAGTACGTGCATAAGCATGCCGAAGGTCTGGAAACATACTGGGAAACCGTTAAGGACTATGCCCCCGAAGCCGTAGAACATTTAACCGGCGTCCCTGCACAACAGGTTCGTCAGGCGATGCGTACATTTGCGGCAGCACCATCGGCAACCGTGATGTGGGGGATGGGCGTCACGCAGTTTGGCCAGGCCGTTGATGTGGTGCGTGGACTGTCGAGCCTGGCCTTACTGACCGGGAATCTGGGACGTCCAAATGTCGGTGTTGGCCCGGTACGCGGGCAAAATAACGTGCAGGGCGCATGTGATATGGGCGTACTGCCTAACCAGTTTCCGGGGTATCAGGACGTGACCGATTTTGCCGTCAGGGAGAAATTCGCCACCGCCTGGGGGATTGACGTTAATCAGATGGATGACAAGGTCGGAACGCGCATCACCGAAGTTCCGCATCTGGCGATTGAGGGCAAAATCAAAGCCTACTACATCATGGGCGAGGATCCGCTGCAAACCGAGGCTGATTTGGGGCTGGTCCGGGAAGGATTTAACGCGCTCGATTTTATCGTCGTGCAGGATATCTTCATGACCAAAACGGCAGAGATGGCCGACGTCCTGTTGCCGGCAACATCATGGGGCGAACACGGTGGCGTCTTTACCTGCGCCGATCGTGGCTTCCAACGTTTCGAGAAAGCGATTGAACCCAGCGGGGATGTAAAACGTGACTGGGAAATTATCAGTCTGTTGGCCAGCGAAATGGGCTACCCGATGCAGTATCAAAATAACCAACAAATCTGGGATGAAATGCGCGAACTGTGCCCGCTGTTCTATGGCGTAACCTATGAGAAAATGGGTCAAATGGGCCATGTTCAGTGGCCTTGTCCGGATCTCGATCACCCAGGAACACCGTATCTTTATGCACACAGCCAGTTTGATACCGCGAATGGCAAAGGCAAACTGTTTGCCGCGCCGTGGCGCGCTCCTGCTGAAGTCCCTGACGAGACCTATCCGCTGGTGTTGTGTACCGTGCGCGAAGTTGGGCACTACTCCTGCCGCTCGATGACCGGCAACTGCGCGGCATTACAGGCGCTGGCAGATGAGCCAGGATATGTTCAAATCAACACCGATGATGCAGAAAAACTGGGCATCCGTCATCGTGACCTGGTGTGGGTAAGCTCGCGCCGAGGCAAGGTCATCAGCCGTGCGGATGTCTCCGAGCGTATTAATGCCGGAACAGTGTATATGACCTATCAATGGTGGATTGGCGCGTGTAACGAGTTAACACAGGATAACCTTGATCCGATCTCGAAAACGCCGGAAACCAAATATTGTGCTGTCAAAATTGAGCACATTACCGATCAGGGATGGGCGGAGAAGTATGCCGCACAAACGTACAGCGAAATGAAATCACGCTTATGTGAGACCATTGCGTAAAGTATCGCCCTGACCGCCTGAGTCTGGCCTTCCAGACTCAGGCTTTATCCAACTACTTCGCCAGTTGCGGTTCACTGAAACGAATAGCGGCAGACTCGTGCTGTTTATCCCGTTGCATAAAACCGAGGTTCATCAGAAACAATCCCGCCATAAACGGCAGTTCGTACAATTCTTCAATCAAATCGCCGTAACTGGCATTATGCAAAAAGACAGGCGCCAGCAGGCGATGATGCTCCACTGTATCGGATATCAAAAATGCGCAGACGGTGATCGCAAGTAGCCACAGCGGTAGCGGTTCATTGCGTAAGCGCCGGGCAATATCCTGGCGTAAGTTCTTCGACAGCAGGACCGGCAGAATAATCATCGCAATTAACACGACTGAGATAGCTCTGAACAGCAGTTTAGGATGCTCCGGGAAGTAGTCACGGCCCCAACTGGTGCTTCGGCCCAGCAATACCAACCACCATACTGCCGCCCAAAGCCAGAATTGCTTCTCGCCTGCAGGACGCGATAAAGGCCGGATGTAGCAGAGAGTAAATACTGCACCAAACAATAACCATAGCGCCTGGCCATTTTCAATCCATGTGACGACCGCGCCATTGAGCAGAGGAAGATGCCAGTTCGCAGTGAACGGGATTGCTACGAGGACAAGTCCAAGAATGAATGCGGATAATGTAAGTCGGGTATTCAATTTCATAAGCGCAAAGTTCTGTATTGTTACTATTTTGCGATCATAACCCCTATGAATGATTAACTATTAGCAAACGATGCGAATTTCTTAAGGTATTCTTAAGAAATCTTTTTCTGGACCGCGGTCTATTCGACTCAAATAAAAAAACCGCCCTGCGCAATCAAAACGCCGTGCGGTTTTCAATTTAAAAATCAATCAGTTCAAACGGTAGCAGAAGTTAAAGCCCTACCACCCGCAGACTTCATGCTCATTTTCGGTATCATATGAACGGACGGTATTGACCAGGTCTTTGACCACTTCTGCCGCGACATCCGGAACCAATAATGTCATCGGCGCTTCGGTCTCGTAATCGACAGACACACCATTGCTGTTATTGGTTACTGTGACGGTATAGGTTGCTTTGCCCATGATTTACTCCTTGCCAGTGCGCACGATTTTTCGTTGATTTGCACTCTCCATCAACACTTCCGGGGCAACGAAAAAATCGATATTAAAGTAAGTGTCGTCGGTCATTACTTCGATGTTATGCCATTTTTCCGGCGGGAAAACGCCAAACTGACCGGCTTCAATAACCATCACCTCTACAGGCTCCAGGCTGTGTTCATCTGCGTAGCCGAGATATTTAACCGCCCCCTGCATAACTGACAGTCGAGGATAAACCCCGGCACGGGTGCCTTTATCAAGGTGGCGTTCGAAAATTCCGGCAGGTGCAGTTTCTTTGTTCCAGAACGGAGTTGAGCGTGTATGGATATGATTCTGTGGAATTTGAAGCATTTTTCTTCCCTTTTCCAGTCGACAACCAGCGAGTCTTATTCAACCGCTGCTGTGCACAGAGTACGCTTCAAAATATACATTTAAAATACCATTTATTGGTTATAACCAGCAGCTGATATGCGTGGGGAAGAAAAGCTAAAAATTGAAGCCCGCCATATTCAGCGGGCCAATGATTACGACTGAAGCGTCGCCAGACGGGCAGCAAAACCAACGAAAATCAGACCTATAAGAGAGTTACCCACCTTAGCCAACTTCTTCTTGGTGCGAATGTACTGGGTCACAAACGCGCCGGAGAAAATAAGGAAGCTTAAGTAGAAAAAGCTCACGATCTCAAGCGTAATGGCCAGAATAAAGAATGACAGCCCTGAGTGCGGCGCATTGACATCAATGAACTGCACGAAGAACGAAACATAAAACAGGATAGCTTTTGGGTTAGTCAGGCTCAGAATTAAGGCGCGCTTAAAAATGGCGCCAAACGGGACTTCCTCAGCCGCGGCGTCGCTCGCCTTCGATTTCAGTGTTGCGTACAGGATCTTCGCACCGAGATACAGCAGATAAAAAGCGCCGAGATAACGAACGATATTAAACAAAACAGGCGTGGTTTTGATCAAGGCGGCAACACCGGCATAGGCCAAAAACATCAACACAGCATCACCGATAAACACACCGCTTGCGGCGAGATAACCGCCCTTCACACCCCGACCGACGCTATTCTTCAACACAAATATCGTATTTGGCCCCGGAACCAGCACGATAAAAATAGCTCCCACCAGGTATGTCCAGTAATTCAGAACTCCATACTCTGCAAACACGTTAACCTCTTCCTGAAAAAACACATGCACTTGCTGCAAGACAATATGCTAACGAATGCGCAGGGGGATGGAAAGAGAAGGTTGTTAATTAAAATACCCGCCACGGACGGCGGGTATGTACAGATAAACTTAGTCCGGATTAATGGTGCAGCATCTCATCCACCACCTCTTCACCTTTCAACTGATAAGGATAGTAGGTAGGCCAGTTCTCCATCTCTTCGAGCAAGGCTGCCTGCGAGGTATTTCCCATAAAAATATGGAAGTGGCTTGACTTGCGCGGAGCAATTATATGATCGCTGAACTGGACGTATTTAGGCGCTTTGCTATCAGCAGTTTTACACTCAAACAAATAACGTACACCTTTCTTGCCTGATTTGTAGTGCAAGATTTTATATCCGGCATAGTCGTATTTGCATGATGTAACCTGATTACCGGTATGAAATTCCATCACACCGTTTTCAATACCGATGGTGTCTACGTTAGTTGCATAGCCTTGACGGTAATAATCTTTAATCTGTTCTGCCGTTTTGCTTTTATCTTTCTCCGCTTTCTTTTTGAATACCGGATCAAGCTCGCCACTGACCAGGTACGGATAGACAGATTGCCACATGCCATCCCAGTCGGTTAGCGCTCTGTTCTGTACCTGATTATCATCAAACACACCTTCTGACGCCTTTTTTTCTGTTTCACTCATTGGAACACCATGGGAATGGTGACCGTGAGCCAAAACCTGACCACTGGCTAAAAGCATCCCCAGAGCGATTGCCAGTTTTTTAAAATGAATAGCCAAAATTTCACCCTCAAATCATTTGCGAGTGAAATGTTATAATATAACATCACAATTTAATCAATATCGTTACTTACCAGAACGGGTAAAATTACGGCGTAAGCAGCGTCCGCGTGCAGATCTGATCAAGCAGCGCCTGCTGATGGCTGATAATCAGCATGCCTAATGGTCGACGCTGGCATTCTTCGAGCAGCAGTACCCAGATATCTCTTTGAATGGAAGGATCGAGCTGGGCGGTAATCTCATCGGCAATAAGAAAACGGGTACGCGGGTCCAGCGCACGAAGTATGGCGATTCGCGCCAGTTCACCACCAGAAAGCTGGCCAGGGCGACGGGTTAACCATTCCGGTTTGATATGCAGGCGGGTAAGGATTTCTGCGCCAGGCCGCCAGGCGTCATGAACCGCATCGCCGGTGCTACGCCGTGGGTTAAAGGTTAATTCCGGATGCTGCGGTACCAGTTGCACCGGGCAATATTGATGCATCGGTAGCGGCTGGTCATCGATAAGAATGTCGCCCGAGGTCGGCTTTTGCCAGCCCGCCAGTACACGTCCCAACGTCGTTTTGCCGGTTCCGCTGGGCGCACAAATCCCAATACGTTCACCGGAGTGCAATGAGAAAGAAAGGTTTTGCCACAGCACCTTCCCTCCCTGACGAATCACGACATCACGACAGCACAGCATCCCGCACTCCAAACAATTGATTTCTCTCAGGCAGAGCCTGCCATTGACGTTGCAGATGCTCGCTAATTTCCCCGCGCAACAGCTGTTCACGACTAACGTTATCCGACACGTTTCCCTGGTGCAGCGCGACGATGCGATCCGCATGGCGGGCCGCCAGCGTGAGATCGTGCGTCACCCATAAAACACCAGCCCCCTGTTCACATAAACCACGCAACTGCTCAAGCAGTTGATTAGCCAATGGCGCATCAAGCCAGGCGGTAATTTCGTCGGCCAGAATATAGCGGGCCTGACTCAGCGACGCGTGACAGGCCAGAACACATTTCGCCATACCGCCCGAAAGCTGACGCGGGAAAGCATCTAATACGCTGGTTTCCAGTTGACTACGCTGGAGCAATTTTTCTATTTTTCCGGCATTCCAGGTTTGGCCGGAGAGCTGACTTGCTCTACGTAAATGCTTTTCAATTGAGAGCAGCGGATTCAGCGCCTGAACGCCTTGCGGGACATAGCTGAAGGTATTGCCCCGACATTCGCGGATGTCTTGACTGTTCAGCATTTTGCCATCAAGGGTTATGGCGCCGTGCAGACGCAAATTTTCCGGTAAAAGATCGAGCAGACATTGCAGGAGCAAACTTTTCCCTTCACCGCTTCCCCCAACTAAAGCCACCATCTGGCCGGGTGCAACGTCGAAAGAGATATCCTGCAACAGCGGAGACCATTTTCTCGCGCCGAACCAACGATAACGCGCCACGTCCAGCGAGACCTGTTTCAAACTCAACATATGTCACCTCGCAACCATAAACGATGCACTGCCCTCGCGAGCTGATCGAATAACATCACCAGGCTGAATAACATCAGCCCCGGAAACAACACTAACCACCAGTCGCCATGACTGATGAACCGCAGAGCATCCGCCAGCAGCAGGCCCAACGAGGGTTCATGCGGCGCTAGTCCAAAACCAAGGAAACTCAACGCCGCGCTGTGTAGCACCGCATGGGGAAACATCAGCAATGTCCCCGTGAGCCATTGGGGTAACAATGCCGGTAGATAGTGATGTCGCCAGCAGTAAAAATGACCATGTCCCAGACGCCATGTCAGCGTCAGATAATCGCTATGGGCAACGCGCTCGGCCTCAGCACGCAGAATCAATGCGAGGCGCGGCCAGTGGGTTAGCGCCACCGCCATGATCACCCCACTTTTCCCGCCGCCCAGCGTAAAACAAATCAAAATAAGCAGCAGCAGATGCGGCATCGACAGCATGGCATCAGTTATCAGACGCATAAGCACGTCTAGTCGAGGATGCAGGCGCGAAACCGCCGCCATAATTAACGCAATGAAGCCGCTGCACAAGGCCGCGCCAATACCAATTTGCAGACTGGTTAATGCCCCCTGAAAGCAACGCACCCACAGATCGCGACCGAGGTTATCGGTACCGAACCAGTACAGCGCATCGGGGGGCAGATGACGGGCAAGTAAATTCACGCTCAACGGGTTGTCCAGCGTGGCTGCGCCATACACCGCAATGATTAGCAGGCAGCTAAAAGACAGCACCAGACGAATAAGCGTCGGCGTCGGATTATAGAGCATCGGGTCGCTCCAGAGCACGGTTCAACACATGAACAAACCAGGTAGAAAGTGAATTGCCAATGAAAACCAGCACGGTGCTAAATAAGACGATCCCCATGAGTAACGGTAGATCGCCCCGCAATCCGGCATCAATGGTCGCCTGCCCAAGCCCGGGATAAGCAAAAACCTTTTCTGCCAGCAGTGCGCCCCCCCAACAGTTCTCCCAGCGAGGCGAACTGCAGGCACAGCGCGGGCGTGATAGCGTGGCGCAGAACCTGATGGCGCAACAGCGACCAACCTTTGTCACCCTGAGAGCGCGCAAAACGGACAAATTCGCTCTTCATGACGCTGGCGATACTTTCCCGCGTATGAAGCGTAATCTGCCCCAGCCCCAGCAAACTTAGCGCACAAACGGGAAGCACCAGATGGCGCAGACGCTCGGTTAGTGTCGCCATATCGCTGTTGTTGCCCGGCTCCCACGCACAGCATACCGGGAATACCGGCCAACGAACGGCAAATAACGCCAGCAGCAGCATGCCAATCCAGAAGGTCGGCAACGAGGACAGCAGATAACTGAGACGACAAATTGCTTTATCCGGCCAGCGATTAAGGTAGCGTCCGGCGACAAATCCCATTGCCGTCCCCACTATACCGGAGAGCAGCCATGCGCCGCTAAGCAGCGCGAACGAGGTAGCAAAGCGCTCCTTGATCACGCTGGCAACCGGCGCATTAAACAACATCGAGTAGCCGAGATCGCCCTGCAATACCCGTATAAACCAGTTACCAAAACGCTCCCACAGCGGCTGGTCCAATCCCCAGCGAGCGGCGATACGCGCATATTGTTCCGGCGGCACGTGCAGGAGATCGTTGCCGATATAGGCGCGAATCGGATCGACCGGAGAAAAGCTGAGCAGCACAAAAGTGCCAGCCGCAACCAGCACTAATAACACTATCAGCCGGAGAAAATGGCCCACTACAGACTTCATCAACGGCAGGTCCAGGTCCATTCATCCAGATTATTGAGCAGTGACCAGCTCCCGTGAATTTCCGGTGCGCCTTTGCCTAAGTCAATACATGGATTTGCCAGGTAAGTGTGCTGAATATTCAATAACCATGCCCATGCGGCATCGCCCTGTACACCAGCGCCTTGCTTGCCATCCCACTCAACCTGTTGCCAGAAAGGCAGCGCTTTTTGCCAGTCCGGTGCATCAATAGCCTGTTTGAGATGCTCTTCAACGACAGAATTACTGTAGTAACCGGGATTGTAATACTCCACGCCCGCAGCCTGATTGCTGTAATGATGGAACAGCTCCATGGGATCCAGGCTTCCCCAACCAAACAGCGTCGGGTTGGCATGCATATGACGCTCAACGGTTTCCCAGCTTCCGGATTGCAATGATACCTGGATACCCACAGGCTCCAGCATCGCACGGACTGCTTCGGCTAAATCCCGGCGGGTACTGTCACCGCTGGCATACCATAAAGTCAGGCGCGCCTCTTTGCCCTCTTTCACTCGTACACCGTCTTTCCCCACTTTCCAGCCAGCTTCCTCCAGAATCATTCGTGCTTTTTCGCTGTCGCCATCTTTGAACGCGACTGACTGCCCCTGCCATGGCAGGCCCTGAACCGCGCTATAGGCAGGGATCGCATGACCTTCCATAACCTGATCGGCGAGCTGCTTACGATCAATGGCGTAATTGATGGCGCGTCTGATCGCGACATCGGCTGTGATATCGTTACCAATTGGATAACCATTGGCGTCTTTTTTACCTGCAGGAATCATCGGGAACACAATGCCCCGGTTCTCCACGCTGTTACGCACCCACAGTTTCAAATTCTGCTGCTGAGGGGCGACCGCCATCGAAGGCGCAATACGTACTAATCCCAATTGCCCACTGCGCGCTGCGGCATAAGCGTTATCTTCATCAAGGAAAACAAACACCAGCTTGCTGAAATCATTTTTCTTACCGGCATACCAGGGGTTAGCCTCCACAATCAGTTGCTGCCCGGGTTGGAAACTCACCAACCGATAAGGACCTGCACCAATCGGATGTTTGGCGAATGTTTTTTCGTTATATAGCTTTGCCGGAACAATGCCTAAAGATCCCAGCACATTCACAAAGGTGCTCTGCGGGTTACTCAGTGTCACTTCTACCGTGCGGTTATCTTTCAAACTGGCATGAGCGAAGTTCCCCATGTCAATTTTCCCACCGCTTTTTGCTGCTTTGTTATAGGTGAACACAACATCTTCAGCGGTTAGCGGCGAACCATCAGAAAATTTAAGGTCAGGTTTTAGCGTCAGCGTCCAGGTTTTGCCATCAGCGCTGGTCACCACCTTCTCCGTCAGCAGGTTTCCCCAGCTCATATCTGCATTTTGTTTTAATAACGGTGCATGCAAAAGCAAATAGCTGCCATGACTCCAGCCCAACATCGGGTCAAACCCTTCCGTTGGCTCTGGTCCAATCGCCAGTTTTAACGTCTGACCTGCGTCCGCATTCTGCGCGGCGAGGAGTGGTGAGGTTAATGCGAGAGTCAATGCACACGTCAGGAGTGCCAGCTTGCCTTTGATCATTATTTTATCCAGATTTGCGTTATGTATATGCCGCTTAACGATGCCTTGTCGTTAAGCAGTCTCCTGGGAAAGGGATTATGGCGAAGAGAATTGGCGAAAAAAATGATGCGGCGCAGAAAAGTATGACGATTTTCTAAAATTATCATACTTTTTTCTGATACTCCGTTATGAGTACGATATGAATCCCAGAAACAGTTTAAAATTTAGCGATTTATTCATTAACATATTAATTTATATCCAATAGTTTCACATGAAGACTATTCTAATCCCTACCATTCCCTGCGCTAACTTAATGACAACTTATGTATATTTATTCAAGAAAAACACCAGAAGTGACAAGTTATGTAAATTTGTAATGATAATTATTTGTATTATCATTTCCATCAATTATCTTACTGCCTTTGAATTTTAACAAAGGAAGTTTGACTATGCGTTTAAAACCTGTTGCCTCTGTCGTTCTGTCCTGTCTGGGTTTCACCAGCCCCCTGGTTTTTGCTGAAGATGTAATGGTCGTCACCGCCTCCGGTTACGAAAAGAAAATTACCAACGCAGCGGCCAGTGTTTCCGTAATTTCGCAGCAAGAATTACAAACCAATAAATATAATGACTTAGGAGAAGCCTTGCGTTCAGTAGAGGGCGTGGATGTTGAAAGCAGCACCGGTAAAACCGGTGGTCTGGAGATCAGCATCCGTGGTATGCCTGCGAGCTATACCCTGATACTGATTGACGGTATTCGTCAAAACGGCAGCAGCGATGTAACGCCAAACGGCTTCTCTGCCATGAATACCAGCTTTATGCCACCGCTGGCGGCAATCGATCATATCGAAGTGATCCGCGGCCCAATGTCGACGCTTTATGGCTCCGACGCAATCGGTGGCGTAGTGAATATCATCACCAAAAAAAGCACCGATAAATGGAGCACCTCCATCAATACTGGCGTTAACCTGCAAGAGAGTAATAAATGGGGTAACAGCACGGTCGCCAACTTCTGGTCCAGCGGTCCGTTAATCGCAGGCGTGCTGGATATGCAGGTTCGCGGGAGCACAACCCAGCGCCAGGGTTCAAGCGTCACCTCTTTGAGCGATACCGCCTCTACTCGCGTACCCTATCCTACTGAATCTGAGAACTATAATATCGGCACCCGACTGGACTGGAAAGCCAATGAGAACAATACGTTGTGGTTAGATCTCGACTCTGCCAGACAGCGCTATGACAATGACGATGGACAGTTGGGCAACCTGACGGGGGGTTATGATAAAACGCTTCGCTATGAACGCAACAAAGTGACTCTCGGCCACGATACCGCCTTAACGTTCGGCACCTGGAAATCATCCCTCGGCTGGAATGAGACCGAGAACAAAGGCCGACAACTGGTCTCCTCCGCACTCACGCCGGAAAACGCTGGCCGCGCCGGTGATGCGCGTGAACTGAAGAACACTAACGTCATTCTGGACTCAGTGCTGCTGACGCCATTAGGTGACTCACACCTGTTAACCCTTGGTGGGGAATACTGGGATGCGCGAATGAAAGACGGTGTTGTACTGGCCAATACCGGCGAGACGTTCCACCAAAAAACGTGGGCAGCCTACGCGGAAGATGAATGGCATATACTCGACTCATTGGCGTTAACCGCAGGTACCCGTTATGAGCATAATGATGTGTTTGGCGGCCACCTGAGTCCTCGCGCCTATATGGTTTGGGATGTCTCCGATGAGTGGACGCTCAAAGGCGGTGTTACTACAGGTTATAAAGCGCCCTCACTCAGCCAGTTGCATAACGGCATTAGCGGCGTAACTGCGCAAGGAACTGTTAATACTGTCGGTAACCCTGACCTCAAGCCGGAAGAAAGTATCAGCTACGAAACCGGGCTATATTATGAAAACGAGGCCGGACTGAACGCCAACGTTACCGGCTTCTATACCGAATATAAAAATAAAATTGTCTCGTATTCTATCGATGATAATACCAACAGCTATACCAACAGCGGTAAGGCAAGGACCGATGGTATTGAATTCGCCAGCACCTTCCCTCTCTGGTCGGACGTACTGAGTTTATCCCTCAACTACACCTACACACAGAGCAAACAAAAAGATGGTGATAATAAAGGCGCGCCGTTGAGCTACACCCCCAAGCATATGGCTAACGCTCGCCTGAACTGGCAGGCTACAGAAGATATGAACGCCTGGTTGAGCGCCCGTTATCGCGGTAAGGCGCCACGCTTTACCGAAAATTACGAGAACCTCAGCGCGGTACAAAAGGCGGTGTATGACGACAAAGGCGCGGATTTAAAAGCCTGGACCGTTCTCGATATGGGAATGTCTTATAAGTTGACCAAAGACCTGACGCTAAATACGGCAGTCAATAACGTACTGGATAAAGACTTCAGCGAAGTTAAACTGTACCAGGTGGGCCGTAATAGCACCTATGCAGGTGATTACTATCAGACTGCGCAATCCACCACTGGATACGTAAATCCAGGCCGTAATTATTGGGTTTCTTTAAACTATCAGTTCTAATTTTAAAATGTTTTATTGGCAGGGCTATCTCTGATAGCTCTGTTCAAATACGTAACTGTTCGAGACCTCACTTATATAGTATTGATGTTTCCGAGAAAAACACATTAACTCCCATATATTTTATCCACTTTAATGCTGACATTGATAAAATGTAAGCTGATATCGCAAGCAATCACTAATGTTCTACAAAGTCGAAACAGAAAATTCATTACTCATTTATCTAACTAAATAATAGATAAACAGTCAGCATAATAGTGCCAGACATAAGTGCTGGTCGGATATGTACCAGCAGCATTAAAGAAGATCATTTGCTCTCTATCCCACACTATAAAATGGTAAAAATGAAAAAGTTAATGATTGCAATTATTGCGGCAACAGCTCTATCCGGTTGCGCTCAGCAAACCTTTAAAATCAACAACGGCATTGCAGAAAAACCCTCTCAGGAAACCAGACAGAATTTTTTCATTAATGGTATTGGCCAGTCACAAACCATCGATGCAGCTTCTGTATGCGGCGGTGCAGACAAAGTTGTTCGTACAGAAGTTCAGGAGTCTGGTATGGATGTTTTCTTGCGCATCATCACGATTGGCATCTATACTCCTCGGGAAGCCAGAGTATATTGTTCTAAATGATATTTTAAGCAGGTGTTTTCAGGAATACCTGCTTAACTTTACTGATGGTTAATAATATTGATCATTACTGAGAAATGGCATTAGCAACACAACAAACACCGTAATAAAACATAAGAACAGTTAAACAATTAGTACAGAAATATCCCTTCCAGTATCAGTAAGTACGTTGCCAAAACAATAGCTCCGGCGATACCGCCTACAAACAGAACTGCAGCAATAGCTAATTGATCGCGGTTTGAGTACTGAACTCTAGTGCGCGCAGCCAACTTTTTCTTATGTACTACCGTCACTTCGCGACTTGAAGTGTGTCCCTTAGTAAAGGTTATATCAGTCATACTGTTATCCGTTTGCTGTATGTGAGAACGCAAATAACCGCTACACAACTAAGGATATGCTCTTTGAATAACACAGTCTGAGATTCATCTCACGATAAAGAAAAAACAGGTTTTCTACGGCCAATTCCTCCCCATTCTCACTTCTATCAACAAGATACCTTCCATTTTATTCGACAAAAACCTTCACTTTGGGTTTTGAAAGCAGAATAAGAATAAACTCAGTAAAAGTGACCGGTTTATAAAAATAGTACCCTTGCAGGAAAACAATGTTGTTTTTGTTGAGATAATCAAGCTGCGCCTTCGTTTCAACACCTTCAGCAACAATGCTTAATGACAGCTTACGTGCCAGGTCGAGGACACAATCTAAAATTCGGGTTGAATCAGGCAGGTCATTTACCCGTCCCACAAAACTCTGATCGATTTTGATATAGTCAATGTGCAGATCATGCAAGTAAGAAAGTCCAGAATAGCCTGTACCAAAATCATCTAACGCAATGACAAAACCATTTTCATGAAGCGTATTGAGCCTCTGCACAAGATCATCATCCACATGCAACGGTTCTCGTTCAGTCACCTCAATCACCAAATTTAAATCATTACGGCTGAAACTGTCTCTGTAGCGCAGGCACTCCTCCACAAACGTAGGGGAAGTGATATGGGATGCGCTGAAGTTAATTCCGACATGGAAGCCGGATGACAATTTGCTGGCGATGGAGTTCATATTAGCAGCGACCTGCCTCATCAAGCTTTGAGTCAGCGGCACTATCAGACCTGATTTTTCGGCAACTGGAATAAAAGAGGCCGGAGAGATATACCCAGCCCTTGGGTGCTTCCATCTGGCCAGCACCTCGACACCGCGTAACGTTCCATCGCGACCATTTACGATTGGTTGATAAAAAGGCACTATCTCCCCTTTATCTATCGCTCTGCGCAACGTTTCTTCAGGGGTATCATCCTTATTCAAATATTTATCGATGGCATAAGCCACAGCGACCGAGATCAGCAGGATGAAAATCAGAATTCCCAGACCATTAGTGACGAGCCTTTTTAAGCTAAATAATGGAGGCTGTTCGAAAATAATGCTGAAGGGATACTTTGCAGAATTCACTTGACCAGACTGCTGCGCACTCGCCTTGAAGACTTTCACTTCCGTCGATGAACCAAGCACTTTGTCGCCTACCCGCAATGAATAGGTCAGTCCTTTTAATGGGACATTCAATGCGCCCCGGATATGCACCCCACTTATCGTGATAATGATACTACTTGTTTGAAAATGAGTCTGATAAAGTAAAACGGGTATCTCATTCACGGTATTTTGTGCAGAGGCCAACAGCAAATTCGTATCAGGTATCACGGGTATCTGTTTCAACAAGATCCGATTACCTGGCAGTGAGGTACACCAAACCTTCCCTTGCCGGATAATAATCAGCGTTCGTAAATGGGGCCGAAGCGCAGCTTCAGTTCCGAGCTGGTATTGGCTCTCCAGGTCGCATTTTTTTTCAGCGATGCGCTTAGCGGTACCCGTTGCCTGAAAAGCTTCATTAAGTATGTTGTCCATATTTTTCGCGGCATATCGTGCCCCACCAAGAGCTTCCATTGATGAGGAATACCAAAGCTGCATATTGAGAATAAAAACACCGATTACGAACAGACATATCGCAGCAAGTATCGGTAACAGTGCTTTGCGCATTCTTATATCCTGTGGCGAAAAATGAACACGTTAAAACGGACGTTGACTGAATCATGTTTGTCTCTACAGAGCATGGTCGACAGCAACATAAATCGCCATGAAGCCAATCACTTTTTCTAAATCTCATCATAACGCATTGATTAATAGTAAATAATCATTGTGCACTTTCAGAGCAATAGCAGTATTGCCCCACATTTAATTTGCTATGATGAGAAGGCATAATCAGGAGGAGAGCAAATGAAAATCTTTATTACTGACAATGACGGAAATCTGATCCCCATTGATGGAAAAAGCGTTGTCATCGAATTGAATAATGGCAAAACGATTGAGATCGCCGAGGAATACGGCAGAGATGACATCCCGGAAGGGATCAATCTCTGGGGAGGACGGGAACCATCTCCTTCCCTCCCATTTGAGGAAATCAAGGCCAGAACTGAAAGCCTCGGCGTTTACCCCATTGCAGCCAATGCTCTACACGTTTTCCCGTACAAAATTTCGTCGAAAAATTGAATCCTGACAAACTCGCAATGATCCCCTATCAACTATGCGATCGTTTTACCCGAAATAGAAATAACAAAATCCTAATCTCTTAATGAATATAAGGATTTGTTAAGCTCAATACGATACGGTTGCGGTGGCGCATCATTCGAGGAAAAACAATGAGCAGATTCTCAAGACTTCAGATTCACTTGCACTGGCTAACTCTGGTGTTAATCGCGATAACCTATGCCACAATGGAATTTCGCGGTTGGTTTCCCAAAGGCAGTGCCTCCTATCTGTTGATGAAAGAAACACACTATAATACAGGGGTATTTGTCTGGTGTTTAATGATAATACGTTTAATTCTCAAACATAAGTATGAAGATCCAGCTATCACACCTACGCCCCCCCAGTGGCAGAGGATATCAGCCAAATTAATGCATATCATGCTCTATGTCTCTTTTCTGGCGCTACCGTTATTAGGTGTCTTGACGATGGCTTACGGTGGAAAGAGTTGGTTTTTTCTAGGTTTAAACATCCCCTCTTTCGTTCATAGCAATGATGAAATAAAAGCCGTCGTGAAAGCTATTCATGAAACTCTGGCAAATGTAGGCTATTTCTTGATTGCAGCCCATGCTGGCGCGGCATTATTTCATCACGCCATACAGAAGGACAATACACTTTTAAGAATGATGCCTGAACATAAACATCTGAAATGATGAGATTAGAAACATAGGCACTAAAAAACGTAGAAAGCATTAGTTTATTTGTTATTCACTATAATGCTTATCTTTCTTTCTATCCCCTCATAACATAATCATCCCCGGGGGACGTCAATTCATATTGACGGTCCCCCTTGTATATCAGATAAAAACACAGTATAAACACTGTATATCCATACAGATAAAGGCAAGTGGCAATGTTCGTGGAACTCATTTATGACAAAAGGAATTTTGATGGGCTGCTCGGTGCAAAAGAGATCATTTTGGGCGAATTGAGAAAGAGAGTGCACCAGATCTTTCCAGATGCTGATGTCCGGGTTAAACCGATGCTGACCCTACCAGCAATAAACACTGATGCCAGTAAGCACGAGAAAGAACAGATTAGTCGCACTGTTCAGGAAATGTTTGAAGAAGCCGATATGTGGCTGGTCTCAGATTAATTACTCTAATTTGCTGCGACTTAAATCCTTGAAAGATTGTCGGCTACCCGCCGTTATGTTCTGGCATACGACGCAGTCGCAGCAACACTCATCACTGAGCACATATCATTTGTCCAGTCCGGGTATCTTTGCTTCTGTAGCTTAATTACTCCAGATACCGCAAAATAAACCAAGAAGAAATAGTATCATGGTGTATTATATCACATAAAATAATAAACAATTACAACTTATAATTCCCAGGAGCCATAGGTACAGCCTGTTGTTTATCATTTCAAATATCACATTATGCTTTCCGCCCCATGTTAATACTGATAGAATATCGAAATATAAAAAACTATGTAAATTTATTACTAATACTTTGGTAGTTTTTTGATAAATAAAGAAAATGGGCTGCATATAAATGAATACATCTATTACCATCGTTACAGCGTTTTTCGATATAGGACGAGGAAATTGGACGAGTGATAAAGGTTTCTCTCCTCATTTAGAGAGAACATCTGATACTTACATTGAGTATTTTAAAAATCTGTCTGAATTAGATAATGAGATGGTCATATTTACATCTAGTGATCTTAAACCAAAAATAGAAAAAATTAGAAATGGTAAGCGAACTGTTGTAATCTCCTTAGATATCAATAATAAATTCCAACATATTAAAAATAAAATTTCACAGATTCAGAAAGATGATGAATTTAGAAATAAACTTGAAACTCGCCAACTAATAAACCCAGAATACTGGTCCTCAAACTACGTATTCGTTTGCAATCTAAAATCATACTTCGTAAATAAGGCAATAGCGTTAAACCTTGTTAATAATAATATGGTTGCATGGGTTGACTTTGGTTACTGTCGTAATGCAGAAGTCATAAATGGTTTATCCCAATGGAATTATCCATTTGATGTAAACAAAGTCAACTTATTTACGGTAAAAAAAGGGTTGACTGTCAAAACGCTTCATCAGGTTTTCGACCACATGATTAATAATCGTTCTTATATTATTGGCGGTGCAATTGTTGCAACAAAAAACAAATGGAAGGAATTTTATGAATTGGTTTTCCAGTGCCAAATAAAAACGCTTAGAAACAATATTGTTGATGATGACCAGGGTATTTTTATAATGTGCTACCATTATAAACCTCAATTAATCAAACTAAATCATCTCGGTAAGAATCGATGGTTTAATTTGTTTAAACTGTATGGCAAGAATGATTTTAGTTCTTTTTCACGAAGGTTAAAAGTAACACTTATCGGGAAATAAGATTAAATTGTAGACATACACAATACCGATAAAGGTAAAGCTGACGTCTACTATGAGCGAAGAGCGGTAATTAAAGGTTTCGAACACTACATAAATTATCACTCTGCTCGGTTCTGTTTATCAGTCATGATCAATTAACAGTCAGTCGCAATGCTAATTCTTGCGGGTAGGGATCAAAGTAATTCTGCGTCAGCAGATAATCGTCCGGGTATTCCGCCAGATAATGTTTCAGCAACGTCACCGGGGCCAGGATGGGCAGTAGTCCTGCGCGGTAATGAAGGATCACCTCGCGCAACTCGCCGCGCTGACGCATTGTTAATTGATTATGGAAGTGCCCCTGAATGTGCATAAGCACGTTTGTGTGGTTTTTACGTGAGGCGGGTTTCTTCAGAATTGTCATTAAATTATCCCGGTAAACCGCAAAGAAAGCCTCCAGATCCTCCCATTCATGCAGTGATGCGACAAATGGGCCAATTTGCCTATATCCGGCCTGATGGTGAGCCAGCAATTGCAATTTATAACGGCTATGAAAATCCAGTAGAGCCCGCCGCGTCAGGCCATTTTTGCGCAGCATATTGAGCTCATGTAGGGCGAAAACCCTTTCGACGAAGTTTTCGCGTAGGACCGGATCGTGCAGCCGCCCGTCTTCTTCTACCGGTAGCCACGGATATTTCTCCATCAGCGCGGCGGTAAACAGTCCCACCCCGTCTTTACGCCCGCGATTGCCTTTATCGTCATATAAGCGCACACGTTCCATGCCACAACTGGGGGATTTTGCACAGACGATAAAACCGGACAGTGTGTCCAGCCCTGCCAGATACCGCTGGCAGAAGTCAGCCATTTCGTCGGTCACGTCTTCGTGAGGTGCGTGACTAAAACGCATGCGAATATCCCCGACAGTCGTTTGCACCAGGCGCAGCGCTGGCCGAGGGACAGGCAAACCTATCGCCATCTCCGGGCAAACAGGCTGGAAAGTCACCCACTGGGCTAGTTTCTCCATCGCAAATTCTGCCCGTTTATGCCCGCCGTCAAAGCGGACGGCAGATCCCGTTAAACAGCCGCTGATCCCAACGATGGGTTGCATTTTCATGACCTCTTCCTCACTATCGCGTTTTACGGGAGAAGAAAAGCGTCACCGTACCGACGGTGAGGCCAAATTTCTTCATCTCCGTTTTATTAAACAGATGGTTAGCATCCTGCATGTACATCCAGTCGTCAAAATTCAGCAACCAGGTTCTGCCGCTGGCTTTCACATTCATGCTGTAATGCCAGTTGAACGCGTTGCCCGCTGCTTGCCCCTTCGCCACGCCTTCAATGTCACCGGCAGTACCTTCGTAACGATCGGCGCTAACTTTACGGATATGCCATACCCGCTGCTGTTTCTCTCCATCGTCGTACACAAAGCGTTCGTTGAGGGTCAATGTGTCTCCCACCACATCGCCGTTAATATCGACATGGAAGCGACGAAGCTGTTTACCGCTGCGGTCCTGAATCATCCCCCATGCTTGCGTTTCTCCCTGAAAATACTGAAAGATATCCAGCGTCGGCTGCTGTTGCCGATAGTCGGCAATTTCAGCGCTACAACCAGCCACCTGCATCAGCAAGGGCAGGCTCAGGGCCAATAAACGTTTCATTTTTCACCTCCAGTAAGCTGCTGACGCAGCTCAGGATATTGCGTGCGGGAACCCAGCCAGACAGAGAGAAAGTTTTCGCTGAACGCCGCCGACTGCGGTGGGCCAAGCGGGATAAAGTGCCTTTGAGCCGCTGAAGCGCGATACCAAAACTTCCCCTGCTTATCTTGCAATACAAAAGCCAGTTGCGTACCTGGCGCGACGTCTGGCCATATCTCACTCAACATGCGAAGCCAGGACTCACTCTGCGCTTCCCGCCCGAGAATACCCTGCGCTCGCCACTGATCGCGGGTGGCATTAACCAGTTCTTGCCGTTCAATATTGCGCTGATAGGTGATAATCAGTGCTTGATCCTCTTTCAGCCCGCGATAGCGCCCATCCGGCGTGCGCAGTTGTGAGGTATAGATCGTGAATGGTCCCCAGGAGAGCGTCGCATCGCCGACTTTCCGCCAGCTTAACCAGTCAGCGGCACCGGCAAAAGGCGCCGTCGCCATGACGCCCAGCAGTATCAATAGGGCAGGTTTCATTAGTGTTTCCCCATGAAAATATGAAAAAACAGCATCAACACCAGCCAGCCCGCCGCCATTAAGCCAACAACAATAAATGTTGGTTCCAGAAAAGTAATGGCCCCCAAACGCTCTCCTATCACATAGGCGATCGGCCCACCACCGGTGGCCATTATGGCCAGCAGCCATCCCGGCAAGGTAGTCGAGCAGGTAAGGTGCGTCCACAGGACAGCGAACATGAGCCAAAGCGCAACCATCCATAACGGCAACAATGCTTCGCCGTGAAAATTAATCAACCCCGTCAACGCCCACAGCGCATCCAGACCACTACCCACCGCTGCCATCATTAACGCGTACAGACGTTGCGCAGACGGCAGCAAGAAGCAGGCCAGAATAGCCAGCCCAAGCCATAACGCCAGGCCGCGCTCACGAAATAACACCACCATGAGCCAGTACAGATCGAACCCGACAGCCAGGATAAAGACCTGTAAATGGCGGTTCATGGACGTTCCGCCGTCAGTTGCACCACGCTGATCGTGCGGGCGTTAAAACCGGCTTCGCAGTAGCCGAAGTAGTACAGCCACATACGGCGAAAACGCTCATCAAATCCCAGTTTTTCAATGTCATGCCAGGCGTGAACAAATCCTTGTCGCCAGTGCGCAAGCGTCCGGGCGTAGTCGGGCCCCATATCGAACAGATTACGAACCACAAAGTCAGTATGCTTTGTCATCAGGCCGCTCATCGCGGTGATACTGGGTAAAAAGCCCCCTGGAAAGATATAGCGCTGAATAAAATCAACGCCTTTGCTGTATTCGCGATAGCGCTGATCCTGAATGGTAATGGCCTGAATCGCCAGTTTTCCCCCACGACGCAGTCGCGCCTGGCAGGTACGGAAAAACGTCGGCAGATAACGCTGACCAACCGCTTCGATCATTTCGACCGACACCAGTTTGTCGAATTCCCCGGTCAGGTCGCGGTAGTCGCACAGCAGGACGTTGACTCTCTCCTGTAAACCTGCGCGGGCAATCCGCGCTTTCGCCCAGGCAAACTGTTCCTGAGACAGGGTCGTGGTGGTTACACGGCAACCGTAATGGCGTGCGGCGTATTCCGCCATCGCCCCCCCAACCAGTACCAATCTCCAGCAGGTGGTCATTCGCGGTCAGTGCCAGTTGCTCGCAAAGCCGCGCCATTTTGGCCTGCTGAGCCTGCGCTAAAGACTGCTCGGGGCAGGTGAATAAGGCGCTGGAATAGAGTAAATCCTCATCAAGAAAGTACGCATAAAATGCATTACCGAGATCGTAATGCGCGGCAATGTTTTCTTTTGCTTGTTGCCGATGGTTGCGACGCTTCCAGTGACGCAAACGCTCGGCGGGTCGGCCAAGCAGGCGAAAACCGCTTTCCAGGCGTCCCAGTAGGGTGCTGTTAAGCGCAAATATTTGCAGTAACGGCGTGAGCTGTTGCGTTTCCCACTCTCCGTCCATCCAGGCCTCAGCCGCCGCAAGACTTCCGCCTTTCAGCACCCGCCAGTACACCGTGGGCGAGAGAATATGTACTTCAGCGCGTAATTCAGCTGAAACATCACCAAAATGTAAGGTCTGCTCCCCTTCCCGCATCGTGACAGAACCCTGGCGAAGGCCGCTCAGCATGCGGAAAATAAGCCAACGCGCCACACGCAGGTTGCGCGGAACATCAGGTTCAAGCGCAAAGACGGGATCGGTCATGATCGTTCACTCCTGCTGACGGGATGGTTGTAGAGAGGAACTCGCTTAAGCCACAGTCGTAGCGCCTGCCAGTAAATCGCGAACACCGTTTTCAGCGTCATTAACGGCAGTCGTAGCAGCAACGCGCGTAAACTCGCCTGCGTCAACGGCTCGCGTTTGAGCATCAGGCTGGCATCAAAAATCTTCTCTGCCTGGTGGTTTTCGATATGCATATGCAGCGTTTTACCCGGCGGGTTAAATCGCCAGTGATAGACCATATCCATCGGGTTAAACGGCGATACATGGAACGCTTTTTCCAACGGACGCTTTTCCTGTGCGTCTACAGCGTAGTAATGTCGCTCATTCCATGGCGTATTGCGGACTTCCGCCAGTACCCAGCGCAGACGCTGTGAACGGTCATAGCAGTAGTAAAAATTGACCGGGTTAAAATGAAAACCGAAATAGCGCAGCTGTGTCAGAAGCATTACACGCCCCCCGGGATGTTCGCCCGTCAGGCAGGCAAGCTTATTCAACACGCTCTCTCTTAACGGTGTCCCCAGAGGGTAATCCGCATCATGAAAAGCTGTCGCGGCGAAGCGATTACGTTTCACGCCTACGCCCGAAAGCTGTGCGAGTTCATCTAAATCGAGCCACGCCATAAACACCTGATAACTAAACTGGTGTGTTGCTGGCTGGAGGCGGCGATGGCGCAAAACACCGTGGTACAGGCAGCTGTTCATCTTAGCCCCCCTCTCCTGCGGCAATGCCGTGTACTACATCGAGCGCGCTGCGCACGCCATCCTCATGAAAGCCGTTGTACCAATAAGCCCCGCAGAACCAGGTCCGACGCAGGCCGTTGATCTCAGTGCGGCGCGCCTGCGCGCGCCAGCTGTCGGGATTAAACAATGGGTGCTCGTAGACAAAGCGTCGCAAGACGAATCGCTCGTCAATAGGGGTGTCCGGGTTGAGGGTCACGCAGAATAGCGGGCTTCCTTCGGGTAATCCCTGGAGAATATTCATGTTATAGGTGACACAGGCGCTGGCGCGATCTTGCCCACTCAGGCGGTAATTCCAGCTTGCCCACGCGCGTTCGCGTACCGGTAACCAGCGGCGATCGCTGTGCAAAACGACCTCGTTACGCTGCCAGCTAATTGCGCCCAGCACGTCGAGTTCTGCGGTGGTGGCATCACCAAGCACGACCAGAGCTTGCGAAGAATGACAAGCGAAGATCACCTGATCAAACGTCTGTACTGATCCTGCCAACTGGATTTTGACGCCGCTGTCGTGACGAATGACCTGCTGAACAGGCGCATTGAGGTGCAATGCCAGACGCTCACCCAGCTTCGCCAGCATAACGCGAATGTACTCGCGCGATCCGCCTGGGACCACGTACCACTGCGGACGATGCCAGATATCCAGCAGGCCGTGGTGTTCAAAGAAGCGTAAGAACAACGGCAACGGAAAACGGCGCATTTCCTGTAGCGAAGATGACCAGATGGCTGCGCCCATCGGCAGAATATAATGACGCGCAAAGAACGCGCTGAAATGGTGCTGGTCGAGGAAGGTCTGTAGCGTGGCGTTGGCATCGACATCATTCAATGCCCGTTTAGCCAGACGATTAAAACGGACAATCTCTTTCATCATTCCCCAAAATGCGGGTTTGAGCAGGTTCTGACGTTGGGCGAACAAGGAAGTCAGAGTATGACCGCTGTACTCCATACCGCTTTGCGTATTATGCACCGAAAAACTCATCTGCGTTTTTTGCCCCTGGATACCGAGTTCACTCAGCAAGCCCATAAAACGCGGATAAGTTCGGTCGTTGTAGACGATAAAGCCGCTATCAATCGCGAAATTCCCCTGTGGAGTCGCTATATCTACCGTCGCAGTATGGCCGCCAGGGGTCGACGCCGCTTCAAAAAGCGTCACCTGATGATGTCCGGCCAGACGCCAGGCGCAGGTTAATCCGGCAATACCACTGCCAATGATAGCAATTTTCATGAACGCACCATCCTGCGCAGCAACGTGCGCTGGAGACTCTCAGGCAGCACGGCCAACAGACGCAGCAACACGCCAAAACCTGTCGGGAAGGCAATACTATTTTTTCCTTTCGCCAGGCCACGACGAATAGCCTTCACCGCCTGCTTTACACTCACCTGCCCGGGCATAGGAAAATCGTTTTTACGGGTAAGCGGGGTATCAACAAATCCTGGCGAAACGACGGTCACGGCAATACCTTTTGGCTCCCAGTCCAGACGCAAACTATTGGCAAACCAGGTTAGCGCGGCTTTAGACGCACCATAGGCTTCCGCCCGTGGGAACGGCAGCCAGTGCGCCATCGAACTGACCAGCACCACACGGTTACCGGAAGTTAACTGCGGCTGAAGCGCTGCCAGGCAGTTGATGGGGCCCTGATAATTCGCCGCCATCACCCGTTCAACCTTCCCTGCATCTATCCAGCCGTGGTCGAGATATTCGCAAGTTCCGGCACAAAGAATAACCAGTTCGGGTTTGCAGTCCGCCAACGCCTGGCGACAGGCGTCCCTGTCTGTCATATCGAACAGGCGTACTGTGATGTTGGCGTGGGATTGGCGCAGTTGTTCCAGCCTTTCGGGATTGCGGCCACAGGCAATCACGTGACAGCCGTCATCGGCCCATGATTTTGCAAGCCCGGCGCCAATCCCTGAACTTGCGCCAGTAATGAGGACAGTCATCATGCGCGCACCCTCCTTTTAACGTGGCGAACGGCCCAACCCAACAGCGGCAGATGCTCATAGAGCATCTCACCGGCATCGTAATAATCACGCTGGCGAAAAATCTTCTCGCCATGTGTCTCGACCATTGAACATCCCGGCAAAGATCGTATTTTTCCGCCAGCAATACGCGGATGCGACCAGTACATTGTCCACGTCACAGCAAACCGCCCGGTCTCACACAGTGGAGGGTCAATGGCAAAACGGCAGGCATTCACATTCGCCAGGAGATGCGAGAAATAGCGCTGAATGGCAAACAGCCCATTATGTTCCCCGAAGGGATCGACAAGTACCGCGTGCACGTCGTACAAACCGGCAAGCGCGGGGACGGGCTGGCGATCCAAATTGGCGTAGTAATCCACAAACCTGTCGATAACGGATGGCGGTGCGCGCATAGCTCTTACCCTTGTGTGAACCACATTACGTAGGCGGTATAATTAAAACTTACACAAACACTTTAATTTGTCCAAGTTTATACTAAAAAATAATTATAAATTCATTTAATTCAATAAATTAAAATTTAATATTTTTGAGGAAATTTATTCGTAAGCCACTAAGGTAGTGGCCAATCAACACACAAGAAAGGTAATAACAGAGAATTAAAGCGGGATCACTTCGAGGGAGTTGACCTGCTGTTGCCAGAGGTCTATCTGTTTTTTGCGCGCTACGGTGAGTTTGCCGGACGTCACCAACAGCCATTTGCGTTCGGGGAAAATTTCAGGCGCAAGCATCGCGGGCGGTACAGGAAGCACATCAATACGATGTCCCTGTCCAGTGCGACCAAGCGCTTCAAGCCAGATCTCGCAGGGGTCGGTAAGATGCCAGCCTGTAATCAGGTAGTTATCGCCCGGCGCACGCTTATCCCCTTCCAGGCAAAACGAGGTGTAAGAAATAATAATACCATCAAGGATTTCACGCAGCGTCATGATAGCCGGCACGTTAGCTGATACCTGGCTTCGCAGAGGGCGCAGCACCTCGCTCACCAGTTCAGGGCGGGGATATTCGCGACCGGCATCATAAATAAGCTGGCGCAGAGAGTCTATTTTCCCTTCGTTCAAGCGCTGCAGCATACTCTCTTGCAGAGCGAGCCAGTTATTCGTTCGCCGGGCACCAGGACGGGACAGCAACGGTTTAACCTGGCTTATCGGTACGCCTTTTTTCACCCAATCGAGAATTTTAAGCGCCTGTTGGATATCGTCATCGCTATACAACCGGTGCCCACCATCCGTACGTTGTGGTTTGAGAAGTCCATAACGACGTTGCCAGGCGCGCAGCGTTGTGGCGGTTATTCCACAAAGCCTCGCAAATTCACCGATGGAATAGGACATACAGAGCACCTAATAACCAATAATACTTTCAATATACTACGAACCACGAGCAACAATCACTTTCAGAAAGAAGATATAAAGCACAAGGGATTGATATCCACAAATTATTGGAACATAAATCAAGAAAAATGACAGACAAATATCACGACGACAGGGGTAAGGATTGGACAGTTGTCGAAGTAAAAACGGGGTGAGCACGCCTGGTTTTTGGGGAAGAATTTTGGGGAAACAATGTTGCAGGCACAAAAAAACGGGAACCTCTCGGCTCCCGTTCTCATACAACCCAGAATCTGGATTACATGTTTTCGATGATCGCGTCACCAAACTCTGAACATTTCAGCAGCTTAGCGCCATCCATCAGACGTTCGAAGTCATAGGTTACGGTTTTCGCGTTAATCGCGCCTTCCATACCTTTAACGATCAGGTCAGCAGCTTCGACCCAACCCATGTGGCGCAGCATCATTTCTGCAGACAGAATGATAGAGCCAGGGTTCACTTTATCCTGGCCTGCGTACTTCGGTGCAGTACCATGGGTCGCTTCGAACAGCGCACATTCGTCACCGATGTTCGCGCCTGGCGCGATACCAATACCCCCCACCTGTGCTGCCAACGCATCAGAGATGTAGTCGCCGTTCAGGTTCATACAAGCAATCACATCGTACTCAGCAGGACGCAGCAGGATCTGTTGCAGGAACGCATCGGCGATAACGTCCTTAACCACGATTTCTTTGCCGGATTTCGGGTTCTTGATTTTCACCCACGGGCCGCCATCGATCAATTCACCACCGAATTCTTCACGCGCTAACTGGTAACCCCAGTCTTTGAACGCGCCTTCAGTGAACTTCATGATGTTACCTTTATGTACCAGGGTAACAGAATCACGATCGTTCGCGATGGCATATTCGATCGCCGCACGAACCAAACGCTTGGTCCCTTCTTCAGAACACGGTTTGATACCAATACCACAATGTTCCGGGAAGCGAATTTTCTTCACGCCCATTTCTTCACGCAGGAATTTAATCACTTTCTCAGCATCTGCGGAGTCTGCTTTCCACTCGATACCCGCATAGATATCTTCGGAGTTTTCACGGAAGATAACCATGTCGGTCAGTTCAGGGTGTTTAACCGGGCTTGGCGTACCCTGGTAATAACGCACCGGGCGCAGGCAGACATACAGGTCAAGTTCCTGACGCAGAGCAACGTTCAGAGAGCGAATACCGCCGCCAACTGGCGTGGTCAGTGGACCTTTGATGGCAACACGATATTCACGAATCAGATCAAGAGTTTCAGCAGGCAGCCAGACGTCCTGGCCATAAACCTGAGTGGATTTCTCGCCGGTGTAGATTTCCATCCAGGAGATTTTACGCTCGCCTTTATAGGCTTTCTCGACAGCAGCATCGACAACTTTGATCATCGGTGGGGTTACATCAACGCCGATACCGTCGCCTTCAATGAACGGGATAATCGGATTTTCAGGAACGTTGAGTTTGCCGTTTTGCAGGGTGATCTTCTTACCTTCCGCCGGAACAACTACTTTGCTTTCCATTCACCTCTCCTTCGAGCGCTTCTGGTTTGCTCGTCTGTCATCGCGCTGCATGTGCATTGGCGTCCTGCTGCACGACTGCGTTAGAGCAATTTTTTGTTAATGATTTGTAATGAGCGTGTCAATACTACCCTATTGTTCGTCGCCATGAAAGACACTCGTTCTTAGGCTATAATGCGGCAATTGACATAATCTGAAAATACCATGCAAAAAACTTCTTTTAGAAATCACCAAGTTAAGCGATTCAGCTCACGACAAGTCACTAAGCAGCGTAAAGAAAACCAGCCAAAACGCGTGGTTTTGTTCAATAAACCCTACGATGTTTTGCCACAATTTACTGACGAAGCGGGACGCAAAACGTTAAAAGATTTTATTCCTGTGCCAGGCGTGTATGCTGCGGGTCGTTTGGATCGGGACAGTGAAGGGCTTTTAGTGCTGACCAATGATGGCGCATTACAGGCGCGGTTAACGCAGCCCGGCAAGCGCACGGGGAAAATTTATTATGTTCAGGTTGAGGGAGAACCTACGCCCGAAGCGCTGGAAGCCCTGCGCACTGGCGTAACGCTTAACGATGGTCCCACGCTGCCTGCAGGCATTGAAGTGGTAAAAGAACCCGCCTGGCTGTGGCCGAGAACCCCGCCCATTCGTGAACGGAAGAATATTCCCACCAGTTGGTTAAAAGTCACCTTATATGAAGGCCGCAACCGTCAGGTACGGCGTATGACAGCATATGTTGGGTTTCCTACGCTACGCCTCATCCGCTATGCCATGGGTAATTACACGCTGGATAATCTCGCTAACGGCGAATGGCGGGATGCAACTGTATAAGGAATCGGTATGTTCAAACCACACGTTACGGTCGCCTGCATTGTGCATGCAGAAGATAAATTTTTAGTCGTTGAGGAAACCATAAACGGCAAAGCCTTGTGGAATCAACCTGCCGGGCACCTGGAAGCAGACGAAACCCTGGTACAGGCCGCCGCCCGTGAGCTATGGGAAGAGACAGGCATCAACGCACAGCCGCAGCACTTCATTCGGATGCACCAATGGATTGCGCCTGACAGAACGCCTTTTTTACGTTTTCTGTTTTCTATCGAACTTGCCAATATGTGCGCTACTGAACCCCATGACAGTGATATTGATTGCTGTCGCTGGGTCAGCGCAGAAGAGATTCTCTCAGCGCCAAACCTGCGCTCGCCGCTGGTTGCCGAGAGCATTCTCTGTTATCAGAGCGGGCAGCGCTATCCGCTGGCAATGATCGGTGAATTTAACTGGCCGTTTACAGAGGGTGTCAAGTAAAGGGCTGCGTGCTAGAATATGCCGCCTTGAAGTTCAATGTCGTGAGTATTCCTATGTCTGAAAGCCCAAAAAAAGTGATCGTCGGCATGTCCGGCGGTGTCGATTCCTCCGTTTCTGCCTGGCTGTTGCAACAACAGGGCTATCAGGTAGAAGGCCTGTTCATGAAGAACTGGGAAGAGGACGATGGCGAGGAATATTGCACAGCGGCTGCCGACCTTGCGGATGCACAGGCTGTCTGTGACAAACTTGGCATTGAACTGCATACCGTTAACTTTGCTGCAGAATACTGGGACAACGTCTTTGAGCTGTTTCTTGAAGAGTACAAAGCGGGTCGTACGCCGAACCCGGATATTCTGTGCAATAAAGAGATAAAATTTAAAGCCTTCCTCGAATTTGCCGCTGAAGATTTAGGTGCCGATTACATCGCCACCGGTCACTACGTGCGCCGCGCTGATGTCGACGGCAAAAGCCGCCTGCTGCGAGGGCTTGATGGCAATAAAGACCAGAGCTATTTCCTCTATACGCTCGGCCATGAGCAAATCGCGCAAAGTCTGTTCCCGGTCGGCGAACTGGAAAAACCACAGGTGCGTAAAATTGCCGAAGATCTCGGTCTGATTACCGCCAAGAAAAAAGATTCCACGGGTATCTGCTTCATCGGCGAACGTAAGTTCCGCGAATTTCTTGGTCGCTACCTGCCCGCTCAGCCTGGCAAAATCATCACCGTTGACGGCGAAGAGATTGGCCAGCACCAGGGACTGATGTACCACACTCTGGGCCAACGTAAAGGTCTGGGCATTGGCGGTACGAAAGAAGGGACGGAAGATCCATGGTATGTGGTGGATAAAGACGTTGAGAACAACATTCTGGTTGTCGCTCAGGGTCACGAACACCCACGCCTGATGTCCGTTGGCCTGGTGGCACAACAGCTGCATTGGGTCGATCGCGAACCGTTCACCGGCACAATGCGCTGCACGGTGAAAACCCGCTACCGTCAGACCGACATTCCGTGCACCGTTAAAGCGCTGGATGCTGAACGTATTGAAGTCATTTTCGACGAACCGGTTGCGGCGGTAACGCCGGGTCAGTCGGCTGTCTTTTACAATGGCGAAATCTGCCTCGGCGGCGGAATTATCGAACAACGCCTGCCTTTGCCGGTCTAATTATTTACACATTTGATACAAGGAAGCAGTGAACGTGGCAAAGAATTATTATGACATCACCCTCGCCCTGGCAGGTATATGCCAGTCGGCACGCCTGGTGCAAGAACTGGCGCACCAGGGGCATTGTGATGCCGATGCGTTACACGTTTCACTTAACAGTATCATCGACATGAACCCCAGCTCGACGCTTGGAGTCTTTGGCGGGAGTGAGGCGAACCTGCGACTTGGCCTTGAAACGTTGCTCGGCGTGCTCAACGCCAGCAGTCGTCAGGGGCTGAACGCGGAACTCACCCGCTACACGTTAAGCCTGATGGTACTGGAGCGTAAGCTGTCAGCGGCCAAAGGCGCTATGGACACGCTGGGAGACCGTATCAACGGCTTACAGCGCCAGTTGGACCATTTTGATTTGCAGTCAGAAACGTTGCTGAGCGCGATGGCTGGCATTTATGTTGACGTCATCAGCCCACTCGGCCCGCGTATTCAGGTCACGGGTTCCCCTGCTATCCTCCAGAGCCCACAAGTTCAGGCCAAAGTACGCGCTTCGCTATTGGCTGGCATTCGTGCAGCAGTGCTCTGGCATCAGGTTGGTGGAGGCCGTCTGCAACTCATGTTTTCTCGTAATCGCCTGACGACTCAGGCAAAACAAATTCTTGCTCATTTAACCCCGGAGTTGTGATCTATGGAATTATCCTCACTGACCGCCGTTTCCCCTGTCGATGGACGCTACGGCGATAAAGTCAGCGCGCTGCGCGGGATTTTCAGTGAATACGGTTTGCTGAAATTCCGTGTACAGGTTGAAGTACGCTGGCTGCAAAAACTGGCCGCGCACGCAGCGATCAAGGAAGTTCCTGCTTTTGCTGCCGACGCAATCGGTTTCCTTGATGCGATCGTCGCTAACTTCAATGAAGAAGATGCCGCGCGTATCAAAACCATTGAGCGTACGACTAACCATGATGTGAAGGCAGTTGAGTATTTCCTGAAAGAAAAAGTGGCTGATATCCCGGAACTGCATGCCGTTTCCGAGTTTATCCACTTCGCGTGTACGTCAGAAGACATCAACAACCTGTCTCACGCGCTGATGTTGAAAACCGCTCGCGACGAAGTAGTCCTGCCATACTGGCGTAAGCTTATCGACGCAGTGAAAGATCTGTCCGTACAGTATCGCGATATCCCTCTGCTCTCCCGTACCCACGGTCAACCTGCCACCCCGTCTACGCTGGGCAAAGAAATGGCTAACGTGGCTTACCGTATGGAACGCCAGTACCGCCAGCTTAACCAGGTCGAAATTCTCGGTAAAATCAACGGTGCCGTGGGTAACTATAACGCCCACATCGCCGCTTACCCGGAAGTAGACTGGCATCAGTTCAGCGAAGAGTTTGTTACGTCGCTGGGCATCCAGTGGAACCCGTACACCACGCAGATTGAACCGCACGACTACATTGCCGAGCTGTTTGATTGCATCGCACGTTTCAACACTATCCTGATCGACTTTGACCGCGATGTCTGGGGTTACGTGGCGCTGAACCATTTCAAACAGAAAACTATCGCTGGCGAAATCGGTTCCTCCACCATGCCGCACAAGGTTAACCCAATCGATTTCGAAAACTCCGAAGGCAACCTGGGTCTGTCTAACGCGGTACTGCAACATCTGGCGAGCAAACTGCCGGTTTCCCGCTGGCAGCGAGACCTGACGGACTCAACCGTTCTGCGCAACCTGGGCGTCGGTATTGGCTATGCGCTGATCGCGTATCAATCCACACTGAAGGGCGTGAGCAAACTGGAAGTGAACCGCGATCATCTGCTGGATGAACTGGACCATAACTGGGAAGTTCTGGCCGAGCCGATCCAGACCGTGATGCGTCGCTATGGTATTGAAAAGCCTTACGAGAAGCTGAAAGAACTGACCCGCGGCAAACGCGTTGACGCTGAAGGTATGAAGCAGTTTATCGACGGTCTGGCCCTGCCGGAAGACGAAAAAACTCGCCTGAAAGCAATGACGCCAGCCAATTACATTGGTCGCGCCGTCACTATGGTTGATGAACTGAAGTAATCTGTATTGCGCCGGAGAGCAATTGCGCCTGTTCCGGCCACCAGTTTATGTCGTATGCAAGCCGGATAAGCGTCAGCGCCTTCCGGCTTTTTTCGCCAGTGATAGCCTCCCTTCCCCCGGTTTATTAAATGTTTATCCCCACAGCCACATAATCAGCGTTAAACTATTCATACCGTTCGTATAGGGAGTAATGATGATGCGCGTACTGGTTGTCGAGGATAATGCTTTATTACGCCACCACCTCAAGGTTCAGTTACAGGATTTAGGGCATCAGGTGGATGATGCAGAGGACGCTAAGGAAGCGGACTACTATCTGAATGAACATCTGCCGGATATCGCGATCGTTGATTTAGGGCTCCCTGATGAAGATGGCTTGTCGCTGATCCGCCGCTGGCGCAGCAATGACGTTTCGCTCCCCATTCTGGTATTAACCGCCCGTGAAGGCTGGCAGGACAAAGTGGAAGTGCTCAGCGCCGGCGCCGACGATTACGTCACCAAACCGTTTCACATTGAAGAAGTGGCTGCGCGCATGCAGGCGTTGATGCGTCGCAACAGCGGTCTGGCATCGCAGATTATCTCCCTTCCACCTTTTCAGGTGGACCTCTCTCGCCGTGAGTTATCCGTCAATGATGAGGTGATCAAGCTCACGGCGTTCGAATACACCATTATGGAAACACTCATCCGTAATAACGGCAAAGTGGTCAGTAAAGATTCGCTCATGCTGCAGCTTTATCCGGATGCCGAGCTGCGTGAAAGTCATACTATTGATGTTCTGATGGGACGTTTGCGCAAAAAAATACAGGCGCAGTATCCTGACGACGTCATCACCACCGTGCGTGGCCAGGGATATCTTTTTGAATTGCGCTAATGAATAAACTATTGCGTCATTTTTTCCCGTTATCACTTCGGCTACGTTTTTTACTGGCAACCGCTGGCGTGGTATTGGTGCTCTCACTGGCCTACGGCATCGTTGCCCTGGTGGGTTATAGCGTCAGCTTTGATAAGACAACGTTTCGCCTGTTGCGCGGCGAAAGCAATCTGTTCTATACCCTGGCGAAATGGGATAACGGTAAAATTAATGTCGAGTTACCCGAGAATCTCGATATGCAAAGCCCCACAATGTCGCTGATTTATGATGAAAACGGCAAATTGCTGTGGGCACAGCGCAACGTCCCCTGGCTGACCCAGAGTATTCAACCTGACTGGCTTAAGACGAACGGTTTTCATGAAATTGAAGCCAATGTCGACGCCACCAGCACGTTGCTGGGCGCAGATCACTCCGCACAGCAGCAGTTAAAAGAAGTCAGAGAAGATGACGACGACGCTGAAATGACCCACTCGGTTGCGGTGAATGTCTATCCTGCCACCGCCAGAATGCCCCAACTGACCATTGTGGTTGTCGATACCATTCCTATTGAGTTAAAGCGCTCGTATATGGTCTGGAGCTGGTTCATTTATGTGCTGGTCGCCAACCTGTTGTTGGTCATTCCACTGTTATGGGTGGCCGCCTGGTGGAGCCTGCGACCTATTGAATCGCTGGCGCGTGAAGTTCGTGAGCTTGAAGAACATCATCGTGAAATGCTGAATCCCGCGACCACGCGTGAACTGACCAGTCTGGTCCGCAACCTCAACCGGCTGTTGAAAAGCGAACGTGAGCGCTACGACAAATACCGCACCACGTTAACCGATCTTACCCATAGCCTGAAGACCCCGCTGGCCGTATTGCAAAGCACGCTCCGCTCGATGCGTAACGAAAAAATGAACGTAAGCGACGCGGAACCGATCATGCTCGAGCAAATCAGCCGTATTTCCCAGCAGATTGGCTATTACCTGCATCGCGCCAGCATGCGTGGCAGTAGCGCCCTGCTCAGCCGGGAACTGCATCCTGTCGCGCCGTTGCTGGATAAACTTACCTCGGCGCTGAATAAGGTGTATCAGCGTAAAGGCGTTAACATTAATCTCGACATCTCACCTGAAATCAGCTTTGTAGGCGAGCAGAACGATTTTGTCGAAGTGATGGGAAACGTGCTGGACAACGCCTGTAAATATTGTCTGGAGTTCGTCGAGATTTCAGCGCGACTATCAGAGGATCAACTGCATATTCTGGTTGAAGATGATGGTCCCGGCATTCCGCACAGCAAACGAGAAGTAGTGTTTGACCGTGGACAACGAGTCGATACGCTACGACCAGGACAAGGTGTCGGACTGGCGGTAGCGCGTGAAATCACCGAACAGTACGACGGGCAAATTATTGCAGGTGACAGCCTGCTGGGCGGCGCACGCATGGAAGTCATTTTTGGCCGCCAGCAGCCGGGTCAGAAAGACGAGTAATCGCCGCATGTAATAAATATGTACTGACTTCACGCTTGAGGTTAAGTATCCGTTATAATCGGTTGCAGATACCAGCCTGCGGGATGCTCATTATGGAATACCAACTCACACTTAACTGGCCCGATTTTCTGGAACGCCACTGGCAAAAACGTCCTGTGGTCTTAAAACGCGGGTTTAACAACTTTATTGATCCACTCTCTCCTGACGAACTGGCTGGACTGGCAATGGAAAGCGAAGTCGACAGCCGACTCGTCAGCCATCAGGACGGTAAATGGCAGGTTAACCACGGTCCGTTCGAAAGCTATGACCATCTTGGCGAAAACAACTGGTCGCTGCTGGTACAGGCGGTCAATCACTGGCATGAGCCAACCGCCGCGCTGATGCGTCCGTTTCGCGAGCTGCCGGACTGGCGTATCGATGATCTGATGATCTCCTTCTCCGTACCCGGAGGCGGCGTTGGCCCGCATCTGGATCAGTACGATGTGTTTATTATTCAGGGAACCGGACGCCGCCGCTGGCGCGTGGGCGAAAAACTACAGTTGAAGCAGCACTGCCCTCACCCAGATTTGTTGCAGGTCGATCCGTTTGAAGCCATCATCGATGAAGAGCTGGAACCCGGCGATATTCTGTATATTCCGCCAGGGTTCCCACACGAAGGCTACGCGTTGGAAAACGCCATGAACTATTCGGTGGGCTTCCGTGCGCCAAACACTCGCGAGCTGATCAGCGGATTTGCCGATTACGTTTTACAGCGTGAACTGGGCAGCACATATTACAGCGATCCGGATCTGCCACCCCGCGATCATCCGGCTGACGTTCTACCGCAGGAGATGGACAAGCTGCGCGAAATGATGCTGGGGCTGATTAATCAACCTGAACATTTCCAACAATGGTTTGGTGAGTTTATTTCTCAGTCTCGTCATGAACTGGATATTGCCCCGCCAGAGCCACCGTATCAGCCTGACGAAATCTACGACGCCCTGAAGCAAGGGGATGTATTAGTGCGTCTGGGTGGATTGCGTGTATTGCGCATCGGCGATGATATCTACGCCAATGGTGAGAAAATTGACTCGCCGCATCGTCCTGCCCTTGAAGCCCTTGCCAGCCATATCGTACTGACGGCCGAGAATTTTGAGGATGCGCTGGAAGATCCATCCTTCCTTGCCATGCTGGCCGCACTGGTTAATAGCGGGTATTGGTTCTTCGAAGGATAATGTGTGATTGTGCCTGATGCGACGCTAACGCGTCTTATCAGGCCTACCCGAATGAAATATTCCGTGCCGGATGGCCAAGCGCCATCCAGCATCTACCGAGAAATTTACGGCTGCTTCGCGGTTAACTGCGCAATACGTACAATTACCTGCACCGCTTTTTCCATCCCTTCCAGGGTCACAAATTCATGTTTGCCATGATAGTTGTAGCCGCCGGTGAACAGATTAGGACACGGTAACCCCATAAACGACAGCTGCGCGCCGTCGGTTCCGCCACGAATAGGCTTCAGCACAGGTTCAATATCGCAATCACGCATCGCCTTCTGGGCAATATCCAGCACGTGCGGATGCTCAACCACTTTTTCGCGCATATTGTAGTAGCTGTCTTCGATCACCAGTTCGATATAGCAGTCCGGGTGTAACCCTTTGCCAACCTTCTTGGCGATATCCATGATCTTGCGTTTACGCGCCTCAAACTGCTTGCGGTCAAAATCCCGGATGATGTAGTGCATATCCGCCCGATCAACCGTCCCTTTCATGCTCGCGAGGTGATAAAAGCCTTCATAGCCTTCCGTCGTTTCCGGGCTTTCATCTGCCGGAACCTCAGCGTGAATACGCGCCGCCAGCGACAGCGCATTCACCATCACCCCTTTTGCGGTGCCCGGATGCACATTGTTGCCGACAATTTTGATATTCACCGACGCGGCGTTGAAGTTTTCAAACTCCAGCTCCCCTACGCCACCGCCATCAACGGTATAGGCCCACTGCGCATCAAATGCCGCAACGTCAAAATGCTTCGCCCCTTTACCGACCTCTTCGTCCGGCGTAAAGGCCACGCGAATATCACCGTGCGGAATCTCTTTTTGGATTAGCACAGCCAGCGCGGTCATGATTTCTGCGATGCCTGCTTTATCATCGGCACCCAGCAATGTTTTGCCGTCTGTAGTGATTAGCGTCTGGCCCAAAAGCTGATGCAGTACCGGGAACATCACCGGCGACAGAACTTCATCGCCAATACCTAACGCGATATCGCCCCCGCGGTAGTTTTCAACAATTTGCGGATTAACGTTTTTACCACTGCAATCCGGTGAGGTATCCACATGGGAAATAAAACCGATAGCGGGAATATTGCCAGCAACGTTAGCAGGCAACGTTGCCATCAGCGTCCCCTTTTCGCTGAGTGAAATATTGACCAGCCCCATCTCTTCGAGCTGTTGTTTGAGCAGTTGTAATAACTTCCACTGTCCTTCGGTGCTGGGTACTTGCCGCACGCCCGATTTTGATTGGGTGTCCAGCGACACGTAGTGTAAAAAACGCTCAAGTAGTTTATCCATGCAGTCACCCTCACTTTTTGTGACAACATTATCAATAAGCAACAAAAGACAAATATTGCGTCAGGTCACTTTTATCCCCGCAAGTAAGAATATTTCGCCATGACATCCCCTCTGACTATAGGGCTAAGTCAGTAATTCGCAACAAGGATTGGCGATTACCATGGTTTGCCGTAGAATAACGGCCCTCATTAAGAGTCATCAAGGTGGTTAACCACAAACCCCGCATCGGTCAGCCATCCGTTGCGTTTACATGGGACAGAGTAAAAAATTGAATAAACAACCGCGTTCGCTTTCTCCACTGGTGCAATTAGCGGGAATTCGCAAAAGTTTCGATGGCAAAGAGGTGATTTCCAGCCTGGATTTGACCATTAAAAACGGCGAGTTTCTCACGCTGCTCGGCCCCTCTGGCTGCGGTAAAACAACCGTTCTTCGCCTGATTGCCGGTCTGGAAACGGTTGATTCCGGTCATATCATATTGGACAACCAGGACATCACTCACGTTCCGGCGGAAAATCGCTACGTGAACACCGTCTTCCAAAGCTATGCGTTATTTCCCCACATGACCGTGTTTGAAAATGTGGCCTTCGGTTTACGCATGCAGAAAACACCCGCTGCTGATATCCCTCCTCGCGTTACCGAAGCCCTGCGCATGGTACAACTGGAAGAATTCGCCCAACGAAAGCCGCATCAACTTTCTGGTGGGCAGCAACAGCGCGTGGCGATTGCCCGTGCGGTGGTCAACAAACCTCGTTTGCTCCTGTTGGATGAATCCCTCTCTGCGCTGGACTACAAGCTGCGCAAACAGATGCAGAACGAACTGAAAGCGCTGCAACGTAAACTTGGTATCACTTTTGTTTTTGTCACGCACGACCAGGAAGAAGCGCTGACCATGTCAGACCGTATCGTGGTGATGCGCGATGGCAAGATTGAGCAAGATGGTACGCCGCGCGAAATCTACGAAGAGCCGAAAAATCTGTTTGTCGCCGGGTTTATCGGCGAGATTAATATGTTTAACGCGACGGTCATTGAGCGTCTGGACGATCAGCGCGTTCGTGCTAATGTGGAAGGTCGCGAATGCAACATTTACGTCAACTTCGCGGTGGTGCCTGGACAAAAACTGCACGTATTATTACGCCCGGAAGATCTGCGCGTTGATGAGATCAACGACGATAATCATATTGAAGGTCTTATCGGCTATGTGCGTGAACGCAACTACAAAGGCATGACGCTGGAGTCGGTTGTGGAACTGGAAAATGGCAAGATGGTGATGGTCAGTGAATTCTTCAATGAAGACGATCCTGACTTCGACCACTCGCTCGACCAGAAAATGGCGATTAACTGGGTAGAAAGCTGGGAGGTCGTACTGGCTGATGAAGAACACAAGTAAATTCCAGAGTGTGGTGATCGTCACCATTGTCGGTTGGCTTGTGTTATTTGTCTTTCTGCCCAACCTGATGATCATCGGCACCAGCTTTTTGACCCGTGACGACGCTAATTTCGTCAAAATGGTCTTTACGCTGGAAAACTATACTCGCCTGCTGGATCCGCTCTATTTTGAGGTACTGGTTCACTCCCTCAATATGGCGTTGATTGCCACGCTCGCCTGTCTGGTACTGGGCTATCCGTTTGCCTGGTTTTTGGTAAAGCTGCCGGAAAAAGTGCGCCCGCTGCTGCTGTTCCTGCTGATTGTTCCGTTCTGGACCAACTCGCTTATTCGCATTTATGGACTCAAAATTTTCCTCAGCACCAAGGGCTATCTCAACGAATTTCTATTGTGGACCGGCATTATTGATACCCCCATTCGCATCATGTTTACCCCCAGCGCGGTGATCATCGGCCTGGTGTACATCCTGCTACCGTTTATGGTGATGCCGCTCTACTCCAGCATTGAGAAACTCGACAAACCGCTGCTGGAAGCCGCACGCGATTTAGGCGCCAGCAAACTTCAGACCTTTACCCGCATCATTATTCCGCTGACGATGCCGGGAATTATCGCTGGATGTCTGCTGGTTATGCTGCCGGCAATGGGGCTGTTTTACGTTTCCGATTTAATGGGTGGGGCGAAAAACCTGTTAATTGGTAACGTGATTAAAGTGCAGTTCCTGAACATTCGCGACTGGCCGTTTGGCGCAGCTACCAGCATAACGCTGACTATCGTGATGGGGCTGATGCTGCTGGTTTACTGGCGCGCCTCCCGCTTGCTGAACAAGAAGGTAGAACTCGAATGATCGGTCGACTGCTTCGTGGCGGTTTTATGACCGCTATCTACGCGTATCTGTACATTCCAATCATTATTTTGATTGTGAACTCCTTTAACAGCTCGCGCTTTGGCATCAACTGGCAAGGTTTTACTACCAAGTGGTACGGTCTGCTGGTTAACAACGACAGCCTGCTGCAGGCGGCGCAACACTCCCTGACGATGGCAGTGCTCTCCGCAACGTTTGCCACGCTGATCGGTTCACTCACCGCGGTCGCGCTTTATCGCTACCGTTTTCGCGGGAAACCCTTTGTCAGCGGCATGCTGTTTGTGGTGATGATGTCGCCCGATATCGTAATGGCGATTTCGCTGCTGGTTCTGTTTATGTTAATTGGCATTCAGCTCGGCTTCTGGTCGCTGCTGTTTTCGCATATTACCTTCTGTCTGCCTTTTGTGGTGGTGACGGTCTATTCGCGTCTAAAAGGTTTTGATGTGCGAATGCTGGAAGCGGCAAAAGATTTAGGTGCCAGCGAAGTGACTATTCTGCGCAAGATCATTCTACCGCTGGCAATGCCTGCGGTAGCCGCAGGCTGGTTGCTAAGCTTTACGCTGTCGATGGATGACGTCGTCGTTTCATCCTTCGTCACCGGACCGGGTTACGAAATTTTGCCCTTAAAAATCTACTCAATGGTAAAAGTCGGCGTATCACCCGAGGTGAACGCGCTGGCGACCATTTTGTTGGTTCTGTCGCTGGTTATGGTGATCGCCAGCCAGCTTATTGCACGTGATAAAACCAAGGGCCGCTAAGGCCCTTAATTCAGGGGACGTTAAATGATGAAAAAATGGTCACGCCACCTGCTCGCGGCGGGTGCTCTGGCACTGGGCATGAGCGCCGCTCACGCGAATGACAACAACACGCTCTATTTCTATAACTGGACTGAGTACGTGCCGCCAGGACTGCTGGAGCAGTTCACCAAAGAGACCGGCATTAAGGTTATCTATTCGACCTACGAGTCGAATGAAACCATGTACGCCAAGCTCAAAACCTATAAAGACGGTGCGTACGATCTGGTGGTTCCGTCTACCTATTACGTCGATAAAATGCGTAAAGAAGGCATGATCCAGAAGATCGACAAGTCGACGTTGACCAATTTCCACAACCTCGATCCGGAAATGCTCAACAAGCCGTTTGACCCTAACAATGACTACTCCATTCCGTATATCTGGGGTGCGACGGCCATTGGCGTCAACAGCGATGCCATCGACCCGAAAAGCGTAACCAGTTGGGCAGACCTGTGGAAACCGGAGTACAAAGGTAGCCTGTTGTTAACCGATGACGCGCGCGAAGTCTTCCAGATGGCGCTGCGCAAGCTGGGATATTCCGGCAATACCACCGATCCGAAAGAGATTGAAGCCGCCTATAACGAACTGAAGAAGCTGATGCCTAACGTCGCTGCATTTAACTCTGACAACCCGGCCAACCCGTATATGGAAGGTGAAGTCAATCTGGGGATGGTGTGGAACGGCTCCGCGTATGTTGCGCGCCAGGCAGGTACGCCGCTGGAGGTGGTGTGGCCGAAGGAAGGGGGTATTTTCTGGATGGACAGCCTGTCTATTCCAGCTAACGCAAAAAACAAAGAAGGTGCGCTGAAGCTAATTAACTTCCTGCTGCGCCCGGACGTGGCGAAAGAAGTCGCAGAAACCATCGGTTATCCAACGCCAAACCTGGCGGCACGTAAGCTGTTAAGCCCGGAAGTGGCGAACGATAAAACGCTCTACCCTGATGCTGAAACCATCAACAAAGGGGAATGGCAAAACGACGTCGGTTCCGCCAGCGCTATCTATGAAGAGTACTATCAGAAGCTGAAAGCAGGACGCTAATTCAGCATTGTAAGGAATGCCCGATGGCGCTACGCTTATCGGGCCTACATCAATGCGAACCGTAGGCCGGATAAGGCATTTGCCGCCATCCGGCAAAAAAAATCACAGTCCTTTCAATAACCTCTCAACAAACTCGGGCACCACCTGGCTTGCCGGACCATAATGCTTCTCTTCGAACTCGCTTCCCACCTGGCTTGGCTCGAGATTTAACTCTACCGTATGCGCTCCATGCAGCCGTGCCTCATGCACAAAACCCGCGGCCGGGTAAACATGGCCTGATGTGCCAATGGCAATAAACACATCCGCCATTGCCAGCGCCATATAAATTTCATCCATTCCCAGCGGCATTTCACCAAACCACACGACGTGCGGTCGCAGCGGAGCCGGGAACTGGCAGCAATGGCATTTGTCTTCCGCAGTCACATCGCCCGTCCACTCCAGAATCTGTCCGCTTTGCGAACAGCGAACCTTGAGCAGTTCGCCGTGCATATGGATGACATTCTGGCTGCCCGCGCGTTCATGCAGGTTATCAATATTCTGCGTCACCAGTAAAAAACGGTCACCCAGCTCGGCTTCAAGTTTTGCCAGCGCGATATGCGCCGCGTTGGGCTGGATTTCTGGTTGCTGCAATTGATGACGACGGGCGTTATAAAATGACTGAACCAGTTCCGGGTTACGACTAAACCCTTCCGGGGTCGCAACGTCTTCGACCCGATGTTCTTCCCAAAGTCCATCCGTCGTACGGAAGGTTCGAATACCTGACTCGGCAGAAATCCCCGCTCCCGTCAGTACCAACACTCTTGGTTTTTCCATCAATTCAGGCACCACTCTGTCTCTGAAAAAGATTCGTTGACGCAGGCGATCGCGCAAATGGCGTTTATTTTTACGAAAGCGGCTTAACCGATGACTCCGACGCGACAGCATAACAACCTCTTTGTATTAATCGGTAAGATGTAAAAAAGCGGCCCCGCGCATTCCGCCCGCATCACCGTGCCGTGCCTGCTCAATACGCGGCACTCGGGCAACCGGCAGCAGATGGCGTGGCAATCTGTCCGCCAGTTGCGTCGTAATAGCGGAAAAATTCGACAAACCACCACCAATCACCACTAAATCAGGATCAACGATGGTCAGGATATTCCCCAAACAGACTGCCAGTAAATCCAGATAACGTTCAACATGGGCGCGCGCTTGCTCATCTCCCTGCTCCCACAGCGCGATAATTTCACGGGCATCCAGCGGTTGATGGTAGTAATGCTGATACAACCACGCAAATCCACCGCCGGAGAGATAGCTTTCAATACAGCCTAATTGACCGCATCCGCAGCGGCGCAGTGGGAAATCAAATCCCATTAGCGTCAGCGCATCGACCGGCAAACGAATATGACCAAACTCACCGGTGATATAGCTGCGTCCGGTGATGGATTTACCGTTAAGCACGAGTCCACCGCCGACACCGGTGCCGAGGATTAACCCCATAACCAGCGGATACTGAGTGAACTCGTCGTCCCAGGCTTCAGAGAGGGCAAAACAGTTGGCATCGTTGTCCAGGCGGACATCGCGGTCAAGGCGGGCGCTGAGATCGGCGCGGAGCGGTTTACCACTGGCGGCAGGCACGTTGGCCGCATATAGCGTACCGTCTTCTGTTTCTGGCATGCCAGGGATACCGATACCCACCGAACCTTTGACGCCGAAGCGCTGGTCCGCTTCCGTTACCAGATTGCAGACCGCATCAAGGAAAGCGTCATAGCTGTCGCGAGGTGTAGGGACGCGTGTTTCCCATTGTAAACGGCGTTGGCTATCAAATACCCCCAGCGCAATTTTGGTCCCGCCGATGTCAAATCCGTAATACATCACCGCTCCTTCTTATTGTTATTGGCCGCTAAGTACTCTCGCAGGATCAATATTGCTGGCGCGACGCGCCGGATACCAACTCGCCAAAAGACTCAGCACTAATGCTGTCACCAGCACGTAGATCACATCCAGCCAGTGTAATTCCGATGGCAGGAAGTCAATGAAATAGATATCGCCAGACAGGAACTGATGGCCGATAAGCGCTTCGATTCCGTTGATGATCGGCGTCAATTGCAGCGAGACAACCACCCCGATGACCACACCTATCAGACTGCCGAACAGACCCGCCAGCAGGCCGTACCAGACAAAAATGGCACGGATCAAACCATCTTTAGCTCCCAGGGTTCTTAATACCGCAATATCACCGCTTTTGTCTTTTACCGCCATCACTAACGTGGAAACGATATTAAAACAGGCCACGCCAATCACCAGCACCATCGCCAGATACATAATGGCGCGGATCATCTGAATATCGCGATACATATAGCCGTAGGTGCCAATCCAACTCTTAATATAAACATAGTTGTTGGTCACTTCACCCGCGTCTCGCACCAGTTTATTAGCGTTAAACACGTCGTTAACTTTCAGCGCGATCCCGGAAACGCTGGATCCCATATCCAGGTATTGCTGCGCGTCTTTCATAGGGATCATGGCAAAGCTGTGATCGAGCTGACCGCTCAGTTGCAAAATGCCCGTCACGTGCAAACGCACGCGTTTAGGCTGCTGTAACTTATGGTCCGCACTGGCGTTAGGGATCATAATCGACACCCAGTCGCCTTGCTTCACCTTCAGCGCATCGGCAATCCCTTTACCAATGATGATTTGCTGCTCACCGGCTTTGAAATTATCCCAGGCGTGGTTCTGCACGAACGATGGCAGCGCGCTTAAACGCTGTTCCTGTTTCGGGTCAACGCCCTTCACCTGCACCGCGCGTAGATTCGCCCCACTCTCCACCAGCCCGGTAAAGTTGATATAAGGCGCCGCGGCAGCAATACCTGGCACTTTCTGCACTTTATCGAGCGCTTCCTGCCAGTTGTTCCACGGCTGGTTAACGGCCTCAATTTCACCGTGCGGGACCACGGCCAGAATACGGTTGTTCAACTCACGCTCAAAGCCGTTCATGGCGCTTAATCCGACGATCAACACCGCCACACCCAACGCGATACCAACGGTAGAAATCACAGAAATCAGCGAGACCATGCCACCGCGCCGCCGACCACGGCTAAAGCGCAGGCCAATCAATAACGATAAAGGCGACGCCATTACTCTGCTCCCATCAGGCTCAGTTCAGCCGTCAGGCGACCATCGCGCATTTCAAGTTGGCGGCTCATCCGCTTCGCCAACTGCAGATCGTGCGTAACCACCAGAAATGCTGTGCCCTGAGAGCGGTTAAGTTCACCCAGAAGCTCGAAAATGCTGTCCGCATTGCGCGCATCCAGGTTACCCGTGGGTTCATCCGCCAGCACCAGACGAGGGTTGTTCACCAGCGCACGGGCAATCGCCACACGCTGACGCTCGCCGCCCGACAGTTCAGACGGCCGATGGCTGGCACGATGATCCAGCCCTACCGCTTTCAGCATATCGCGCGCGCGCGCAGTGATTTCAGCCGGTTTTTTCTTGCCGATCAGCAGCGGCATCGCCACGTTTTCCAGTGCGGTAAAATCCGGCAGCAGATGGTGGAACTGGTAAATAAAGCCCAGCTTCTGATTGCGCAGCTCCGCCTTCGCCGCAGACGAGAGTTTGCTCATCGGCTGACCGCTAAAAATGACGTCGCCGGAGGTCGGCGTATCCAGCCCACCTAACAGATGCAGCAGCGTACTCTTACCGGAGCCGGAGCTGCCGACAATCGCCATCATCTCGCCTTCGCCAACGCAAAAACTGACATCGTGCAGTACATCGGTCTGCACTGTGCCTTCCTGATAGCGTTTGCACAGGTTGTCGCATTGCAACAGGATCTTATTCATAACGTAAAGCCTCAGCGGGTTGAGTGGCGGCAGCGCGCCAGGAAGGATAAAGCGTAGACAGCAGCGCGATGGCCATCGCCACCAGCGCAATGACGATAACCTGCAACGGCTCGATGGCGACCGGCAGCGCAGCGCCATCCAGAAGCACGCCGATAATGGGCATCAGGTTGTTCAGTTGACTGGCGAGCAATGCGCCCAGCCCTGCGCCCAGCAGCGCGCCGATAATTCCGGCACTGGCCCCCTGGACCATAAACACCATCATTATCTGCCGCGGCGTTAGCCCCTGCGTTTGTAGAATCGCCACTTCCCCTTGCTTCTCCATTACCATCAAACCCAGCGAGGTAATAATATTAAAAGCCGCTACCGCCACGATCAGACTTAGCAACAGCCCCATCATGTTTTTCTCCATGCGCACAGCCTGGAATAATTCCCCTTTACGCTCGCGCCAGTCCTGCCATTTGGTGCCCTGCGGCAGCGTTTGCTGGCTCAACGTGTCAACCTTTAACGGCTCGTTCAACCACAAACGCCAGCCGGTGATATTACCCACCGGGTAGCGCATCAGGCGTGACGCATCCTGAATGTTGGTCAGCATCTGGTAGCCGTCGACTTCGCTATTAGCAGCAAAGGTGCCAATCACCGTAAACAGACGCTGGCTCGGCAGACGCCCCATCGGCGTAAACTGACTGGCGGACGGCACCATCACGCGAATTTGATCGCCACGGTTAACGCCCAGCTGCCCGGCAAGCTGCTCACCGAGGATGACATTATACTTACCCGGTTGCAGATCTGTTTGCTTCACATTGACCAGATACGGCGTGAGCGGATCTTTTTGCGCCGGGTCGATCCCCAGCATTACGCCAACCGCCACGCTACGTGCACTTTGCAGCACCACATCTCCCGTAGTTATGGGTGCAACGCGGTTGACGCCGTTCAACACCACCGCTTTTTCCGGCAGTTGCTGCGGGTTTAAGGAACCCTGCTCAGACGAGAGAACGGCCTGGGGCATCAGGCCAAGGATATTGTTTTGCAGCTCGCGCTCGAAACCGTTCATCACTGACAACACTGTGACCAGCGCCATTACCCCGAGAGTAATGCCGATGGTGGAGAGCCAGGAAACGAAGCGACCGAAGCGATCTGCTGCACGCCCACGCATATAACGCAGGCCGATGAATAGAGCGACAGGTTGGTACATGAAATCCGTCTGGTTGCTGTTAGCAAAGTCACGAGTATATAAGCGAAAGCGGAATGGGTAAATGACTGAACCGTAAGTGTTCGTCAGCACTATTCCTAAAAGTATAAACAAATCAATCCGCTGTAGCTGTCCCTCGCCCCTTTAGTGCCGGTCCCTGATCTTTATCCTAAAAAAACAAAATGCAGACAGTTACGCATTACAGCGTACTGAGGGTTGCGCAGGATAGCAGGCTATAGCCAACAATATGGATACGCTGTCTCGATGAATAAAAAAGAACTATGGATTAATCAAATCAAAGGGTTATGCATTTGTCTGGTGGTTATATACCACTCAGTCATTACGTTTTACCCGCATCTCACCACCTTTCAGCATCCGCTTTCAGAGATGCTGAGCAAATGCTGGATTTACCTCAATCTGTACCTGGCGCCGTTTCGTATGCCGGTATTTTTCTTTATTTCGGGCTATTTGATCCGCCGCTACATCGATAACGTTCCCTGGACGACCTGCGTGAATAAACGGATCTGGAGTATTGCCTGGGTGCTGGTGCTATGGGGAGTCGTGCAATGGCTGGCGTTAGTCACGCTCAATAACTGGTTGGCTCCGCAACGCGATCTGAGTCATGCCGCCAACGCCGCGTATGCCGGTTCAATCGCTGGCTTTACCCACGGGATGCTGACCGCCAGCACCAGCTTGTGGTATCTGTATGCACTGATTGTCTATTTTGTGCTGTGTAAGATTTTCAACCGCTGGGCGTTACCGCTGTTGACGCTGTTTGTCGTGCTGAGCGTGGCGATTAATTTTTTCCCCACGCCGTGGTGGGGAGTGAACAGCGTGATTCGCAATCTGCCCTGGTACAGTCTCGGCGCCTGGTTTGGCGCAACGCTGATGGTATGGATCAAAGAGGTGCCTCTGCGCCGCCATACGCTCATATTTATGGTTAGCGTAGTGGTCGCCGTGGGCGCGTGGCTGGTAAATATTTCGCTACTGCTTTCCCTCCTGTCTATTGTACTGATCATGAAGCTGTTTTATCAGTTCGAGCAGCGCTTTGGTATGCGCGCATCCAGCCCTTTAAGCGTAATTGGATCCAATACCATCGCCATCTACACCACCCACCGTATTTTGGTTGAGCTGTTCAGCTTAACGCTCATCCCCAAAATCAATCATGCCGCCTGGCCTGCGTACGGCGAGTTGCTCCTGCTGCTGGTTTATCCCTTCGCCTGCCTGCTGTTGTGCACCCTGTTTGGCTTGCTGGTGCGTAAAATTTCGCAAAAAACCGTTGCCGACTTGCTCTTTTCCCCGCCATCTTTATCGACATCCTCGCGCTAATTTCAACGTGCTTTTTGCCCCCATCAGGGGGCGAATCAATTTGCTTATGAGAAACGATCACGGATAATAAAGAACATTGCTTATCAGATGTATATCTAAACGAGATCCTGACAACCGAATGCCTGAACAACATCGTTACACGCTCCCGGCCGGCGCTTCCGACCAGCGCCAGTTAGGTGAACTGACCGGCGCAGCTTGCGCGACGCTGGTCGCTGAAATCGCTGAACGTCATGCGGGTCCTGTCGTACTGATCGCGCCGGACATGCAAAATGCCCTGCGACTGCATGATGAAATTCGTCAGTTTACCGACCAGATGGTAATGAACCTGGCGGACTGGGAAACGCTGCCCTACGATAGCTTTTCCCCTCATCAGGAGATTATCTCCTCGCGACTGTCCACCCTGTATCAGCTCCCTGCCATGCAGCGCGGTGTGCTGATTGTGCCGGTGAACACGCTGATGCAGCGCGTCTGTCCGCACAGCTATCTGCACGGTCATGCGCTGGTGATGAAAAAAGGTCAGCGGCTTTCGCGCGACGCCCTGCGCGAACAACTGGACAGCGCGGGCTACCGCCATGTTGATCAGGTGATGGAGCACGGCGAATACGCCACGCGCGGCGCGTTGTTGGATCTGTTCCCCATGGGCAGTGAATTGCCTTATCGCCTGGACTTCTTTGATGACGAAATCGACAGCCTGCGTCTGTTTGATACCGACACCCAGCGCACGCTGGAAGAAGTCGATGCCATTAATTTGCTGCCCGCGCACGAATTCCCGACCGATAAAACGGCGATCGAGCTGTTCCGCAGCCAGTGGCGCGATACCTTTGAAGTTAAACGCGACGCCGAACATATTTACCAGCAGGTCAGCAAAGGCACGTTACCTGCGGGTATCGAATACTGGCAGCCGCTGTTTTTCAGCGAGCCGCTGCCCCCCCTGTTCAGCTATTTCCCTGCCAATACGTTATTGGTCAATACGGGTGATATAGAGACCAGTGCAGAACGCTTCCAGGCCGATACCCTGTCGCGTTTTGAGAATCGGGGTGTTGATCCGATGCGCCCGCTTCTGCCGCCGCACTCGCTGTGGCTGCGCGTTGACGAGCTGTTCTCCGAACTAAAACGCTGGCCGCGCGTTCAACTGAAAACCGAGACACTGGCAAACAAAGCCGCGAATACTAACCTCGGCTTCCAGAAGTTGCCAGATATCGCGGTTCAGGCGCAGCAAAAAGCACCGTTAGATGCGTTACGTAAATTTCTTGAAGCCTTCACCGGTCCGGTGATTTTCTCGGTTGAAAGTGAAGGTCGTCGCGAAGCGCTCGGCGAACTGCTCGCCCGTATCAAAATCGCGCCGAAGCGCATACTGCGTCTCGACGAAGCCATCGACAATGGCCGCTATCTGATGATTGGCGCAGCCGAACACGGCTTCATTGATAGCAAACGCAACCTGGCGCTGATTTGTGAAAGCGATCTGCTCGGGGAGCGGGTGGCGCGCCGCCGCCAGGATTCTCGTCGCACCATCAATCCGGATACGTTAATTCGCAACCTCGCAGAACTGCATCCAGGTCAACCGGTGGTGCATCTGGAGCACGGCGTTGGCCGTTATGCCGGAATGACCACGCTGGAAGCGGGCGGTATCACCGGCGAGTACCTGATGCTCACCTACGCCAACGACGCCAAACTGTACGTGCCTGTGTCATCGTTGCACCTGATCAGCCGCTACGCTGGTGGCGCGGAAGAAAATGCGCCGCTACATAAACTGGGCGGAGATGCCTGGTCTCGTGCCCGCCAGAAAGCCGCTGAGAAGGTGCGCGATGTCGCGGCAGAACTGTTGGATATCTATGCTCAGCGGGCGGCGAAAGAAGGCTTTGCCTTTAAGCATGACCGTGAGCAGTACCAGCTGTTTTGCGACAGCTTCCCGTTTGAAACTACGCCCGATCAGGCGCAGGCGATCAACGCGGTCCTCAGCGATATGTGTCAGCCGCTGGCCATGGATCGTCTGGTGTGCGGCGACGTCGGCTTTGGTAAAACCGAAGTCGCGATGCGCGCCGCCTTCCTCGCCGTAGAGAACCACAAGCAGGTTGCCGTGCTGGTTCCAACCACCCTGCTCGCGCAGCAGCACTTCGACAACTTCCGCGACCGCTTTGCCAACTGGCCGGTACGCATTGAGATGCTGTCCCGTTTCCGTAGCGCCAAAGAGCAAGCGCAGATTCTGGAGCAAGTTGCCGAGGGAAAAATTGATATTCTCATCGGCACGCACAAACTGCTGCAAGCGGATGTGAAGTTAAAAGATCTGGGTCTGTTGATTGTCGATGAAGAGCACCGTTTTGGCGTTCGCCATAAAGAGCGCATCAAAGCAATGCGCGCGGATGTCGATATCCTGACGCTGACGGCAACGCCTATTCCGCGTACGCTCAATATGGCGATGAGCGGCATGCGCGATCTGTCGATCATTGCCACGCCTCCTGCCCGTCGTCTGGCGGTGAAAACCTTTGTGCGTGAATATGACAATCTGGTGGTTCGCGAGGCTATCCTGCGTGAAGTTCTGCGCGGGGGGCAAGTTTATTATCTGTTTAACGACGTTGAAAATATCCAGAAAACGGCTGACAGATTAGCGGAACTGGTGCCGGAAGCGCGTATTGGTATCGGCCACGGTCAAATGCGCGAGCGCGAACTGGAACGCGTGATGAACGATTTCCACCATCAGCGCTTTAACGTGCTGGTGTGTACCACCATTATCGAAACCGGCATCGACATTCCGACCGCCAACACCATTATCATCGAACGCGCCGACCACTTTGGTTTAGCGCAATTGCACCAGTTGCGCGGTCGTGTGGGACGCTCACACCATCAGGCGTACGCCTGGCTGCTGACGCCGCATCCAAAAGCGATGACCACCGACGCGCAAAAGCGCCTGGAAGCCATCGCCTCGCTGGAAGATTTGGGCGCTGGCTTTGCGCTGGCGACCCACGACCTTGAAATTCGCGGCGCCGGGGAACTGCTGGGTGAAGATCAGAGTGGTTCCATGGAAAGCATCGGCTTCTCGCTGTATATGGAGCTGCTGGAAAATGCTGTCGATGCGCTCAAAGAGGGACGCGAACCGTCGCTGGAAGATCTCACCAGCCAGCAAACCGAAGTTGAACTGCGCATGCCGTCACTGCTGCCGGATGACTATATTCCCGATGTCAACACGCGACTGTCGTTCTACAAGCGTATTGCCAGTGCGAAAGGCGAAAACGAGCTGGAAGAAATTAAGGTCGAGCTGATAGACCGTTTTGGTCTGCTGCCCGACCCGGCCCGTACGCTGCTGGATATTGCCCGGTTACGCCAACAGGCGCAGAAACTGGGTATCAGAAAGCTTGAAGGCAATGAAAAAGGCGGCACAATTGAGTTTGCAGAGAAAAACCACGTCAATCCGGTCTGGCTGATTGGTTTACTGCAAAAACAGCCGCAGCACTTCCGTCTGGACGGCCCAACCCGGCTGAAATTTATGCAGGATCTGGGCGAACGCAAAACGCGAATCGACTGGGTACGCCAGTTTATGCGCCAGCTTGAAGAAAACGCCGTAGCATAGTGAACAGGCCGGGAGCGCACACAGCCCTCCCGGCCTGTGAATTTACAAACTCTTTGCACTTCCCTGCACTTCCCGACACAGCAAACGGCCATAATTCCTGTTTACTTTTACATAATAAAAACCACGTAAAAACAATGGATTTATGGTGATGTTAAACAATAAACGACTCTCTCGCTGGTTAGCGTTTTTTACGCTTGCAGCGACCTTCGCGTTAGCACTTCCGGCTCAGGCAAACACCTGGCCGCTGCCGCCGCCGGGAAGCCGCCTGGTGGGACAGAATGCCGTTCACGTTGTCGAAGACAATGGCGGTTCTCTCGAAGCGATTGCGAAAAAATACAACGTCGGCTTTTTAGCGCTGTTGCAGGCTAACCCCGGCGTTGATCCTTTCGTACCTCGCCCCGGCAGCGTTTTGACGATCCCATTGCAAACCCTGTTACCGGATGCACCGCGCGAAGGCATTGTCATCAACCTCGCCGAACTGCGTCTTTATTATTACCAGCCGGGAACCAATTCGGTGACCGTATATCCTATCGGCATTGGCCAGTTAGGCGGTGATACGCTGACCCCCACCATGGTAACCACCATTTCCGATAAACGCGCCAACCCCACCTGGACGCCTACAGCAAATATCCGCGCGCGCTATAAAGCAAACGGCATCGATCTTCCTGCCGTTGTCCCTGCCGGGCCAGATAACCCGATGGGCCATCACGCGATTCGCTTAGCCGCATACGGCGGCGTTTATCTGCTGCACGGCACCAATGCTGACTTTGGCATCGGCATGCGCGTCAGTTCTGGTTGTATTCGTCTGCGCGACGGTGATATCGAAACCCTGTTCCGTCAAGTGAAACCAGGAACCAAGGTCAATATCATTAATACACCGATCAAAGCCTCAGTCGAACCTAGCGGCATGCGGCTGGTGGAAGT
>NZ_SZXG01000031.1:111186-164558 GCF_005281305.1 Citrobacter sp. wls706 | reverse complement strand
ATGCGGCTGGCGGAAGTACACCAGCCGCTGTCAGAAAAGATTAATGACGACCCGCAACTGTTGCCAATCGTTTTGAATGCCGCAATGCAGACCTTTAAGAACGCGGCGCAAACGGACCCAGCCGTCATGGAACATGCGATGGAGATCCGCTCAGGCATGCCGGTCGATGTCACCCGTCATCACGACGTGGCTCAACAACCGATGTAAACGTTACGCATAAAAAAACCCCCGCTGGATTTTTTTCCGCGGGGGTTTTTATTTAACTCGCAGTGGCATTGCGATGGGTTAAATCTTATTTGTAGATTACTGCAGTCCCGTGAAGGGTGTTAGGACCGGTAACGGAAGTAATACGGAAAGACTTCGCGCCCATCTCATCCGCTTTCTGCGCCAGTTGATCTTCCAGAGAACCTAAGTTCGTCCCCGCATTTGCAGAGATAGTACCAACTTTCTGTTGACCTGCAGGCGTGGCCTGAACTTCAACAGCGGCGAAGCTGGCAAATGACAGTGAGCTAAGAACAGCAGCAACAAACAGAGTTTTTACGTTTTTCATAATAGTGACCTTTTGCAGATGAATGGGTGTCGTAAGGATTAACTTAACGATCGATAGGTAAATCATAGATGTGATCCAGGTCACACGTCAACATTTTTTTATAATGATCGTTATATAAAACATAAAGACCTTATTTTTCATGCTAATAGCTATAAATTATTTTTATCGCTAATCCGCTGGAGTGTGGGGGGGAATATTTTTATAATGGTTATTCAATAAACCCAACTAAGGTACATCGGCGCCATGACAACTGAAACGACAGGTTGTGCAAAAAAAAGCCGTGGCCGACCAAAAGTGTTCGACAGGGAAGCCGCGCTTGATAAGGCCATGACACTCTTCTGGCAGCACGGATATGAAGCGACATCGCTCGCCGATCTCGTGGAAGCAACCGGTGCAAAAGCGCCCACGCTGTATGCGGAGTTTACCAACAAGGAAGGGTTGTTTCGTGCCGTGCTGGACCGCTATATAACTCGCTTCGCGGCGAAACATGAAGCCCAGCTGTTTTGTGAGGAAAAAAGCCTGGAGTCCGCACTGGAAGACTATTTCACTGCCATAGCCACCTGCTTTACCAGTAAAGATACTCCGGCAGGATGTTTTATGATTAATACGTCCGCTACGCTGGCGGCCTCTTCCCGCGAGATCGCCCATACCGTGAAATCACGCCATGCGATGCAAGAACAGACGCTTACCCAGTTCCTTCGTCAGCGCCAGCAGCGGGACGAAATTCCGGCCCACTGCGACGTGCAAAAGCTGGCCGAATATCTGAACTGCATTTTACAGGGTATGTCGATTAGCGCCCGTGAAGGCGCAACGTTTGAAAAACTGATGCAGATCGCACACACCACCCTGCGACTGTGGCCCGAACTCGTCAAAGCTTAACCCTTTCCTCTCTCTTCCATGAACAGATGACACCCCCGGGGGCCAAAAGCCCTCGGTTTTTTTGTACCAATACCCCTTCATTCCTTATTGTTTTCATCGCATTAGCAGATCTTTTTTAAAAAAGGTATTGATAACGACAATTATTATCAGCAATATTCGCATTTGTTTTAACTCCTGTTTCCCAATGTAACTATCGGTTTCTCTACCGCAATAACAAAAACAGACTGACTTTTTTAAAAAGGAATACAAATGCATAAGCGTCTCTGGGTGCTCAATCCGCTCTTATTATCCTTAACCCTACCGGCCATCGCGGCAGAGGAAGAGAATCTCATCGTCAGCGCTAACCGTAGCCAACGCACCGTGGCAGAAATGGCGCAAACGACCTGGGTTATTGAAGGAAGCGAAATTGAACAGCAAGTTCAGGGTGGTAAAGAGTTCAAGGATGTTCTTGCTCAGTTAATCCCCGGAATTGATGTCAGCAGTCAGGGACGAACCAACTACGGCATGAACATGCGCGGTCGCGCCATCGTAGTATTGATAGATGGTGTCCGTCTGAATTCTTCCCGCACCGACAGCCGTCAACTTGACTCCATTGACCCGTTTAACATTGCGCACATTGAAGTCATCTCAGGCGCAACATCCCTGTATGGCGGGGGAAGTACCGGCGGTTTGATCAACATCGTCACCAAAAAAGGTCAGCCTGAGCATGAAGTTGAACTCGAACTGGGCAGTAAAAGCGGGTTTAATAACAGTAACGATCATGACGAACGCGTCGCCGCCGCGGTGAGCGGAGGAACCGATCGTGCATCCGGTCGTATGTCCGTCGCATATCAACGGTTTGGCGGTTGGTATGATGGAAACCACGATGCTCTGCTGCTGGATAACACCCAAACCGGCCTGCAGCATTCCGATCGTCTGGACGTGATGGGCACCGGGACGATTGAGCTGGATGATAACCGTCAATTGCAACTGGTTACCCAGTACTACAAGAGCCAGGGGGATGAAGATTACGGGCTGGATCTCGGCGAGAACATGTCCGCCGTGACCGGAAATGGTAAAGCTTATACCAGCAGCGGACTGAACTCCGATCGTATTCCCGGCACCGAACGTCACCTGATCAGCCTGCAATATTCAGATGCAGATTTCTTTGGTCAGAACCTGGTCAGCCAAATCTATTACCGCGACGAATCGCTGAAATTCTATCCTTTCCCGACGCTCAGCAAAGGTAAGGTCACCAGTTTCTCCGCCTCACAGCAGGATACCGACCAGTTCGGTGCCAAAATCACCCTCAACAGCCAGGTGATGGATGACTGGGAACTGACGTGGGGTATCGATGCGGATCATGAAACCTTCGACTCCAATCAGAAATTCTTCGATCTGGCTTACTCTCTGCCCTCCGGCGGCATGGACAACCGTACCGCCTATACTACCGGGCGTTATCCTGGTTACAGCATCACCAACTTCGCACCTTTCCTGCAAAACAGCTATGACATAAACGACATCTTTACCCTCAGTGGCGGCGTACGCTATCAATGGACCGAAAACAGGGTTGATGATTTCGTTGGCTATGCGCAACAGCAGGGCATCGCGACGGGCCTTGCAAACTCCGCGGATACCATTCCGGGCGGCAAAACCGATTACGATAACTTCCTGTTTAACGCCGGGATCCTCGCCCACCTGACTGAGCGCCAGCAAACCTGGTTTAATTTCTCTCAGGGCGTGGAGCTTCCGGACCCGGGGAAATATTACGGTAATGGTACCTATTCTCTGGTTGGCGATCATTACCAGCTTCAGCGCAGCGTCAACGTTGCGGATTCACGACTGGAAGGGATTAAAGTTAACTCGTACGAGCTGGGATGGCGTTACACGGGCGATAGCCTGCGCACGCAACTCGCCGCTTATTACTCCACTTCGGATAAATCGATCGTTATCAACCGCAGTGATATGACCATAAACGTACAGCCCGACGATCGTCGGATTTATGGTCTGGAAGGTGCGGTAGATTATTTCATCGCCGATACCGACTGGAGTCTGGGCGGCAACTTCAACGTCATTAAATCCGAAGTGAAACAAAACGGTAAATGGCAGAAATGGGATGTCACTCTGGCTTCGCCATCTAAAGCAACCGCATGGGTCGGCTGGGCGCCTGAACCGTGGTCGCTGCGAGTACAGAGCCAGCAAACATTTGATCTGAGTGACGCCAGCGGCAATAAGCTGGACGGCTATAACACCATGGACTTTATCGGCAGCTACCAGCTCCCGTTAGGTAAGCTGACCTTCAGTGTGGAAAACCTGCTGAATGAAGAGTACACCACGCTATGGGGACAACGTGCGCCACTGCTGTACAGCCCAACTTATGGTAGCCCGTCACTGTATGAATACAAGGGCCGGGGTCGTACCTTTGGTCTGAACTACGCCTTAACCTTCTGATAAAAAAAGCCCCCCAGCCTGAGCGAATGGGGGCTAATGTTCAGGATAATGCTATTTTACGCTTTGTTATTCAGTACCAACTGTCCGTTGTTATCCAACGGAATTTGCGCGCCGGGGTCCTTATCCATGCGAATTTTCCCCTGCTGATCGCCAATTTTGTACGTCACGTCGTAGCCCAGCATTTTTTCTGATTTGTCATACACCGTTTTACAGCGCTGCTGCGTGGTGGTGTACGTATCGTTTTCTTGCATCGAACCCTGGATCTGGTTACCGGCATAGCCGCCGCCTAACGCCCCCGCCACGGTGGCAATATCTTTACCGCGTCCGCCACCAAACTGATGGCCGATAACACCGCCGGCTACGGCACCCAGCACAGAACCCGCGATACGGTTTTCATCTTGCACCGGCTTGCGGTGCGTGACCGTCACGTTCCGACACTCCTGACGTGGCGTTTTTACCGACTCTTTAATCGGTGTTGCAGAGACAACTTGCGCATACTGTGGGCCACGCTCGAAAACGTTAAGACTGGCCACCGCTGCAACACCCAGCGCAGCAGCTACGCCAATCCCTATACCCGCCAACATTGATTTATTCACGGGACTTCCTCCTTTTTTGCTATTAGCAACAACTTTGCAACAGAAGGTAAGGAATGCCAATCAGATTACGGATGAAAATAGCGGAAGGAAGGGATAAAGCGAGATGATTCAGAGAACTCTGAAGGAAGGCGTCGGATGCGTGAAAGCGTCCGACGCCAGAGGTCAATATTAATGCAGCTTCAGACGCGGGCGAATCACCCGGTTAATACTGCCGACCAGCATCATCAGGCCGGTTTTGAAGTAACCATGCAGCGCAATCTGATGCATACGATACAGTGAGATGTAGACAAAGCGCGCAATACGGCCTTCTACCATCATTGAACCGCGCGTCAGGTTGCCCATCAGGCTACCGACGGTAGAGAAGTTAGAAAGCGAGACCAGAGAACCGTGATCTTTGTACTGATACGCTTTCAACGGCTTGCCGTTCATCTGCGCCAGAATATTGTTCATCGCGCAGGTCGCCATCTGGTGCGCAGCCTGAGCGCGCGGCGGCACAAAACCACCTTCCGGACGCGCGCAGGAAGCGCAGTCGCCAATCGCATACACGTCAGGATCGCGAGTGCTTTGCAGCGTCGGCTCAACCACCAGTTGGTTAATGCGGTTCGTTTCCAGACCGCCAATATCCTTCATAAAGTCTGGCGCTTTGATCCCTGCGGCCCACACCATCAGGTCGGCCTCAATGTATTCGCCATCTTTGGTATGCAACCCGCCTTCGTCAGCGCTGGTAACCATCGTCTGCGTCAGTACACGTACGCCCAGTTTGGTTAACTCATTGTGCGCGGCGCTGGAAATCCGCGGCGGCAATGCCGGCAGGATACGCTCACCAGCTTCAACCAATGTGACGTTCAGCGCGTCATTGGTCAGTCCTTTATAGCCATAGCTGTGCAGCTGTTTGACCGCATTGTGCAGTTCCGCGGAGAGTTCAACCCCCGTTGCGCCGCCGCCGACAATGGCAATATTCACTTTACCGTTAGCGCCCAGATTCGCGGAATACTTGAGGAACAGATTCAGCATCTCCTGGTGGAAACGACGCGCCTGATGCGGGTTATCAAGGAAAATACAGTTCTCTTTGACGCCCGGCGTGTTGAAATCGTTGGACGTACTGCCCAGCGCCATCACCAGCGTGTCATACGGTACTTTACGCTCGGGAACCAGCAGATCGCCCTTCTCGTCGCGCAGCTCAGCAAGAGTAATGGTTTTCGCTTCGCGGTCGATATCAACCACCGAGCCCAACTGGAACTGGAAACCATGGTTACGGGCATGCGCCAGATAGCTCAGCGCATCCACACCTTCATCCAGAGAACCAGTCGCCACTTCATGCAGTAACGGTTTCCATAAATGGCTGTGGTTTCTGTCCACCAGCGTAATTTTGGCTTTTTTCTTACGCCCCAGCTTTTTACCCAGCTGCGTCGCCATTTCCAGTCCGCCAGCACCGCCGCCGACAATCACGATCCTTTTCAATGGTGTAGTCAACGTGACCCCCTCAAATTTATTAACCAATTGTTAATTAAAAGTTATTAACATAGCCTTTAATTAACAACAAGTTACGATAATGAAAATGTCCTTCGAGAGTGAGAATAACACGAACGGTGCATTGGTCATACCAAAATTGATGTGCATCAAGTTTTGATGCTGAAAAGATAGACAACCCGAAGGTTAAAGACAAAAAAACCAGCCCGAAAGCTGGTTTTTTAGACACTCATCAGGCTTAACCTAACGTCTTGAACGCCTTAATGCGCTGCAAATGCGGAGAGATATTTTTAAACTTATGCGTCTGCTCTTCGTCCCAGACGATCTCATAAAAGTGATGCAGCTCTTCTGACGAGCGCTGACTGTTCAGTGCTTCATCATGGCGAGAGAGGATCACCAGGCAGCGATCGCGGTTCTTTTCACGAAAATTGGTCACGCATTTTGTCGCAATGTCAGCATACTCTTCAGGTCTGTCGATTTTCCCTTCCATATTCTCATACGGGAACAGGTTAGGATTAAATACCACCTGACGAATATCACACAGGAAACCAATGCGTTCTGCCCAGTATCCCCCCAGCCCGACGCCACAAATCAGCGGACGGTCGTCCACATTAAGCTGCAGCATTTTGTCCACTTCTTTCAGCAGATGCTGCATATCATGTTTAGGATGCCGCGTACTGTAGCTAATCAGCCTGACATCCGGGTCGATAAATTGCAGCTGCAACACCTTCTCGTGGTTGCCCGGACTATTAGAGTCAAAACCGTGTAAATAGATAATCATCGCATCCTCGCCAAACGTGCGTTAATGACCTGCTTTCTCTTCCTGCCAGCGCTCATGAAGCTGGTTGAGCTGGGCGCTTACCGTCTTCCAGCGTGTCGTGTCCATCAGTTCCTGACGTGAAAATGAACCTTTATGATACAAACGTGTAACACGTTCTGCATTGATCGGCGACAGATTATCTAACACACTGACCGCTCCCTTACGATTATTGCAGACCAGGATCATATCGCAACCAGCATCCAGCGATGCCTGCCCACGCTCGGCGTAGCTTCCCATAATCGCCGCACCTTCCATCGACAAATCGTCAGAGAAAATAACGCCGTCGAAGCCAAGCTCCTGACGCAGTACCGTCTTCAACCAGTGAGGCGAACCACTCGCCGGACGCGGATCCACGTCGCTGTAGATAACGTGCGCAGGCATAATGGCATCGAGTTTGTTTTCTGTAATTAACGTCCGGAACACGGACATATCTTTCGCACGAATCTCAGCTTCTGCGCGTGGATCGGTTGGCGTTTCTTTGTGCGAATCCGCCGTCACCGCCCCATGCCCGGGGAAGTGTTTACCGGTGGTCTTCATGCCAGCGGCATGCATACCGTCAATAAAACGGGTCGCCATCGCCAATGCTTTCAGCGGATCGGCATGGTAAGAGCGCTCGCCAATCGCTGCGCTGATATGTCCCACGTCCAGAACCGGTGCAAAGCTAATATCAATATCCATGGCGATCATTTCGCTGGCCATCAGCCACCCGGCGTCCTGAGCCAGTTTGCCGCCCTCTTCCAGACCGTGTAGCGCGGCAAAAGATTGGGCCGCAGGCAGGCGGGTAAAACCTTCGCGAAAACGCTGCACGCGTCCGCCTTCCTGATCAACCGCCACGACCAAATGATTACGTGACGCGCTACGGATCTGACGCACTAACTCACGCAACTGTTCCGGGTCATGATAATTTCGGGTAAAGAGAATCAACCCACCTACCAGCGGATGCGCCAGAATCTCACGCTCTTCAGCGTCCAGCTCATACCCTTCGACATCCAACATTACTGGGCCCACACTACTCTCCTCATCCTTTCATTGTTAGCTGCCGCCAGGTTTCATCGGCCAGCCTGATAAATTGTTGATCGCCGGTTTGTCGCCAGCGATACTCAAACCACCCTGCTTTTAGCATGATTACCCAGGGTCGCCATCGCCTGACCTGTCGCCACAAAACGGTTGGCTCAATGCACGCTCGTCGGGCATAGGCGCTGACTAGCTGTTGGTGCTGGAGCTCATCACTGACCCACACCGCCGCCAGCTCGAGGGCGATATCGCCGTCTCCGGCATATTCCCAGTCAATCAGCCGCAACCCTGACGGTGCGCGTACGATGTTGTCACCGTGGACATCCATATGTAGCGGCCCCAGCCGCAAAGGGCGGGGCTCGCCGCTTTTTCTTAGCCGCTTTAACGCTCGTAACCAATGTGGTGTACGACGCGCCGGATCACCACACTGCCAGTACTGTTCAAGTAACGGCAGCAGGCTGATTCGCCAGCCCAGCCGAGGTTGCTGATGCAGATAATACAATAAGTCAGCAAGTTCGTCGGCGTCCGGTAATCTGGATTCTACCTTACCGTGAAAAAAGTCGACTGCCATCCACCCACGCGTATAAAAACGAGGTCGGGGCGCAAGATTTTCCGGTAGGTGTTTTAACGCATGATATTGGCGCAGAAAATGCGATTCCGGCGCGTCGGGGTCGTGATGGCAGCGCAGCACTAAGCGGTGGGTCTGATGTTCGATAATGCAGCTCCCGCCGCTCAAGCCGCTCTGGCTGGCTACGACGGGATGATACTGCGGAAAGTAGCGCGACATAACTTCATCGCGCGTCAATCTGTTATTGTTGCTGAACAGCACCTTTACCTGACCAGATTATCTCGCCAGTTTGTACCAGCATTAATTGCATTTGCAGCGCCGGCGAATTGACGTTGCCAGATGCGCTGGAATAGAGCACATACTGCGCACCAACGTTACGGGCAATACCAATCGCTTTGCTGCGCGTTCCCAGGCTATCGTTCGGCGACAGACCTAACTGCTGCTTGGCGACAGCCAGTTGCTGGGCGGAAACCAGGGTAAATTTGCCGTTATTCGCCAGCGCGTTACGTAAGGTTTCAGTCGCTTCGCCAGCGTTCAACGAACCGTTGGTACGGTTATTCACACTATCAACCAGCAGAACACCACCCGCTTTGACGCCATCGGCCTGCAGCATTTTACCCACCATCGGCTGCATTGCGCTGTTCCAGTCGTAGTGACGTTGGCGCGGTGTTGGCTGCGCCGTTTGATCCTCGTGTTCGATCGGACCCGGCTGCTGCGGTATACCTGGCACCGTTGGTACCACCGGTACCGGCTGTTGCGGCTGCGCTGGCTGTTCCGGTACCGGCTTCACTTCCTCTACCGGCGCAGGTTCACGTTGAGCCACACAACCAGAGAGAAACATCGCCAGCGCGGCAAGCAATGCGTAGCGATTCATTTTGATCATCAAGATTCACCCCTTACAAATATAGATAAAGTCTAACCTTGTGCGCACCCAGATAATTGGCGCTGCCGTACAGTGTTACCGACGAATGAGCCGGGATAGTCACGCTGCGTGGCGCTTCCAGAGGGTGCATCTCCAACCCTCTGGCGTCATACCAATAAAACCGATAATGCACGGTGACGGATTCTTGTCTTTCGTTATAGAGTCGCGAGGATGCTGAAGCCTGAATATCAGACGTTGTTAACACGGGCTGTTCTGCGGTTATGCCCGCCGCCAGAATAGCTGACTCCATCACCAGAGACTGTTCATCACTGACCGGAATTTCAGGGTGTGAGCGACAGCCTGCCAGCAACAGCAAGCCCAGTGAAAGTGCAATGCATCCTCTGGTCATGCTTAAAGACCTTTATGTGCGAGCATCGGACCAAGCGCACGTCCCCCCAACAGGTGCATATGAATGTGATACACCTCCTGGCCACCGTGACGGTTGGTATTCATGATTAAACGGTATCCATCCGCAGCAATGCCTTCCTGCTCCGCGATTTTCGCCGCAACGGTAATCATTCGGCCCAGCGCATGCTCATGTTCTGCCGTCACATCGTTGACGGTGGGGATCAGGATATTAGGGATGATCAGAATATGCGTAGGTGCCTGAGGGGAAATATCACGAAACGCAGTGACCAGTTCATCCTGGTACACGATATCCGACGGAATTTCACGACGGATAATTTTGCTGAATATAGTTTCTTCTGCCACGACGTTTTCCTTTTTCATTAACAGCCCAAGCGTTATGCCATGCTACGCCGGGTAACACTGCGAGTATAGAGTATGAGCGAGTTACTCACGCTCTTTCAACTTTAACCCTCGATTTTTTAAGCAAAAACCCTGGTCAGCGCCGCTCTTATAACCATTTCCCTACGCTATTGCTTAAGCATAGTACTGAAACAACATTTCATATGTGCTGTATCATCTGTATGCGTATGGAATGTTAGTGGTTATAGAGAATCTCGATGATACTCCCATAGAGGAGGATTACATGGAGCAATCAACTGGCGTGCTAATCACCGGTACTCAGTGTGGAAAAACAACACTGTATAGCTCAACTCAAAAAGCAGCTTGCCAGGTAACTGCGCCTGGCAGCAAAAACAAAAGCAAAAAACCCGCTTAAGTTTCCTTAAGCGGGTTTTTAAATTTGGCTCCTCTGACTGGACTCGAACCAGTGACATACGGATTAACAGTCCGCCGTTCTACCGACTGAACTACAGAGGAATCGTTGTGGAGGCTAATCTTAGCGGCGAAATTTTTTTTGTCAAACCCCATTTTCCTGAATAACGCTCAATTGATGCTTCTCTCGACAGTTTGTTGCATTTGCAGACATTTTAAATGGAAAAAACTTTGCAGCTTTTTGGATTCTCCCTCATCATTTGAAATGAGGTTTCAACTTTCTTCTTTAAGGTCCACTTTGAACGTCTCCGCAGCCTTACGCCAGGTCGCATCTCGCACGCCCTGGTATGCCAAACGCAAGAGTTATAAGGTTCTCTTCTGGCGCGAAATCACTCCGCTTGCCGTGCCTATTTTTCTGGAAAACACCTGCGTGCTATTGATGGGTGTCCTGAGTACTTTCCTGGTAAGCTGGTTGGGAAAAGAGGCGATGGCAGGTGTTGGACTCGCCGACAGTTTCAACATGGTCATCATGGCATTTTTCGCCGCTATCGATCTGGGTACCACGGTGGTTGTGGCTTTTAGCCTGGGAAAACGAGATCGTCGCCGGGCCAGAGCTGCTGCCCGGCAATCGCTGGTGATTATGACGATTTTTGCTACCGTGCTGGCAGCGGTCATTCACTATTTTGGTGAACAAATTATTGACGTTGTCGCAGGTGAAGCGACGCCCGATGTAAAAGCTCTGGCACTCACCTACCTGGAGCTGACGGTGCTCAGCTACCCGGCAGCAGCCATTGCGCTAATCGGTAGTGGTGCCCTACGCGGTGCGGGTAATACAAAAATACCGCTGTTGATCAACGGTGGTATGAACATTTTGAATATCATTATCAGTAGCATCCTGATCTACGGCGTATTTTCCTGGCAAGGACTGGGATTCGTGGGGGCCGGACTCGGACTAACCATTTCACGCTACATAGGTGCGATCGCCATTATTTGGGTACTGATGATTGGTTTTAATCCGGCGTTACGTATCACTTTCAAAAGTTATTTTAAGCCACTCAACCTCGCCATTATCTGGGAGGTGATGGGGATCGGTATTCCAGCCAGCATCGAGTCAGTGCTGTTTAATGGCGGTAAACTGTTAACGCAGATGTTTGTCTCAGGCATGGGCACCAGCGTAATTGCCGGAAACTTCATTGCCTTTTCTATCGCCGCGCTCATTAACCTACCGGGGAACGCTTTAGGCTCTGCGTCGACAATCATCACCGGCAGGCGTTTGGGAAACGGCCAGATTGCCCAAGCCGAAATCCAGTTACGGCATGTATTCTGGCTGTCGACCATCGGTTTAACTGCCATTGCCTGGCTTACCGCCCCTTTTGCTGGTGTAATGGCCTCGTTTTATACCCAGGATCAGGACGTAAAAGAGGTCATAGTCATTCTGATTTGGCTCAATGCGGCATTTATGCCGATATGGGCAGCCTCCTGGGTATTACCTGCTGGGTTTAAAGGCGCACGCGATGCCCGTTTTGCAATGTGGGTATCTATGCTGGGCATGTGGGGCTGTCGCGTTGTGGTAGGTTACACCCTGGGGATCGTTTTAGGATGGGGCGTAGTCGGCGTCTGGTTAGGGATGTTCTTCGACTGGGCCGTACGCGCCGTATTATTTTACTGGCGCATGGTGACAGGCCGCTGGCTATGGAAATACCCGCGTCCCGAACAGGAAAAGTGCATAAAACAACCTGTTGCGCCTGAATAATCGGCGAAATGGGGAATATTTCGGCAAACGATTGAATTTATCGATTCAGGCTTTGACATCACTGAGTGGTGTCGCTAATATGCGCCTCGTTCACACGATTCCTCTGTAGTTCAGTCGGTAGAACGGCGGACTGTTAATCCGTATGTCACTGGTTCGAGTCCAGTCAGAGGAGCCAAATTCTTGTTTTCAGGCGTGCTTATAAGTCCTTATTAACTTAGACTTCAATAAGTTAGCGTGAAAATCTTTCCCGATGCGTATCTGGTTTTCCCTGCGCATCCGGCGAAATTGGTGGTCTGATTTGGGGTCATTTCAGTTCGATAATGGAGTGACCACCATATGTCCCTGTCCGATGCGAAAATCCGCAGTATCAAGTCTTCTGATAAACCCTTTAAACTGACCGATTCTCAGGGTCTGTATCTGCTTGTCAATCCGGGTGGTTCACGCCTCTGGTATCTCAAATATCGCTTCAACCGAAAAGAATCCCGAATTGCCTTAGGTGCCTATCCGCAGGTCTCGCTTTCCGACGCCCGCCAACAGCGCGACGGTATCCGTAAACTACTGGCGCAGAATATCAATCCAGCACAACAACGCATGACTGAAAAAGCCGCCGCGTCACCGGAAAAATGCTTTGAGGCCGTTGCGGTGGCATGGCACAAAACCAATAAAAAATGGTCGGCTGACTATGCAGAGCGCATTCTTGCCAGCATGAAAAACCATATCTTCCCGGCAATCGGTCATCTGCCCGTCACGATGCTGAAAACTCAGCATTTCACGGCGTTACTGAAAGTTATCGAGGATAAAGGCTTTCTGGAAGTCGCGTCCCGAACCCGGCAGCAACTCTGCAACATCATGCGCTACGCCGTGCAGCAGGGGCTGACCGAAAGCAACCCGGCGCTGCATCTGGAAGGCGTCACCGCGCAGCCGGTAAAAAAGCACTATCCCGCCCTGCCGCTGGAGCGGTTGCCCGAATTGTTTGAGCGCATTGGCGACTACCAGCAGGGACGGCAGCTTACGAGGCTGGCGGTAGTGCTGACTCTGCATCTGTTCATCCGTTCCAGTGAACTGCGCTTCGCCCGCTGGAGCGAGATTGATTTCAGAAACAAAATCTGGACCATTCCCGCTACAAGGGAAACGATTGAGAAAGTCCGTTTCTCTGGCCGTGGCGCAAAAATGCGTACTCCACATATAGTGCCGCTTTCTCGTCAGGCTATCGCCATTCTGAAGCAGATAAAGGAAATCTCCGGGCATCTGGAACTGGTGTTCCCCGGCGACCATAACCCGTATAAGCCGATGAGCGAAAATACCATCAACCGGGCCTTGCGCCTGATGGCTTACGATACTAAAACCGACGTTTGCGGGCATGGCTTCCGTACAATGGCCTGTAGCGCACTGGTGGAATCTGAACTCTGGTCGCGGGATGCCGTGGAGAGGCAGATGAGCCATCAGGAGCGTAACAGCGTGCGGGCGGCATATATCCACCGCGCCGAACATCTTGATGCACGCAAGGACATGATGCAGTGGTGGTCGGATTATCTCGATGTGAGCCGCGAGGGGTACGTCGCGCCGTATATTTATGCGCGGCGGCATAAGGCAGCCTGAGCCAGTAGCAGTATAATTTGTTAAAAATGAAAAAGCAGTTTCCGGCTATTCAGGGACTGCTTTTTTGTATTGAAAATTTTTATCTGTGCCAGATACCATCGGATAAACATTGAATTGCGCCAGCTAAGGCCCTTTCAGCCCTTTGGCCTTTTCCGGTCTGGCGCTGTTACCCTTAGCCACCCTTTACCTTTATCTGGCCTTTTCCTTTTGCTGGCACAATCATCAGAAAAATACCGTAATGCTGCACCATAAACCTGTTAATAGGCTTTACCGTTCGTAAGCACCATTATTAAGAGGAAACCGTACAAAAAATTTCTACGTAGAAATTTTTTCGGTGGATAACGATGAATAAGGGGTATTTTATAATGTGATGGCTATCAAAAATCGATTATCAAAATATAACTACTTGATTTATCATGAATAGCCATGAGTTTAATAGTCGATTATTATTGTTCTTATCAGTATTGATAGGAAAGTATACAAAAAATTTTGCCCCCAAAATTTTTTGTACGAAAACCGATTAATCCCCTCAAGATTAATAGGAAATCACCCAAAATTATTTGAGGCAAATAATTTTGTACGAAAACCGATGGATAACTCAATTTTTCAAGGCAACGACTATCAGTCAGTATCCTTTCGCCCGTAAACCTGCGCTACATACCGCCCGCGCCCGTCGCCGTGCCCCAAATCCATCGCTGTCATTGCCAGCGCTTCTTTCTCACAAAATCCCTGCGCCAGATAATGACGGATCGCATCCTGCGCCCACGCATAGCGCAACGAGTGCGGGGAATATGCGCCCGTTAAGCCGAGACGTGACGCCTGACTGTGCCAGTATTTCATCGCGCTTTTCAGATCCGGCTTATCTATCAGCCTGCCGTGTCGATCTTCTGCCACAGCCAGCGCGTTATCCAGCGCTTTTCTGACAGCGACAGTATCAAGAATAATCGTCTCGCGGGGCCGTCCGCCTTTGGTGCCGAAAACCACGGCTAAACGGGTATCACCGCGCTCCAGCGCCTGCCGCCACGTTTTCAGCGACTGCACGCTCTGCACCACCTCCTGCGAACGCAGCCCCATCAGTCTTGAGAGTTCCAGCGCTGCCGCCATCCCCGGATCTTTTACGCGGGCTGTCTCCAGCACATCACGATAGTGCTCCGGCGTGATAGCCAGCTTTGTACCGTTACGGGATGCGCCGGACAACCCCAGCGAGCGGTTATTCAGCCGCTCACTCTGCGCCAGCCTGTCACGCCCGGCCTGTTTCAGAATGCAGCGCACCGCCGCCATCTCGTTTTGCAGGGAACGCTTCGTGATGCCCTGCACCAGCCGTTCACGGACATAGCCCTCAATGTGCCGCGCCTTAAGCTGCTCCACACGGCGGATCTGCACATTCTGCGCCAGTACCAGGCGCTCACAAAACCGCTGCGCCAGCTTAATGCGGTCGTGAACGGTCTTATGGCTGCCGCCCGCCTGCTGCGCCAGTCGCTTCATTTCCTGTTCCAATATTCCCATACATTCCCCTTTTCATGAATGCCGCAAACTCATTCCCCAAAAATCCAAAACTGATACCGCTTTCCCCGGCGCACAGGCCAATAGCCCCTGTTTTTTTGTCGGGGCTGCGAACGATACCTGAGCGCCGGGGCGGCAGCCGTTGAGGTGTGGTGGGGCTTCGGTTATGCTCTCTGAGCAGCCGCCCGCTTGTGCGGGTTATCCCCCGGATCGTCCAGATCCGCCTCGGTATCGGTTCATGTTCTCCTTATGGGGAAAATGGCCTGAAAAGGCAGTGTCAGAATCCAGCCATGAGCTGGCACAGTTGAGTTGTCTGGTGCAGGTCGAAAGGACTGCGTGCGTCACTTTCCCGCTTTGCGCGGTTAAAGTGACGCACTGGACTGGTGCAGCGTCTGAAAATTTATCGTCTGGTGCAGTTTTACGGTCACGCGGCAACAAATGCCTGACGGCAATGCAGGCCGCAGCCCGTCATGAAGGGGTTGACGCTCCGGTTAAGGGAGCGTCAGTGTTTACAGTACAAATCCGTAGTGAGAACCATCCGGCAGTTCAACATCAAGACGTAGCTTACCGCCAGTCGCTTCAACGTAGCGTTTGAGAGTGGAAAGCTTCAGATCGCGCCCTAGCTTTTCCATTCCTGCAACGGTAGGTTGCCTGATGCCCAGCGCCTGTGCCATCTCCACCTGCGTTTTCTGTACTTTCTCACGCAGTTCAGCAAGGTGAATGTTGAGCAGGATGTCCGTCGCCATCGCCTGAGCTTCGGCCACGACTTCAGGTTTCTCATCCGCAATAAGCTGTTCCAGCGTTCTGCCCATCGCGTTACTCCTTCTCTTTTAATGTGTTCAGCCAGTTCGTGAATTCCCTGTCAGCAACAGGGAGCATCTCATCGTAAAAACGTTTTTCATTGCCGACCTTATTTCCGGCACAAAGCACAATGCCGGTACGGGTTGGGTCAAAAGCGAAAAACGCCCGTATCGGCTCGCCCCGACTCTGAATACGTAGCTCTTTCATGTTGCTGTAACGGGAACCTCTGACCGTATCGGCATAAGGTCTGGACAAACCCGGCCCCTTTTCTCGCAGGACCAGCAGTGCTGCAAGCACGCTGACCCTGTCGGTATCGTTGAGCGAGGCAAACCAGCGATCAAACGTATCCGTTGTTTTAATTGTCCACACGGGACCTCCCAATTAATATAGGTTAAATGCTATATAGATGTAAAGCTATAAAGCGGATTATGAAGTGATGGGATGAAGGATTCATGCGTCATTACTTCAAAGATGAAGACGCATTCGGGTATTTCAGTGAATAACATGCAAGACATTCACCGTTTTACGACCTGTACCGAAAAACCAGTTCAGGTATTAACGCAGTGTGAAGAGTGACCTTAACTGCAAAGCAGTCCGACATTTTCAAAGGTATTGTCGGTAACGGGACGACCAGCCTGAAATCAGGCCGCTTCTTGCAGGTCATGAAGCGTAAGGGCAGCCCGGAGGGCCATTCGTTGCATGGGGGAAATTATACGAATGCTACTGGCGCAGAAAGAGGAAACTGTTTTTGCCTGAAAAACATTTTCCGTTGATTTGATTAGATGCTGAGTTGCCGCGCGTCACTGGCGTTCTCTCGATCTCCCACCCGCAAGGGCAGGCAGAAGATCGGGAGGATCTGTTTACCTTATCGATATTCTGATTTACTGTAGCGCGATGGCCAGATGTCCTCAGGCGCAACATCTAACGCTTCAGCAATCAATCTTTCGCCTTTGGGCCAGTGGCGGGTAAGCGCATTAGCCAGCGTGGAGGACGCCAGCCCGGCATTACGGGAAACCGCCGCCAGCGACATTCCCCGCTTTTTCAGCGCCGCAATAATGTCGGCAGAATGCCAGTCCTGTAGCATCATGCGGCCACCTCGTCGATAAACTTCACGCCATCGGCAGTGCGGAGCCAGCGCGGCGCTTTCATTTCCGCAGCGAAATAGTTGATCAGTTCATACAGCAAGCAGCTAAGGTGTTTCTCCATTTCAGAGTAAAAGCCTTGCCCTGCCAGCATCTGCGTCAGGGAGAGACAGTAGCGACAAAGCTCTGTGCATTCAGGCTCGAAACGGGGGGAATTTGCAGGGAGGGTGTCAACGGTCAGGCTTTCAATAAGATGGGGCGGGACTGGCTCTAACAACGTGTGTTGTAACAGCGTCAGACAGGCATTGAGCCTGCCGCATAGCGCCATTTTCAGTGTGGGATCGTTGCTTTCAATCATTGTTTCGGCGAAGTTTTCGCAGTGGCTGGCAAGGACGGTGAAGTCCGTGGCGGCGCTAAAGGGAACTGTAAGCAGCTTGTCGGGCGATTGACTTAAAGGAAGTGAAAAATTAGGCATAATAACCTCGTTAGTTTCTTTGAGAAAAGCACCACCAATAGGGTGCCGGGAGGCTCAAAACGGTCTAACGAAACCGCGGACTTATTTCCCCGAAGGGTGTTGTATTCGTCGCCCTCCCGACCTTGATCGGGCAGCATACACCCTCCGTCCTTACGAACGGAGGGTACAAAAAAGCCAACACTGACGGGGTTGGTTTTGGCCGCGTTAGATGAGGTTTTGAGTCCTCAGTTCATAGGGTATTACAACCAAATGCGGCAGGCAAGAATGGCGAGGAAATATTACTGATTTTCTGGAGGTTTATTCCAGCAACCGGGACTTTCGCTGTCGAAAAACTCTATGCGGACATCCTGCCCCAGATTCTCTTTGATTAATTGGCTTGCCCTGTTGCAATAAGCATGATCTCTTCTAAAAACAGATACCGCAACTCGCTGTATTCCTGTTCCCGCCATGCGTTTTAACAGATGTATATCATGCTCTCCCATTCCCCAGCCCAAAATCACCAGACTTTCTCGCGGCTCGACGAGAACTTCCCTATAAACCGTTGAAAGATAGAAACTATTTTGAATGGAGTTTACTTTTTGCTTATGCGTTCCTTCACTCACAAACAGAGGAATAACCTCCTCGCTCTGCCATCGTTCCAAAATGGATTCAAGCAGCCCCGCTCCCCGGATATGAATTTTATGTTCATGTTCAATACGGTTTCGACATAATACGAGACTGCCATGCGGATAAAAAACAAGCGTATTGGATTGTTCATCGCCGTATAGCGCTCTTAACCGCTGCCAGTCTTCTGCAAAAACGCCTCTGGCAAGAAAACAGTCCTTAAACCGGTGATGATCGTTTTTATCCAAGCCGTAGGTCATCGTCCAGTAAACAATAAGGTCATAGTTGAGCGAAATAACCGTATCGAATCTTTTCAAAAAATCATAAATACAGGGCAGTTGCCCGCTAACTTCATGGTGTTCGGGGTGTACATCGCGAACGGCCTGAATAAGGCATTCACGAATACTGAGGTAGGCGTCGCGAGTACGCGCATCCTCAATTCGTAAAGATTTATTGACGTTAGAAGCTTGCCAGACAATGCGGAGGATAAGCTCAAAATCTTCGGTTTCAAAAAAATCAAACAACCTGCGCGCGTCTTCCGCCAGACTCTCTCGCTGTCTGACGCATTCAAGCAGAGATCTATACGCAAAACGAGAGCTTACGGCGATACTCGCGCCATTGCCTAATAAAATCGTTCCATCATAGCTTTGCTCAAGCTCAGACCAAGGACGAATAACAGACTCCATACTCGGTTTTCCTGTCTATAAATAAATTATTTCTTTAAATATAAATACGTTATGTCAACGACACAACCTCGCGAATAAAATCAGACGATCTATTTCGCTATTCGAATCAGAAACATACCATTAACAGTTAAGGGATAGCTCATCACCGGTACTTAAGTCCAGGTAATAAGCCGAATGTCCATGTAGCTATTATCCTCATGATTTTATAGACTATCTCTCCGACAGTATCGTTTTGCGGCAGCTAAGCATCCCCCTCCGATTCATCAATATAAATTTATGGTCAAGCAATGAAAAAAGAAGCCGTTACGAGCAAGAACGGATCAGGATCAGAAGAGATGCGCGAGGCGGAATTCGGTTTCTATGAGTTTTTCGCCGGTGGCGGCATGGCCCGGGCCGGCTTAGGAAAAAAATGGCGATGCCTGTTCGCCAACGATATGGATCCGATAAAAACGGCGAGTTATATCGAAAATTGGGGAGCCGAACATTTTGATGGCCGCGATGTACGTGAAATAAAACCAGACGATTTAACAGGATCCGCAGATTTAGTCTGGGCCTCATTTCCCTGTCAGGACTTGTCTCTGGCTGGTAATGGACTTGGGATCGGCGAAATCGACGCTAGTGAGGATGAAACCACGCGTTCCGGCGCGATATGGCCTTTTCTTGATCTAGTAGACAAACTTGAGGAGGGAAATCGGAAGCCGCCGATACTGATTCTTGAAAATGTCCTTGGGCTGCTGACATTGGATCAGGGACGGCATTTCGCTGCGATATGTCGCCAGTTAAGTAAAATGGGCTATCGCTATGGCGCAATGATCATCGATGCAAAGCTCTTTTTGCCTCAATCCAGACCCCGCGTGTTTATTGTTGCGATTAGTCGTCAGTTCTCCGTTCCTGCATCTTTACTTTCAAAAGAACCTCTAACGCAATGGCATTCTTCTTCGCTTCTTCGCGCCTGCGAAGCGCTTCCAGCGGAGACGCTCGGCGACTGGATCTGGTGGACGCCCGGCGATGCGCCGGGTTCGAGAACAAAGGAACTTACCGACCTTATTGATTGTGAAGATCAAAACACATTATGGCACTCTGCCGATGAAACCCAAAGACTGATCGATATGATGGCTCCGGCGCATCTGACACGTTTGGCGAAGGCGCGGGAATCAGGAGAAACGACAATAGGCAGTCTTTATCTTCGCATGCGCAGAGAAAAAGGCGTTAACCGGCAACGAGCAGAAATCACGTTTTCTCCTGTTATCGGTTGTCTGAGAACGCCGAAAGGCGGCGCATCCCGCGCCCGTATTATTGTCGCCGATAAAGGCGAGGTGAAAACGCGCCTGCTGTCGGTTAAAGAAGCGGCGGCATTGATGGGGCTGCCGGAAGATTTCATCCTTCCGACCGCGTATCAATCAGCGTTTAAGATCATTGGCGACGGACTTGCCGTTCCTTCCGTCCGTTTTCTGGCCGAGCGCATACTAGAGCCTCTGGCGGCATCGGTCCGAAACGACAGCCATCAGACGGAGAACAGATAAGCATGAACTGGACGCTGCCCGTAACACCTGATGGTTGGGAAAGTAAGCTAGTCGATTATTTTCTCCGTTTCGGCGCCGACGGCGACGCACAGGATATTCGTTGGTTTGAAGTGACGCCGTCGACGCTCTCGGCGGCATTCGCAGGAAGCGGCGTCGGTGCGGATGAAATAGAAGAAGCATTTCGGACCTGTATGTCGAACATACCGGATCTGCCTCAGCGCCTTGAAAGCGGCATGATGGAAAGATCCAATGACAAATCGCCCGGATATTTCACTTATCTTGTCATGACGCTACTTATCAGCAGTCAATTCGATGCCCAAGAAGGACACAATGACTTTCGCCTGAAGTTACAGAACTGGCTGCGGACCGGACATAGCTATCAGAATCTGGCGGGCGTTAACGCCATGTGGGAAGCGCTGGCCGGTTGGCTTGAACGACGAGTTCAGAAAGGAGAACCTTATCGCCGACTGTGCCTACCGGAGATCCCCCCAAGCTGGAGCCATATCGGATATACCCTGCGTCTGGCTTTTCCCGGGAAAGCGGATGTGCGCTTGATGCGCCGTGTTCTTACGAGTCATCCGCAAACCATTTCCAGTCCACGGCTGTTAATCAGCTATTTTCAGGTCGCTATCCAGAAAGAGAACGCCTCTCACGCTCATGCGCTGAAACAGGCGTTTAGCGAGTTTAAAGACGCTTGGTTTTCAGGACGCAGAGCGCTTGCCGACATGCCTTTCTGGCGTTTGCGACAGCGGGCTATAGCGCTGATCTCCGATGTTGAGACGCGTAAGGCGTTCATCGATATGCGCGTCGATTTCGACGGTTCGCGATGTTACTTCAGCGCCGCAAGCGAGAATGACGAAAGCGTTTTCGCCCCTTCGTTGTCTGACGCGTTATTATCGGCTTCTGCGGGAAATAGCTATAATTTGGGCATCGCCACGCAGAGCGGCCTGCTCTTTTTCCATCAAGTCGGTCATGGATGCTGGAGAGCTATAGCCGCTCCCGATGCGTTTTCTTTCAAATTTCACATCGCGTTATCCTGTAAATACGCTGCGCGCGCGAGACAATATTTTGACGATGCGGTCACAGAAAACGACTGGATTCTGACGTCGCGTCCGCAGAGTCGTCATGCGGCGATGGAAATATTTCGTGCGCTGAAAACATCATCGACTACGCTGGATGAACAGATCTCTCGCTTACAGCTTTCCGGTGGCATCCGAGTGCCGGGCGGGTGGCTGGGACTACCCGCTTTTCTACCAACCGTCCATTCAGACACGCAAAATTACAGAATTTACTCGCCTCAGGGAAACGGCGCGAAAGTTAGCGTCAGGGAAGAAGATGGACGCTTGACGTCATCAATGCCTCTTAACGGCGAGTTTATTATCGAACCTGAGCTGGAAATTGGCGAGAAAACGCCGCCATGGCGACAACGGGCGCGTTTTTTCGAGCGCGCCGTTCCTCGCCCTGCGCAGGAAGATAGCGCCAGATATCGCCTCGAACTTCTTACCGATTGGAAGACGTCTCCCCTGACAACGCCGGCATTCCACATTGAACTCCCCCTGACGACAGAAAATAACGATGAACGTCTCGAACATCTCCTTGAAGCGATTTATGCAAGCGGTGCCAGCGGATGGGAGGAAATCGAATTGGTCGCGCTTCTGGAACGCGCCGCAGACAGCGTCAATGTGTGGCATTTGATTCGCTGTTTGCATGACGCAGGTCTGATAGAACCGCGCTTACGCCAAGGCTGGAAAGGTCGGGTATGGACGTTAGTCAAACCTTCGCTGTTTCGTATCCGCAATGGGGATAACAGCATGATCGTCGTGGAAGGCGCTACCTGCGCCAGCCTTATGGATGATTTTCAAAAAGCGGTCTCCGGGCTGGGCGGAAAATGCTTTCGTCGCAGCGGCGTAAGCGTCTGGTCTCCTCCCGTATGCGGCGCGGAGATCGATGATCCTGTCGAGTTGTCCCGAGTTATGGAATGGCCGCTTATTGATATATCGTCAACGCCTGATATGACGCCGCTCGCGTTAACCTCGACCTGTCGTACCGCCGAATTCCACCTTCAAGCAGCAGTGTGGGACTGGCGTTCAGGGCGTTTCTCTCCGCATGCGGCCTCCAATAACGCCTCGACGCTTTTAACGCGCCATGTCCATCCGGGCGGGCGCGATCATGACGTATACAAGGTTGTTTCCCGGCGCAAAATGGCGTTTTTCTTATCCCGAACCGCCGCGATTATCGCCGCGAATGTGAGTGCGCGCCGCCCGACATTCAGACGCGTCGGGAATCATCGCTTTATTTGCCTTGTCGACGATTGTGGTTTGCCTGACGCACTGGCGATGGGATTACGACGCAGCGTGCTCAGAAACGGCGGCCCAACGGAAGCCGGATACGCTTATCCTATCGACGACGTCGCTTTCCGTTGGCTAAATCGACTGCTTCCCGGATGCTTCGCTCCATTCCCGCCGGATGACGGCGATGACGCAAATCGTTTAGTTGCGGCAGCGCGCCATTCCGGCGGGAAAACGCGCCTGCGGTGGCAAAACGGACATCTGGCGTTATAGGCTAAAAAATAAGGAAAAGAATAATGAAAGATCTTCCCTGGTATATTGGCCGATACGATCGACGAAACGATCGGTTCTCGTATTTTAAAGTCGTCGCTCAGCAAACGGAAAATGGTTGGCACGCAATCGACAGCCCTAAAAAAATGTTTCCTCGTACAGGTGAAGTCGAACTTACCGGATTCGACGCGTCTCAGCTTCGTCCAAACGACTGGATCGTCTTTCAGGTAGATACCAATACGCGCAGCAAATTGACGAGAGCGAAACATCCTCGCCGTATTTATCCTTATTATGATTTATCCTCGGCACAGTCTCTTCAGAAAGCTCGCCATCGTCTGAGCCTGGAAGGCATCGAAACGTGCGGCGAACCGGGGCAATGGACTATTCGCTTCGAGACGGGCGGAGCCATTCTGGCGAACCTGACAGAGTCGAAACCAGGTTTTTTTATTTTGTCACGGAATCAGTACGTTGCCGAATATGCGTTTAATGACAGCGGAATCATCTCCGTATCCGGTCTGTCTGAAAATAACAAAATATTTTATATGCCGGACGCAGATGCCTCGCCCACGCGACGCCATGACTGGACACCTGACAAACATTACATTGAAAATGCCGTTCAACTTATCGCCGGAACCGACTCGTCAACGCAGATCGCTTCCTGGCTTCGCAAGCATGTCGACGAGCAAAACGGAAAATTGAAATCCGGCGTCGACGATCTGTTGGCTGCCGCTCAGATTCTCCGATCCGGAGAGTTGGCGAAAAAAATAGAAGAAGAGGACGCGCTGGCCCGGGAACTCTCCCAGGCTGTGTTGAATGACGAGCGTATCGCCGCTCAGCTTGAACGCCAGATACAAAGCATCGCGGAAGAAGAACGGGACAGGTTGCGCGCCGAACAACAAAAAGCGCTCAACGAAGCTTTTTGCGCCGAGCGTCTGCTCCGTAGCGAAGCGATTGAAGCGGAAATGACGGTCTTTCAGACGGAGAGAAAAAGCGAGATCGAACAGCAAATCGCGCAATTACGTTTGGACGAAGAAGAAAAATTACAAAAGGAATTCGAAGAAAAGCAGTTAAGCATAGAAAAAACGTTAAAACATGAAAAAGACGCTCTCGAAAGCGAAATCAACCGGCTGAAAAACGCCGCCGCGGATTTATGCCGTCAAAACGAAAGTCAGCGCCGGACGTTGTCTTCTCTGGAGATCAAACGCGAAGCGTCTTCAGGCGCGCTTCGGGAAGTTGAAGAGCGCGTTGCGCTGGCGCGGATCGAACTTGAGAAAATCAATGCCGCTATTGCTGAAAAAGCGCGTCGAATGGCGCATTCGGCGATCCCTGCGATATGTCTTCCCGCCGAAGCTAAAACAGTTTCCCGCGCAGAACTGGGACGTATCATCAGTGAAAACAAACTACTGACGCACGAAGGAAAAATACTGATGGAGCAATTCCTGGCGTTGACGCTTGCCGGCGAATGCCCGTTGCTCTACGGCTCTGAAACACAGGACTTTCTGGCTATCGCCGCGTCGCTTATTTCTTCAGGACGCGCTATCCGACAAATTGCCGATCCGACGATGATTTCCTATGAGGATCTGTGGATCCGCGCAGGAAATAATCTGGCGACGCCGCTTTATCAAGGATTGTTATTAAGCGACGCCCATCGTCCCCGAACAATTCTTGCCGTCATCGAACGCGTCGAATGCTCCGCCGTGCGTTTCTGGCTGCCTGCTCTGAAAGAGGGGTTGCGTAATGGCGATCTGCCCCGACGATTCCTGGTGTGCGGCACAATTACGAATGAAGATAACGAGGAAGCGGAAAAGATAAAGGAGGAACATCTTTTTCTGCCGGTGGAAAACATTGTCGTTCGAAATGCGATTACGCGCGCGCCGCTTTATCTCTCCACCAGACATCATAGCGAACTAACGCCCGAAGCCGCGCCGCCAGAATCGCTTGAGGAAAAACTTGCCATTGCGGATGAAATGTCGGGCGAGCGTCTGAACGTGGTAAATACGCTGCGGGCGACGAAAGCGGCGCTGGAGGTCGGGTTGGCCGTCGACGAAGACAAAACGGCGCATCAAAAGCGATTAGTCGATTTATTCGCAAATTTGCAAAATAGCGAAATCTGCGCTCCATAAATTACAGGAGAAGGAAATCATGTTAGATCCGATTGGCGGCTTTCGCCGTATTCAGGATTTCTTTATATCATATATTGAAACCAGTTTCCGAATTGCCGATCCGTTCGTAGCAGCGTCAAGGCGCGAATTGCTGAACAGCAGCGGAGAGTTCGCCGCAGAGCCCTATATTGAACCCGTTTTACGGTATGAGTCTTCGGATAAAACTCTTGAAGATTTGGCCGATATGGAAAACGGTCCGTTAAAGAGCTTATCGCAGGAAGGCCGAAAAGCGTTCGTCGAACTAGCGTTATCCGGTTTGTTTGATTCAAAATCCGGCGACGCGTCTTGGCGGCGTCGGTCAGTCCATGCGCCTTATATTCATCAGGTGAAAATGCTGGAACGAGGCATTCGTGCCGGTCGCCCTGGCATAGTGACATCCGGGACGGGATCGGGAAAAACGGAAAGCTTTATGTTGCCCATACTGGCCGCATTATCGAATGAGGCGATCGGTTGGCCCGCTCCCCGCGACAGTTACCTGCAAAATCGCTGGTGGCATAACGCGGAAGCGAACTGGGTTTCTCGTCGTAAAGGGGAAAAACGCCCGGCAGCAATCAGAGCGTTAGTGCTTTATCCGATGAACGCTTTAGTTGAAGATCAAATGGCGCGTTTGCGCAAAACGCTGGATTCCGATGAAGCGCGACAGACGATGGAACATCGTTTCGCCGGAAACCGCATCTTCTTCGGACAATATACCAGCGCCACGCCGGTTACCGGTTATGCCAGCCATCCTCGCCTTTCCGGCGATCGTACGGAGAAAAGCCGCCGCGCCCGTAACCTTGAAAAATTACGTAAGGCGTTGAACCGAATCGATTGCGATCAACAGGCCGCTCGCGCATTCGACAAGGAAAAAGAAAAATCGTCGGAGAAGACCCGATATATCTTTCCTTCAACAGACGGCGGCGAGATGGTTACTCGTTGGGATATGCAGGCCGCTCCGCCTGACGTACTCGTCACCAACGCTTCCATGCTGGGAGCGATGCTTTCGCGAGAAGTCGAAGACGCTATTTTCGACATGACGCGCGAATGGCTTATGAGTAATGAAGACGCTTACTTCTATCTGGTATTCGATGAATTACATTTAATGCGCGGCTCCGCAGGAACGGAAACCGCAATGTTGATTAAGTCGCTAATCATTCGACTAGGACTCGACGATCCGAAGCACCGCTATAAGCTGCGTTTGCTGGCGTCTTCCGCGTCTTTGCCGATGGAAGGCGCGGATGGAGAACAATCGAGAAAGTATCTACGCGATCTCTTCGCTCCCTTCGGCACTTGTCGCGATCCCCGGGATGAAGGCAGCGACTCTCCGGAATTCTGGCGTAACTGCGTCGTTGAGGGTACTCCCTTCATACCTGAACCAGAAAGTAAAGTTGACGCGCGGCCTTTTGCCGCCCTGATGAGGATGGCGCTTACAGGGCAAGGCGACGTTGTCCGCCGCGTAAAGATGACAGACGAGTTTGAGCGAGCTTTAGTTAACGCTTTTCAGGCTCTTGGCGTAAAAGAGCGAAATATCCGTCAAGGCGTTAAGCTGGCGGCGGAAACCGCAGCCGCGTTATTAACCCACGCCTGCATTGAAAAAAAAGGCGACAAGCCGCGCGCCACGTCTCCCAAGCATATCATCGACAAAATTTTTCTGGCGGAAAGCCTGGAAGGAGAGAAGGAATCTGAGCTCGCGTTACGCGGATTAATGTTGTTACGCGCGCTTCCGGATTCCGTACTTGACTGCGATAAGCCTGACGCCGCTACGCCGGCTTTTCGCGTGCATACGTTCGTCAGAAATATTGAAGGTTTCTTCGCGTCGGTCTCGCCCGGAGAGCGAAAAGCGAAATTCGCCGATTTTTGCCTAGAACGTGGCCTGTCGCACGCGCCTTCAACCTCACAAGAAAAGCGCGGTCGGCGTTTATTCGAAATGCTTTATTGTGAAGCTTGCGGCGATTTACTGCTTGGTGGTCAGAGGGGACAAAATTGCGGAGGCGCTACGGTAGAACTATTACCCTCGACGACCAATCTTGAAAATCTTCCCGAACGCCCCGGCGCGGAATATTACGATGATATGGCGCTGGATGAATTTGCGGTTTTCTGGCCTGTTGAAAAAACGCCCGCCGCTAGTGAAGCCAGTGAAAAAAGGTGGGATGTTTGGCAGGAGGCGACGCTGAATCCTGTCACAGGTATTGCGACTGTCGGGCAAGAAACATCGCCATTGAACCCCGAGGCGATTCGCGGATATCTCTATTTTCAGAACCCGCCCCCGGCGAAAAAAGGAGAGCCGGTAAAACCGCCTTCCGCACAACCTTTCTGTTGCCCTAACTGCGGTATCGACTATTCCAGTCGACCGGCAACTAACCGCGCCAGAACGCCTATTCGCGCATTCCGTACCGGCGTGACGAAATCATCTCAACTGGTAGCGACAGAGCTATTCGAATTGCTGCATGCGATAGGCGCGGATGCGAAGAGTATTGTCTTTTCGGATAGCCGACAGGATGCGGCTTCGATGGCGCTGGAGATCGAACGCCTGCACTTACGCGATTTGCGCAGGGAAATACTGGTCGCGGCCGCCAGAACGATGATCAGCGAGGCGGAAAAAGAATATATTCCAGAAAAAGAATTTAAAGAAAAAAGAGATAAAGCGATACAAGCTGGGGATGATGATGAACTCGACAGGCTGTATGAGCTCAAAACAAGGCAAAAAGATATTGCGAGCCTTTGTAAATTCCGACGGGTAAAAATAGATAGCTTATTGGAGTCAGAAGGAGACTCCATCGGAAAAATATCCTCAGAATTAGCTGGGTTGGGAATATCACCTTACAAATATCGCCCGAGCGCTGATGGAAACGACAAAGTCGTTTGGTACGAAAACTTTGTAAAAGATAAGAACATTGTTAGGTACCACGAAAAACTTTCTTTATCTGACAGGCTGGCGATCAAACAAAGGATTATAGACGATCAATCTGAATTGATAGACGATGTTATTTTCGCCAATACTTTTTTCGCGTTAGAGGAAACGGGTCTGGCGTATCCCTGCGTCTCGGATAATGAGAATACGCCCGAACTCGACGCCTGGTTAAGAGTGTTCGCAGGCGTTTATCGCGTAAAAGAAAACAAATATGTCGATCCTGAACAATCCGACGGCTGGTACGTTGGAGAAGATATTAAAAAAGCGAAAGTCAAGCGCGTCGCCAGAGCCGTATTCAGCGACGACAAATATCTGGATAATTTGACGCTAGTCTTAAATCAGTTCGCTGATCGAGAGCATACGGCAGGGCTATTCAATATTGGCAAATTGTTCCTCAAGGTAGCGAAATCAGGCGATCCCTACTGGCAATGCGGCAACTGTGGGCGGATCCACTTACATTTAGGGTTTAAACGTTGTACCCGTTGTGCGGAACCGCTTGATATCACTCCCAAAGATTCTGTTGAAACGCTATGGGAACAGAATTTCCTTGGCAAACGCATTGTACGCGGCGAACGGGACGGCGTTAAGCGATTTCGATTGAACGTTGAAGAATTGACAGGGCAGACTGATGACTTTTCCGATCGACTTCGTAAATTCAAAGGGATTTTCGTCGATAAGATGAGCGAACTTGAAAAACTGGACGCCGAGATCGATATGCTTGCCGTCACCACGACAATGGAGGTTGGTATCGATATCGGTTCGCTTCAGTCGGTTTATCAGGCCAACATGCCGCCTCAGCGTTTCAATTACCAGCAGCGCGTCGGTCGGGCCGGGCGGCGCGGTCAGGCTTATTCTTTTGTCATTACGTTTTGCCGTGGACGGACTCACGACGCCTATTATTTCGCCCATCCTCACGCGATTACAGGCGATCCGCCGCCCCCACCCTTTTTGGCGGTAGATCACGACGCTATCCCATTAAGGCTTTTGCGTAAAGTCTGGCTCAGAAGCGCCTTTAATCTATTGCGTGAAGAAGATCGCGAGAACGGGATAGATTTTCCTGGCGATAAACTTGTCCCGCCTGACGTTCATGGCGAATATGTTTCTACGCATGATTACTATTATGACGATAACGCGAACTGGGCTGAACGATTGCAGGGTGCGCTGGAAGCGACGCAGAGCATACGCGAACGTTTTATCGAAGCGTCGACGTTCGATCCGGAACAACGCCAGAATCTTCATTCCGCATTGAATGCGAAAAAAATAATCGATGAAATCGCCGACCTGAACGCTTACGCGCCTGACGACAACGTGGGGCTCGCCCGTTTTCTAGCTGAATGCGGAAAATTGCCGATGTATGGAATGCCGACCCGGGTACGCAATTTGTATCTGGGATTACGTGAGAAAAAAGGTCTGAACAACCAGACTGAATACGAATGGTCGACAATGGATCGCGATCTTGACCTTGCGGTATTCGAGTATGCTCCCGGCTCGGTATTAATTAAGGATAAGAAAAAGCACAAGGTGATCGGCTTCACAGGAAATTATCGGGAACCGCATAATCGGAATAATCGCGTGTCGGATCTCTCGACGGTGGGCTCGTGGCTGGAGTCATCCAGTCATGTCGCATTTTGCCCGGCATGCGGTTCCGCAAAGCTGGAATTGCGTCAACCAGACAATGAAATTCAATGTAAGGATTGCGGCGCGCCTATAAATCCTGACGAGTTCAAACTCTACATCACGCCTGCCGCTTTCCGTACGGATTTCGAGCCCAAAGACGATCTGGATAGTTTTACCCGCATGTCTTTAAAGACTACCGCGACAGTATTAAACGAAGAAACTCCTACACACTGTGATCCCTTGATCATACGACGTGGAGAAGTCACTATACTGCGCCTTAACGACGGTCCTATTAATGGAGAAAAAGAAGGAGAACGTTTTACTGTCGACCTCACAAGCGATCAAAAAGCGCCGGTTCCTTTCGTTGCTTACCGCTCGCCGATTAAAGGCGAGCAAGCGATTGATTCTAATTGGTTAAAAGAGCAAGATAATTCACGTTGGCGGCGTAAAGGCGAGAGCAGAAATTTCGGTCTGGTCTCCAGTAAGGAGACTGAGTCGCTTCATCTCGAATTAACAAGGTTCGATCCTCGTCTTAATTTGAATATGGTCGCCAGGTATGGCGAGCATATGCACTTGCCTACGCGAGCGGCGGCCATCAGCGCGATTCAGATATTAACGCATAAGGCCGCCCTCTATCTGGATGTCTCGCCTGATGAGTTCGAAACGCTTGAACCTCGATTGCATTTTGGCAAACCTATACTGCAGATCGCAGACGCGTTAATCAATGGCTCAGGATTATGCAGACGTCTTGCCGAACCGGCGGTTGCCGGAAGTTCTCCCTTAATAATCAAATTGCTGCATGAAATTCTGACAGATGAACGCGGCTGGCCGATGGTTGATTTTCTAAAGAAAGATCATCCAGTTCAATGTCGGACAGCATGTTACAAATGTATACAACGCTACGGAAACCGCCAATATCACGGCTTACTGGACTGGCGTTTAGGAATAGCCTATTTACGCGCCATGGTTATGCCGGAATTCGCATGCGGCCTGAATGTTGAAGACTGGAACCATCCAGAAATGAAAGGATGGAAAGAAAGAGCGTTTGAACTTGCGGAGGATGTCGAGGCGTTACGACCGGGGACTATCAAATTGTTAAAGGAACATTCTTTACCAGTTCTTGAAATAAATGATGGAAAAGATCTTTGGCGCGCGGCTGTTACACATCCCTTATGGCAATGCCGAGACGCTGAACGTGATGCCCTAATTGGTTCTTTTGGATTAGATAATATAGGAGCGCCATTACGATTTATCGACACCTTTGAACTGGAAAGACGGCCACTGCGCGCTTTGGCGAAACTTAACCGAGGTTAAAATTTAGCTTAGCGCTATTGGACAATGTTCTAATTCAGCCGAAGACGCTTTGCATCTGAAGCGTCTTCAATCGACAGCATAGCGAGGTTTTCTGATGGATACAGTAACACCAGCTAAAAGAAGCTTTGTGATGTCCCGAGTTAAAGGGAAAGATACTAAGCCTGAGCTAATCGTCAGACGCCTCGTCTATCATGCCGGATTTCGTTATCGTTTATGCGACCCTCGACTGCCTGGCAAGCCCGATTTAGTCTTTTGGGGAAAGCGCAAAGCCATCTTCGTACATGGCTGCTTTTGGCATGGTCATAAGGGATGTCGGCGAAATCGCATGCCAAAATCAAATCAGGAATATTGGTTTGCAAAACTGGAAAGAAATAAATCAAGGGACTCCATGAGCTTATCAAAGTTACACGAAATGGGCTGGCGAACGTTGGTAGTTTGGGAATGCGAACTTAAAGAGACGGATATCCTGCTGGAAAAATTGAAAGCGTTTTTAATAGAGGATGCCTAGATAAGAAGCGACATTGTTTTTAACTGCTATATCGCAAGTAGAAAATGGTGGTCATTCTGGTGGTCTTGACAACCTAACTTTTTAGGTTTAGCTTACCAATCAGCCAGTTAATGGCAAAGGCGATCCCAGTCAGAGGAGCCAAATTTAAAAAGCCTGCTTAGGAAACTAAGCGGGCTTTTTGCTTTTTTGCGTCTCTGGTGTTAACTCAGAATCGCATCCAGCCTTGCAAGCACCTCATTGACAACGGCGTCAGGTATGCGTTCCAGACACTTGCCGTTCCGGGCCGCCATATCTATAGTTCTGGGCTGGTCGCAGCCAATAACGCCCATAGTTTTTGTCCCCGCCCCTTCCAGTGAAACAGTGAAACCTGCCGTGCGAGCAAAGTTTCCGCCACTGGTGAAGGGAACGACAATAGGTAGCCGGGTGAACTTATTAAATGATGCCTTCGATACGATAAGTACCGGACATTTTCCGCTTTGTTCATGTCCGGCTGTAGGATCCAGTGAGACAAGCCAGATTTCCCCTCTGTCCATTTACAGGACCTCTTTGCCCATCGCAGGCGCATCAATCCATATCCGATCCTCGTCGCTCATTTCGGCGTGCGGATCGCACTGTGCCAGCAGTTCCTCAAGCGAATAACGGGGCCGTTTCTGGGGTTCAATAATCAGGCAGCCATCATCAATGGTCATACCCACTTCGCTGTCCGTCGACAGCCCCAGCGTTTTCAGCACGGCGGGAGGGTCCGCCAGTATGACGGATCCGCCAACCTTTTTCAGACGAGTGGTATACATAGAGCACCTTCGGATATTATATTTTGATATAACATCTGTATCAGGCGATGCACAATTATTCATCAGATTTATCGTGATTTCCTGAGCGTAATAAAGCGTGAAAACTGTTTTTGCGGTTCAAAGGATTATGACAGATCTGATAAACGAAATACGGCGCACCTTCCATATCCGGACTGCACCGGAGGAGCATCAGCGATAGCATGAAGGCCAGATTTTTTCAGGCACGACGTCAAGCGCTTCGGCAATCAATCTCTCGCCTTTGGGCCAGTGGCGGATAAGCGCAATAATAACCGCAACGCCACAACATTACCTTGCTCTTCAAGGAAGACATTAATCCACTTTCATCTGTCTTTTGCGAAAGAAAACCAATGCTGGAACGGTATGAATGAGAAGCATACGAATAATATGATTCGCCATAACAAAGCTCGCATCCGCTTTTAACGCCAGCGCGGCAAATGACATCGACTCCACACTGCCGGGAACCCAGGAGAGCATCAACACCGGGAAGGGATAATCCAGCAAGCGCGCCGAGATAAATGCCATGATTATCGTCACTCCCAGTCCAATGAGAACAAGCTGTACCGAAGACCAAAGATAACGACTAAATTCAGCCATCAAATAAGTCGTAAAATGATGCCCCAGCAAGATCCCCATCAGCACCATGCTAATCTGGTTAAAGAGATCGGGGAAAATTAGCGGTTGTGAAGATAACGGGTGCAATGCCGCCGCGCAAACCAGCGAGGTTATCATAAAGGGTGCAGGGAAATGTAAGCGCTCCAGAAACTTCCCTGCAATATATCCTGCTAATACCATTCCGGTCAGCCAGAGCAGATTGTGTCCGGAGAAAAAAACAGCTGGAGTCGCTGCCAGAATATCTGCAGATGCCCCACGCGTGATATACCCGGCCAGAAACGTCAGGGTAATGAGACGCAGAGAATGCGAGATCACAATCTTTTGTGGCGGCGTCTTAATATGGGAGGCTAACGCCAGTACCGCCGCCATCGCTCCTGGCACCGCACCTAAAAGCGCCTCTTCTTTACTCCAGCCTAACCGCCGCACACACCAGAAGTAACTCAAGGTAAATTGTAAAGATAAGCAGAGTAATAACAAAGCAAACAAAAGGCTTATCTGTCGATGTTCGCCATATGAAAAATCTCTGAACATAATCCCTATCGAGATTCCGAGAGAAAGCTGGATAACCGTGATACTCCCCGGCATTGAGGATACGGAGAACCCAATACGTTTAAGCATAAGCACGGTAAAAAGGGCACCAAACATCATGCCCAGTGGAACGTTACAGAAAGTGAATCCCTGCCCGACGAGAAAACAGAGGATAATACCTGCCAATACTCTCATCCAGTACCTCTCCTGGCCGGTTGTTCAGATAACAATAGTTTTCGCCGGCACCGTCATGAATATATTCAGTGCACCGTATCTTTAACCCAATGCGTATTATCGATCACCCATTGCGTTAGCATCGCAAGATGTTCCTCAATTTCGCGACTGGACTCACCTTCAACAATAGCACTGACAATCTCACCATTCGTCAGTTTCATCACATCGTAATGACGTCCGACAACACCTGTAGCCCGATAATTGATCACAAAAGGTAACGGACATTTATCCGCAATAGCCTGTAAGGTTCCTTGAGAAGGCGGCACATTCAGTTGTCCAACCCGGATAACAGGTATTCTTTGCGCTAAATCCCGCGGATACGTTTCGTTCAGACAGGCCTTCAGCCATGTCATACGCGGATCGAGGCCAAACGCCGCACCTAATTCTTCATTAACGAAACATCCGCCTAACCGGCAGGCAAGCTCGCCGAAAATAATATTACCGCCCTGATCCACAAATACCTCAAGATGAAGTAAGGTGTTTTTCTCAATAGGGAAGACTTCTTTCGCAAGGTATTTTGTATAGTCAATCAACTTCTGGTGTAGTGAATTATCATCTTCCATGACCAGCCCTAAGGTTTGCCCTGATAGAAAATCAAGACAAGATACCGTGGCCCGAGAGGCGGAAATAAATATGGTTTTCCCCTGCAGATACAACGCGTTGATCTGATAAGCCTCACATTCGATAAACTTCTCGATTAACAGATTATGGTATTCAGAGGATTTCATCTGCGCCAGATATTTAAATAACTGACCTTCATTTTTTAAAACCACCACTCCCAGAGATCCACGTCCATCATTTGGTTTTATCACGCAGGGATATCCTTGTTACGCAATAAATGAGGCCATTGCCGTCGCATTTCCCACGCGAGCCATTGCTGGAATCGGTAACTGATATTGCTGCACACGGGATTTCATCAGAAACTTATCGCGAAACAGGATCACCGCATTCTCACGCCCCTGCGTTAAACCTAAACGATCGCTGATCCTTGCCGCTCTGAGCACATCAATTTCAGCCAGGAAGTAAATACCGCTGGCGTTGTTCGAACGAGCATAATGATAAATATCCAGTTCTACCAGGGGATTATCGTTAAAGTTTTCATAAAACAGAAAGGTAAAATCATTCCCCATATGATGCAAGATCGCCGCTTTTTGACTAGCGCAGGTGGCTATCACTAACGGCGTTGATTGCTGGAGTTCATGCCAGGCGTTTGGCGAGTGTTGTAAAAGAATTTTGGGTGGGCACAGTAAGATGTTCATTATTTTTCACTCTCGATATCAAACGTAATGACAAACACATCCCGAAATCCTTTCCCGGGCAACAGCGGTACGATAGGTGCGGTATAATGCAGATAATTAACATCATTGAAAATGATCGCCTCCCCCGCCAGAATTTTGAAGGTTGTTGCGTCATTTCCGCCGTCGTGATGAGGGATTAACGTAGTATCGCCACCGGCGATATTTTCCATTTCGCTGCAATAGACGGCAATGAACTTAAAGCCATCCTGATGTATACCTTCCGGAGCAGGATAGCCCGGTTGTCGATCATGTGTTGTAATTCTTATTTGATGAATACCTACGTTATAGTTCTCCTTCGGTAACAATGGCAGTAATTTGCTAAATACCAGATTCATAACTTCTTCGGCAACATCCTGTTTTATTTCTGGATACTTTCTGCTGATACCACCTGAATACGTATTAACTTTTTCAGACTGAAAGAAAACTCCGGCCTCACACAAACTAAAATATTTTTCACACCCTGCTTTTGCCTGAAGATAACTTCGAAAACGAAATTTTCCATCTTCAGCTTTAAGCCAGGGATCAGGTAGCAACTCATCAAAGCTTTTTTTAACATTAATCGAGGTATTACCCAAACGTATATGATGATAAGCATGCATATATGACATCCTCAGAAAAGAGACAATAATGTATGTTGGTTATTTTTCTCAACTTATGACACCGGCAAGGGCCAATATCATTACCTGCATCTTGGGCAAAATACGATGACTGCGGATATCAGGCGAGGAACGCACGTTCCCCCGCCATCACATTCACTATTACTGGCTTTTTTTACGCAACTCGGTCACCGGTACGCCGCCAATCCCCCAGTTATCGGTATCGACTTCGTCAATAACCACAATGGTTGTAGCAGGGTTTTTATTAAGCACATCCACCAGTAGCTGAGTCGCACCTTCCATCAGCTGTTTCTTTTGTTTATCGGTCACACCTTCTTTAGTGATCTTAATATTTACGTAGGGCATAACAACTCCTGTAAACTAAATGATTGTGGATAATGCGCCGAGGTAGCTAAGCGCAAACAGGTTAAACAGCAGAACATAACCATAATGCATCTGGAAACTGGTTCTGCCGGGAGAAACATTAAGGCTGTTAGCAGCAAAAATTGCGTTTATCGATACCGGAGATAGCAGTTGCGTAGCAATAAAAAGGCAAATCCAAATCTGATAATCCACCACGCTGCCGGAAAGATAGTCGGAAAAAATCGACCACGACACGCTAAATATAATTAGGGGATGAATACCGAGGATACCAGGCAAGGGCAGAACAAATAAAATAATGGCATAGCACTGAAAAGTTGTAAGACCGCTAACAAACGCTGTAATGCCTTGCGGGATGTTTGCAAATAACATCATACATACCGATGTTAATAGGCTACATGCCAGGAGTAATACCACTTCGCCGGAGATCCCCTGAGCAGATTCAGACAGTTGTTGTGCCCACTGCTTTTTGCGATTCACAAAATGGCTGACGATAAAAAGAACAACTGCCGTGAAGGTGATGCTCTGCAAAGGATTCAACCCCAGCACGCTCAAAGATAGAATAAAGCTTCCCCAAAACAAGCCGATAAAAGCAAGAATCGAGGTCATATTGCCGCGGTCAGAAACCGTATGACTATCTTCGGCAACCAGTTGGACACGCGATTTCTGGTTTAACAGGATACTGAATAAAAACAGGGGAATGCCGACCAGCATCGCCGGAACATGAGGGATATCCGGCATAGCTGCCCATACTGCCGCAGCACCAATAGTCGTCGGCATTAAAACCATCGTGATACATACCGTACGAGTGACAATCTTCGCCAGGTTAAACTTCGGTTGAACCACTTTTTTCAGGCTATCAAGCAGGAGCGGAATGGCCCCAAGGCTCATTGGCCAGGTTAAAAAAGCGGTCAGCAACGTAATGGACAATGTGACTCGAGACGGTTTTTTCTGCAGTAAATATGCCCCCAGCGCAGCGTTAAAATTTATCGCGTTCATCACCTGCCGGAGTAATGCAATCCCCACCAGCAAGAGCATGACGTCTGAATATCGTACAAATACAGCGAGGAGGTTAAGTTCCCCACTCTTGTTTGCTGTCAGTAGAAAAATCATCGAAGCGAGAAAAATGAGTATCCCACTTCTTGCCGATGATTTTTTCCACCAGAATGAAAAAGTTGACAGGATATACAATATTGACGCAACGAGTGCTAAAGCAGACATCAAGGGATATTTACCGGCGAGCACACAGGATGCAAGGAAAACACCCAATGAGATCACAATCATTGAGGATTGCAGATTTTGCCAGAGATTACCGTGCGTCTGGATTTGCTCAGTCTGCATTAATGACAACCTCATGCTGAACATTGCGATGGTGCAATTGTTGATACATATCGGTTACACAGCGCCCGGCATCGACCAGGAACCTCGAATTGACAAGGGATCGGGGCAATACGTAAGTGTAAAAATTAGCCCCTTCCGCTGGATTGCCTAACACCCAAATCGATTCTTGCGTTTCCCCAAGGCAGTTAATCGGATGCTGATTGATATCAATATCCAGCCCGCCTGGATGATAACCATCGTTCATAAAGGGACGCACAATACCGTTTTTAGTATTCTCTCATACGCCCAATTCAAATATTCCCCCAATAAGCGACGAGGCAAGTAATCATTTGCATCAATAGCTCTACCTGTTTCGCTTTTTATATAGCGATCATTCACTTTGCGATAACCCTGATTGTTAGCCCATTGATGAAAACATGGGCCCGGGCGAAAAGGGTCGGCATTTTTTACGGTCGCATCGCCAAACAATGTTATTTGACAGGCAACAGTATTAACTAATAAATGATCGGGCTGAGACAAACTATGCGCTCCCACACTCATGGCATTTTTATCAATAATAATGATCTGCATATGTTCATTAATCGCAGACTCTGTATGCAGGGCACAAATCCTTTCCAGAATACTTAAACCACGCGGTCCCATACCCAGTATAGCCACTGTCATTTTTTTCATTCTTTGCTCCAACTGTCTGAATATTTAACTTTACTGTATTGTAAATAGCTAATCCCTGCTGCGATGAATAACGAGGCTGCACCCAATAATATGGAATAGGTCATTCCATTTTTATTGCTCTGGAAAGCACTGACAATTAATGGACCGACGATCTGCCCGACCCCATAAGTCAGCGTAACGAGGCCAAGAAGGTTAATATTTTTTGGTGCCCTTATTTTTCTTGCCAGCGGCATGACCAAAGAACTGGTCCCCATGAATGTGCCGCCAAAACCAATACAGCTAATGGTTAGTAGCAGTGGTGAGTTAATAAATATGGCCATGACTACGCAACTCGCCTGAACAATTAAGTTAACACTTAGGCAGGATAATATATTCCACTTGCGCGCAGCCCATAACCAGCCATAGCATCCAGGAATAACGGCAAGACCGACAATGGACCAGATATGGTCGGCTAAAAAGGTGTTGCCAACCCCCCGGGCCATTAACGGTAAATATGTAGCGACAATGATATAACCGAATCCGGCCAGACCATACAGTAAGGCTAAATTCCACCACTGGATTTCAGGTTCCGCACTTACGACTGCTTTTACCGCGGGGATCATATGCTTATCTTTCGGCAATAAAATTACCAGGATGACGAAAAATATCGTTGAAAGTATGGAAGCGCCAATCCACAACAAGCGTGAATCTAACGCGTAAGACACGCCAGCAATGACATATTCATTACCGATAAAAATGCCTATTCCTACGCCTGAAAACAGTGAGGCGATAACAAAAGGATTATGGGTATGCTGGAGCACCAGCATTGAACCAAATATCATCATTCCCGCGCTTGCCACACCCGCAAGGAATCTGATTAACAGAATAATTTCAGGCTGAGTCACTTGTGCCATCAAAAAAATCAGCAGGCCTGTGAGTAACGCTGAAGCCAGTAACAGCATTCTTAACTTATTGACTGCGTTAAAAATACCAAAGGAGAAAAGGAGACTGCCGACGAGGTAACCTGCATAGTTGGCGCTGGCAATTAAGGATAATTGCGAAAAGGTAAAAAGCCCTTCATGAAGCATAACGGGAAGCATAGGGGTATATAAAAAACGCCCAATTCCCATTCCTAAGGTCAAGACGATCATACCAAATACAGCAGTACTCAACTGACGATGGCCAACAGCACTGTGATCGAGATCCATTTTTTGGCCTCAAAAGACGAATTAAGTTTGATTGTTATATTACACAGGGAAATGATAATAAAAAGTTAATAAAAATGACGAAAACATTCACTTTAGGTAATGCCTTCTATGAACAGTACCTCGCTTAATTTGTTTAAAACGGTTGCGGAAACGGGTTCCATATCCGCTGCTGCACGTAGTCTGCACTGCGTTTCATCGAATGTCACAACCCGTCTCAAACAGCTGGAAGCCAGCCTTGACGTATCTCTGTTTGTCCGTGAGAAAAATCGTCTCTACATCACCCCTGAAGGCGAGCTTCTTCTTCGCTATGCCAACAAAATTCTGGCTCTGTTACACGAAGCGGAATTGTCCATGCATGGAACAAAAGTGGCGGGGCCGTTACGCATCGGCGCAATGGAAACGACCGCAGCGGTACGTCTGCCTTCGATACTGGCGAATTTCCACCGCGAAATGCCTTCCGTTGAGCTAAACCTGAAAACCTCCCCCACGGAGGTACTGGTGCAGCACATCCTGAACAATGAACTGGAAATCGCTTTCGTTGCCGATCATCAGGGACTGCACACGGAAAATTCGCCTCTGCAATCGCACATTTTATGTCAGGAAACGCTGGTACTGGTGACGGCGGCAGAACACCGGGATGTCATTACCGGCGCGGATCTCAAGGTGTCAAGACCGCTGGTCTTTGTTAAGGGGTGTAACTATCGCTCCCGTCTGGGACAATGGCTGCGGCTGCAGGGAGTCGATTATGCCGATCCCCTGGAGTTCGGCTCTTTTCAGGCGATCCTTGGCTGCGTGAGTGCCGGAATGGGGATTGCCCTGTTGCCAGAGAGCGTAGTCAGACAGTATGAACATAATTTCCCTATCCGTAGCCATGCGATTACGCCACAAATAGGTAACGTGAATACTATGATGATATGGCTTAAAAACCGAGAAGTCAGCCGGGTGCTTAATCGCTTTGTCTCATTTATTACCGGGGCTTAATTTTTCGCTACAGACACCGGCGCAATGCAGGCCGCAGAGTCAGTGGAAGACTGGCGCACTCAAAAGAGCGCCAGTGGCAACGTAATTGATATTGAAAAGCCCGCTTTATATCTGATAGTCAATCATCATTTCATCCGGCTCCATTGCCTGGCGCTTAATTTCATCCACGGATAATCCTGCGTTGCATAGCTCGATGAATCGCCAGACATAGTTGCGCTGTAGTTGTCCTCGTTTCAACCCCAGCCAGACGGTGTTTGCATCAAATAAATGCCGGGTATCCAGACGGGTCAAACTGCCCTCCTCCTGCTCGCCACTGGATTGCTCTGCCACCAGCCCAATACCCAGTCCCAACGCCACATAAGTTTTAATCACATCCGAATCCTGGGTGCTGAGTATGATATCCGGCACTAACCCTTTTCGGGCAAACGCTTCATCAATACGCGAACGCCCCGTAATCCCCTGGCGATAAGTAATTAACGGCCAATGGGCGATGGATTCCAGCGTTAAAGGTGATGTCTTGACGATTGGATGGTCGTGCGGAACGAGCAGACTGTGGTGCCAACGAAACCAGGGAAAAGCCACCAGCAGTGGATCGCTACTCAGACGTTCACTGGCAATCCCAATATCTGCTCCGCCATTTTGCAACAACGCTTCGATCTCCTGTGGCGTGCCCTGAATCAGTTCCAGACGCACTTCCGGGAAAAGCTCACGAAATGCTTTAATCACTGCAGGCAGGCTATAGCGCGCCTGGGTATGCGTGGTGGCTATCGTCAGAACACCTGAGGTGTCATTGGTAAACAGATCCGCCAGACGGCGGACGTTGCTGGCCTCATTCAGAATACGTTCGGCAATGCCCAGTAAGGCTTTACCCGGTTCGGTCATGCCCAGCAGGCGTTTCCCGCGACGAATAAATATTTCGATGCCAAGTTCATCTTCAAGTTCACGAATATGTCGGCTGACGCCCGACTGCGAGGTATACAATATATTCGCGACTTCCGTCAGGTTGTAATCCTGACGGGCCGCCTCGCGGATTATTTTAAGTTGCTGGAAATTCACTTTACACTCCGGGCACATCAGACATTACGCTATTGTTAAAGTCTGATGCCCGGCATAACAAATAATAAAAACCTGCATCTTATTCCTCTTGGGAATAAGGTTTAGCTCACCAGTTGCAACTCACGGTTTTCCAGCATTGGTCGGCTAACCAGCGACAACAGGATCTCCTTGACTGCCTGCGCTTGTGGCGACAAGCTCCCCATGGCCGACACATTCAACGAGAGCGGCAGATTCATTGATGGAGCAGTAATCCGCGCCATCCAGCCATTTGCTGCATTGCACAGTGCGCGGGCTGCCGATTCGGGTAACACAGTGACGCCCATACCGCTGGCAATGGCAGCCGTTAAGGTCGAGATAGACTCGATTTCGCCAATGACTTTGGCCGTTAAGCGACGTAGCGAAAAAGCCTCATCCACCCGCAAACGCACCGCACTGTAATCCCGCGGCAAAAACAGATTCATCTGCGCCACTGCGGCTAAATCGACGCTTTGGCCTGGACAATCACGCGTCCCCACAAGGAAAAGATCCTCTTTCAGCAACGGCTGACAACTGATGCCCGCCACGGGCGAGCGCTCATAGAGCACTGCCATGTCTAATTGTCCGCTGAGAAGCTTGTCATTTAGCACTGCCCCACTGTTTTCATGCAAATAGACCAGTACATCAGGCAGTTCGGCACGTACTGTTTGTAACAGTGGCATAGTGATGGATGATGCTGCCGTACCCGGTGCCAGGCCAATAGAAACCTGACCACTCAGAGTCTGGCCAACATTATTGACTGCAAGTTGCGCCTGTTCACACTGACGTAAAATCGTTCGAGCGTGGGTATACAGCACTTTCCCCGCTTCCGTGGGCGTGACGCCGCGTTTGGTACGAATCAGCAATTGCTGATCCAGTTCGCCTTCCAGCGTGGCGACCTGCTGGCTCAGCGCGGGTTGCGCGATGTGCAACACTTCCGCTGCCTGGGTCAGGCTACCAATATCGACGATTTTTACGAAATATTTCAGTCGTCTGAAGTTCATTTTGCCTCCTGTCGGAATACCAGAACCCGTGCTGGCAGTCATGTGATTCAGGATTGCAAGATACTTGCCAGTTTCGTCTGAAGCTGCATTTTACGCTGACGCCGCGTCAGGTAAGGAGCAAAGTGAAGAACGACATTTTTTGTACGCTTATACAGATAACTGTGGCTGCCCTGGAAAAGGTAGAAGCGCACCAGAATGGGGCAAAAGCATAAAAAGACGGAAAGTTCGCCGCTTTGCTGATTTTGTCAGCAAACGAACGCACAATTGCATTTCGTCCTTTGACAACCCTCATCACCCTCGCTAATATGCGCCTCGTTCACACGATTCCTCTGTAGTTCAGTCGGTAGAACGGCGGACTGTTAATCCGTATGTCACTGGTTCGAGTCCAGTCAGAGGAGCCAAATTCAGAAAAGCCTGCTTTCGAGCAGGCTTTTTGCTTTTCAATTTTCTCATTCGTCTAATTATTCATGTTGCCCTCTGCGAGGGATATAATCGTTTCCTCTTCATGCCTGTCGCGGTAATCTCATAACGGCCGGTAATCTATCGGCTGCAATGTGTGTAACCCAACTCAAATACTAATAACTAGAATACAGTACAGACAGGATAACTATGGATTCCACCCTCACCTCCACGGGTTCCCAACAGGACACCTCTTCGCTCAACCGTGCCCGACGCGCTGCGCTTGGTAGCTTCGCGGGCGCCGTGGTCGACTGGTATGATTTTCTGCTCTATGGCATCACCGCTGCGTTAGTCTTTAACCGCGAGTTCTTTCCACAGGTCAGTCCGGCGATGGGCACACTTGCCGCCTTCGCTACCTTTGGCGTCGGATTTCTGTTCCGCCCGCTAGGCGGGGTCATCTTCGGCCACTTCGGCGATCGTCTTGGGCGTAAACGTATGCTGATGCTCACCGTCTGGATGATGGGGATCGCCACGGCGCTGATTGGCATTATTCCTTCCTTTGACACCATTGGCTGGTGGGCCCCTGTTCTACTGGTGACGCTGCGCGCTATTCAGGGCTTCGCCGTGGGTGGTGAATGGGGCGGAGCCGCGTTGCTCTCCGTCGAAAGTGCGCCGAAAAATAAAAAAGCCTTTTATAGCAGCGGTGTACAGGTCGGGTACGGCGTCGGTCTGCTGCTTTCTACCGGCCTGGTCTCGCTGATTAGCTCTCAAACCACCGATGAGCAGTTCCTCAGTTGGGGCTGGCGTATTCCGTTCTTGTTCAGCATTGTGCTGGTATTAGGCGCGTTGTGGATGCGTAACAGAATGGATGAATCGGCCGAGTTCGAACAGCAGCAACAGGCGCCGCAACCGGAGAAAAAGCGGCTTCCGGTCATCGAGGCTTTAATCCGCCATCCGGGCGCGTTCTTAAAAATTATCGCCCTGCGCCTGTGTGAACTGCTGACGATGTATATCGTCACCGCATTTGCTCTTAACTACTCGACGCAAAACCTGGGCCTGCCGCGCGAGCTGTTTCTGAATATCGGATTGCTGGTCGGCGGGCTGAGCTGTCTGACCATCCCCTGTTTTGCGTGGCTTGCCGACCGCTTTGGTCGTCGTCGCGTCTACATTACCGGGGCACTGGTCGGTACGCTGAGCGCCTTCCCGTTCTTTATGGCACTGGAAGCACAGTCTATTTTCTGGATCGTGTTCTTCGCGATTATGTTAGCCAACATCGCGCACGATATGGTGGTGTGCGTACAGCAGCCTATGTTTACCGGTCTGTTTGGCGCAAGTTATCGCTACAGCGGCGCAGGCGTTGGTTATCAGGTGGCCAGCGTGGTTGGCGGCGGTTTTACCCCCTTTATTGCGGCGGCACTGGTGACATTCTCAGGTGGAGACTGGCACAGCGTAGCTATTTATCTGATGGCGGGTTGTCTTATCTCCGCCACTACCGCGCTGTTAATGCGAGATAAGCAGCACGGTTAAACCCCCGGTGCGAGGGTCGTCCGGTCTTCGCACAATCTTCCTTATCGTCTGACTTTTGTTTCACATTCCTGTGACATACTATCGGAAGAGCGGTATATCTGTGGAACAAGGAGACAGACATGAACAATAAGGGCGCCAGCCTGACCCCGGCTCAGGCACTGGATAAACTGGACGCGCTGTACGAACAGTCGGTTAAATCACTGCGTAGCGCCATTGGTAAGTATATTGAAACAGGGACGCTCCCTGACGTAATCGCCCGCCATAACGGTCTTTTTGTTTACCCATCACTTCGTGTCACCTGGGATGGCAGCGCCACCAATCCTCCGAAAACCCGCGCCTATGGCCGTTTTACCCATGCGGGTTGCTATACCACCACCATTACCCGTCCGTCGCTCTTTCGTCCTTATCTTGAAGAACAGCTTACGCTGCTGTATCAGGATTATGATGCGCATATCTCTGTTGAGCCATCGCAGCATGAAATCCCCTATCCCTATGTGATTGACGGTTCAGAACTGACGCTGGATCGCTCGATGAGCGCCGGATTAACGCGTCATTTCCCCACCACTGAATTGTCGCAGATTGGTGACGAAACGGCGGACGGGATTTTTCATCCGGCGGAATTTTCTCCGCTGTCTCACTTCGATGCCCGACGCGTGGATTTTTCGCTGGCGCGACTACGTCATTACACGGGCACGCCGGTTGAACATTTCCAGCCCTTTGTGCTGTTCACCAACTACACCCGCTATGTCGATGAGTTCGTACGCTGGGGCTGCAGCCAGATCCTCGACCCGGACAGCCCGTACATCGCGCTGTCATGCGCGGGCGGGATCTGGATCACCGCCGAAACCGAAGCGCCAGAAGAAGCCATCTCTGACCTCGCCTGGAAGAAGCACCAGATGCCCGCCTGGCATTTAATTACCGCTGATGGTCAGGGGATCACGCTGGTAAACATCGGCGTCGGCCCGTCTAACGCCAAAACTATTTGCGATCATCTCGCCGTATTGCGCCCTGATGTCTGGCTGATGATTGGGCACTGTGGCGGCCTGCGTGAAAGTCAGGCAATTGGCGATTATGTTCTGGCCCACGCTTATTTGCGTGATGACCACGTACTGGATGCCGTTCTCCCACCGGACATCCCGATTCCAAGCATCGCTGAAGTGCAACGCGCGCTGTATGACGCGACCAAAGAGGTCAGCGGCATGCCCGGCGAAGAGGTCAAACAGCGCCTGCGTACCGGTACCGTTGTAACCACCGACGATCGCAACTGGGAATTACGTTACTCCGCCTCTGCGCTGCGCTTTAACCTCAGCCGCGCGGTAGCTATCGATATGGAAAGCGCCACCATCGCCGCCCAGGGCTACCGCTTCCGCGTTCCCTACGGCACATTGCTTTGCGTTTCCGACAAACCCTTGCACGGCGAGATCAAACTGCCTGGTCAGGCCAACCGTTTTTATGAAGGCGCCATTTCCGAGCATCTGCAAATAGGTATCCGGGCTATCGATCGTCTTCGTGCCGAAGGCGACCGACTGCACTCCCGTAAATTACGCACATTCAACGAACCGCCGTTCCGTTAAGGCCTGAAGGTAACTATGCACAACTCAACTCCTCTTTCCGCCCTGCGTAACCTGCTGATAGCGCAGGGACTGGACGGTATGATTGTCCCGCGCGCCGACGCTCACCAAAGTGAAGATTGTACGCCGCATGATAATAAGCTGGCCTGGCTGACTGGGTTTAGCGGCTCTGCGGGACTCGCATTGGTCCTGCGCGATCGCGCATTAATGTTTGTCGATGGGCGCTATCAGGTCCAGGTGCGCAATGAAGTCTCGCTGGATGATTTTGAAATTCACCACTTACACGATGAGCCGTTGGCCGACTATTTGCAGTGTCACGTTGCAGCGGGCGCGCGTATTGGCTTTGAGCCGCTGTTGATGGTCAACAGCCAGTTTGAAGCGCTGTCGGCGACGCATTGCGAACTGGTGCCTCTGGAGCAAGATCCTTTCGACCAGATATGGCTCGATCGTCCGGCTGCGCCCTGCGGCATCATTCGCGAAATGCCCCTCGACATCAGCGGTGAGAGCAGCGCGCAGAAACGTGCGCGGGTGGTAGAGCTGCTCGTTCAACATCAGGCCGACGTGCTAGCGATTACGCTGCCGGACAACATCGCCTGGCTGCTCAATGTCCGCGGTTCGGATCTTGCTATGGTTCCAGTGCCGTTCTCATTTGCCCTGCTCCATCGCAGCGGCGAACTGGAATGGTTTGTGGATAGCAACAAAACACAGCAGCTCCCCGCATCGCTGTTGGATACGCTTACGCTGGCCCCGCAAGAGAACTTCCTGGCTCGCTGCCAGCAGTTGGCAAATGGGAAGCGCTTTCTGGTCGATAAAGACTACGCTCCGGTGGCATTGCGTTTTGCCATAGAAGAACATGGCGGCAACGTCCTGTGGGCCCCCGATCCCATCACGTTAATGAAAGCGCACAAAAATGACGTTGAACTGGCAGGCTATCGGGAATGCCATGAACAGGATGGCGCAGCCTGGGTTAACTTCCTCGCATGGCTGGCGCATGAGGTCCCTTTACGCGAAGCGGCAGGCAATCCGATCACCGAACTGGAAGCACAGGCTAAACAGCTGGAGTTTCGCCAACAGCAGCCGGGATTTATCGAGCAGAGCTTCAGCACGATTTCAGCCTCTGCCAGCAATGCGGCGATGTGTCATTACCACTCCAGCGAAAAAACCAATACGCCAATTACCTCGCAGGCCATGTACCTGAATGATTCCGGTGGTCAGTATCATAATGGTACGACGGATACGACGCGTACCCTCGCATTTGGCCCACAGGATCCGCAGCGACGCTTGCACTACACCGCCGTGTTGAAAGGCTTCTTGTCACTTATTTCACTGCAGTTCCCCAGCGGTACCCAGGGCCATCAACTGGATGCCTTTAGTCGGCGGGCGTTGTGGGATTTGGGACTGGATTTTGATCATGGAACTGGGCACGGCGTGGGCCATCAGTTGCTTATCCATGAACAACCTCATCGCATTGCCAAAAAAGTTAACCCCTGGCCTCTGGTGGCGGGCAATATCATCACCATCGAACCGGGTTATTATCTGGCCGGGCAATATGGGATCCGCATTGAGAATCAGGTGGAGATTATCAACAGCCGTCCGGGCTTCTGCCGATTCTCGACGCTGACGCTGGTGCCGATTGATTTGAACCTGGTGGAACTTCATCTGCTGAGCGATGCTGAGAAACAGTGGATTGATGATTACCACCAGCAGGTCAGAGAGACGTTGTCCCCACGCGTAAACGCAGAAGCCCGTCCGTGGCTGTTCGCCGCCACTGCGCCCATTCGCGTTCAGGCCAATTAAGGCATTAAAAAAGGCAGCCCGCAGGCTGCCTTAGTTCTCCCCAACTTCTTACTGCTTAGCTGTTACGGATGTACTCATCCATTTCAGTTTTCAGGTTATCGGACTTAGTACCGAAGATCGCCTGAACACCGGAACCAGCAACCACGACGCCCGCCGCACCCAGTTTCTTCAGGCCAGCCTGATCCACTTTGGCAACGTCAGCCACGCTAACACGCAGACGAGTGATGCACGCATCGAGGTTAGTGATGTTTTCTTTACCACCGAATGCAGCAACCAGAGCCGGAGCCATTTCGCCGGACGCACCCGCTTTGCTGTCTTCGGTAGCATCTTCGCGACCAGGCGTTTTCAGGTCCAGCGCTTTGATCAACACACGGAAGATGGTGTAGTAAACAATCGCATAACCGATACCGACAATCGGGAACAGCCACAGTTTGCTGCTGTTACCGGACAGAACGATAAAGTCGATCAGACCGTGAGAGAACGATGTTCCGTCACGCATACCCAGCAGGATACAGATCGGGAATGCCAGACCAGCCAGAATCGCGTGGATGATGTACAGGATCGGCGCCACGAACATGAAGGAGAACTCGATCGGCTCGGTAATACCGGTCAGGAACGAGGTCAGCGCCGCGGAGATCATGATACCGCCCACTTTCGCGCGGTTTTCTGGTTTAGCAGAATGCCAGATAGCGATAGCGGCAGCCGGCAAACCGTACATTTTGAACAGGAAGCCACCGGACAGTTTGCCCGCAGTCGGGTCACCCGCCATATAGCGAGGGATATCGCCGTGGAACACCTGGCCCGCAGCGTTGGTGTACTCACCGATCTGCATCTGGAAAGGAACGTTCCAGATATGGTGCAGACCAAACGGCACCAGGCAGCGTTCAATGAAGCCATAGATACCGAACGCCACTACCGGGTTCTGGTATGCAGCCCACTGGGAGAACGTCTGAATAGCAGTACCGATCGGCGGCCAAATGAAGGACAGAACCACGCCTGTGAAGATGGCAGCCAGACCAGAAATAATAGGAACGAAGCGCTTACCCGCAAAGAAGCCGAGATACTCAGGCAATTTGATACGGTAGAAACGGTTGAACATATACGCTGCAATCGCACCGGAGATAATCCCCCCGAGAACACCCGTGTCAGCAAGGTGTTTAGCGGCGATCTCTTCAGCAGGTAAATGCAGAACCAGCGGCGCAACAACAGCCATGGTTTTAACCATGATGCCGTAGGCAACAACGGACGCCAGTGCAGATACGCCGTCATTGTTGGTGAAGCCTAACGCAACACCGATGGCAAAGATCAGCGGCATGTTCGCAAAAACAGAACCGCCTGCTTCTGCCATTACGTGCGATACAACGGCTGGCAGCCAGCTGAAGTTAGCGGAACCGACACCCAGCAGGATACCTGCAATCGGGAGTACGGATACCGGCAGCATCAGCGATTTACCGACCTTTTGCAGGTTAGCAAATGCATTCTTAAACATAATTAGGAGTGCTCCTGAGTATTTGTGCTTATACACTTCATCCTTCAAACCGCCTCAACGTTGGCTGTGCTCGTTCACTCCAGTCACTTACTCGAGTAAGCTCCTGTCATTCACTCACTTGCCGCCTTGATGCAGCTTGAATGATTTTGTGTATTCTACGTTCTCACGCATTGGCAAGGGGGGAGAGCCTCGCCGTGGACAGAGCATCTAAGTGCTCTTTATTTATTACACAGAGTAAAATAATTCAGTCTGTTTTTGTTTGACGGCTATCACAATTCAGTTGTGAATGGCCGCAAAATTCGCACATTCCGATAAAATGAGTTTCTGAATGTGTCTAACTGGTTATTCACCGCCCATTTTGTGGCGGTGAACTTTACTCGCTTTAGTTATTAATTACGAGCTTTAAAAAAAGTCAGTTAACGGACTGATTGCAGGCGAGAAGCATCGATGTGAAACAGGCGGGCAAAGTTATCAGTGGTTGCCTGCGCCAGTTCTTCCACGGCAACACCTTTCACTACGGCCATATACTCCGCAACGTCACGCGTCATGGCAGGTTGGTTCTCTTTTCCACGATGCGGCACCGGCGCAAGGTACGGAGAATCCGTCTCAACTAACAAACGATCCAGAGGAACATAACGGGCAGCATCACGCAGTTGGTCAGCATTACGGAACGTGACGATGCCGGAAAACGAGATATAAAAGCCGAGATCCAGCAATTTGCCCGCCGTTTCTCTGTCCTCTGTAAAACAGTGTAGTACGCCGCCACAATCCGTCACCTTTTCTTGGCGCAGAATTGATAATGTATCGGCTCGGGCATCACGGGTATGCACGATAACCGGTTTCTGTAACTCGCGGCCAATCTGAATATGGTGGATGAAAGATTCCTGCTGGCGCACCTTCGTTTCCGGCGTGTAAAAATAATCCAGCCCGGTTTCTCCCATCGCTACCACACCGTCTTCGGCGGCAAAACGACGCAGGTCTTCAACATCATAAGTTTCATCCTGATTTAACGGATGCACACCGCAGGAGAAAACCACGTTGTCACGTTGGCCAACCAGTTCACGCATACTGCGGTATCCCGGCAGGGTTGTCGCGACGGCAAGACAAAATTTCACATCGCGTGCGGCTGCTTTCGCCAACACGTCATCCACGTCCTTATGCAGAGATTGATAATCCAGGCCATCAAGATGGCAGTGTGAGTCGACTAAAAACATAATGTCTCTCTCAAAGATGAGGAACAGGCAGTACGGTGCCCGGTTGCAGGTAATGCTCAATACGAAGGATAAGATCGGTTAACACCAGTTCACGGTTTAAACCCGTCACGTTCAGCAACTGCTGACGGCAATGACAAACATCACCGAGTATCGCCTGTATCTGGGCGACGGATAACCGCTCTGCGATAGAAGAGATGAGATCCTGAGCATCAGGATTGGTTAAATGGGAAACCCCATAGGGACGCTTTAGAGCATCCGTCAGCAGCGTTGCCAGCCAGTGTAAACGAGCGGCAGCCTGATCGTGGTTGAGCGCCGTTAACAGGATATACCAGTCGCCTGAATGCAGGATGTTCGCCAGCGCAGCGAGGAAATCTGTGCGGTGCGTCCAGCTTGCGTCCTGCAGTAACGTTAATGCCGCACCCGGCGATCCCGCACTCAGACGTAATGCGCTCAACAATGCTTCCGGTGACAACGTCACTTCACGACTAAGCCAGGAGATAGCGTACGACTCTGCCGGTGGTGCAAGGTGATGTAACCGACAGCGGCTACGTAGCGTGGCCAATAAACGCGCAGGCTCTCGACTGGCGAGGAAGAACCAGGTCTGCGCCGGAGGCTCTTCCAGCGTTTTCAGCAACGCATTAGCGGCGGCGTCGGTTAACTGGGCGGCATCCGGGATCCACACCACTTTCGCCCCGCCCAGGCGTGAATGCTCGTACAGTTTCTCACTGACTTCGCGTACCGCATCAACCCCGAGCGTGCTTTTACCTTTTTCCGGCAGCAGCGAATAGTAGTCCGGATGCGTTCCCGCCTGCATCAGCTGACAGCCGCGGCAGTGTCCGCAGCTTTTATGTCCTTCCGGCTGCTGACACATTAAATAGCGACTGAGCGCGTAAATCAGCGCATCGTCGCCCATGCCGGGTAACGCCTGAATCAGTAACGCATGGTGACCACGACCGGCCTGGTAGCTCGCTACCAGTTTTTCAAAATCAGGTCGTAACCATGGGTACCATTTCATGCGCCCTGCTCCTTCACCCACTGGGTAACGGTATTGCGGATATCAGCCATCACAGCCTCCAGCGGCTGCGTAGCGTCGATAGTACGAATGCTGGCGTCTTTGGCAGCCAGCTCAAGATAGCGCGCTCGGGTGCGATTAAAGAAATCGAAAGATTCCTGTTCAATACGGTCCAGTTCGCCGCGCGCACGCGCACGCTTCAATCCGACTTCTGGAGTGACATCCAGATAGAGCGTCAGGTCCGGACGAAAATTTCCGAGTACCGCATCACGCAGCGTTGCCAGCATATTTTGATCAATGCCGCGGCCACCGCCCTGATACGCCTGGGTCGACAGGTCGTGACGATCGCCAATGACCCATGCTCCTCTCGCCAGAGCAGGTTTAATAACAGTTTCGACCAACTGTACGCGCGCGGCGTAAAACATCAGGACTTCGGCTTTGTCGGTAATGACCTCGTCACCCACCGACTTAATGTCCAGCACCAGACTTCTTAGTTTCTCAGCGAGCTGCGTTCCACCAGGCTCGCGGGTAAAAACCATGTCACGAATACCGAGTTGCTCAAGTGTCTCTACCACCACATTACGCGCAGTGGTTTTTCCGGCGCCTTCCAGGCCCTCGATGACGATATAGTTACTGCCCATTTTTTTCCTTAAGCACTTTCAGGTAATCCTGTACTGACCGGTTATGGCTGACAAGATTGGTGTTAAATGTGTGGCCGCCTTTACCATCTGCCACGAAATAGAGATACGGCGTTTTTGCCGGATGTGCGGCAGCCTGCAACGAGGCCTCTCCCGGCATGGCAATCGGGCCAGGCGGCAGCCCGGTGATGGTGTAGGTGTTATAGGCGGTTGGCGTTTCTAAATCCACACGCGACAATTTGCCATTATACCGTGTCCCCATGCCGTAAATCACCGTCGGATCGGTTTGTAAACGCATGCCAATACGTAAGCGGTTAATAAAGACCGAGGCCACCTGGTCGCGCTCGCTGGCGACCGCAGTTTCTTTTTCAATAATCGAGGCCATTGTCACTAGCTGATTTTTATCCTGATAAGGCAGACCATCAGCGCGCCCTTCCCAGACAGTATCCACCGCTTTAACCATCTTTTGATGCGCACGTTTTAGCAGTGCTACGTCGGTCGTATTGGCGGTATACATCCAGGTATCGGGCCAGAACCAGCCTTCCACCCACTGCGGGTTTTCCAGCTTCAGCGCCTGAGCGACAGTCTCGTAGTTATCGTCACTCAGCGTATGTTTGATATAGGGCGCATCGCGCAGTTGTTTGAGGTAATCACTCAGGCGCATCCCTTCCACCAGACGTAACGGGAACTGCGCCTCTTTACCGCTTTCCAGCAGTAGCAGCATCTCTCGCACCGTCATGTCGGGCGTCAGGCGATAGGTACCCGCCTTAAAATGCGACAGCTCAGGCTCCACACGCAGCAGCCACTGGAACACGCGCGGACGATTGATAACCTTATCCACATACAGCTGTTCACCGAGAGCCAGACGGCCTGTCCCCGCTTTCAGCGTAAAAATGGTCTCTTCTTTAATCAATAACTTACTGTCCGCCAGATGGCGAACTTTCCACATTCCCACTCCCGCGGCAATGCCCAGCACAACCAGCAATAACAGGACAACGAGTAACAGTTTTTTCATGACTAATTCGGGTGCTCACAAAGTGGGGCTAAAAAATCGAATAATAAACGTGAAGACAACAACGTGCCGCCACAGCTCCGCACGGGAATAACCGGCATTAATGCGTTACAGACGACGATTTCATCGGCTTGCATAATCTCCTCCAACCCGGCATACACTTCGACAAGACTGAACGGTGATTGTGCCAGCATACGGATACAGAATTGTCGCATAATGCCGTTCACTCCGGCCTGATCCAACCGGGGAGTGTAAACCACATTACCTTTACGCCAGAACAAATTAGCCGCACAGCATTCCGTAACCCATCCCTCGCTGTCAAGAACCAGCGCTTCATCGGCATCCGTCTGCTCAAGATGAGAGCGAATCAATACCTGCTCCAGGCGATTCAGATGCTTAAGTCCGGCAAGCAGCGGATTACGGCCCAGACGCACTGGACTCAACGCCAGCGTAATCCCTTCATGGCGCCAACGATCGTAATGTTCGGGCCAGGCTGAAACAGAGAGAATACGGGTGGCGTTGTGACAATTTGCGCCGCTGTAGCCCCGACCGCC
>NZ_SZXG01000031.1:0-111143 GCF_005281305.1 Citrobacter sp. wls706 | reverse complement strand
CCGCCGCTACCGCGGCTAATAATGACTTTCAAGACGCCACGCGCGTGTCCTTGCGCCAGGATTTTCATTTCATCTTGCAGCTCTGGCCATTGTTCGAAAGGGATCAGCAACTTTTGGCAAGCGTCTTGTAAACGCGCAAGATGCGCTGCAAAGAGGCAAATTTCACCGTCGATAATTCGCGCGGTAGTAAAACAACCATCACCAAATTGAGTCGCTCGATCGCTTGCGGCCAGCAGATTTTGCTCGCGGCCATTAATTAAGAACATGGAGGCTCCTTATATCTGGTCCGCTAGTTTGGCAGGATGAGTAACACAGGACAAGGGCGAAAAACCGAATAAAAAAAGGCCCGACAAGCGGACCTTTTCAGTTTTATTTCGTTGCTAACGCATCACCTGACGGGACTTAAATCTTTTTAAAGATCAAAGAACCGTTGGTACCACCGAAGCCGAAGGAGTTACACAGAGCATATTCCAAACCACTCACCTGACGCGCTTCGTGAGGAACGAAGTCCAGGTCACAACCTTCATCCGGGTTATCCAGGTTGATGGTTGGCGGAATAGCCTGATCGCGCAGCGCCAGGATAGAGAAAATAGACTCTACCGCGCCCGCAGCGCCTAACAGGTGCCCGGTCATGGATTTGGTTGAGCTTACCATCACACGGCTCGCTGCATCGCCAAAGACAGATTTCACTGCCTGGGTTTCAGCTTTATCGCCTGCAGGAGTAGACGTACCATGCGCGTTGACATAGCCGATCTGACCCGCTTCGATAGCCGCATCACGCAGTGCGTTGACCATTGCCAGCGCAGCGCCTGCACCGTTTTCCGGTGGTGACGTCATGTGGTAAGCATCGCTGCTCATACCAAAGCCAACAACTTCAGCATAGATTTTTGCGCCGCGCGCTTTCGCATGCTCGTACTCTTCCAGTACCACCATGCCTGCGCCGTCGCCAAGCACAAAGCCATCACGCTCTTTATCCCATGGGCGGCTTGCCGCTTGCGGGTTATCATTACGCGTAGACAGCGCACGTGCCGCGCCAAAGCCACCCACGCCCAGCGGCGTACTGGCTTTTTCAGCACCACCCGCAACCATCGCGTCTGCATCACCGTATGCAATGATACGTGCGGCATGACCGATGTTATGTACGCCTGAAGTACAGGCAGTCGCGATGGAGATGCTTGGCCCTTGCAGGCCGTACATGATGGTCAGGTGACCTGCCACCATGTTAACAATCGTCGACGGAACGAAGAACGGGCTGATCTTACGCGGTCCACCGTTTACCAAAGAGGTATGGTTTTCTTCGATCAGACCGAGGCCGCCAATACCGGAGCCAATAGCGGCGCCAATACGGTGGGCGTTCTCTTCCGTAATTTCGAGGCCAGAATCCTGCATGGCCTGAACGCCAGCGACAATTCCATATTGAATGAAAGCATCCATCTTGCGCTGTTCTTTGCGCGAGATAATGTCTTCACAGTTAAAATCCTTTACTAAGCCAGCAAATTTCGTTGCATAGGCGCTAGTATCGAAATGGTCGATCAGGCTGATGCCACTCTGACCGGCAAGGAGAGCTTTCCAGGTAGACTCTACGGTATTGCCGACAGGAGACAACATGCCCAGTCCGGTCACAACTACACGACGCTTAGACACGGTTGTCCTCCAGGGAGGGAAAATAATTCAAGTGGGATAAAAAGATAAAACTCAGGCGGTCGAATGACCGCCTGGAGATGTTCACTTACGCCTGGTGGCCGTTGATGTAATCAATGGCAGCCTGAACGGTAGTGATTTTCTCAGCTTCTTCGTCCGGAATCTCAGTATCAAACTCTTCTTCCAGAGCCATTACCAGCTCAACGGTGTCAAGAGAATCTGCGCCCAGGTCTTCAACGAAGGAAGCATTGTTGGTAACTTCTTCCTGCTTAACGCCCAGCTGTTCGCCGATAATTTTCTTAACGCGTTCTTCGATAGTGCTCATACTCTTAAATTTCCTATCAAAACTCGCTTTCGCGATGGTTTTCGTAGTGTATAAAATGTTGAAAAATTTGCAACTAAATCCCGGCAGGTCTTACCACGATTTTACGTTATTTTGAGGCCATTCCCACTAATAACGCAAATATTTTTCAATCGTGGTTAAACCATGTACATCCCGCCGTTGACGTGCAAAGTCTCACCTGTGATGTAACTTGCTTCGTCAGAAGCTAAAAATGCAACCGCACTGGCGATTTCCTGAGCGCCACCAAGGCGACCCGCAGGAACCTGCGCCAGGATACCCGCACGCTGATCGTCAGACAGCGCACGCGTCATGTCCGTTTCAATAAAGCCCGGAGCAACAACGTTTACAGTAATACCACGGGACGCAACTTCGCGCGCCAGTGATTTACTGAAGCCGATCAGACCTGCTTTCGCCGCAGCGTAGTTAGCCTGACCCGCATTTCCCATGGTACCAACCACAGAACCGATAGTGATAATACGCCCATGACGCTTTTTCATCATAGCTCGCATTACCGCTTTTGACAGACGGAAAACAGATGACAGGTTGGTTTCGATGATATCGTTCCACTCGTCATCTTTCATGCGCATTAACAGGTTATCACGAGTAATCCCGGCATTATTGACCAGAATATCGACTTCACCAAATTCTGCGCGAATATTTTCCAGAACAGATTCGATAGATGCCGGATCGGTCACATTCAACATCAGACCTTTACCATTTGCACCTAAGTAATCGCTAATGGCCTGCGCGCCGTTTTCACTGGTTGCAGTACCGATAACTTTCGCGCCACGGGCAACGAGTGTCTCAGCAATTGCGCGGCCAATTCCACGGCTTGCACCGGTTACCAGCGCGATTTTTCCTTCAAAATTCATGGGCTTCCTCTTTTATTGCTCTAGCGCCGCAGACAGCGCTGTCGGCTCATTCAGTGCCGAAGCGGTCAGGGTGTCAACAATACGTTTCGTCAAACCGGTGAGAACTTTACCTGGCCCCACTTCATACAGGTGCTCTACGCCCTGCGATGCCATAAATTCAACGGTTTTGGTCCACTGAACCGGGCTGTACAGTTGACGAACCAGCGCATCGCGAATCGCGTCTGCGGTAGTTTCACACTTCACGTCGACGTTGTTCACAACTGGAACAGTCGGCGCGTTGAAAGTGATTTTTTGCAATTCAACGGCCAGTTTCTCAGCGGCAGGCTTCATCAGCGCGCAGTGAGAAGGCACGCTGACCGGCAACGGCAGCGCACGCTTGGCGCCAGCGGCTTTACAGGCAGCCCCTGCACGTTCTACGGCTTCTTTATGCCCGGCGATAACCACCTGGCCCGGCGAGTTGAAGTTAACCGGAGAAACGACCTGCCCTTCGGCAGACTCTTCACACGCTTTAGCGATAGATGCATCGTCCAGACCAATAATCGCAGACATGCCGCCAGTACCTTCCGGTACGGCTTCCTGCATGAATTTGCCGCGCAGTTCAACCAGACGGACGGCATCGGCAAAACCCATTACGCCCGCACATACCAGCGCAGAGTATTCGCCCAGGCTGTGACCTGCCATCAGCGCAGGTGTTTTACCCCCCTGCTGCTGCCATACGCGATACAGTGCGACAGACGCAGCCAATAGCGCTGGCTGCGTCTGCCAGGTTTTATTCAGTTCTTCTGCCGGACCTTGCTGAGTCAGCGCCCACAGATCATAGCCCAGCGCAGCTGATGCTTCAGCAAAAGTTTCTTCAACAATTGGGTAGCTTGCTGCCATTTCAGACAACATCCCAACGGTCTGGGAACCCTGCCCCGGAAACACAAATGCAAATTGCGTCATGTTAAAATCCTTATACTAGAAACGAACCAGCGCGGAGCCCCAGGTGAATCCACCCCCGAAGGCTTCAAGCAATATCAACTGCCCGGCTTTGATACGCCCGTCGCGGACGGCTTCGTCCAGTGCGCACGGTACGGAAGCCGCGGACGTATTGCCATGTCTGTCCAGTGTAACGACGACATTATCCATCGACATGCCCAGCTTTTTCGCTGTCGCGCTGATAATGCGCAGGTTTGCCTGATGCGGCACCAGCCAGTCCAGCGCAGAACGGTCGAGATTATTGGCTTCCAGCGTTTCATCAACGATGTGGGCAAGCTCGGTCACCGCGACTTTAAATACTTCGTTACCCGCCATCGTCAGGTGAATCGGGTTATCCGGATTTACGCGATCGGCGTTAGGAAGCGTCAACAACTCACCGTAGCGACCATCAGCGTGCAGATGCGTGGAGAGAATGCCCGGCTCTTCGGATGCGCTCAGTACCACCGCGCCCGCGCCGTCACCAAAGATAATGATCGTTCCACGATCGGTTGGATCACAGGTACGAGCCAGGACATCAGACCCCACGACCAGCGCATGCTTCACTGCGCCAGACTTAACGTACTGGTCAGCAACACTCAGGGCATAGGTAAAACCCGCACAAGCGGCCGCAACGTCAAACGCCGGACAGCCTTTGATCCCCAGCATACTTTGGATCTGGCATGCCGCGCTTGGAAATGCGTGTGTGGATGATGTGGTGGCAACCACAATCAGACCAATTTCTTCTTTGTCGATGCCTGCCATTTCCAGTGCACGGTTTGCGGCGGCAAAGCCCATCGTCGCAACTGTTTCATTTGGCGCTGCAATGTGGCGTTCACGGATACCTGTACGAGTGACGATCCACTCATCAGATGTCTCGACCATTTTTTCCAAATCGGCGTTAGTACGCACTTGTTCAGGCAGATAGCTGCCGGTACCAATAATCTTCGTATACATGTACGCTCAGTCACTTTTTGGTTATATACCGCCACGAGCAAAACGCCGGTACGCTGGCAGCATTCACAAACGCACTGTTATCTGTGCGCCCGTGAGTTTGCGCTTTCGCCATCGTCCAGCAGTTCGAATCCAGCTGGGTATACAGATTCCAGGCGAGCGGCAATTCGCTGAGGAACTTGTCGCTGCACCGCCTGCACTGCCTGTTCAATCGCGACCTCAAATGCTCGCTGATTAGCCGCACCATGACTCTTAATCACCGTGCCGCGCAATCCTAACAGACAGGCGCCATTATACTGGTCGGGGTTGAGGTGACTAAATCGCCTTGTCAGGCTTTTTTGTAACCAACGTTTTAATAAAAGCAGCCACCACGACCGTTTTTTGCTCTCACCCTGAGATTTCAGCAGTGAAAGGAACATTCTGACAACCCCTTCCATCGTCTTTAATGTGACATTGCCGGTAAAGCCGTCACAGACCAGCACATCGGTTTTGCCAGTCAGTAACTCATTGGCTTCAAGATAGCCTATATAGTTAATGGAAGGGATTGTTTTTAGCACTGCAGAAGCATCCCGAATACTGTCGAGACCTTTAGTTTCTTCTTCGCCGATGTTGAGCAACGCAACGCGAGGATTAGCAATCCCAACGACTTCTTCTGCCAGGACGGAACCCATGACGGCAAATTGCACCAACATCGTGCTATCACAATCCACGTTAGCGCCTAAATCCAGCACCACCGTTTTGCCCTTTTGTTGATGCGGTAAAACCGTCACCAGCGCAGGACGCTCAATACCCTCAAGAGGTTTGAGCAATAACTTCGCAAGTCCCATTAGCGCGCCCGTATTACCGGCGCTCACACAGGCTTGCGCTCGACCTTCTTTCACGAGCTCCAGGGCAACACGCATTGAGCTTCCACGACTGGCGCGAATAGCTTGCGAGGGCCGGGCATCACTGGCAATAACTGACTGAGCAGGGATAATCTGCAGACGTGAACGTTGTTCGAAGTCAGCTTTGGCAAGTAATGGCGTGATTGTATCGGGATCCCCGACTAAAAGAAGTGTGAGTTGCGAATTAGAATTCAGTGCCTGCAATGCTGCAGGCACTGTCACGGTAGGGCCAAAATCTCCCCCCATGACATCTAACGCCAGGGTTAGACGTGTCAAGGTATCGTCGCTGCCCGGTTAGGTGTTTCCCCAGTTACCCGGGGAAAGCCTCACTAAGCTTCATCACGCTTGCGCTCTCTGTCTTTCTCACCGAAGCGGGAAATCCATTGAGTCATGCGTGATTACTTAGCGATTACCTTACGGCCACGGTAGAAACCGTCGGCAGTGATGTGGTGACGCAGGTGTTGTTCACCAGAAGTTTTGTCTACAGACAGGCTGGTGACTGCGGTCAGAGCGTCATGAGAACGACGCATGCCACGTTTGGAACGGGTTGGTTTATTCTGTTGTACGGCCATGGACCTTACTCCTCAATTACTTACGCTTTAAGCTGGCTAATACGGCAAATGGGTTTGGTTTTTGCGCTTCATCAGGCAATTCACCAAAGACCATGTCCGCCTCGGACACTTCACAGTGTTCAGAATCATGCACCGGAACTACCGGCAAGGAGAGGATAATCTCATCTTCAACCATTGCAAGCAGATCGATTTCACCGAACTCGTTAACCTCAATCGGCTCATACGCTTCCGGGAGTGCTTCAGCCTGCTCGTCAGAACGGACAGGACTAAAACAATATGTTGTGTGAACATGAAGTGGGAACGGTTTCCCGCAACGCTGACATTCGAGCGTAACCGACACTTTTGCATCGCCGGTTATAACGGCAAGGCGCTGGTTATCGATAGCGAACGACATGGAGCATTCCACATCACTGTCCACACTGACTACAGAATCGGCGACGCGCTCAACCAGATCAGAAGCATAGATACCTTCATAATCGAGGCGTTTTTGAGCCGTACGAACCGGATCAAGAGTCAGGGGTAATTTTACCTTTTGCATAGGGCGCGCATATTAACTTTGTAACGTCATATAGTCAAAGAAAAAGGCAGCCTGAGGTTGCCTTTTGCCAATAATTCGCACACATTGCGGGTCATCGACTTAAAATCGCTCAAGACAAGCCAATACAGCCAGCTTGTAGGACGAAGTCCATAGTTTAAAATGGCTCTCATCAATACGCTATATGCGAGGGGAAAAATATGCCTCAACTTATACTTGCCTCGACCTCTCCCTGGCGTCGCGCTTTACTTGAAAAACTGGCAATTCCGTTCGAATGCGCGGCTCCCGAGGTGGATGAAACGCCGTTACCCGGCGAAGCGCCACGCCATTTAGTCTCGCGACTGGCGCAACAAAAAGCGCAATCTCTCGCTCACCGTTATCCAGCGCATCTGATTATTGGCTCCGATCAAATTTGTGTTCTTGATGGTGAAATAACCGGCAAACCATTAACAGAAGAAAATGCGCGCCAACAATTACTCAAAGCCCGAGGCAATATTGTGACGTTTTACACCGGACTGGCGCTTTATAATTCAGCTACCGGACATTTACAAACTGAGGTCGAGCCGTTCGATGTTCATTTTCGGCATTTAAGCGAAGCGGAAATTGATGATTACCTGCGCAAAGAACGCCCGCTACATTGTGCCGGTAGTTTTAAAAGTGAGGGGTTAGGTATTGCTCTCTTTGAGCGTCTTGAGGGCCGCGACCCAAATACGCTGATCGGCCTGCCGCTGATCGCATTGTGTCAAATGCTGCGCCGGGAAGAGATGAACCCGCTGAACGCCTAGTTAATCTGCCTGATGGCGACGCGATGCGTCTTGTCAGGCCTACAGCACATAACGCGATTGTAGGCCTGATAAGCAACGCGCATCAGGCTTTGCTGCGTAACACCTCAAGGCAGCGCTTCAACTGCTTATCCAGCGGCGCTTCAACACGCATCACTTCGCCCGTCCCCGGATGGGTGAATTTTAACGCCGCGGCGTGAAGGAACAGCCTGTTCAGTCCGGTATCCGCGAGTTGCTTATCGAACTCGCGGTCGCCATAGCGATCGTCAAAGGCTATCGGATGCCCGGCATATTGGGTATGCACACGAATCTGGTGCGTACGCCCTGTCACCGGACTACAGCGCACGAGCGTGGCAAACGCATAGCGCTCCTCTACCTTAAAGCGTGTTTCCGACGGCTTGCCTTCCTGATTCACCCGCACGATACGCTCGCCGCTTTGCAGAATATTCTTCAACAGCGGCGCCTGCACGGTTTTGACATGTGACTGCCACTGGCCTCTCACCAGCGCCAGATAGTCTTTCTGCATCCCTTTTTCACGCAACTGCTCATGCAACGAACGTAAAGCTGAGCGTTTTTTAGCAACCAGCAGCACACCGGAGGTATCCCGGTCCAGGCGATGCACCAGTTCGAGGAAACGCGCTTCCGGACGTAACGCGCGTAAGCCTTCAATAACACCAAAGCTTAATCCGCTTCCGCCATGTACGGCCGTTCCTGAAGGTTTGTTAAGCACCAGAATATGATCATCTTCATACAAAATGACATCAGTCAGCGCCGCAACCTTCTGCAGATTTGGGGAAATAGCCTCTTCTTCACGTTCGGCGACACGCACAGGTGGAATACGCACGATGTCCCCATCTTCGAGTTTGTACTCGGGTTTAATGCGTTTTTTATTCACCCGCACTTCGCCTTTACGCAAAATGCGATAAATCATACTTTTCGGCACACCCTTGAGTTGAGTACGCAAAAAGTTGTCGATGCGTTGCCCTGCTTCGTCGGCAGTAATGGCAACTGTTTTTACGGCTGGAGTCTCTGTTTTCATGGGGGCCGATTTTAAATAGCCATCAAGATTCGCGCCACACATTTTTCTATGCTTATATTAACTGCTATACCCTATTACTTAAGTTTGACATAGCCGATTTGGTGGTTATTAAACCAATCACTACGCGGAAGTGAAAAAACTGTGAGTAACCGGGTGATAAATGGCAAAAGTCATCTTGCTATAACAAGGTTAGCAGTGGAATAATGAGGTTGTTTCCGTGTTGAATCTTGTTAAAACAAGACCTTTTCCGGAATGACCCAATTTTGCCCGACCGATCATCAACGCAGCAATGGCGTAAGACGTATTGATCTTTCAGGCAGTTAGCGGGCTGCGGGTTGCAGTCCTTACCGGTAATAAGGAAGCTTTTCTGGAGAGTAACACCCAGACTGTTCCCCTGATAATTGCGCTGTGTTTCCGTATGAAATACAGGCAACCGACACTCTGCGCCTCTTTGAGCTGACGATAACCGTGAGGTTGGCGACGCGAATAGACACGAGGCCATCGGTTCACACCCGGAAAGGCATTACTCTGCCCGCAGCTTAGTCGTCAATGTAAGAATAATGAGTAAGTTACGATGAAAAGAATGTTAATTAACGCGACTCAGCAGGAAGAGTTGCGTGTAGCCCTTGTAGATGGGCAACGTCTGTACGATCTGGATATCGAAAGTCCTGGACACGAACAGAAAAAAGCCAACATCTATAAAGGTAAAATTACCCGTATTGAACCGAGTCTGGAAGCTGCTTTTGTTGATTACGGCGCTGAACGTCACGGTTTCCTTCCGTTAAAAGAAATTGCCCGCGAATACTTCCCCGCTAACTACAACTCCCATGGTCGTCCCAACATTAAAGATGTGTTGCGTGAAGGTCAGGAAGTCATCGTTCAGATCGATAAAGAAGAACGCGGCAATAAAGGCGCTGCGCTGACCACCTTTATCAGCCTGGCGGGTAGTTATCTGGTTCTGATGCCGAACAACCCGCGCGCGGGCGGCATCTCCCGTCGTATTGAAGGCGACGATCGTACCGAATTAAAAGAAGCGCTGGCAAGCCTGGAATTGCCTGATGGCATGGGGCTTATCGTGCGTACCGCAGGCGTCGGCAAATCCGCCGAAGCGCTGCAGTGGGACCTGAGCTTCCGCCTGAAACACTGGGAAGCCATTCAAAAAGCCGCTGACAGCCGCCCTGCTCCATTCCTGATCCACCAGGAAAGCAACGTCATCGTTCGCGCGTTCCGTGACTATTTACGTCAGGACATCGGCGAAATTCTCATCGATAACCCAAAAGTCATGGAGATGGCGCGTCAGCACATCGCCGCGCTGGGTCGTCCAGATTTCAGCAGCAAAATCAAACTGTACACCGGTGAAATCCCGCTGTTCAGCCACTATCAAATTGAATCTCAGATTGAGTCTGCGTTCCAGCGCGAAGTGCGTCTGCCGTCCGGCGGCTCCATCGTCATCGACAGCACTGAAGCCCTTACAGCTATCGATATCAACTCCGCACGCGCTACGCGCGGTGGCGACATCGAAGAAACCGCATTCAACACCAACCTGGAAGCAGCCGATGAAATTGCTCGTCAGCTGCGTCTGCGCGACCTCGGCGGCCTGATTGTTATCGACTTTATCGATATGACACCGGTTCGCCACCAGCGTGCGGTGGAAAACCGTCTCCGTGAGGCCGTGCGTCAGGACCGAGCGCGTATTCAGATCAGCCATATTTCTCGTTTCGGCCTGCTGGAAATGTCCCGTCAGCGTCTGAGCCCGTCGCTGGGTGAATCCAGCCATCACGTCTGCCCGCGCTGCTCCGGCACCGGTACCGTACGTGATAACGAATCGCTGTCGCTGTCTATTCTGCGTCTGATTGAAGAAGAAGCGCTAAAAGAGAATACCCAGGAAGTTCACGCGATCGTTCCTGTGCCGATTGCCTCTTATCTGCTCAACGAAAAGCGTACTGCGGTCAACGCTATAGAAACGCGTCAGAATGGCGTACGCTGTGTGATCGTGCCAAACGATCAGATGGAAACCCCGCACTATTCCGTGCTGCGCGTCCGCAAAGGCGAAGAAACGCCAACCCTGAGCTACTTGCTGCCGAAGTTGCACGAAGAAGCAATGGAACTGCCGTCAGAACAAGAGTATGTCGAGCGTAAACAGCCAGAGCAACCGGCACTCGCGACCTTTGCTATGCCAGACGTGCCACCAGCACCAACCGTGCAAGAGCCCGCAGTGAAAGCCGCCGCGCCTAAAGCTACCGCCACCGTAGCAACAGCCTCTCAGCCAGGTTTGATTAGCCGTTTCTTCAGCGCACTGAAGTCTATCTTCGGCGGTAACGAAGAAGCGAAGCCGGTTGAACAACCCGCACCGAAAGCTGAAGAGAAGACGGAACGTCAGCAGGACCGCCGTAAACCGCGTCAAAATAATCGCCGCGACCGTAACGATCGTCGTGATAACCGCGATAGCCGTGGCGATCGTGATAACCGTAACGAACGTGCAGAAAACGGCGAAAACCGCGATGACAATCGTCGTAACCGTCGTCAGGCCCAACAGCAAAATGCGGAAGCACGCGATAATCGCCAGCAGTCCAGTGATGTCGCAGACAAAGCGAAATCAGGTGATGAGCAGCAGACTCCACGTCGTGAGCGCAACCGCCGCCGCAACGATGACAAGCGTCAGGCGCAGCAGGAAGTTAAAGAGCTGAACCTGGCTGAGCAGCCAGCGCAGGATACCGAGCAGGAAGAGCGCGTACGTCAGCCTCAGACCCGTCGTAAACAGCGTCAGTTGAACCAGAAAGTTCGTTACACGGACAGCGCGGCGGTTGAAGCCGAAGTGGCAACTGCCGCGGTGGCAGCTGAGGTCGTTGTCGCTCAACCCGTTGAGCAGCCCGTACCGGCTCCGCGTACTGAACTGGCGAAAGTTGATCTGCCAGCCGTTGTCGCACCTGAGCAGGAAGACAACAGCGAAGCGCGTGACTCCAACGGTATGCCGCGTCGTTCCCGCCGTTCCCCTCGCCATCTGCGCGTAAGTGGACAGCGTCGTCGTCGTTATCGTGACGAGCGTTATCCGGTTCAGTCGCCAATGCCGCTGACCGTCGCCTGTGCTTCTCCTGAATTAGCGTCCGGTAAAGTATGGATCAGCTACCCTGTCGTTCGTCCGCAGGATCAGCAGGCTGAAGAACAACGCGAGCAGGAAATTCACCAGGAGCAAACTGCCTCTGTCGCAGTAGAGCCTCAGGTTGCTGCGGCTGCCGTTGAGCACATTGTGGACACTCCTGCGCCGGTTGAAGCCGTGCAGCCAGAGGAAGTTGTAACGGAACCTCAGATTGCCGTTGTTGAAACCACGCATCCGGAAGTCATTGCGACCCCGGTTGAAGAACAACCGCAAATTATCGCTGAATCTGACGCGCCTGTAGCTGAAGAAATCGCCGCTGAAGCTGAACCTGTAGCTGAAGTCGCGGTTGAAGAGCCTGCGGAAATCGTCGTCTCCCAGCGGGAGGTGGTTGAAGAAGTTGCGGAAGTAGCGCCGACTGTGGAAGAAGTCGCTGCGCCGCAGGAAGTTGTTGCGGCGCCGGTTGCAGAAGCTGAGGTCGTTAAGGCTGAAGTTGTCGCAACAAGCGTTGACGCCGAACACCTTCACAGCCATGCGACTGCGCCGATGACCCGCGCTCCGGCGCCGGAATATGTGCCAGAAGCGCCGCGTCATAGCGACTGGCAGCGCCCGGCGTTCACCTTTGAAGGTAAAGGCGCTGCGGGTGGACACAGCGCCACGCATCAGGCCACTGCGCCAGCAACACGCCCGCAGCCGGTTGAATAAGCCATAATCAACCTCAAAGCCGACCTTAGGGTCGGCTTTTTTATATCGGCTCTACGCGTTTCATCCCGGTTAATTGCGGCATAACATCCTTCATTAACGCTAAAAATTTGCGCAACCGTGTCGGATAGTAACGCGCCCAGGGATAAACCAGATGCACCGGCAACGATGCCGCCCGCCACTCGGGTAGCAGCATAACTAAACGTCCGTTGGCGATATCTTCTTCAACCATCCAGCTTGAAACAATCGTCACTCCCAGCCCGGCCAGCGCGGCATTTCTTGCCACATAAATACTGTCAGTACTTAATCTGGGTGAAATAGTCAGCGTGACAGGTTCATTACGCGCCTGGTGTAGCAACGAAACGCTATGCTGAAAAAATGTGTTCACTGCAATCCACGGCAGCACGGATAACTGCTCAAGGTGCGAAATTTCACCATATTGCTCCAGCAATACAGGACTCGCCACCATGCTACGGGGAACTTCAGCCAGTAAAACAGAAACCGTGGCCGGATCGACTTCCGCACCAACCCGAATCGCGCAATCAATATTATCGCTGAGAAAATCAACGGTTTTGTCGTTAAGCATCCACTCCACCGATAACTGTGGATAGCGTGAAAGAAACTGCAAAAGCGGCTCAAGGAGCTGTTGCTGTCCAAACGCATGCGGCGCTCGTACGCGCAACGTCCCCACCGGTTCATCTTCCGTGACATTAAGTCCATCTTCCAGCGCCAGCCAGGCATCGATGATATTTTTGGCGTGCTGGTAACCACGCTCTCCATCGTCGGTTAATTTCATCGCATGCGTGGTACGCATGATCAGTTTCACTCCCAGCAGAGTTTCCAGGGATTGTAACCGTCGGCTTACGGTCGCTTGCGTTGTTCCCATCTGTTTTGCCGCTGCCGAAAGCGATCCTGCTTCAACGATGCGCACAAACGTGCGCATTAGCTCCACCCTATCTATACGTTCAGTTTTTATCATATCAGTTTCTTCATACGCCCAGCGTATAACTGTTTTACCACTGCGCTCGCTACCGCACCACCCGCAGAAGGATAAAAATAGCCGCACATCCTGTGATTGAGGAATCATTTGTGAACACACACACCGCACTTTCCCGTTGGGTCATTTTCGTTCTGGCATCAGGTGCCGGATTCAGTGTCGCTGCTATCTACTATGCCCAGCCCCTTCTGCCTTTAATGGGTCAGGATCTGAACTTAAGTATCACCGGCATGGGACTGGTTCCAACACTGACCCAGGCGGGATACGCGCTGGGTATTTTGTTTTTATTGCCATTGGGCGATCGTTATGACCGCCGGACATTAATCCTGCTGAAAAGTATCTCTCTTGCCGTACTGCTTCTGGCATGCAGTTTTACCGGGCAGTTGCATTCACTGCTAATAGTGAGCCTGTTGATGGGCATGGCGGCAACGATGGCGCAGGATATCGTTCCCGCGGCAGCTATTCTGGCGCCGGAAGGCAAACAAGGAAAAACGGTGGGCACGGTGATGACAGGCCTGCTGTTGGGGATTTTACTCTCGCGTACCGTCAGCGGATTGGTGGGTGAAGCGTTTGGCTGGCGTGAGATGTACCAACTTGCCGCCGCCAGTATTGCCATTATTACCGTAATTATGTGGAAGGCGCTGCCTCGTTTTACGGCCCATTCCACGCTGAGCTATCCATCATTGATGCTCTCTATGGCTCAGCTCTGGCAACGGTATCCCGCATTGCGCCGCGCGGCGCTGGCACAGGGCTTTCTGTCCATAGCTTTTAGCGCTTTTTGGTCCACGCTGGCGGTGATGTTAGCTGAACATTACCACATGGGTAGCGCTATGGCGGGCGCGTTTGGTATCGCGGGAGCCGCCGGTGCGCTTGCCGCACCGCTGGCAGGTCATCTTGCCGATAAAGTGGGCGCAGCAAAAGTGACGCAGTTAGGTGCTTTGCTGGTAACTGTCTCCTTCGCACTGATGTTCTTGTTACCTGCTCTACCAGTACAGGGACAATGGCTGCTGATTGCTCTTTCGGCGGTCGGTTTTGATCTCGGATTGCAATCCAGCCTGGTTGCTCACCAGAACCTGGTTTATGGCCTGGAGCCTCTGGCCCGGGGTCGTCTGAATGCGCTGCTGTTTACTATGGTGTTCATTGGTATGGCGCTGGGTTCGGTTCTCGGGAGTCAGGTCTATGCGCTGGCAAACTGGGAAGGTGTGGTGACGCTGGCAACCATCAGCGGTGCGCTGGCGCTGGTAATAAGGCTGACGGGAAATCTGTCGCTTAGCAAAACAACGGTAGCCTAAAAAAATGCCCGCTCCGGGGTGTTAAGGGAGCGGGCAGACAAACATACCCAGTTTCAAGATATGTTCAAAAAGGGTTATTACCGATTAAGCTGGAACAACGACATTCCCTGCATATCGGTAAATGCTTTATAAGAAGCCTGAAGTGCGGCCTGTTGCATGACGTAGGACGAAATCGCCGCATTCCAGTCGACATCCACCAGGTTGCTCATCTGTTGGGTTTGGCCTAACGCACGATCGGCGCCCAGTGAATCCAGCGAGCTTAGTTCACTAAGCTGAGTACCTAATTCTGCGCGAACGGAAAGCACGTTATTCAGTGAGTTTTTCAGGCCACGATTGGTTTTATCGATAGCTGCTGCGGCTTTCTCCTTTGCCACATCATCACCCGCAATAGGAATTTTTAGCTCTGCAATCGCGCTATCCAGCATTTTGAACAGGTTCTTTTCCTGAGTGCTACCCGGTGGTTCCGGTACGGCGTTGCTGGTCAGGTTGGCGAAGATTTTATCGCCCGTGTGACCAATGACCATGGTACGGGAAGCATCAACCTGCTGGGTCACATTTGTGGTACCGCCACTGTAGGAACCATCAGCTTGCGCAAACGGCGCGGATTCTGTTTTGTAGCCGCCAAAAATATAGCGACCATTGCCATCGGTGCTGTTCGCCAGGTTCATCAGTTGATCGCGGATCCCCTGTAAATCAGTGGCCAACGATGCACGGTCATCATCACTTAATGTACCATTCCCGGCATAAACAATTTTCTCCTGCGCAGCCTGAATAGCCGTTGTTACCTGGCTCAGTACGTTCTCTTCCAGCGAGACTTTCTGCGTAGCGAATGTGCGCGCCAGCGTATACTGGCTGTTCTGCGCCTGAGCCTGAGAAAGCACGACGGCCTGCGACGCGGCAATCGGATCGTCAGACGGGCTGATCACGCGTTTGCCGGTCGACATCTGCTCGCCGAACTTCATCCATTCAGCCTGAGAGTTAGTGATGCCACGCATATTCTGCTGGTACATCATCTGGGTGCTGATACGCATTGTGTCCCTCTCCCTTAGCGAATATTAATCAATGCATCAAACAGCGCATTCGCAGTTTGCAATACCTGTGCGTTGGCCAGGTAATACTGCTGATAACGCTGCAAATTACCGTATTCTTCGTCGAGGTTTACCCCGGAAATCGACTGCTGCTGGTTATAAAGCTGCTTGACCACATTGTTTTGCGTGGTACTGCTGGTTTTCAGCGTCGCCGTTTTGTTGCCCACGTCGCTCACCAGGGTGGCGTAAGCGTCGTTAAAGGTTTTATTACCAACAGTTTCTTTGGTTTGCAGATCCAGCAGTTTCTGACCGTTACGGTTATCGCTTGCACCTGTATCTGCAGTAGGATCCGTATTTTTCTCTGACGCCATGGCGATTTTCGACTCGTCTGTCACCTTGACTTTCATTTCTATAATGGCGTCGCTCACCGGTTTCACGGTGAAACTGTCATTCGCTTTCGCACCAGCATTAACGGTGATCTCCATCCCGTCAAAAGACATTTTCCCACCGGTGACGGTGGCTTTAAAACTGGTGTTGTCGGCAAGTCGAGTCACCTGCCAGTCTTTGCCATCAAACACAATTTTATAATCTGTTGCCTGCACGGCAGAGCTGTCCGTCATTTTGACATCAAGCGAACCAGTCCCTTTATTCTTCGTGTTGCTGAGCACTACCGGGCTGCCGATATCGAAGAAATTCTCGCCCTTATCGCCGTTGGCATCAAAACCTGCTTTATGCTGGGTGTTAAACGCATCGGCAAATGCCAGCGCCAGTTGGCCCAGCGTGTTACGCGTTTGATCCAGCTCCTGCGAACGGAAGGTGAGCAGTCCACCCAATGAACCGGTATTCAGCAATTTCTCAGGGATCTCAACCGCTCCGGCAACGCCATCTACATACGCAACGGTGGTACGCGAAGGATCGTCACTGGAGGGCACTGCCGCCAGTTGGCGCGCATTGCTGCCCTGTACCAGTGAATAACCATTCGCCATGGTTACGTTGTAAGTGCCGCCGTCCTGAACGCTGACTTCCACGCCGACAATCTGGTTCAGTTCACTGACCAGTTGGTCGCGCTGATCGAGCAAATCATTAGGGGATGCGCCAGCCCCGACACCAGTCATACGAGAAATCTGGTCGTTAAGGCTGGCGATTTGTTTCGCGTAGTTGTTGATCTGATCGACGCTGGCTTTGATAGCGGTATTAACCTGCTTATCCTGATCGCGTAGATACTGATCGGTCGTTTTAAACTGATTCACCAAACCATCAGCTTTACCAATCAGCGCCTGGCGTGCCGCCGGGTCTTCAGCATTACTGACCAGCGTTTGCAGACTGGTAAAAAAATCCTGCATTGAGGTTGAAATCGAACTGGTTTTGCTGGACAGCAGGTTGTCGATTTTCGACATTTGCTCATAACGCGTCGTCAGACCGCTGCTCTGGTTTTGCGCTGCCCGCAGCTGATTGGTGATAAACGAGTCATACTCGCGCTGTACGCCAGAAACATAGACGCCATTGCCTACCCAGCCCCCCGCACCCAGCGTGCTGTTCGCTTGCGCCATAATTGTCGTTTGCCGTGTATATCCGGCGACGTTATAGCTGGAGATGTTATTACTGGCAGTGTTCAACGCGGCCTGCGCTGCGCTGAGTCCACTCATCGCGTTATTAATCAAGCTGGACATGGAGGTTCCTTGTAATCCTTCAATACTCGTTATTATCGGCAGCAGATCGGTAGACTTGAGCTATTTAAAAGAGATTATCGATGTTGGTGCTGTAAGTTTTGCTCACCTTTTCACTCATCGATTTCAACTGCTGGATCATGCTGGTTAATTTCTTCGCACAGTTAGGGTCGGTAGCGTAACCGGCATTTTGCAGTGCCTGCGCCCCTTGCTCAGCGGTTGCGGCTACGGTCACCGCCGCATAGCGCGGGTTACGGGAAATCAGCCCGACATAATCCGACAGCGCCTCAAGGTAAGAGCTATAGACGCGGAATCTGGCTTTCACCTTTTTCGCCTCGCCGTTTTCATATTCGGTGGTGGTGATTTCGGTCGTTGGTCCCTTCCAGCTTCCCGAAGCCTTCACGCCAAAAATGTTGAAGCTCGGTTCGCCGTTTTCCCGGCGAATTTGCCGCTGGCCCCATCCGGACTCCAGCGCCGCCTGCGCCAGAATCAGATGATGCGGAACGCCGCTTTGCTGACTCGCCAGTTTTGCCGGCAGCGACAGCTGAGCGAGGAAGTCTTTACTGTCGCCCGATAGCGGCTCATCATTACTTTCCGTCGCCCTCGGGATGGCTTTGCGTACCAGTTGCGTCAGCGCCTGGTTTTGATAACTGGTCACCGTTTCCAGCGGGAACTTCATCGGCACCTGTGGCACATCATCAGCAGGTTGCGCTTGCCCTTGCGTCATCTGCTTAACCATCATTTCAGCCAGTCCCAGACCTTTACCTGCGGTCATCTGCTGCGCAATTTGTTGGTCATACATGCTGGTATACAAACGTGTCGAATCGCTGCTAAACACGCCATCTTTCGGCAACGCTTCACGCATGCTTTTCAGCATCATCTGTACGAACATCCCTTCAACCTGACGGGCCACGGGGCGAATATTCGCCGCCGGATCCTGACCCGCTTTCGCTTTCAGTTCGTTCAGTGCTTGCGCATCCCAGGCGGCGCTGGTCAGCAGTTTGCTGTCACCAATCATCAGATGATTTCCAGTTTGGCGCGTAAGCAACCCGCGCTCTGCATCGATTGCAGAATGGACATCAGATCCATCGGCGTCGCCCCCAGCGCATTCAGCGCGCGCACGACGTTGTTCAGATTGGCGCTGGAACGTACGCTTTGCAGCGAGCCGCCGCTCTGGCGCAGATCGATCTGCGTTTGTGGCGTCACCACGGTCTGTCCGCCGCCAAACGGCGTATCCGGCTGGCTGACGTTTGCCTGGCGGTTTACCGTAATCGACAAGTTACCCTGCGCCACGGCACAGCTATCCAGCGTGACTTCACGGTTCATGACCACAGATCCCGTACGCGAGTTGATAATGACTTTCGCGTCCTGCGGCGTGACGTTCACCTCCATATTCTGGATGTCGGCAAGGAAACGTACCTGCGAACTGTTGCCGCTTGGCACACGCACTTGTATGGTCCGGGCATCCAGCGCCGTTGCACTACCAAAGCCACGCGAGCGGTTGATTGTGTCGGTGATCTGCTGCGCCATAGTAAAATCTTCATTATTGAGCTGCAGATTAATGGTGTTGCCACCGCCGAACTGGCTGGGCAACTCACGTTCGATGGTCGCGCCATTGGTGATGCGTCCACCATTGAGCTGGTTAACCTGCACGCTACTGCCACCCGCAGCCGCGCCCGCACCGCCAACCAGAATATTCCCCTGCGCCAAGGCATATACCTGACTATCGACCCCTTTCAGCGGGGTCATCAGCAGCGTGCCGCCGCGCAGGCTTTTGGCGTTACCCATGGAAGAGACCACCACGTCAATGGTTTGCCCCTGGCGACCAAAAGCTGGGAACTGCGCGGTAACCATCACCGCCGCCACGTTTTTCAGCTGCATATTGGTGCCGGTTGGTACGGTGATCCCCAACTGCGACAGCATGTTATTGAGCGTTTGCGTCGTAAACGGCGTCTGTGTGGTCTGGTCACCAGTACCATCCAGCCCGACCACCAGCCCGTAACCTATCAACGAGTTTTCCCGCACGCCCTGCACGCTGGTCAGGTCACGAATACGGTCGGCATGCGCAAAGGCGGTTGCCAGTACCAGTACCATTCCAACAAGAGATTTAAACACCAGGTACCTCGCTTACATCGGCGACAAGTTAAGGAAGAAACGCTGCAACCAGCCCATATTTTGCGCTTCATTGATGTAGCCGTTGCCGACGTACTCAATACGCGCATCCGCAACCTGAGTTGACGGTACGGAGTTGCTGCCACTGATGGTGCGTGGGTTAACAACCCCGGAGAAGCGAATGAACTCAGTGCCCTGATTAATGGCGATCTGTTTTTCACCCACGACATGTAAATTGCCATTCACCAGTACCTGATCGACCGTCACGGTCAACGTACCGCTGAAGGTATTGCTGGCGTTCGCGCCGCCTTTACCGTTAAAGGTGTTCCCACCGGAGGCTTCTACGTCGGCACGTTCGTTACCAAACAGCCCTTGCAGGTAGCGCGGTACGGTATCAAAACCAAAGTTGGTCTTGCCGTCGCGGCTGGCGTTTGCTGAGGAACTTTTGCTCGCGCTGACGTTTTCCTGCAATACGATGGTCAGCGTATCGCCAATATTGCGCGGACGGCGGTCTTCGAAGAGCGGCTGATAACCGTAGTTAATCGGCTGCGCCGACTGGAAGATTGAGCCATTCGCCACCGGCGTCGGGCCTGGAACGGGTTGAGCAGACGTCGCGCCCTGCACGAGCGGCGTGGCTGGGATCCAGGCGCACCCTGTCAGTGAAACCACCAGCAGGGCTAAAATTGGGTATGGGTGAAGCGCGTATTTTCGCATTGCGGTCATCTTCAAAATCCGTGTGCCGGTGAGGCTCTCACCCCACCGGACCCCACTTTAGAGTTGCGTCAGTTTTTGCAGCATCTGATCGGTAGTCGATACCGCTTTACTGTTGATTTCGTAAGCGCGCTGAACCTGGATCATGTTTACCAGCTCTTCCGCCACGTTGACGTTAGAGGTTTCAACATACCCCTGGTACAGCAGACCCGCGCCGTTCAGCCCCGGTGTACTCTCATTTGGCGCGCCGGATGACTGCGTTTCGGTGTACAGATTCTCACCAATACTTTCCAGGCCGGTGTCGTTCATAAAGGTGGTCAGGTTAAGCTGCCCGACCTGAACAGGCGCAGCCTGACCCTGTTGGGTCACACTGACAATACCGTCACGTCCAATGGTGATGCTGAGCGCATTAGCCGGGATGGTGATGGCAGGCTGAACCTGGAAACCACCCGCGGTCACCAGTTGACCGTTCTGATCCACCTGGAAAGAACCGTCACGGGTATAAGCTGACGTACCATCAGGCAGCATGACCTGGAAAAAGCCCTGGCCTTTAATCGCCACATCTTTACTGTTATTGGTTTGCGACAGGTTACCCTGGCTGTGTAAACGCTCGGTTGCCACCGGACGCACACCGGTACCAATCTGCAAACCGGAAGGCAGTGTGGTTTGTTCAGAAGACTGGGCGCCAGGCTGGCGAATCGTCTGATACAACAGATCTTCAAACACCGCACGTTGGCGCTTAAATCCGTTGGTGCTGACGTTTGCCAGGTTGTTGGCAATCACATCCATGTTGGTTTGCTGCGCATCCAGGCCGGTTTTGGCGATCCATAATGAACTGATCATAAAATGTCCTGTGTTAACTCATCGACAGCAGTTGGTTGGCGCGGCCCGCGTTATCATCCACGCTACTGATAATCTTCATTTGCATTTCGAAACGGCGAGCGTTGGCGATCATGTCGCTCATCGCGGCAACCGGCTTGACGTTGCTACCTTCCAGCACGCCCGACATAACGCGAATGCTGGGGTCGGCCTGTAACGTCGCCCCACGGGTAGCCTGCGCGGCCTGGGTCAGACGAAACATACCGTCATCACCACGTTGCACTTCATTCCCCATCGCCTTGACCAGTTTCAGACGCCCAACGGGCGCAACCGTATTGGCCGGATCGCCAGGGTTAAGCGCCGAGATCGTCCCGTCAGCCGCAATGGTGACTTCGGAACCTTCCGGTACGGCTATCGGCCCGGCTTCACCGATTACCGGATGCCCCTGAATAGTCAGTTCACCCGTAGGGCTTACCTGAATGGCACCATTACGGGTATACCCTTCGCTACCGTCCGCGGTTTGCACAGCCAACCAGCCATCTTGTTGCAGCGCCACGTCCAGCGGGCGGGAGGTATAGTCCATCTGGCCCGGCGTCATGTCGGCCCCTGGCGTGGAGGCCACTACCAGCGTACGCGTCGGTAAAGACAATCCTTCTACAGGAACCGCACGCAGCGCATTGAGCTGCGCACGAAACCCTGGCGTGGAGGCGTTTGCCAGGTTGCTGGCCGTCACCGCCTGTTGATTCAGCGTCTGACTGGCCGCGCCCATAGCGGTATAAATTGCGTGATCCATTAAGCCATCCCGTCAGGCGCTTAGCGCAGGTTGACCAGCGTGTTGAGGATCTGATCCTGGGTTTTGATAGTCTGCGCGTTCGACTGATAGTTACGCTGAGCGACGATCATATTCACCAGTTCTTTACTCAAATCCACGTTTGATGCTTCCAGCGCACCGTTGGTCAGTTTGCCGAAGTTACCTTCGCCTGCGGTACCCAGCAGCGCCACGCCAGAAGCCTGTGTAGCAGCCCAGACGTTGTCGCCCTGAGACGCCAGCCCCTCGTTGTTGGCAAAGTTTGCCAGCACGATCTGGCCCAGTACCTGTTGCTGTTCGTTGGAGTAATTACCGACCACGGTACCGTCATTGTTAATCTGATAGCTGACCAGATCGCCCGGCTTGTAGCCGTTCTGATTCGTGGCGACGATGTTGTTGGCGCCGGTGTTCTGCTGCATGGAGTTCAGGAAGCTCAGGGAGAATTTTGCGGTATCTGCACCGTTAATCTGCCCTGTTTCGATGTTGATGTCCGTTGCTCCTGGCGTACCAGTTGCCGTGGCGCTAATCCCTAAAAACGCACCATTGTTGTTAAACTTCATAAACCCGGCTGGTTTTGCAGCTTCGCCAGTTGAAGCATCCTGAGTATGAATTTCCCAGGTGTTGCTCTCTGCGTTTTTGACATAAAAAATGTTCATGTCATGGGCGTTACCCTGGCTATCGAAAACGGTAACGGTGCCTTTTTTGTTGTAGGAGTCCGCGTCGCTTGGACTAAACGGAGTTTTGGTTGGCACCTTGTCAGTGGAATTCAGGTTGATCTGCATTGACGCGGTAGTCGTGGTTTTCGCCGCCATCAGCGTATTCGGAATAGTGATCGGCGCCGGGTTAGCACCTTGCTGTATTGTCGGCGGTGTACCGGTAGCAGGATAACCTGTCAGTTGCAGCCCCTGCATGTTGACGATATTGCGGTTTTCATCGAGCTTGAACTGACCGTTACGGCTGTAGAATACAGAGCCGTTGCTGTCTACCATGCGGAAAAATCCGTTCTGGCTGATAGCCACATCCAGTCCGCGTCCGGTGTTGGTGGTAGTACCATCGGTAAAATCCTGGGTAATACCCGCAACTTTAACCCCCAGTCCCACTTTAGAACCGGCGAACATATCGGCAAAAGAAGCCGTACCAGATTTAAAACCGTAGGTAGCGGAGTTGGCGATGTTATTACCAATGACATCGAGGTTGGTCGCTGCAGCGTTCAGACCGCTGACCGCTTGAGAAAAGGCCATGACTTACTCCTGATAAGTGTGTGGGCTTAGATTATTTGCCGTACTTCGTCGAGGGTGGTGGTTCCATAGGTGCCCAGGTCCAGCGTATTACCGCCGTTACTGCGAATAACACCCTGCACCAGCGCAAACTGAAGCGGCTGCGCCACCAGTTGCGTTCCGCCATTGCTGGCAGCAATTGAGACGTTATAAGAACCGCTTGGCGCATCCGTGCCATCGGTCATGGTGCCGTCCCAGGTAAAGGTATGAACACCGGCTTTCAAGCCGCCGATATCAATAGTGCGTATCACTTTGCCGTCTTTATCGGTAATCGTTGCGGTGACCTTATCTGCCGGCTGTTGCAGCTCAACGCCAAACGGCGTCGTGGTCGTTTTCGCACCCTCTTCCGTACCTTTACCGGTCAGGATGGTGGTGCCGGGGATCATGACACCATGGCCAATCAGCGTACTGGCCTGCAGCGACTGACTGTTATCGATCTGCCCGGAAATAGACCCCAGCGTGGTGTTCAGTTTCTCAATCCCACTTACGGTACTGATTTGCGCCAGTTGGGTGGTCAGTTCGTTGTTTTGCAGCGGATTGGTTGGGTCCTGGTTTTTCAACTGTGCGACCAGCAGCGTCAGAAAACTGCTTTGCAGGTCAGCGGCATTACTGCCCGTCAGGGAGCTATTCCCGGTGGCGGCTTTAACGCCTGTATTGCTCGGGTCATTCATGGTTACAGCAATAGACATATGCGCCTCCTTTACTGGCCTAACGTAAGCGTTTTGAGCATCAAGCTTTTCACGGTGTTGAGCACTTCGACGTTTGCCTGGTAGCTACGCGAGGCTGACATGGTGTTAACCATCTCGCCGACGACGTCCACATTCGGCATTTTTACGTAGCCGTTCGCATCGGCCAGCGGGTTACCCGGCTCATAGACCAGCTTATCCGGCGCCTGGCTTTCAATAACGTCAGCCACTTTTACGCCGCCTGTAGCTGCACCTGGCGCGGCATCAACCTGAAAAACAACCTGCTTGGCGCGATACGGCTGACCGTCGGGTCCGGTAACGCTATCCGCATTCGCCATGTTGCTGGCCGCCACGTTCAGGCGCTTAGACTGCGCCGTCAGCGCAGAGCCTGCGATATCAAAAATATTTAACAGCGCCACGAATTAGTTCCCTCCTTGCAGCACATTCATCATGCCTTTGATTTGTCCACCCAGCGCGGTCAGCCCCATTTGATATTTGAGACTGTTGTCGGCAAATTGCGTACGCTCCCGGTCCATATCCACCGTATTGCCATCCAGAGACGGCTGGTCAGGAATGCGATAGAGCAATTCCGTAGCGGGAGCAGAAGCGGTTTGGGCCGGAATATGTTGTGCAGAGGTCAGCGTCAACGAGACGCCGCCGGTTTGTTCCCGTCCACGCACCATGACTTTTTTCAATTCACTGGCGAAATCCAGGTCGCGCGCCTGATACCCCGGCGTGTCGGCATTGGCAATGTTGGCGGCCAATATTTCCTGGCGCTGGGCGCGCAAATTCAGCGCTTCCTGTTGAAAACGTAAGGCGGCGTCGAGCTTATCGAGCATATCTCCTCCGCAAATGACAAAATTCAGCCGACAGCTTAAATCCCATTACGCGCGCGTTATCGCCGGAATAAACGCAAAATGCGTCGCTATTTGTTGCGTTGATGACTGCGTCACACAGGTAAAATCCTGTCACTACCTGAAAAAGCGCGAGGTTTTGATGCAAACGTTTAAACGTGGAATAGTTGTGGCAGCACTGCTGTTCAGCCCTATGACGCTGGCGCAAGACCTGAATTCACAGCTGACGACATGGTTTTCCCAACGTCTGGCCGGATTTAGCGATGAGGTGGTCGTCACTATCCGTACGTCGCCTAACCTACTGCCCAGCTGCGAACAACCCGCATTAAGCGTGTCAGGCAACGCGAAACTGTGGGGCAATGTGAACGTGCTGGCCCGCTGCGCCAACGAGAAACGTTATCTGCAGGTGAATGTGCAGGCCACGGGAAACTATGTGGTTGCCGCCGCGCCCGTCGCTCGGGGCAGCGCGCTAACCTCGGCCAGCGTGACGTTAAAGCGAGGTCGGCTGGACCAACTGCCGCCGCGCGCCGTGTTAGATTTGAATCAGGTGCAGGACGCGGTGAGTCTACGCGATCTCGTTCCAGGTCAGCCGATACAGCTTTCAATGTTGCGCCAGGCCTGGCGGATCAAAGCCGGTCAACGCGTACTGGTTATCGCCAACGGCGATGGTTTTCGGGTGAATGCCGAAGGTAAAGCGCTGAATAATGCCGCCGTCGCACAGAATGCGCGAGTGCGGATGATTTCAGGCCAGGTGGTGAGCGGCATCGTCGATTCTGATGGGAATATTCTTATTAACCTATAATAGGTTAAAGATTTTTTAGCGTGTGCCGATAGATAAACAACCAATGATTACAGCGGGCCGCTATAGCGTAACCCCTCGATGAGGATAAACAAAATGAGCATTGATCGTACCTCACCATTGAAGCCAGTCAGTACCGTTCAGCCACGTGAAACCAGCGATGCGCCGGTACAAAAAGCGCGGAAGGAAAAAACCACCGCGACAAACAGCACCAGCGTCATGCTGAGCGACGCCCAGGCCAAACTGATGCAGCCCGGCACCAATGACATCAATATGGAACGCGTCGAAGCATTGAAAACTGCGATCCGTAACGGTGAGTTGAAAATGGATACTGGAAAAATTGCCGACTCGCTTATTCGCGAGGCACAGAGCTACTTACAGAGTAAATAAAGTATGACTCGTTTGTCAGAAATACTTGATCAGATGACAACCGTCCTCAATGACCTGAAAACGGTAATGGATGCTGAGCAGCAGCAGCTCTCCGCAGGATATATCAACGGTAGCCAGCTACAGCGTATTACAGAAGAAAAAAGCTCTTTGCTGGCAACCCTTGATTATCTGGAGCAGCAACGCCGTCTGGAGCATGACGCCACGCGTAGCGCCAACGATGAGATTGCTGAACGCTGGCAGACGATCACCCAAAAAACGCAGCATTTGCGTGACCTCAACCAGCACAACGGTTGGCTGCTGGAAGGGCAGATTGAGCGTAATCAGCAAGCGATTCAAGTGCTGAAACCGCACCAGGAACCGGCGCTGTATGGCGCAAACGGTCAAACCTCTGCTGCGCACCGCGGCGGGAAAAAATTCTCTATTTAATGCCAGCCTGATCGCTCACAGTTTTCAGGCCAGCGCGTTCTGCAGGCCGGATACGGCGTAACGCCGCCATCCGGCAATGTCTGTTACGCCGTCCGGCGCACAAACTCTTTCACTTTAAAGCCCAGCACAGCAAGTGCGGCGAAGTAAGCTGCGATCCCAGCCACCACAACGGCCATCAGACGCAGTAAACGCCATAACATCGTTCCCTGTGACCAGTCCGGCATGATATAGAGCATCCCGAACAGCACCGCTGACATCACCACCACGGAAATTACCAGACGCGCCAGGAACCAGGCCCAGCCCGGTTGCGGGGTAAAGATTTTCTGTTTACGCAACTGCCAGTAAAGCAGCGAAGCGTTCAGACATGCCGCCAGACCAATCGACAGCGACAGCCCGGCATGCTTCAGCGGCCCGATAAACGCCAGGTTCATCACCTGAGTCATAATCAGCGTCACAATCGCAATTTTCACCGGCGTTTTAATATCCTGGCGCGAGTAAAAACCAGGGGCCAGAACTTTCACCACGATCAAACCAATCAAACCGACCGAGTATGCCACCAGCGCGCGCTGGGTCATGGCGGCATCAAAGGCGGTAAATTTACCGTACTGGAACAGAGAAACCGTCAGCGGTTTAGCCAAAATGCCCAACGCCACGGCGCTGGGTAATGCCAGCAGAAAACACAGACGCAGCCCCCAGTCCATCAGACGACAATACTCATCATGATTCCCGCTGGAAAAGCTTTTGGACAGCGATGGCAGCAGAATGGTCCCCAGCGCCACGCCAAGCACGCCGGACGGAAACTCCATCAGACGATCGGCATAGTACATCCAGGAAACCGAGCCGGAGGCCAGAAACGAGGCGAATATGGTATTGATGATCAGTGAAATCTGGCTGACGGAAACCCCGAGTATCGCCGGCCCCATTTGCTTGACGACGCGCATCGCCCCCGCATCGCGGAAGTTCACGCGGGGCAGCACCAGCATGCCAATTTTCTTCAGATGTGGCAGTTGATAAACCAGCTGCAGCACGCCACCGACGGTCACGGCCCACGCCAGCGCCAGCACTGGAGGATTAAAATAAGGCGCGGCAAACAGCGCAAAACCGATCATGCTGATATTCAAAAAGGTCGGCGCAAACGCCGGAATAGAAAAGCGGTTCCAGGTGTTAAGGATTGCGCCGACCAGCGAGGCCAGTGAAATCAGCAGGATATAAGGAAAGGTGATCCGCAGCAGTTGGGTAGTCAACGCAAATTTGTCGGCGGTGTCGGCAAACCCAGGTGCAGTGACTAAAATCACCCACGGCGCAGCCAGCATCCCGGCAACCGTCACCACGGCCAGCGCCAGCGTCAGCAGCCCGGATACATAGGCAACAAACACGCGGGTAGCATCTTCACCCTGCTTACTTTTGTATTCAGCCAGAATAGGCACAAACGCCTGAGAAAATGCGCCTTCAGCAAAAATTCGGCGCAGCAGGTTTGGAAGTTTGAAGGCCACAAAAAAGGCATCGGTCGCCATCCCTGCGCCAAAGATTCTGGCGACAATCGCATCACGCGCAAAACCCAGCACACGTGAAAACATCGTCATCGAGCTGACGGCTGCCAGCGACTTTAATAAATTCATCTATGTTGTATTCCAGACCCTGAGGCAAATCCCCGTATAACCAACATCGCCATCCGGCAATGTCACTGTGCCTGATGGCGACGCCGCAGCGTCTTATCAGGCCTACAAGCCAGCCTATGGTTGAAAAGAGGTGTTATTTTGAGTTGGCATATAGTACCTGGATTACAATGAATTACTACCGCCAGTTGTTACAGGGGGTTATTCAGCCATCGCCTCCCGCCATAGCTTTTCGACAACACGCTGGGCCAGTAGCGCCTGCTCGCCTGTCGTCTGAGGAACCGTCTGATTTTGCACACACTCAATGAAATGCCGCGCACATCCGGCAAAACCTCGCTGTTCTAAGGTCGTTTGCCAGCCTGCTATCGGCTTGTGTACAACACCTTGCCCGCGTTCTTCCCGCCATTCCCGCATATCCGTGACGTCAATCAGGCCCCCATCGGTCACCGCCTGAACGCTCTCACGCTGGCTACCGGCCCGGCGATGCATGCTGGTTGTAATCTGTAGATGATCGACAGAAAAATGGTGCTCGGCATAAAGCATTGCGCCAGAGTCATTAGTCAGCAGAGTGCCGCTATTTAACTGCGCGTTCCCGCCCGCCAGCCACAGCGCGGTATCGACCACGTGCAGATAATCGTCCAGCAGGGTGAAACGCAGGTCATGCGGTCCCACGCTGTCCGAACGATGCTTATCCATACGTACAGACGCTGCATTGCCCAGATGCGCCTTAAGATCCTGATACAGTGGCGCAAATCGGCGGTTAAAGCCGACCATCAACGTCAGTTTTTTCCGCGCGGCCAGCTCGACCAGTTGTTCAGCCTCACGCAGGTTTTCTGCCAGCGGTTTATCCACACACACATGGACCCCGGCATTCAGGAGTTCACTGACTACCGCAAAGTGCGTCGCGGTGCTGGAATGGACGAAAACCGCGTCGCAGGTTTTCGCCAGATTCACCAGGGAGTCAACGTAGGGTATGCGCCAGGTCTCACAGACACGCAGCGCTTTTTCCTGCGAAGGCGAAAACGCGCCTTGCAGCGTCCAGTCAGCGGAACTGCCCAGTACGGGCAGCCAGGCTTTTTGTGCAATGCCACCCAGACCGACAACGCCGATACGTAATTTATTCACGTTAGTCTCCCAGGTGCGCCAACAAAGAATCCAGCCGCTGCTTAAGTTCCGCGACTTCTGTTTCCAGGGCTTCAACGCGCGCCTGCAGATCGCCAGACGCAACCGGGAGTTCATCTGCCGCAGCGATGGGCTCATCAACATCACCGCAAAACAGGTGCATATAGCGACTTTCACGTTTACCCGGCTCGCGCGCCAGACGGATCACATAAGGACCATCTTCACGGGTCGCCAGTTTTTCCAGCGTCGACTCCACTTCAGCCATATCGCTGAATTCGTACATTCGCGATGCACGGCTTCGCAGTTCGCCCGGCGTTTGCGCGCCACGCAGCAACAGCGTGGTAACCAGCGCCACCTCGCCCGCACTGAGTTTCAGATTGCCAAATTCAGAGTTGCAGAAACGCTGCTCATATTTCGTGACGCGATTTCCAAAGCCGCTCACCGTACGCAGAAAATGCCGCTTCACCAGGTTATCAAGCTGATCCTGCACTTCCGATTCCGATAGATTCATCACCGGTTCACGATTCGTTTTTTGATTGCAGGCGGTGACGACGCCATTGACAGAAAGCGGATATTGTTCCGGCGTGGTGACCTGTTTCTCTAACAAACAGCCAATCACGCGAGCTTCGGTGGCGGTTAATTCGTATTTCATCGTTTTCTCCATTACTCAGGCTAACCTGAAACTTAGCGGCCAGGGGTCCATTCTGATGTGGTCAACGCCGTCAGCACGTGATCGCGCCACTGCCCGTCAATCAGCAGGTAATCTTTGGCATACCCTTCTTTTTCAAAACCCAGTCGGGCCAGCAAGTCACCACTACGTTTATTGTGTGGCATATAGTTCGCCATAATGCGGTGAATATGCTGCGTGCGCTGCATATAACGAATGGCCGAGGTTAAGGCTTCGTACATCAGCCCCTGCCCCTGCCACTTTTGCGCAATGGAATAGCCGAGATAACAGGCGTGGAAAGATCCCCGCACTACGTTCGAGAAATTCGCGACGCCGATAATCTCTTTTTCTTCCGGATCGAGCAGCGCAAAATAATACGCGGTGCCTTGTTTATGAAACTCAGAGATCATACTCAGACGCGCCTGCCAGCCGGAGGGATAACAGTGGCTTTCATCGCGAATAGGTTCCCAGGGTTTTAAGAAATGACGATTTTCTGCGTAATAATCTGCCAGACGCCAGGCATCACGCTCGTGCACCAAACGCACGACCAGGCGGTCCGTGGTTAAGCGCACTTTTGGCACGTTACTGCGATAGCCAAACATTCTATACCTACTCCTTCCCGTAACGTCTTCAATACGCTATTCGCGATACTATACCTGTGCAAATATGCCCTTTGAAAAGAGCAAATTGCCATTTTTTGAATTATTCACACATTTTGATGAAAACTCTCTATCAAGACGGACTTTTGATAAAAAAATATTGTCCCGCCAAGGGTGGGAAAAGCGATGACGACACCGCAGAATAGGAGGTGCTTATCTTTTAAACTCTAACCAGAGTGACGAGTTTTTCCCGGGAGGGGAAATGTCGCAAGTCTCGCAGGCAAGGAACCTGGGTAAATACTTCCTTCTCATCGATAATATGCTGGTCGTGCTGGGTTTCTTCGTCGTTTTCCCGCTGATCTCAATTCGCTTCGTCGACCAAATGGGCTGGGCTGCCGTTATGGTCGGGATCGCGTTAGGATTGCGTCAATTTATTCAGCAGGGTCTGGGTATTTTTGGCGGCGCTATTGCTGACCGTTTCGGCGCAAAACCAATGATCGTCACCGGTATGCTGATGCGCGCCGCCGGGTTCGCCACCATGGGTATTGCCCACGAGCCGTGGCTGCTATGGTTTTCCTGTTTTCTCTCCGGATTGGGCGGCACGCTGTTCGACCCTCCCCGCTCGGCGCTAGTGGTCAAACTGATCCGCCCGGAAAAGCGCGGGCGTTTTTTCTCTATCTTGATGATGCAGGATAGCGCAGGCGCCGTGGTTGGCGCGTTACTTGGCAGTTGGCTGTTACAGTACGATTTTCGCCTGGTCTGCGCGACAGGAGCCATTTTGTTTGTTCTGTGCGCGGCGTTTAACGCCTGGCTACTCCCGGCATGGAAATTGTCGACGGTGAAAATTCCGGTGCGTGAAGGGATGGGCCACGTGATGCATGACAAACGTTTTGTCACCTATGTTCTGACGCTGGCGGGTTATTACATGCTGGCGGTACAGGTGATGTTAATGCTGCCAATCATGGTGAACGACATCGCTGGCTCGCCTGCCGCGGTGAAATGGATGTATGCCATCGAAGCATGCCTCTCGTTAACGCTGCTCTACCCGATTGCCCGCTGGAGTGAAAAACGTTTTCGCCTTGAACATCGCCTGATGGCCGGTCTGCTGGTAATGTCTCTCAGCATGATGCCCATCGGTCTGGTCGGCAATCTACAGCAGCTATTCACGCTGATCTGCACCTTCTATATTGGCTCGATCATCGCCGAACCGGCGCGTGAGACCCTGAGCGCCTCGCTGGCCAATGCACGGGCTCGAGGAAGTTACATGGGCTTCAGCCGACTGGGCCTCGCCATCGGCGGCGCAATTGGTTATGTCGGCGGCGGCTGGCTGTTTGATATGGGCAAAGCCCTGGCGCAGCCTGAATTGCCATGGATGATGCTCGGTATTATCGGCTTCATCACCTTCCTGGCTTTGGGCTGGCAATTCAGCCACAAACGCCCAACGCGCGGCATACTGGAACCCGACGCCTGATAGCTAATCCGACGCTCGGGCACTTTTCAGTTTTTTCTGCTGGTGCCCGGGGCGCTGGTACTCGATGATGCTTTGTGTCACGATTACGCCACAAGCATCATGTTGAGGAACCCCATGAAAAAGCTTTTTTTTGCCGCTGCACTGATTGTCGGCGGCCTGTTGGTTGGTTGTAATCAACTTACGCAATACACGGTTAGCGAGCAAGAGATTAATCAGGCGCTGGCGAAGCATAATAACTTTTCAAAAGATATCGGTTTGCCCGGCGTTGCTGAAGCACACATCGTACTGAGCAATCTGGCCAGTCAGATAGGGCGTGAAGAGCCTAATAAAGTGACTCTGACGGGTGATGCCAACCTGGACATGAATTCCCTGTTTGGCAGTCAGAAAGCCACCATGAAGCTGAAGCTCAAAGCCTTACCGGTCTTCAATAAAGAGAAAGGCGCGATTTTTTTGCAAGAGATGGAAGTCGTGGACGCGACCGTGACACCAGAAAAAATGCAGTCGGTACTGCAAACGCTGATGCCGTATTTAAACCAATCGCTGCGTAATTACTTTAACCAACAACCTGCCTACATTCTGCAGGATGACAGCAGCCAGGGTGAAGCGCTGGCGAAAAAACTGGCGAAAGGTATAGAAGTGAAACCGGGCGAAATCATTATCCCCTTCACCGACTAATAAACCAGAGGGCGCTGATGCGCCCTTTTTTTTCGTGCAAACGAAAACGTTTCCGCTTATCCTTTGTTTCCGGCAAAAAAGACAATCCTCAGCCGGAGCATATTGATGACTGCACCATCCCAGGTTTTAAAGATCCGCCGCCCAGACGACTGGCATCTTCACTTTCGCGATGGCGACATGTTAAAAACTGTCGTGCCCTATACCAGTGAAATTTACGGCCGCGCCATTGTCATGCCGAACCTGGCACCGCCCGTCACCACAGTAGATGCAGCTATCGCTTATCGCCAACGCATTCTTGACGCGGTACCTGCCGGACACGACTTCACACCTTTAATGACCTGCTACTTAACGGATACGCTGGATCCCAATGAGCTGGAGCGTGGTTTCAACGAAGGCGTGTTCACCGCCGCGAAACTCTACCCGGCTAATGCCACCACCAACTCAACGCATGGCGTAACCTCTATTGACGCCATCATGCCGGTGCTGGAACGGATGGAAAAATTGGGTATGCCGCTGTTGGTGCATGGTGAAGTGACGCATGCGGATATTGATATTTTCGATCGCGAAGCACGCTTTATTGAGACAGTGATGGAACCGCTGCGTCAGCGTTTGACTGCGCTGAAAGTGGTGTTTGAACATATCACCACTAAAGATGCTGCCGAATATGTGCGCGACGGTAACGAGCTTCTCGCCGCTACTATTACGCCACAGCATTTAATGTTTAACCGCAACCACATGCTGGTCGGCGGCATTCGCCCGCACCTGTATTGTCTGCCAATCCTTAAACGTAACGTCCACCAACAGGCGCTGCGTGAACTGGTCGCCAGCGGATTTAGCCGTGCATTCCTTGGTACCGACTCAGCGCCACATGCGCGTCATCGCAAAGAATCCAGTTGCGGCTGTGCCGGGTGTTTTAACGCCCCGACCGCGCTGGGCAGCTATGCCACCGTATTTGAAGAGATGAATGCGCTGAGCCATTTTGAAGCCTTCTGCTCACTCAATGGCCCGCAATTCTATGGTCTGCCGGTGAATGAGACTTTTATTGAGCTTGAACGCGTGGAGCACCATGTCCCGGAGAGCATTGCGCTGGCAGATGACACACTGGTGCCTTTCCTGGGTGGCGAAACGGTACACTGGTCAGTAAAAAGCTAAAAAAAGTGTAGCCAACTGATTTGAATAACTGTATAAACAAACAGTATATTCAACAGGGGGCTATTATGCGTATTGAAGTCACTATTGCCAAAACTTCACCTTTGCCTGCCGGTGCGATTGACGCACTGGCAGGTGAACTCTCCCGTCGTATTCATCATCATTTTCCGGATAACGAAGGTAACGTTACTGTCCGTTATGCCGGGGCTAACAATCTGTCGGTAATTGGCGCGACCAAAGAGGATAAAGAACGCATCAGCGAGATCCTGCAGGAGACCTGGGAAAGCGCGGATGACTGGTTTATCAACGAATAAATAATGATATGCAGTGATGTTTGTTTGCCGGGTCGCCCCGGCTTTTTTATACGCACAGTTTTTAAAACAAATGCAGATTCAACCTTGCCGGCATTTAATTTAATATTAATTTCCTGGTCATCTTTTAACCAGAACAACAAAATAATTGTGCAACTTGCTAAAAAAAAATGAATGACATGTTGTTTTATTAGTCAGATAACGCTGAAAACCAAAAATTTATGCGCAGCCCTCTTTAAATTTTCAATGAATACCCTTATTTATTGATATACTGAAGTTGCTTCAGAAAAAAAATGCATTGAACCTCGAAAACCGTTGTCTAGTAACACGAATTAGGGGGCATGATGGAAAAGAATAATGAAGTCATTCAGACTCATCCGCTTGTAGGATGGGACATCAGCACCGTTGATAGCTACGATGCGCTGATGCTGCGTTTGCACTACCAGACCCCGAATCGACCGGACCCGGATGGGACTGAAGTTGGACAAACGCTCTGGTTAACCACTGATGTTGCCAGGCAATTTATTTCGATATTAGAAGCAGGAATCGCCAAAATTGAATCCGGCGATTACCAGGTAAATGAGTATCAGCGCCATTAAATCTGATACATCCAACCATCAAAAGGCACCTTAACGGTGCCTTTCTTATTTCCAGGTTGAATATTCCGGGTCAGTTATTTACCCTGCTACTATCGCGATTGCAGAGAGAAGCGGATGAAATACGACTTAATCATTATTGGCAGCGGTTCCGTGGGTGCCGCAGCCGGATACTATGCCACTCGCGCCGGTCTGAACGTTCTGATGATCGATGCACATATGCCACCGCATCAACAGGGTAGCCACCACGGCGACACACGATTAATTCGTCATGCATATGGCGAAGGTGAAAAATACGTTCCGCTAGTGCTGCGCGCGCAGACATTGTGGGATGAACTTTCGACCCAAAATGAAGAACCGATTTTTGTTCGCTCCGGTGTGATCAACCTAGGTCCGGCTGATTCAACCTTCTTAGCTACCGCAGCGCAAAGCGCGAAACAGTGGCAACTCAACGTCGAACATCTTGATGCCGCCGCCATCATGGCTCGCTGGCCCGAGATTCGCGTACCTGAAAATTATATTGGTCTGTTTGAAGCTGAGTCAGGCTTTTTGCGTAGTGAGTTAGCGATTAAAACCTGGATCCGCCTGGCTGAAGAAGCGGGCTGCGCACAGCTGTTTAAATGCCCGGTCACGGCTATTCATCATAGTGATGATGGCGTCACGGTAGAAACCGCCGACGGTGACTACCACGCCAAAAAAGCCCTGGTCAGTGCCGGGACATGGGTGCAGGCATTAGTACCGGAACTGCCGATACAGCCAGTGCGCAAAGTGTTCGCATGGTATCAGGCCGATGGGCGCTACAGCGTTAAAAATAACTTCCCGGCCTTTACCGGCGAATTACCAAATGGCGATCAGTTCTACGGTTTTCCGGCAGAAAACGATGAACTAAAAATTGGTAAGCACAACGGCGGACAGGCAATTCACGCTGCCGAAGAGCGCAAGCCGTTTGCTGCTGTGGCCAGCGATGGCTCCGAAGCCTTCCCATTCCTGCTTACAGTTCTGCCAGGCATTGGCTGTTGTCTGCACGGTGCATCCTGCACTTACGATAATTCGCCGGATGAAGACTTTATCATTGATACGCTACCTGAGCATGACAATACCCTGATCATCACCGGTCTGAGCGGGCATGGTTTTAAGTTTGCCTCCGTACTGGGGGAAATCGCAGCAGATTTTGCGCAGGACAAAGCGCCAGCCTTTGACCTGACGCCATTCAGGTTGAGTCGCTTTAAGTAATAATGCATTAATGGCCTCATGGTGAGGCCATTTTTAATGACAGGAATAACATTGATGCGGCGCATCTTTCATTATCTGGTAAATAATATTCGTGAGCATCTTATGCTTTACATTATTTTATGGTCGCTGCTGGCAATTATGGATGTGATATATATTATGTTTTTCTGATCGTATCTGGCTGACATTAATTGACAAAAACTGATAATTACTTAATTTTCATTGCAATAAACTGAACAAGAAAAACCCCATTCGCACCGTGTAATAAAGCCATCCCCTCGCACATTCCCTCTAATCATTTGATGATTATGTTCATACTCAATCAATTTAATTGATTTAAAAATAAATATCATCACCATTGTTATTTATTAGTTGCATTAATGTCTTTTACACGCCATTTTTATTCACTCCTGAAATATCTCGCGGTGTTCTTATGCAATACACTAATAGTCCACAGCGCTATGGCGTGGTGTCAGTCGCGTTACATTGGCTGGTTGCGATTGCTGTATATGGCATGTTTGCGTTGGGTTTATGGATGGTCACGCTCAGCTATTACGATGGCTGGTATCACCAGGCCCCTGAACTGCATAAAAGCATCGGAATCCTGCTCATGATGGGACTGGTCATCCGCGTTGCCTGGCGGTTGTTCTCCCCTCCTCCTCCTGCGCTGACAAGCTATTCCCGTTTAACCCGCATCGCAGCGGCAATGGGCCACCTTACACTGTACGCCCTGCTCTTTTCGATTGTTATCAGCGGTTATCTGATCTCGACCGCAGATGGCAAAGCGATAAGCGTATTTGGTTGGTTCGATATTCCCGCCACTCTTGCCAACGCGGGCGCTCAGGCCGACCTTGCCGGCAGCTTGCACCTGTGGCTTGCATGGAGCGTGGTGGTTTTATCGCTTCTTCATGGGCTTATAGCCCTGAAACATCACTTTATCGATCACGACGATACCCTGAAGCGCATGTTGGGAAAATCGTCATCTGACTATGGAGCTTAAAATGAAAAAAAACCTGCTGGGATTGACACTCGCCTCTCTGTTATTCACGACCGGCTCAGCCATGGCGGCAGATTACAAAATTGACAAAGAGGGACAGCATGCCTTTGTTAATTTCCGTATTCAGCACCTGGGTTACAGCTGGTTGTATGGCACGTTTAAAGATTTCGACGGTACATTCACCTTTGATGAAAAAAATCCTGCTGCCGATAAGGTCAACGTCACCATCAACACCAACAGTGTTGACACCAATCACGCCGAACGTGACAAACACCTGCGCAGCGCAGAGTTCCTTAACGTGGCCAAATTCCCGCAGGCGACCTTTAGCTCCACCAGCGTGAAGAAAGAGGGGAACGACCTCGATATCACCGGTAATCTGACCCTGAACGGCGTCACCAAACCGGTTACACTGGATGCGAAACTGATCGGTCAGGGTGGCGATCCATGGGGTGGCACGCGCGCCGGTTTTGAAGCGCAAGGCAAAATTAAGCTGAAGGACTTCAACATCACCACCGATCTCGGCCCTGCTTCGCAGGAAGTCGATTTAATCATCTCAGTGGAAGGTGTGCAGCAGAAGTAACGTATGAGTGTTGCCGGATGAGGTGACAGCCATCATCCGGCAAAATTTTATTGCGCGGGATCCGGAATACCCAGTTTGGTATTCAGACGACCGCGGGATTTATTAAAGATTTTGTTGCTATTTTCACGCCCGGCGCGACGACGTCGTTGCTCTTCTTCTGGCAACTCACTCTCTTCGCAGCACAGCTCACTGCAGCAGCCTTTATACTGCTGCGCGCAAGCCGGGCACTGAATAAACAGCAGATGGCAGCCATCATTTTTACAATTAGTGTGGCTGTCGCATGCGGTTCCGCACTGGTGACAATGCGCGATAACATCCTCAGATATCCTTTCTCCCATACGCTCATCAAAAACAAAATTTTTGCCGATGAAGCGTACCGGAAGCCCCTGTTCACGCGCCTTGCGGGCATATTCAATAATACCCCCCTCAATGTGCCAGACTTTGCTAAATCCGTTGTGCTTCATCCAGGCGCTGGCCTTCTCACAGCGGATCCCGCCCGTGCAGTACATAACGATCTTTTTATCTTTATGCTCCTGCATCATTTCAACCGCTTTCGGCAACTGGTCACGGAACGTATCTGCCGGGATCTCCAGCGCATTCTCGAAGTGCCCCACTTCATATTCATAGTGGTTGCGCATATCAATGAATACCGCGTCAGGGTCGTCCAACATGGCGTTCACTTCAGCCGCCTTCAGGTAGTCACCCACGTCGCTGGCGTTAAAGTCAGGATCATCAATCCCATCCGCCACAATGCGTTCGCGAACTTTCATGCGTAGCACCCAGAATGATTTTCCGTCATCGTCCAGGGCGATATTAAGGCGTAATCCATCCAGGGCAGGATCGAACGCATACAGCTGTTGGCGGAATGCATCCACATTGCTTTGCGGCACGCTAATTTGCGCGTTAATGCCTTCATGGGCAAGATATACACGCCCGAACACATTCAACGCAGTGAATAGTTGGTACAGCGCATCACGCGTATGTTGCGGGTCATCGATGGTGAAATATTTATAAAACGAGATCGTCGTGCGCGGCTCAGTCTCGGCCAGCATTTTGGCTTTGAGCGCGTCGTTTGAAATGCGGTTGTGTAACACTGGCATGGTGTACGTATCCTGCAAATTGGGAGTAAATGAAAATCGGCGGCATAATAAAGCAAACATCGCCAATTTACATCCACACATTTTACGCTACATTTCATACTTCACGATAAAAACACAACAACAATTGCCGATTTAATCACCGTTCTCCCGTCACAAATTTTTGATACGCGCGAAAAAATGCGACAATACAGGGAATTGGTCGTTTGAAGACAGGATAGACATGACGAATTTACCCAAGTTTTCGGCTGCACTACTGCATCCACGTTATTGGTTAACCTGGCTGGGTATTGGCATCCTTTGGTTAATCGTGCAGTTACCCTACCCGGTACTTTATAAGTTGGGCTGTGCATTAGGTCGTCTGGCGTTACGTTTGATGAAACGCCGGGCAAAAATCGTTTCACGTAATCTGGAGCTGTGCTTCCCGCAGATGAGTGAGCAGGAACGCCAGCAGATGGTCGTCAGGAACTTCGAGTCCGTCGGCATGGGCGTGATGGAAACCGGGATGGCCTGGTTTTGGTCCGATAAGCGCATTTCACGCTGGACAGAAGTGATTGGTATGGAACATATCCGTGACGTTCAGGCGCAAAAGCGGGGGATCCTGTTAGTCGGCCTACACTTTCTGACCCTGGAACTGGGTGCGCGTCAGTTTGGTTTGCAGGAGCCAGGTATCGGTGTGTATCGTCCTAATGACAACCCACTGCTCGACTGGTTACAGACCTGGGGCCGCATGCGCTCTAATAAATCAATGCTTGATCGTAAAGACCTGAAAGGAATGATTAAAGCGTTGAAAAAAGGCGAAGTGGTCTGGTATGCACCGGATCATGACTACGGCCCTCGCGCCAGCGTGTTTGTACCGCTGTTTGCCGTTGAACAGGCCGCTACGACCTCCGGGACCTGGATGCTTTCACGCATGTCGAATGCCTGCCTGGTGCCATTTGTTCCTCGCCGTAAGCCCGACGGTAAAGGGTATCAACTGATTATGCTACCGCCAGAGTGTTCACCGCCGTTAGACGACGCGGAAACCACGGCTGCATGGATGAATAAGATCGTTGAACAATGCATCATGATGGCCCCAGAACAGTATATGTGGCTGCATCGTCGCTTCAAGACTCGTCCTGAAGGCGCCCCTTCCCTGTACTAACACGCGGTTGCAGTCCAGTGGGCTGCAACCCCTCCTTACTCGCTTTAGGTTTAACTGCTATCCGCATTGCAGCAACTATCAACCGGGCGCATAATTAGTCTGCTTACTTATATTCAATCGATAGCGCATACAGCGCCTCACACTGCGGATCGTTATGTCACCCTCAGATGCCCCCATAAACTGGAAACGCAACCTCACCGTTGCCTGGTTGGGTTGTTTTTTAACCGGCGCAGCATTTAGCCTGGTCATGCCCTTTTTGCCCTTGTACGTTGAGAGTCTCGGCGTCACGGGCCATAGCGCCCTGAACATGTGGTCAGGTCTGGTGTTCAGCATCACCTTTTTGTTTTCAGCTATCGCCTCCCCTTTCTGGGGTGGCCTTGCCGACCGCAAAGGGCGAAAAATCATGCTGCTGCGTTCCGCGTTGGGTATGGCTATTGTGATGCTGCTGATGGGGCTGGCGCAAAATATCTGGCAGTTCCTGGTTTTGCGCGCGCTGTTGGGTCTGCTCGGCGGTTTCATTCCCAACGCCAATGCGTTGATCGCCACCCAGGTTCCACGCAATAAAAGCGGCTGGGCGCTGGGAACGCTCTCTACCGGCGGCGTCAGTGGCGCACTGCTCGGGCCGCTGGCAGGTGGACTACTCGCTGACCAGTATGGATTGCGTCCCGTATTCTTCATTACCGCCAGCGTACTGCTGGTCTGTTTTATCCTGACGCTATTTTTTATCCGCGAGCGTTTTCAGCCGGTAAGCAAGAAAGAGATGCTGCACATACGTGAAGTCGTGGCCTCGTTAAAAAATCCCAAACTGGTGCTGAGCCTGTTTGTCACCACCTTAATCATTCAGGTGGCGACCGGTTCCATTGCGCCAATCCTGACGTTATACGTGCGGGAATTAGCCGGAAACGTCAGTAATATCGCGTTCATTAGTGGGATGATTGCCTCCGTACCCGGCGTAGCGGCGTTAATCAGTGCCCCAAGGCTTGGCAAACTCGGTGACCGGATTGGCCCGGAGAAGATCCTGATCGTCGCACTGATTATTTCCGTGCTATTGCTGATTCCAATGTCATTTGTACATACGCCCTGGCAATTGGGCGTTCTGCGTTTTTTATTGGGTGCTGCCGATGGCGCTCTGCTCCCGGCGGTGCAAACGCTGCTGGTCTATAACTCAACCAATCAAGTTGCCGGGCGTATTTTCAGTTACAACCAGTCATTTCGCGACATCGGTAACGTAACGGGACCATTAATGGGGGCGGCAATATCCGCCAATTACGGCTTTCGCGCGGTTTTCTGCGTGACCGCGGGGGTTGTACTGTTTAACGCGATCTACTCGTGGAATAGCCTGCGCCGTCGCCGAAGCGTTGAGCTCGCTGGATGATTTGTCTATATTGCCTGAATCCGAAGAGTAAACTTTGCGTTTTCAGGCAGTATTCATTTTACTTTTAATGATAATAGTAACACACCTTATTCCTGCCAGAGTTTTTGGCGTCATACAACGCAGCATCGGCATAAGAAACAACTTTATCCGCCGAATCATCATCAGCTTTGCTACAATATACACCGATGCTGATCGTCATCTTTTCTTTTAAATCATAGGCATTGGGTATGGTCGTTCCATGCTCAACATTTCTTCTGATTCGTTCTGCAACGACAAGAACTTCATCTTTATCCTTGCACTTAAGAAGAATAGCAAACTCTTCACCGCCAATGCGTGCAAAGATATCCGAGTCTCTAATTGACTTGTTGATTATATCAACAATACTTATTATTACCCGATCCCCCTCCTGATGCCCATAGGTATCGTTAATTCGTTTAAATTTGTCGATATCCAGGACCATTACGCAAACCACGCCTTTCGCTAGCGATGTTTTTAACGATCTATAGAACAGCTTTCGGTTGTATATTTTGGTCATGGCATCTTTGATAGCCGAATCCGTTTCTTTTTTTAGAATAATAAAAGTGTTATACATTAATATCGATATTATACAAAGGGTACTGATCACCTCAATCCCTCTGCTGATATACCAAATATACATACTATATTCATCTAAGCTTAATAGCAGTACATTAGTTAATATTCCTGAGCAACACAGTAAGCCGATACTTTTCCATAAGATATTATGTGTTTTAGTTTTGATGACCAAATACAGCAGAACCAACCCCCAGGCAACAATCAGTGAATAAATGTAGCCAATATGCCAGTGTACAGTTACGTTGTCGGGTTTTAAGCTCGTAATCTCAAGGGTCATGCCCGGATTATAACTGGCCAGGCTATGCGCCAGTACAGCGATAGCCAACATGATTAAAAACGCCACCGCTATATAGCATGGTTCTCTTTCTTTAGTTTCAATTATTGTCGAAGATGCTTTATAAGATTTCAAGGATACAAATAACAAGGCAATAAAACTAAGTTGGCGAAAATAATAGAATATAGCGATATCGTTAGTTCTTTTTTCTATCGAAGTGTGATCATTAATTAAATCCTGAACGATATAAATAGTTTCCACAAAGAAAATATTATTGCTAAGAAACGCCATGCCTAAGATCATAAGACACGTTAGATCTTTCCTGCATAAATACTGAAACAACATAAAAAGGAAAATAATTCCATATAAAAAGAACAAGCCTACTATGATAATCAAATATATTGTTTGCGGAACGCTCTGTATTGTTAATTTAAACTGCGTAAGACATAACCCACCAAGAATATAGCTGATTAAGCAAGTTATATAGAACGCCATCAACTTCCTGTTATTTGAATTACTGTTTTCCATAACATCCTTAGGAGTATTCTTGAGTTGGCATTTTATATAATAAAGCATAAGCATTTGCAATCTATATAGCCGTACAACTTCAGTGATATTTATTCATTTATTATTTAATGATTTTTTATCCATTTATAACATCTGGTATTAATCATCTATTATTAAGTATCTTTTTTTAAAACGCCTCACGCCATTAACAGATGTTGCACATGGCGGATACTTAGTCATTACTTTTACGCTTCTTGAGTTCAGTATCCCTCAATAATTACCTCTGTGATTTTTTCACATTAATATATATTTTTTCCTTTATTTTAATAAGGTTAGACATCCTCTCATCAGAACAATGGGCATTGGCACAATCAAAAACTCGAATAAATACGTATTAAATCTGAAGATTCATTTATATAACAGTATCGTTTATTTATTTGATTTTCATTACGCCACAGCTAACCACACACATTACCTTTTTTTCTCAAATTCGCGGTCGTCCATTACGCCAACTTCAGTATCTCGCATTGTAAATTTTTCCATACCAATCGAAGACGTCATCATAAAACCTTGTCGTCGCTACCAACGGCTGGCATTCATTTAGGTTAGCTCTGCAGTCAATGGGTTTGACGCTCCGCGGATCGAGGTCTATAGATTGAATCATCACCATTTATTGTTCACCTTAGGAGAAGATTATGGCAAAGAATGACATGTATTTTTATGCCACGCTGGAAGAGGCTATTGATGCTGCTCGTGAAGTGTTTCTGGCAGATAACCCGGGTCTGGAGGCTGACGATGCCAGTGTTCAGCAGCTAAGCGTACAAAAATACGTGCTACAGGATGGCGACATTATGTGGCAAGCAGAATTCTTTGCCGATGAGGATGATGTCGATGGTGAATGTCTGCCAATGCTAAGCGGTGAAGCGGCGCAAAGCGTTTTTGATGGTGATTATGATGAGATTGAAATTCGTCAGGAGTGGCAGGAAGAAAACACGCTTCACGAATGGGATGAAGGTGAATTTCAGCTGGAGCCTCCCCTTGATACCGAAGAGGGTCAGACCGCAGCCGATGAATGGGATGAGCGATAATTACTCGTAAGGTCCATGGTGAATGTCGAGCGGTAACAGCAGCGTATCAAACACCAGCGAAAACGGCAGGCCGAGGATGGTGACGTAGCGCCATGCGGAATCCCGGACATCCCACTGTACGCCTGGATAGTATTGGTTGCCGTGCCCTTGTCCTGGGATGGTCCGGCTAATAATGCTGCCGCATCCGCTCAGGAACAAGACCATTATCGCCACTGCCACTATTCGCATCTGGTACCCCATGACTCTTTTTATTAAGTATAAAAAAATACCGGCACCAGGCCGGTATTTTCACATTACAGAACGCTTATTTTTTCCTGAGCGCTAACGGATTCAGGGTCAGACCCTGATAGTAATTCACCCACGAAGAATACTTATCAGGTGAATTCCAGACGCGATAATGTAAACGCGCCATGGTCACCGGATCGCTTAACAGCACAAGGCGACGATCGCGATTCAGTTTCTCCGGCGTTTCGTTCAGCGCCTGCTCCACATGACGGTCGCGTGCAATCTCAAGAACGTTACTGGCGCGGTGGCGCGCAGTCGCCATTGCCGTCGCCAGCGCGTTAAACGACGGGTTAAACACCGCATGCATAAAGCCGTCGTCCAGCGTACGATTACGGTTCATCACCAGGTAGTTATCTGTATCCACCAACACCTGTGGCGGAGAGTACTCTTCCGGGATCAGGAACAGCTTCCAACGTTTGGTTCGTAACCCAACCGTAGAACGACTGGAAATTACGGAAACAAACGGCGAGAGGATCAGCGAGAAGACAATCGGCGCCAGCCAGAACAGAAAACGCAGATCCAGCCAGGCCATACCCACAGCCCACACCAGCCCCAGCAGTAGCTGAGAACCGTGACGCATAAACGCTTCCCCCCACGGGGTTGAATCGTCATCACGCTGCGGCGAATTCCACACCACTTCCCAACCGAGGAATGCGCTCACCACGAAAACGGTATGGAACAGCATACGCACCGGCGCCAGCAGCACAGAGAACAGAACCTCCAGCAGCAGCGACAGCGTGACGCGAATAAATCCACCGTACTCTTTCGTCCCTTTACACCAGATAAGCAAAATGCTCAGCAGCTTCGGCAGGAACAGCAGCACCATGGTGGAGGCAAACAGCGCGATCGCCAGTTCAGGTCGCCATTGCGGCCATACCGGGAATAGCTGCCGCGGTTGCAGGAAATACTGCGGCTCCGTCAACGCATGGACTACCTGCAAGGCGGTAGACAGCGCGAGGAACATGAACCATAACGGCGCTGACAGATAGGACATAACGCCGGTCAGGAACACCGCGCGGTGAACCGGGTGCATCCCCTTGACCAGGAACAGACGGAAGTTCATCAGGTTACCGTGGCACCAGCGACGGTCACGCTTGAGTTCATCCAACAGGTTTGGCGGCAGCTCTTCATAAGAACCCGGCAGATCGTAAGCGATCCACACGCCCCAGCCGGCACGACGCATTAATGCCGCTTCCACGAAGTCATGGGAGAGGATCGAACCGGCAAATGAGCCTTCACCTGGTAACGGCGCCAGCGCACAGTGTTCAATAAACGGCTTCACGCGAATGATGGCGTTATGACCCCAGTAGTGCGATTCACCCAACTGCCAGAAGTGAAGCCCGGCGGTAAACAACGGGCCATAAACACGGGTCGCGAACTGCTGGCAACGCGCATACAGCGTATCCATACCGGAAGCCTTCGGCGAAGACTGGATAATCCCGGCGTTCGGATTTGCTTCCATCAGACGTACCAGACCGCTGAGACAGTCTCCGCTCATCACGGAGTCAGCGTCGAGCACTACCATATAGCTGTACTGATTCCCCCAACGGCGGCAGAAGTCATCGATGTTGCCGCTTTTGCGCTTCACACGACGACGACGACGACGGTAGAAAATCTGCCCTTCGCCCTGCACTTCAGCAATCAGTTCCATCCACGCTTTTTGTTCCGCTACGCAGATATCTGGGTTGTAGCTGTCGCTCAGGATGTAAACATCAAAATGCTCAGCGTTGCCCGTTGCTTTAACCGACTCCCACGTGGCGCGCAGCCCCGCGAATACGCGGTCAACGTCCTCGTTACAGATAGGCATAATCAGTGCGGTACGGTGTTCAGGATTCAGTGGTTCATCCCCTACCGTTGAGGCGGAGATACTGTACTTATCTCGCCCAATCAGCAGTTGCAGGAAGCCCATCAGCGCGGTCCAGAACCCCGCAGAGACCCAACAGAAAAGTACGGCAAACAAAATCAGAATGCCGGTCTGTAGCATGTAGGGCAGCAGTTGCATAAAGGACACCCACAGGTCCTGCCCCATCATGTCGACCGGATTTATGAATGCCCAACCCTGGTACGGAAGGATTGTCTTCATATACCAGGTTGCTACGACCGTTTGCGCCAGCGTTAAGATCAACAGCGTATAGCGGCGGATTGTGCCAACGGTACGCCATTTTTGCTCGCTCTCTTGTTCTTCTTTCGTCAAACGCGAAAGATAACGCGGAGTCACATCACGTCCACGCAGACGATCCCAAAAACGACCAACCGGGTTGGTACGCCAGGGATCGGGGAACATCGAAGTACGCGTTGCTTTTGGCATCGCCTGAAGCTGATCGCGTCCTTCATCGTCCTTAACCAACTGTTCTTTCGCCAGAGAATCTGGCCATGCTTGCTCAAGGCGAGCTTTCACTGAACCCTGCGGTGAATCATCTTCGCGCGAGTAAGTACGATGCTCGGCATCCAGCGCCTGATGAACGGCGCGGATGTCAGTTTTCGGCAGTGCCGCTTTTTCGATATCCGAAAGCGGCATTGCGTCAATATACTCAGTTGTCTTATTCATTGGCAGGTAACTGGTAGCTCCAGGTTTCACTCAACGTCTGATCGGCATTGACCAGAGCTGCTCGCATTTCAGTGGTTTTCTTCACGTCTTTCACCTTCACGCGCAGCATCAAACGCCAACCTTTAGTGACCGGGTTGTAACGCACGGTGTTTTCAACGATCTCGCCGTTGTCGCCAATGCTGGTTTGTGCGGTAACCGGGGTATCCTGCGGCAGCTTTTTCATGTCTGCGCCGGTAAAATCCACCACAAACGCGATAGTACCGTCTGGCTGACGAATCAGATTGGATTGTTTAACATCACCCGTAGAACGACGAGTCTGCTGTACCCAGGCATTTTCCGGCGCATGAAGCTTGTCTTCATCACGCGTGAACGTCAGGGAGTACTTGAAGTTCATCTCTTTGCCCGCTTCAGGCAGTTGATCCGGCGTCCAGTACGCGACGATATTATCGTTCGTTTCATCGTTAGTCGGAATTTCAACTAACTCAATCTTACCTTTGCCCCAGTCACCTTTTGGCGTGATCCAGGCGCTCGGACGCAGGTCGTAACGATCGTCAATATCTTCAAAACGCGAGAACTGACGACCACGCTGCAACAGACCGAAACCTTGCGGGTTTTCCATGGCAAAGCTGCTCACCGCGAGATGTTTCGGGTTGTTCAGCGGACGCCAAATCCACTCGCCGTTGCCAGCGTGAATAGACAAACCATTAGAGTCATGCAGTTCCGGACGATAGTTCGTTGCCGGAGATGGCTGGTTTGGGCCGAACAGGAACATACTGGTTAACGGCGCCACGCCCAGCTTGCCCACTTTGTCGCGCAGGTAAACTTTGGACTGAACATCAACAACCGTGTCGCGCCCCGGAATAATGACAAAGCGATACGCTCCGGTTGCGCGCGGAGAATCCAGCAAGGCGTAGATGGTTAAACGTTTGTCAGTCGGTTTCGGACGTTCGATCCAAAACTCACGGAAGCGGGGAAATTCTTCACCAGAAGGCAGAGCGGTATCGATCGCGAGACCGCGCGCAGAAAGACCGTAGACCTGGCCTGCGCCGAGAACACGGAAATAGCTGGCACCGAGCATGCTGACGATTTCATCGTTTTTATCTTTGCTGTTGATCGGATACAGCACCTTGAACCCGGCGAAACCGAGATCTTTTACCGTGTCTTTATCATGCTGAACATCGCCAAAATTAAAGTAATCCGGGCTATATTTGATTCTTTTCACCGCAGTGGCGGTAACTTCGTTGATTTTGACCGGCGTGTCGAAGTACATACCCTGGTGGTAGAATTCGAGCTTAAATGGGGTCTTGAGATTGCTCCAGTAGGCTTTATCGCGATTAAACTGGATCTGCTGATAATCCGCATATTTCATGTCGCGGAAAACGGAGGGCAAGTTACTTTTTGGCGCCTCATAGCCTTTACCGGCTAAGGATTGAGCTTGTTTTGCAACATCATCAATGCTGAACGCCCAGCTCGATGATGTGTACAGCGTTAACATGACTGCTGCACCCAACCAACGCATTTTCATCATTTGTAGTTTATGTTTCATAATTAGTAAGCACTTCCCCCTTTGTGTGCTTATATTGATCCGATCCATTTTAATGGATAATCGGGCATTCCGACAACTGAATCCCTGTATTGTTCGCGCGCTGGCTCATGCTTTAAGCAGCTTTGTCTGCTGTTTTCACTTTGCGTGCTTATCCTGGAGACAGGTTGTTGGACTTCGTGTAGGGTTGGCCTCGAATGTAACCATTATTCGTCTTAGGGATAAGACGAAAAGTCTGAGAATACGTAACTGTCTATGAGCTCTGTATCACCACCACGTGAATATTTTCTTGACTCCATCCGTGCCTGGCTAATGTTGTTAGGGATCCCCTTCCATATTTCTCTGATCTATTCCACCCATACCTGGCACGTGAACAGCGCAGAGCCATCGTGGTGGTTGACCCTTTTTAACGATTTTATCCATGCATTTCGCATGCAGGTCTTCTTTGTTATTTCGGGTTACTTTTCGTACATGTTATTTTTGCGCTATCCGCTAAAGCGGTGGTGGAAAGTACGTGTAGAACGCGTGGGAATCCCCATGCTGACGGCGATTCCATTGCTGACGCTGCCGCAATTTATCATGCTGCAATACGTGAAGGGCAAAGCAGACAGCTGGCATACTCTCAGCGGGTACGAAAAGTACAACACGCTGGCCTGGGAGCTTATTTCCCATCTGTGGTTTTTACTGGTTCTGGTGGTTTTAACGACCGTAAGCATGTGGGTATTTACCCAGATGAAAAATAAGACAATGCGTAGCGAAGGGGCTAACCCCTCTTCTGTGTCGATGAGCAAATTAACGCTGATTTTTATTTTATTGGGTATCGGTTATGCCGCCGTCAGGAGGGCGATTTTCATCCTCTACCCTTCAATTCTCAGCGATGGCATGTTTAATTTTATTGTTATGCAAACGCTGTTCTATGTGCCTTTCTTTATGCTCGGCGCACTGGCGTTTATCAATCCTACTCTGAAAGCGCTGTTTACCACGCCATCGCGCGGCTGCACGATAGGCGCAGCATTGGCGTTTGTCGCGTACCTGCTTAATCAACGTTATGGCAATGGCGATGCGTGGATGTATGAAACCGAATACGTCATCACCATGGTCATGGGGCTGTGGATGGTGAACGTCGTCTTTTCGCTTGGTCACCGTTTGTTGAATTTCCAGTCGGCTCGCGTGACCTATTTTGTCAACGCATCGCTGTTTATCTATTTAGTGCATCACCCTTTGACGCTGTTTTTTGGCGCGTATATCACACCGCATATCTCATCGAATCTGCTGGGCTTTTTCTGCGGCCTGCTGTTTGTGGTCGGGATTGCGGTGATACTGTACGAAATCCATTTACGCATACCGGTGCTGAAGTTTCTCTTCTCGGGTAAACCGCCCGTTAAGCAAGATAAAAATAAAGCTGTGGCCGGTTAATTTTTCTCTCATTACGTGGTTCAGAGCAGCCACTCAATGGGTAACACAGATGCAAGCTTCACCAGAACCCGCTTCCAGAATCCTGTGGCGGGTTCTTTTTTCAGTACCTGTTCGCTGCCGGAAGCGCGATCCACCCAATTAATTCTGCCCCAGCGGTCGAGGCGTAGTTGCCAGGCCATGTCACGCTGGCTCTGCATAAAACGTTTATGGATCACTTCAGCCAGCACTTCACTCTCAATCACAAACCCCATTTCCGTATTAAGCAGCGTTGAACGGGGATCAAAATTAAGCGAGCCGATAAATACTTTTCGGCCGTCAATACTGAAGGTTTTTGCATGCAGGCTGGACCCTGAATTACCGGTTAATCCGCGGTCGTGGACCACTGAAACGTGTTCGCGGGTAGGTTTAAGTTCGTATAATTCTACGCCGTAGCGCAGCAGTTTCTTTCGCCATCGCGCATAGCCCGCATGAACAATAGCCACATCATTCGCCGCCAGCGAATTGGTTAAAATAGCAATCTTGACGCCTTTCCTTACCATTCTCAAAAGCTGTGCTACCCCGGCGCGAGTTGGCACAAAGTAGGCGGAAATAATATCAATTCGCTCGCCAGGCGACCCCATCACATCAAACAAACGCTGCGGTAATAACGAATGGCGCGGCGCTTTCCCTTCACCTTTGGCTGGATCATCACTCAGCAAACGCGTTTTCGCCCAAATCAGCGGCAGCGACTGTTGATCAAGACTGGTCATAAACTGGCTGGTCTCCAGCTTGTGCAGATAGCGGCGAGTAATATCATCGTTATACCAGGATTCAGGCAGTTCGATACGCTGCAAGGAATCTGACTCCGACATCTCAAGTACGTTTTGTAACGTTGAAACAGAACGGCAGTGCCAGTAACGCTCAAAATCATCCGCAACATCTTTGACAACTGGCCCAATAGCCATGACGTCCAGATCGGAAAACAGCGGTTGCTCACCCGCCCCAAAATAGGCATCACCAATATTACGCCCGCCCACGATGGTCACCACACCGTCAGCGGTATAACTTTTATTGTGCATACGCCGATTAAGCCGGGCAAAATCGGTCAAATAGCCGAGGGCGCGCAGGATACGAAAGGAAAAGGGATTAAACAGACGAACTTGTATATTAGGATGGCTGTCCAGTAGCCGCAGCGTGTCATCAAGACCCGGCGTGTTGTTGTCATCCAACAGCAAGCGGACCTTCACTCCACGTTTCGCCGCCGCCAACAGAACTGAAAACAGCAATAGCCCGGACATATCGTTCTCCCAGATGTAGTACTGCACATCCAGTGTACGTTCCGCCATTTCTGTTAGCCGATAACGAGCAGCAAAGGCATCCAGGCTGTCACCCAACGTAAGAATGCCACAGTCTCCAGGGTGGTTAGCGCAAAGTGGCGTGATAGCCCGCTCAAGTCGTGTCATATCAGTCCGTTATTGTCACCTTGCTGGGCAAGTAGTCTCTTGTAGAGTTGAGCGTTTTCTTCGTCAAAACAAACAAAGTATATTTGATCTGGAAGCGTACGACGGGTAATAAATTTCAACACCGTGTTTACCGCGATTTCTGCCGCTGCTGCGCGGGGATATCCGTAGGCTCCGGTACTGATTGCCGGAAATGCAATGGATTGATACCCATTGGCCAGGGCCAGTTGCAGCGTATTCAGATAGGCCTCTTCGAGACGTTCAGCCTCATGATGCTCTCCACCTTGCCAGACGGGTCCTACGGTATGAATAACCGCTTTTGCAGGAAGTGCCCCCGCCAGCGTGATAACGGCATGCCCGGTCGGGCATTGTCCCTGTTGCTGAATAACCTGTTTACACGCCTCCAACAATGCAGGTCCGGCAGCGCGGTGGATCGCGCCATCAACACCACCACCTCCCAGTAGAGTTGAATTCGCCGCGTTGACAATCACATCAACTGCGATCGTCGTAATATCGCCGTGTAACACATGCACGCGTGATTGCATAACTTCCCCCTGACAAAACACGATTCGTTAAGTGTACAGCAGGGTTTTCCTTGAAATCTCACTTTTTAACCACAAGTTTGCATGTCTAAGCCAGAATGGTTCATTTATATTCAATGTTCAGAATTGCCATGTTTTTCTGTTCATTGAGGTAATGCATTTTCACAGTGGCAATTTGCTGCACATTCTGAGGGGCTGTCGTGACCTGTTGATGATTGTAGAGGGTATTACGGGTAGAGCCATTACGTATACAAGACAATTCGATCTGTTGTTGTCGAGTGCTAACGTCGCAGGGCGCTTCAACTATTGCACCGCGAAAATGAATAACCCCGCCAGACGAGATTTGCTGTGCCACTGCGGGGAGAGTAAAAAAAGATAACGTACAAAAACTGGCGCTAAAAATACGTTTAAAAAATGTACACATAAAGGTTCCTCAATGATTAGTCATCCTTGAGGGATCTGAATGATCCTTCACCGCTGCGAGCTACGATCAAATAAAACGTTGTACGTTTCTATATTCATAGAACAGCACCGCATTCCCAGCCACACCCTTAATGCAAATACAGCAAAAATTATGGCTGACTGGTTGAGTCAGGCCATTGTTGTGACAGATGCAGAGACTGCCCATCCGAAACGGTAACGATAATTTTGACCGAATCCCCAGGTGAAATATTAAAGCTCAGTTTAGTTAGTTCAATCGGCCGATTAGCGGGGACCGAAAGGCTTGTTTTCTGCTGCGATTGGCTTTGTCCCCCCTCCCCCTTACGAACGGCAAGAACTTGTACCTCACATACGCAGGGTTGAGTTAACGTCACCTGTGGAATAATGGTGTACATATCGCCTTGCTGGGTCGTATTGAATGTTATTTGATTTGCCAGCGCGGCAATGAGTAATAACGTATGCATCATATTCTCCCGAAAAAAAACAGGGCTCACGCCCTGTTTATTATCAGTCAGAAAACTGAATTAGTGTTGGTTAGCTGTGGCGTTGTTGCCAAAGCCAACTTGACGAATCAGCACATTGGAATCAGAAGCGGTCTGATTAACCAACGCACCGTTACGGCCACCGAACTGGGTCACGCTAATATCAGCATTTTTTGCATTCCACTGATCGATAGTGGCGCTGTTCTGGAAGCCAGTCTGTTTCAGGTTAATGGTACTGTCATCAGCACCTTGACCTACAACAGCCCCGTTTCCACGCCCGTGTTGTGTGATGGTGACATCTGATTTACGCGCATCACTTTGCAGAGCATTCGCTACGTTGCCTGTCCCATATTGGTAGATGCTCATTGAAGAATCAGGGCCATAGTTATTACCGCCGCCATGATGATTGCCGCCCCATTGCGGAACAACACCAGCCAGAGCACTGCCAGAAACTACGATTGCTGCGAATGCTGCCACTTTTAAAAGTTTCATGGTAAACCCCCATCGGATTGATTTAAAAGTCGTTAATGGATTAGCGTTGAGTTACGCGAATTGCCATATGCGACTGTCTCTGCACCACAACTGCTGTTTTTTGTGTACCATACTGGGTAATATTTGCTTTATTACCAGAGCCTTTCTGGATAATTACCGCTGTATTACCATAAGAACCTTGTTTAATACTCGCGTCATTGGAACTACCCACCTGATCAATATATGCAAAGTTATATGATCCCGTCTGGTCTGTTTTCGCCCGGTTACCAGAACCTTCTTGCGAAATGACCGACAGTAGCTTCGAGCCGCCCTGACGAGTATTTGCACTGTTCGCAGTGCCGACCTGACCAATAATGGCTGCCTGATTAAATGAAGACTTACTTAATTCATTTACCGCAAAGTTATATTCTGAATTAGCTAAATCATAACTTGCTGCGGATGCAATCCCAGGCACACCCAGTATTGTAAACATCATAAATAACAACTTGTTTTTCATGTTGTCACCCTGGACCTGGTCGTACATGAAGTTAAATTAGTTACCACTCAAATTGTTGTTAACATGACTTACATTTGTTAACGCCACGTTACGATGAAGAGTATGTCCGCTGAAACATTTTAAATAACTCACCCGCCAGTGGTATTTTTATATTTGGATTCACCCCAAAGTATTAATTAACAACAAACAATACCGTTACCGCCTTGAATTTAATTTCTTTTAAAGCCTTAAGAGTGAATTTCTATGCAGAGGCAGAAAAAGCGCATCCCCCTCCATTTCCGGGCTTCGTAGCATCGTGCTGCGATAGACATCGGTACAAGTCGTGACAAGCGTCATTTTTTTCAATCTAAAATTGTCCAACTTAAACTCAGGCGAGACAACCTGAATTCATCAGGAATTCAAAGCCGAAAAATTTTAATTTTTTTTATTTTAAATCAATGATATATTATAATTTGTATGATTTTTTAAATCTATGCAATAAGCCTAAAATGTACAACTTTACTATCAAATCTAAACTCAATTAAAACCCCAAAATCACATTTTAATATATAAATTTACATTATGTAACATGTTTAACACTTGCTTTAAGATTTGTAATAGCTAGATTGAAAACAGTTGAAGTCCATTTATTTTGATATTTTTACCCCGTTGGGTCGATATTTTATTTCTACACAGCAGTGCAACATCTGTCAGTACTTCTGGTGCCTCTATTTTAGTAGAGACAGCTGTCAGGTGTGCGACTAAAAAAAGTGGAGTTTCATCATGTTTAATGAAGTCCATAGTATTCATGGTCATACATTATTGTTGATCACTAAACCTTCGCTGCAGGCAACTGCGTTATTACAGCACTTAAAGCAATCACTGGCGCTAACCGGAAAATTGCATAATATTCAACGATCTCTGGATGATATTTCCTCCAGCTGCATTGTTTTAATGGATATGATGGAGGCAGATAAAAAACTGATCCATTACTGGCAAGATAATTTGAGCAGAAAAAACAACAATATAAAGACTTTATTGTTGAATACCCCAGATGATTATCCCTATCGGGATATTGAAAACTGGCCGCATATCAATGGTGTATTTTACGCAACCGAAGATGAACAACGTGTAGTCAGCGGCTTGCAAGGTGTGCTGCGCGGCGAATGCTACTTTTCGCAAAAGCTCGCCAGCTACCTGATCACACATTCCGGTAACTATCGTTACAACAGCACGGAGTCGGCATTACTGACTCACCGTGAAAAAGAGATCCTTAATAAATTACGTATCGGTGCCTCAAATATTGAAATCGCGCGCTCACTATTTATCAGTGAAAATACGGTGAAAACACATCTTTATAACCTTTTCAAAAAGATAGCTGTCAAAAATCGTACGCAGGCGGTTTCGTGGGCCAATGATAACCTCAGGCGATAAAGCCATGAAACGCTATTTGACCTGGATTGTGGCAGCAAATTTAGTCCTTGCTGCCGGGAATCTACACGCGGCTGTAGAAGTGGAGGTTCCCGGACTATTGACTGACCACACGGTCTCTTCCATTGGCCATGATTTTTATAGGGCCTTTAGTGACAAGTGGGAAAGCGAGTACACAGGAAACTTAACCATTAATGAAAGGCCCAGTGCACGTTGGGGAAGTTGGATTACTATAACGGTCAATCAGGACGTTATCTTCCAGACCTTTTTATTCCCGACGAAAAGAGACTTCGACAAAATAGTGGTCTTCGCATTGGCAGAAACTGAGGAAGCATTAAATCGCCGGCAAATAGATCAAACACTATTAAGCACAAGCGATTTAGCGCGTGATGAATTCTAAAACATGATTTTGTCCGGAGGCTTTCATGCGTGTCAAACATGCAGTGGTTTTGCTCATGCTAATTTCACCATTAAGTTGGGCCGGAAACATGACGTTCCAGTTCCGCAACCCAAACTTTGGTGGCAATCCAAACAACGGTTCTTTTTTATTAAATAGCGCCCAGGCGCAGAACTCGTATAAAGATCCGAGTGGTGATGATTTCGGGGTTGAAGTCCCATCAGCACTGGATAATTTTACTCAAGCTATTCAGTCGCAAATACTCGGTGGTTTACTCACTAATATCAATACCGGTAAACCGGGGAGGATGGTAACCAATGATTTTATCATTGATATCGCCAACCGGGATGGGCAACTGCAATTGAATGTCACGGACAGGAAAACAGGGAAAACGTCGACTATTGAAGTTTCGGGTTTGCAAAATCAGTCAACCGATTTCTAAATTATAGCCACGAAAGGAAAAAATCATGCAGCGCTTACTTATCATGGTGGCAGTAATTTTACTCAGCGGATGCTTAACCGCCCCGCCTCAAGAGGCCGCTAAGCCGACGTTAATGCCCCGAGCCCAAAGCTATAAAGATTTGACGCATCTACCTATGCCTACAGGTAAGATATTTGTGTCGGTATACAACATTCAGGATGAGACTGGCCAGTTTAAACCTTACCCGGCAAGTAACTTCTCTACCGCCGTTCCGCAAAGCGCCACGGCTATGCTCGTCACCGCATTGAAAGATTCTCGTTGGTTCGTCCCGCTGGAACGTCAGGGGTTACAGAACTTGCTTAACGAACGAAAAATCATTCGCGCGGCTCAGGAAAACGGTACGGTTGCCATTAATAACCGGATCCCACTCCAGTCCCTGACCGCTGCAAACGTCATGGTGGAAGGGTCAATTATCGGTTATGAAAGCAACGTTAAATCAGGGGGAGTCGGCGCGCGCTATTTCGGTATTGGCGCCGATACGCAATACCAGCTTGACCAGATAGCGGTAAACCTGCGCGTGGTTAACGTCAGTACCGGTGAAATCCTCTCATCGGTGAATACCAGCAAAACCATTCTGTCTTATGAAGTGCAGGCTGGGGTGTTCCGCTTCATTGACTACCAGCGTCTGTTGGAGGGTGAAATTGGTTATACCTCTAACGAACCGGTTATGCTTTGCCTGATGTCAGCAATTGAAACCGGCGTTATCTTCCTGATTAATGACGGGATAGATCGCGGATTGTGGGATTTGCAGGATAAGAAACAAGTTGATAATGACATCTTGGTTAAATACCGCCATATGTCGGTACCGCCAGAATCCTGATAGATCGTTACGGCATAAAAAGCGTGAGGGGATCCTCACGCTTTTTATTTATTGGTCAACGTCGGCGATATCCGACTTTCACGGCGTGACGCCAGCCACAATCCGCTATTTTTCATCGCATAGCCGAATACCAGGCCCAACGCCAAAGATGGCACGACCAGTCGCCAGTCTCCCTGCCCTGCAAACGTTGCACAAGCACCAATAAATGTGCCCGGCACAAATGAAAGCAACCATTGCTTTGCCTGTATACACATCATAAACGCGACAATTCCCGTCATGACATAGCCAACAATATCCATATGTGGGGCAAGCGCACTGCCGTTAATAATCACCAACGCCCACACAACACCGCTTAGCAGCGTACACGCCGAGATCCACAGCCCTTTCAACCCACCTTGCGGACAGGCAAAGTAGGCTGTGCAGCCCAGAAAACCAGCCCAGCTGAGTAAACCGAGAGAAACGGCCACCCATCCCCAGATCCCGGAGAGAATGCCCGTTGTGATTGCAATTGAGAGAAGTATATTCATGCCGCGCATCTTAGCAGAAAAACGGCATGGGAATGCGATCGCGCACACAATTTATGCAAGTTGATAAATTGAGTTGCAGTTTAATGTGATTAAAATCACATTTATTCGTCTGTATCTTCCTGCAATTCGTCCCACATCGCACCAATCGCATCGCGCGTCAGAGGCGCTATAGTACGCCAGAATGGGGTATTCGCATGCGCTTCAACTTTCCCCAGAAACGTGCCGCACCAGGGTAACAGGTAGTCCACAAACAAGGTTTCAAGCGCTTCGCTTTCATCTTCCGCAGACTGATCTTCAAGCCATGAAGCCGCCAGCAACAGCGTGCCAATATGATCTGCCGGCGTATCTGCCAGCGGCATTCCCCGGGCAGAAAGGAATGCACGCACATCCGATTCTTTCGCCCCTTCTACCCAGGCGCTACGATAAGGCGGCACCGCACAATCGTCTCCCACAAATAACGCGTTGTAATCCGCAGCCAACTGAGGCATATCGCAACTCTTCTGCAGACGAGCCAACAGTTCGTCCTGTTCCAGCGGCCAGTTGGCGGAAAGTTTACCTTCGCTAATCAGGGTAAACAGAGGAACCAGTATAGGGTCCTGAGGTTGGCGGTAAAACAGCGAGCCCAGTACACGACACAGGATAGAAAACTCGTTCATTGATATATTCCAGTTAGTAACAATTACAGTTCAGCAAATTCCGCGATCGGCTCCATGCCTCGCGATTCCAGAAACGTCAGCAGGCGTTTTGGCGTAACGTTTAAAATTCGGTCTTCCGGGAAATTCACATCATCCAGAATTTTACGGCATTCACCGAAATCTCCTAAGGTGAAAGCGGTATGTGAATCTGACCCTAACGCGACCCAGCCGCCGGCATCACGCACAGCCGCAGCAACCGCGCGGCAATTGTCCTCACTGCCCTTACGTGAATGCAAAAACGAAGAGTTGTTGATTTCCAACGCAACCTGATATTTTGCCGCGGCCTGAGCAATCGCAGTGATATCGACGGGATATTTCGGATTCCCGGGATGGCTGATAATGTGTACGTTGCCACTGGCCATGGTGGCTATCATCGCCTGCGTATTCGTGTCTTTATCGTGTGGAGCGAAAACCGGCTCATGAAAGCCTGCGATAATCAAATCCAGGGAAGTAAACATCGGACCTGAGCAGTCAATTTCACCTTCAATATTTTTAATATTCGCTTCAATTCCGCGCAGGATCCCTACGCCGTCCACGATTCGAGGCCAAATGCGCATATTAATAAAGTGCCAGTGGTGAGGCGCATCCGCCATGTCCGGTCCATGATCGGTAATGGCAAACAGCTTGATGCCTTTGCGACGGGCTTCAGCGATGTAATCACTTAAGGTGCTGTAGGCGTGGGTGCTGGCGACGGTATGCATATGCAGGTCAACGGGATACATAACTCTCTCCTGTAGTCATTTTCCGTCAAGGATAGCAGGTATCGCCGCCATTTATTAGCGGAAACCCGGCACTTGCCGGGTTAGCATTAGTACCCCCGTACGCGATCGACCTGACCCGTAACGGCTTTGCCACTTTCCAGACTCAAAATCGTACGGGAGATATAATCCACCGCTTCCGCCGGACGGGTAACAGCGGCGATGTGCGGTGTCATCGCCACTCGCGGATGTTTCCATAGCGGGCTGGTTTCCGGCAGCGGTTCACGGCTATAGACATCCAGCATGGCGCCTTTCACCTTGCCGCTGTCCAGCGATGCCAGAAGATCGTCTTCTTTGAGATGAACGCCGCGCGCCAGGTTCAGCACATAAGCGCCATCCTGTAACTGGCTGAGTAAACCTGCGTTAATGATGCCCACGGTTTCTGCCGTATTGGGTAGAAGGTTGATAAGCACGCGAGTTTGGCTCAAAAACGCGCCCAGCTCTTCGGTACCAGCAAAGCTTTCCACGCCAGGCCAGGATTTACGCGTACGACTCCAGCAGCGCAGCGGGAACCCCCATGACTGTAAACTCTCGGCAACTTTCGCACCTAAAACCCCAGCCCCCATAATCCCGATGGTGAACTCATCGCGGGTATACTCTGGTAAAGGTTGCCATTTCGCCTGTTTTTTTAATGCCTGGTAATCATCAAAGCGACGAAACCAGTGCAGCACCTGACTTACCGCATATTCCTGCATTTGCAGGCCCATACCCGTATCTTCCAGACGAAAAAGCGGGATCGAGGTATCCAACATCTCCGGGTGAGCGTTTAGTTTACTGAGAATGGAATCGACGCCCGCACCCAGTGCAAATACGGCTTTTAATTTTCGCCCCGCGAGCATTTCAACCGGCGGATGCCAAACCAGCGCATAGTCAGCATGCGCATTATCACCCGCTTTCCACTCACGGACGTTCGCGCCTGGTATTGCTTTTGCCAGAGCATTAATCCACCAGCTTGTATCGAATGTTGGGTGATAAAAAATTATGTCCATCTTTTCTCCTGAGCATTGCTATGCGGAACTTTCTCGCACTTATTATCATCATTTTTCGAGGGAACCTCAGAGTAGCAAATTTTAGGGTGCTGGCAAAAAAAACAATTCCCGCTTATTTAAGCTCCAGATTGTTTGAAGTTTGTGTAAATGCACGTTTTTTTCAAAAAGTTGATTGACGCCGGGGCGGTATTTCCCTAAATTAGCGCCCGTTCCGGTAGCACAGGAACAACAATATGGTGAGGTGTCCGAGTGGCTGAAGGAGCACGCCTGGAAAGTGTGTATACGGCAACGTATCGGGGGTTCGAATCCCCCCCTCACCGCCATATTTTAAGAAGAGCTCGTACGCAAGTACGGGCTTTTTTTTCGCATATTGCACACCTGCGGGGGGATGAGAAGCCCCGACCGGGGTTCGACAACTGGCGCAGCCAGCTGGACAGACCGGGAGCGTCGCGAACGGGCTGCCCCGAAGGGGCGAGCAAAGCGAGTCAATCCCCGCCTCACCGCCATATTTTAAGAAGAGCTCGTACGCAAGTACGGGCTTTTTTTTCGCATATTGCACGCCTGCGGGGGGATGAGAAGCCCCGACCGGGGTTCGACTGCTGGCGCAGCCAGCTGGACAGATGACTAGCCCGCGAGGAATCTACCCGCAGGGCGAGCGAAGCGAGTCAATCCCCCCCTCACCGCTATATTTTAAGAAGAGCTCGTACGCACTCCACAGTGCGACGCTGGGTTCCCATATAGCGCATAACGCCATATCTCACTGTCTGAAACTCCTTCATTTGTTTTCTTTTTATACTATTAACGGTTTCATCAATCGTTACCCAGGCAGGCATGACGGAATTGTTACTATGATAAGGAAGAAAACTCATATCACATTCTCCTGTTTTATCTTCCAGAGGAACTCAACATCGTCGTTAGTTAATACACACAAGAACACCACAGACAAATAAAAATCGGGTAATAGAATTATCCCAAAACACATCAAAGATAAACAATAAATATTAAATAAGATCATTTTATATGACCTATGAATATAAAAACAATCCTCCTGAATTTATCAATAACAGGATATAATAACAATCGGAGTTTTATAACTACATGAATTCCCATCATACATTCCAGGAAAATATATGAAAACCTGTTCAATAATATATTTATGCGCAGCAATATTTTTATTGAGTGGCTGTGTTCGCTCCCCAATTGACGCAAAGAAAAAGGATGTTTCCATAAAGGAGAGTGGCATCAGTAAAAATGCTTCCAACCAGTTAACAGATAAAGATATCTTTGGCAACGAGACCACACTTGCTGTTTCAGAAGAAGATATCCAGGCCGCACTGGAAGGTGAGAAATTCAGCGTACCGCTGAACTCCGCTGTCATCCTGGTCCAGTCCGGCAACCGCGCTCCAGAGATGGTTATGCAACAGGAAATGAGTCGGTATTACCGGATATCGACATTTTCAGGTATCCCGGACCGGCAAAAAGCGATTTCCTGTAATAAGGTAAAAAATGAGGAAGGGGAAGCCGCCACCAGCGAAAATATGAACTATATGCAAGCACTACGCTATATTGCGGCAAAAGGGCAACAAAAAGCAGTCATCGTATACTGGGACACGCTACAGTCGGGCAAATATGACACAACAACCAAAACCCTGGTCTGGTCAGATTATCGAAACGAAAAACTATCCAGTACAGACTCGCTGCGTTACCTGGTGCGTTTCGCCCTGGTAGATGTAGCAACTGGAGAATGGGCGACCTGGTCTCCGGTAAACTATGAATACAATACCCTTCAACCGATGACCGGAAAAACATCAGTGACAGACCAGCAAATAGTTCAATTAAAGCAGAAAACATTCGCCGCGGTGGTTAAGGATATGGTAAATCGCTATCAGTAACCAGATGCCACACCTTTACGTTGTCTGCCGCCAATTACCTGTGGCGGCAGCCAGCGGTATGAAAATATCCTGTCCTCTAACCCATCTCTTTTTCCGGACCAGAAACCGTGCCATTGCCCGCTACGCAAATGGGCCCTGACCTGCCGCCCGTTAATGGAACTGACTCCTGCGATATCAATTCCGCTCTGACTGTTAAGTAACAGGCAAAGACGTTTCTTATTATCAGCCATACCCTGATTTACCGCCAGTCAGGAATTTCTTTCCCCTTCATTAAGCGGACATTTTCAATTCCACTGACAGCATCCGGATAGCATTTATAAAAAGTATCAGCAATCCCCGCAGGATCCGATATGTGATGTTCTCCAGATACCGCCATCAGAATATCCGCTCGCTCCACAGGCTGTATGCACTCGTACCAGCAACGCAGTGCTCCTGAGTAATACTCTCGTAGCTGAACGAAATAACCTCTTCCGGTTGCCCCTGACTATTGAGGATGGTATGAGGCACCTGTAACGTGATTCTGGCTATTCTGGCGTTGATCAGTTTTACCCGATAATACAATTCATTAATCCCAAACCGGTTAGTCCGGTAAAACTCAAAATCACAGGTCAGGCATTCATTCTCATTAATCGCCTTGCTCAATAGTGGAGTAGATTTATCCACCGGTTTACTGATATCCAGCGTTTGATGATTAACGTTTTGCGCCCGGCTCAGCCCATGTTTGAGACTTGTCACCATAATCTGATCCAGATGCGCCAGCTGCGCTTTATTCCCGATGGACGCCTGCGACGAACACCCTGCCGAAATCAGCCCCTGAAGCTGTCCGTTTAATGTCAGATACACAAGATTTGCCATAGCAATACTCCTTTATTTTCCTGGTTTACCGTCCGGCGTTTCCGGCGTCTGGCTCTGCGACAACAGCAGCCAGCGACTCAGCACCCCGTCCAGCCGTTCGTTGATCTGTTTTTCCAGCATCCCGGTATTTTTTCCGGCAGACCGTGCCTGCTGGTACTGTGTCAGCAGGTATTCCAGCGGTGTGTCCTGATTCAGCGAGCGCTCGGCCTGATAAATAATGGTTTTGATATAAGAGAGCGTGATTCCCTCTTTCGCCTGCTCACGCTGAACTAAAAGCTCAGCAAACGAACGTAAATCTGCCCGCGTCTGCTGCCAGCCCAGCATCTGCGGGCTGTTCACCGCGCGACCTTTCAGGGTGTCGTTCCACGTGGTGGTGGCCTGCTGCTGCTGCAGACTCTCCGGCCAGCGGCTGTCGGCCATCCGGACCATTCGCTGACCTGCTTCCAGCGGCTGCAACGGCGAAGCACCGGCCAGTTGCTGTAGCCGTTGCGGGTAATCGCTCAGTTGTGGCGATGCCAGCCAGACTGTTGCCGCCCCCTGCGCCGTATCACGTGCCGCCGCCACCTGCTGTTGCAGAGGATAAACCTGCCACCACCAGACGACAGCCGTGACAACCGCGCTACAGAGTATCCCGGCGATAAAACCTTTGAGGGTGTTTCCCGATATCCCCCGGGTCCGGGACGATACTGCGGCTGCCTCTTCGGGGACGACTACCCTCACCTCTGGCAGTTCCGGCAACGGCGGTACGGGAGCGCCAGCCGTTTCCATGCTCTCCGGCATATACATCAACGTGCGAACCGTGGTTTTCGCCGCCGCGTTTGCCGTTTTCTCTCTCGGCTGAGGCTCGCAGCGTTTTCGCGTGTTCTGCACAAAATAGAGCAGATTTTCCACCCGGGGGATGCGCTTAAGCTCCACCTGCTGGAGTTTGTCGCAAATCACCTGCAGCGCCCGCTCCACGCGATACAGCAGCGGCAGGTCCGCTTCGGAAAAAGCCAGCTGCTGGCGCAGAATATTGCCGGTCCGGGCGTTGAACCAGTCCAGCATTTCCGTGCGCGCGGCCCCACCCTGCGGCCAGAACTTATCCCATTCGCGGCCAATCATCGCCGCCAGCAGCTCCACGCCTTCGCAGAACCCGACCAGCCCCTGCGTACGCGTGCGCGCCAGCGTGTAGTAGCTGGCGGTGTGCAAATCCACGCCGTTGGACTTAAAAATGGTCAGCGCCAGCGACTCCACCAGCGTCCAGTTCATCTCCGGCTGCGCCGGGTGGCTGACCTTGTTGATCTCCTCACGCATGGCGCTGAACTCCGGCAGACCGCGCGGATCCTGGCCGGTGATAATCGTCTGAATATCCGTACTCATCGTCGCCACCTCCTCAGTACAACGTATCCGGCAGCCGGAACTGGCTGAACAGCCCGCCGGCAAACGGGTTGTCCTGCGTATCGGTGTGGATACGGTAAGTCATGGTGCCGCCATCCACGCTGAAGCGGGCGGTAAAAGTACCGTCCTGTACGCTGGTGAGTTGCCCTGCGCCAAACAGGCGGAACTGCGCCCACGGGCCGCTGAAGGCAATGCTGCGCGGCGAGGTGTTGCCCCCCCGCGCCCACCAGCGTCAGCTTGCTCTCATTGCCTTCGCGCATATTGTTCGGCCACACCAGATGCGCCGTGTAGTTGCGCCCCTGGGCGTAATCCACCAGTTGTCCGTCCAGGTTCAGTACGCTGCGCCGCTTGTTGCCGGACAGCGCCACGGTTTCCACCGCGAACTGCGCCCCCAGCCCGTTCTGCGGGCTGAAGAAGATGTCGCGGATCTTCTGCGCGGTATCGAGCTGGTTCAGGACATCTTCACGGATCACCACACTGTCTTCCCCGTTCAGCCCCTGGCTGTTTTCCACAAACAGTTGCAGGTTCTGCTGGTAGAACGTATCCAGCACGCCTCCCGGTTTAAAGAAGCGTTCAAACGCATCCAGCGAGGCATCTTCTTTCGACCGGGCGTTAAACGGATATTTATCCGCCAGCTGATCGTTGAAGGTTTTCACCACATTGTCGCGCCAGTCCACCTCCATATAATGGACCGCCTCTATCATCACCACATGCCACGCCTGCTCCGCCAGCTTACCCACCCACCGGTTAAGCGGCGCAGGCAGGGTTTTCGCCATCTGGCGGGTGGCGAAAATCGGATCGCTGCTGTTCTGATCCAGCCGGAGCTGCACCGCCTTCAGGGCCGATTTTCCCGGCACCGGCGCGTTCTGTATCGCCAGCAGATAGCGGTGCAGTTCGGTCAGTTGCTGATAGACCGCCTGCAGGGTGCTGGCTTTGTCCTTCTGCTCTTCCAGGGTACTGTTTTCGGGCGCAAACTCATGCCCCAGACGGTTCAGCAGTTGCCAGTCAGGTTCGGCCTGCGCCTGGGCGCGTTCCTTGTCGCTCAGCTTTTCAGGCAGGAGCGGCGGACGGGTATTGTCACGCAGCGCCGTCAGAACCCGCTGAAAAGGCTGATCGCCGCTGACAATCTGCTCCAGCGCACCGGTCAGTTCCGCCAGATTTTCATATCCCCGGACATTCAGGTTATCCATGCCAGCCCGCCAGGTGGCGGTGTAATCGCTGATATACTGCTCAATAAGCTGGCGCTGAATTTCCGTCCGGTCAGCCTCGCTGTAGGTCACATTGTGCGTCAGGGCCAGCACCCAGGAATCCATGGCGGTCAGCTTCACCAGCTCCTCACGCTGCTTCACAAAATAGCTCTGCAGGCCGTAACGGGTCAGAAACTGCGGAACGATCAGCTTATTGTCGCCGGTGGAAATAAATGTCTGATCAAACGTCGGTCCAGTCTGATCGCGCAGGCTGAGATCGGCGGGCAGTACGCCCAGCGCCCGCGTTTTCAGGCTCTGGTATACCCGCTGATAAACCGGCAGCTTACTCAGCTCTTTCTGCGCCGCGGCGACGGGGTTACCATAAGGTGCCCACAGGCTGACCGCGTCGGCATCACCCTGCTGGCGCTGCGCATGCCAGTCAGTGTGTGCCAGCGCATAATCGAGATGGGACATCAGCTGTGCCTGAACATCACGCTTCCCGTGAAACTGCTCGCTCCAGCGCTTCGCCATAAACTGCTTCACCACCGCGTCATTACGCCCGCTCTTGTCTTCCAGCATGCGGATGACGCGCAATGCGGCGAGTTTCTCTTCCGACTCCGGCGGCGCGCTGTTCATCTGTTTCACCAGCCCGTTCATCAGGGCCGGAAGGTAACGCTGCTCCAGCAATTTAAGATACGTCTGCTCCACGTAAGGCCCGACCCGCGTCCCCTGATAGAGCCCCATATCCGCCAGCCAGCTTCTGTCGCCCCAGTCGCCGTAGGCCAGCGTGGCATCACGCACCGGGTTCAGCAGCGGCAGTTGCAGATAACCGCTGTCATCCATGCCCTGCGGCGGCGGCACCGCCATAAAGGACTTCGCCTGCGCCAGCACGGTCTGCCCGGCGCGGTAGTTTTCGTTATACCCGTGATGCCAGCCCCAGATAAGCAGCAGCCCTGCCGCCGCACCGCATCCGGCAAAGAGACTCATCCGGCGACGGGAACGGGCCAGCCACAGGCGGTTTTCCCCGGCCAGATTCGGCTCGGCCAGCAGCACCTGCGGGAACAGCTCGCAGGTAAAGTACGGCGTGGTATCAACCAGCGGCCAGGCAACCATGGAACTCTGTTCCAGCCCGTACTGGCGGGCGGCGGACTGGGTAAAAATGTCATCCATCTGTCCGCGCTGCAGGGAAGAGGTCAGATAGACGCCGCGCAGGCAGATATCCTGGTGCTCACCGTCCAGTAACGCTTCCAGCAGTCGGGCAATTGTCTCCCCGCCCCCCAGCATCTGGCGGGAGAAACTGAACGCCGCGCTGCGTGCCGCCGGGGCGGACTGGCTGAGCATCTGGTCCGCCAGCGCCAGGTTCATTTGCTGTCCCCAGGACTGCCAGAAAGTATCCAGCTCACGGCGCCAGTCGTCGCGTTCATGGGCATTGCGGGTGAACGTCACCCCCAGAATACTGTCGCGCCCGTTGCGATCCAGGGCACGGAACCAGGCGGCAAACCCGGCCAGTAGATCCAGCTTGGTCAGCACGATATAGACCGGCAGACGGGAATGCAGCGTCTGGCGGATCGCCTGCAGCTGGCCGCGCAACGTCTGTACCAGATGCTCGTGGCGTCGTTTGTCGGCGGTCAGTAAATCAGGCAGATCCAGCGTCAGGATCAGGCCGTTAAGAGGCTGGCGCGTGCGTTTCTGCAGCAACCATCCCAGCCAGTGCTCGCGCAGGCGACGGTGTAACTGGTTGCCGTCATCCGGATCTGCCAGCACGCCATCAGTATCAAAAATCACCGCCTGTCTGCCGACATACGGCGTGATAAAGACCTGCTGGTCGGCTCCCCGGCTGGCGTCCGGCGTATAGATCACATCTGCCGGAAAGCCTTCGCGCAATAATGTTGTTTTGCCGCTGCCCGCCGGACCGGTCACCAGGTACCACGGCAGTTGCCACAGATAGCGACGACTGTCCAGATGGCGCTGCAGCCGCAGCAACCAGCGGTCGAGGTAACGCTGCTGAACGTTGACGGCCACGGTAAGTGGATCCACCTCTTCCTGACGCTGCTGCTTCTGCTGTTTTTCCACCCGCTGCAGGCGTTTCACCACGCTGACGGTCAGCCAGATGAGGGCCAGCAGCACCCAGACCGCCGTCGCCAGCCAGCGACTGGTCAGCGGTTTCAGCCAGTATGTCTCGTAGAACCGCCACGTCGGGCCTTTCCACCAGATCCATACCAGCAATATCCCCCACGCCAGCGCCAGCAGCCAGGCCACGGATACTTTAAACCGGGGCATCGCGGGTCTGAGCATGGACGCCAGCCCGCTGAACAGCGGGGAAATACGGGGAGTCGGTATTCTGAACACAAAACGCTCCTGTTTTATTCGCTCGTCGTTTCCGTCGCGAGTTTCGTTTCGAGTTGTTCCAGCAACGCCGGTTCCCAGTCAGACAGCATCGTGTGCAGTCCAGCCTTAAACAGCATCCGGTAATGGTATTGTGCAAGCTGCGTCATGCCAGCGGCTTCCTGCAGTTGCGCCGTCAGATACTGGCGATAAAACTGCGCGCGCGGCGTATTACCGGGCTGCTTTTCAGCCAGCGCCAGCGCCGCCTCCAGCCCCTGCTCCTGCCAGCACTGCCAGACCTGCTGCGTCATATCATCCGTGGCAACCGCAACGGCGGCAGGTTTCTGCGGCTCATCGGCCAGCCACTGCCGGGTAGCGTCGCTGATAAACGGCGAACGGTCGTTAAACAGCAGGGAAGCAAGCGCAGGCAGACGCGCCACAAAACGACGAACCTCATCACGCACCGCCTGCGCCACGTCGGTGTAGCCGAGCTGCTGCGCTATCTGCGCCGAAAGGTGATGGCCGTCCAGCCAGTAGGGCGCCAGCAGCAGGCTCTGCTCAACCTGCTGCCAGAGCGTCATATCCGCACGGGCAAGACGAGCCTGGTAGTCAGCGACCATATCGGCAGAGACCGCCGCCAGCGGCGTGCGACCGTCGCTCTCCGACTGCGGGGCAGAGGTAATGTTCTGCCACAGAGCGTGACGGCGCAGGCGGTATCCCTGCGGCGATGCAGGCTGACGTTCGCAGATAATGCCAGCCACCTTCAGCAGCGTGTCACGCCAGGCTTTATCGTCATGGCTGTCGATGTTCACCACCGGCGCAGGTGCTGCCGTGACTGGCACGACTTCAGGGATCGTTGCACCAACGGTAGGTAGTACCGGCGGAGCGGCTACTGGAGAGCTGTCACGAAACGTCCGCTGGTACTGCGCGAACAGGTCATCGGTGGCAGACGCCAGTTCCGGCATTCCGCACGACTGCCAGCACTGCGCCAGCTTTGCCAGTTCCCCCAGCAGAGCATCACGCTGCTCCGGGGCGGATGTGGCAGCAAATCCCCCCATGCCGGGTTCAAAACGTTTCAGGATCTGGTCGGCAAAGCGTTTCTTATTCGCGGCGCTCTGCGGCCAGGCAATGGTCCAGTAATGGGTGACGTATTGTGTCAGTACGCTGAGCGCAAGTAGCGGGTTACCCGCATGTTGCAGGGTGCGCAGCAGGTGTGACACCAGGCGAAAATCCTTACTCTCCGAGGCCAGAAGCTGCAGCCCCTGCCGCTGGAGTTCCGGGACATCAAGCTGCGCGTGGTTTAGCGAACCCAGCTTGACAATTTCGCCGTCGATATATTCCCACTGCGGGTTTTCATCGCTGAGTTTACTGGCCAGTTTTTCTTCCGGCAGCGCTTCCAGCAGATGCGCCAGCCAGACGTCCGGGTTATGTATATCCATATCGTTATTCCCCCGCCCAGTGGCAGGCTTCACGCAGCGGCGCGAGAGTCTGCGCCAGTCCGTCAATGTTAAAGGTCAGTTGTCCGGAGCTTCCGTTCCCGGTTTCCAGGGTTAACGTTTTTGCGTCGAACAACTGTTTAATCTCGTCAATTCCCGCCAGCCCCCGGCTGGCCTCCAGCAGATAGCCGTTTTCACGGACAAACCAGTGCGAACGTAACAGCCCGTTGTCTGTTTTCAACGTCACCGAAATATCGCTATCCTGCCGGGGTGATGCGAGCGCCACCTGCATCCGGGTGATATTGTCGACACAGCTGAACATCAGCACCGGGCGCGGCGGCAGGCTGCCGATAGCAGGCGTGGTGATAATCACCGCCGGACGCTCACCTTCGGTACGGGTCAGCAGCAGCGCCGTGGAGTTATCCGCGCGCTGCGCCTCCTGCTCAAAGGCTCTTTTGCGCGCCTCGCCGTCATAGCGCGCCTTCACCAGCGCCCCGGCAAAGCCGGTGTCAGGCTGCGGTGACATAATGCGGTCATAGCAGTCCAGACGCTCCAGGGCGGCAGGCTGTTTCCGACAGGCCGACATTGCGTTAAGCGTGGTCTGCGCATCCGCCGTCTCACTGGCATACACCGGTGAAACAGTCAGCAACAGGGGCAGCAGCCAGCAGGCAGAAGGTCTCATACCGTGCATTCTTCCTCTGTTGCCGCCTCCTCCACGTCGGCAGTAAACACACCGTCCTGCACATCCAGCGTGATACGGGCGACAGCGGTATTCGCCGCCATCTTCTGCAACAGCAGCAACGAGAGCGGCGGCAGCATATCGCCGTCAATAACCGACTCCAGCATGCGCGCCCCGTTTTCGGCGCGGGTAACGCGCTGCATAATTTCATCGGTCACACCCGGTGTAATCTCCACCTCTGCGCCGAAGCGGGTGCGCAGCACGTTATCCAGACGGGCGAGTTTTCCGGCAATAATGGTAGTCAGCGTTTCGCGTGACAGTGGCAGATAGGGCACCACTTCCATTCGCGCCAGCAGCGCCGGTTTAAAGAAGTCCGCCAGCACCGGATACAGGGCCTCCTGCATGACCTCCGGATTATCCGCATGTTCGACAATCACCTGATAACCGAGGTTGGAGGTCAGGAAGAAAACGATGTTTTTACAGTCGATCAGTCGCCCTTCGCCGTCAGCCATCTCGCCTTTGTCGAAAGCCTGATAGAACAGGTTGAGCACGTCAGGGTGCGCTTTCTCCACCTCATCCAGCAGCACCACGGAATAGGGTTTCTGGCGGATCGCTTCGGTCAGCACGCCGCCCTCGCCGTAGCCGACATAGCCCGGCGGTGAGCCAATCAGGCGCGAGACGGTGTGTTTCTCCTGGAACTCTGACATATTGATGGTGGTGAGGTACTGACGCCCGCCGTAGAGCAGCTCTGCCAGCTGCAGCACGGTTTCTGTTTTACCCACACCGCTGGGACCGGCCAGCAGAAACGCGCCGAGCGGACGCCCCGGACGACGCAGATCGGCCCGCGCCGTCAGCAGGTGTTTATGCAGATGCTGAATCGCCAGGTCCTGGCCTTTAATGGTCTCGCCCAGCCACTGCGGCAGATCGGTAATGACCGACATTTCATTCTGCGACAGGCGATTGAGCGGGACGCCGGTCCATTCGGCAATGACCGCCGCGATTTGTTTTTTGTCCACATGCGGTGATACCAGCAGCTGCGTATGGTGCAGCGAATCCAGCTCAGCGCTCAGGGACGCCAGGCGTTCCGCAGCCGCGGTTGTCTCTTCCGGTACGGTATCAGCCTGCGGTAGCACGTCGTCGTTTGCCGCATCGTCCTCATCCTGCGCCTCTGCTTCCGTCAGTAATGTCTGACGCAGGGCGATAATCTCCTGTACCAGCACCTGCTGCTGATGCCACGCGGCATCCAGCGCCTGAAGCTCTGCCTGCGCCGTTTCATACTGCGTGTGAACCTCATCTCGCCTGCCACCGTCCGGACGCAGACCGATGCGGATTTCCCGTTCAAGCTGGCGAATCTCCGCCTCGCACTGCTGGCACAGGGTGGTCAGCGCTGAGATTTGTTTTGGCGGCGAGGACAGATTGATTGCCACGCGGGCGCAGGCGGTATCCAGTACGTCGATAGCTTTATCCGGCAGCTGACACCCGGAGAGATAGCGCTCGCTTAACGTGGCAGCCGCCTGCAGCGCGTCGTCGTCAATCAGCACACCGTGCGCCTGCTCGTACACCGCCGCCAGCCCGCGCAGAATAATGGTCGCTTCTGCCGCTGTCGGTTCGCTCACCTTCACTAACTGGAAGCGGCGCGACAGGGCAGCATCTTTCTCGAAGTATTTTTTGTATTCGCTCCAGGTCGTGGCAGCAATGGTTTTCAGCTCGCCGCGCGCCAGCGCCGGTTTCAGCAGGTTGGAGATATCCAGCCCGCCCTGCTGGTTGCCCGCGCCAATCAGCGTGTGAGCCTCGTCGATAAACAGAATGACGGGGACCGGCGACTGAATCACTTCCGCCATCAGCCCCTTAAAACGCTTCTCAAACTCGCCCTTAACGGAAGCACCCGCCTGCAACGCCCCCAGATCCAGCGTCATGACATCGGTATTTTTCAGTTTGTCCGGCACCTGACCGGCGACAATACGCAGCGCCAGCCCTTCGATCAGCGCGCTTTTGCCCACCCCCGCCTCTCCCACCACCACCGGGTTGTTCTTGCGACGGCGGCAGAGAATATCGATCATCAGGTCGATTTCTCTGTCCCGGCACAGCACCGGGTCGAGCCGTCCCTGACGGGCATCTTCAGTCATGTTTTTGGCGTAACGGGCAAGGAGACTCTCTTCTGAACGCACTGCCGTGGGAGCCGATTTATCCGCATTCAGCATGACCGACTCCGCCGACTCCCGCGTCCAGTCGGCAAAATCCTGGCGTAACCGGTCGCGGTTAATCCCGGTCAGCAACCGGGCTGCGGCAGGCGGCACATAGCGCGACGCAGAATGCAGCAGTGCCAGCAGCAGGATACCGCCGCGCAGCTCGCTGGACTGCATTTCCGCCGAGGCCAGCAGCCAGCCATCGCGCAGCCATTCAACCAGCAGCGGCGAGAATACCGGATAGCTGTCGGTATGGCGCATGGTGGCGTAATGCTCCACCGTCAGCGCCTGTCCCAGCTCATCCACGCTTATCTCTGCCCTTTCCATAATCACCCGCAGGTCGCAGCGCGGAATGGCCAGCATCTGGGTCAGCACATGGCTGACGGTGATTTCGGTGGCCTGCTGGCTCATACAGGCCGTGGCGGCCATTTCCAGCGCCTGACGGGAGAACGGGTTCAGCCGTTTAACCAGCGTGGAGATATCAATCTGAATCATGGGTGTCCTTACCTGGCAAGCAGCCGGTTTAACTGGTGAAGAATGTCCTGCGTCTGGCCGTCAAGGCGCAGCAGATAAAACAGATACACCAGGGCGAGCACAACCATGCCGCCCAGCAGAAGGTGTCTGACGGTCAGGCGTTTTATCAGCCGGTAGCGTCCCCCCTGCGCGACCTGATTCTGGTGTAGCAGCGGAAACGGCGCATCGCCGCGAAGCGGACGCAGCACGTGGTGCAGGCGGCGGTATATCTGTTCAAACTCGTCCTGACTCTGCTGCGCCACTTTGTAGCGCCCGCGAAAACCGAGTGAAAAGCAGAGGTATAAAAACTCCAGCAGATCCTGGTAGCGTTTTGGTTCACGCATCAGGCGTTCCAGCAGAATAAACACCTTTTCCCCGCCCCAGGCCTCGTTGTGGAAATGGACCAGCAGCGACTGCCTGATCCACTCGTTTTTGTTTGACCAGCCGTTGCCGAGCGCCGCCTCATCAATAAAGGTGCAGAGGATGTAACGAAACGACACAATCACGCCCGGCTCATAGCCCTGCTCCTGTAGCAGTTGCTCCACCGCCTGCACGTCGGTCACCACCTGCGCAAACAGGTGTTCCGGCATATTCAGGCTGTTCATCCCCGACAGACGCATCACCATGCCCAGCAGCGGCGTGGCGGCATCGATCATCGGATTCAGGCTGTTGCCGCGCAGCGCCAGGCGATACTGGCGACCGGAGTCCGGTTCAGACGGCAGGACGAATTCGCTCATCGTCTTATCCTCTTATCGCCCACAGTTGCATATCCAGCTCCGGGAAGGTCCCGGAAATATGCATCGCCAGCGCGCCCGCCTTCACCACGTCCTGCCAGGCGGAGCTGCCTTTCTCCAGCTCAAAGTAGACATAGCCATCGTGGTACGGCAACTGACGGGGGGCCGCCGGCAGCGCGCGCAGGGGAATGCCCGGCACCTGCACGCTGACCATATTGCGGATTTTGTCGGTGGCGGCGATTTTCGACTGCTGGGTAAACTGGAGGATTAGCTGGGCATGCGGCATCCGGGCGCGAACCGCCAGCACAAAGACACCGGACTGCAACAGACCCGGATCGTTGACCGTGGCCAGATAGACGCCTTCGGTAAAGATCAGCGGCAGGTTCTGCGCACGGGGTTGCAGGACAATATTGAGGGCCCGACGCAGCTCCGGGATCACCGTTTTAAAAGACTGCGTCAAATCGCGATGGTCATAAGGTTCAACGGTGCAGGGAAGACGGCTGTTTTCGGTAAAGGTCATCAGCTCGCCCAGCAGACTGACCAGATCCAGATAAAAGGTTTCCGGATGCAGGGTATGCAGACGCGCCCGGTGCGAAAAATGCATCTGCCAGCGGTTAAGCATCTGCAGCATCATAAACTCGGCAACGTCCGCGATCCCGCTCTGCTCCGGCGAGCCGATACGCTTCGCCAGATCGGCGGCGCGGGTGGCGATCAGCCCCTGCACGTCACCGACAAAGCGGTTCAGAACCGGGCTGACGCGCAGCGTCTGGCAGGTCGGGATGAAATCGTCATCCAGTACCAGCGCGCCACCGGCCTGAAAACTGCGGATACGGCACAGCGGCAGCACCACCATCGCGCTGAGATCCTCTGCGCCACTGACGATTTTCGGCCCCAGCTGGCCCAGCGTCAGCGACTGCATATCGCCGTCATTGCTGTGTACGTCGCGGACATCGGTGTGCACCACGCTGTATCGCTCCGAACTCTGCCCCGCGCTGCGAATGCCCTGTACTTCGCTGATGGTATGGGTGGCGACCGGCAGCGCCAGATAAATATCTTGGCTTTCCGGTGTGGTGAGTTCCCGTGGCTGATACGGCAGCGGCAGCAGATCCTGTTCAGGAATGCGGAACACGGTGCCGTCCGGCAGACAGCCCGCCGCCCGGTCGATCATCACCTTGCCCTGCGCCAGCAGTTCAGTATTCAGTGACAGCCCGGTAAATCCCCAGGCAAAATCACCCAGCGCATCCAGCCGCTCGCACAGCATCGCGTCGTTATGGCGCTGCTGCTGCTGAAAGTGCTGGGGCAGCGCAAACATCCCTTCCTGCCAGAGCACCCGGTTTTTCATTGTGGCCATCGTTATTTGTCCTCGGTCTTCATTTCAATACTGTTCTGGCGTACGTGCACCAGCAGGCGGTAGTGATGCCCGGTTCCTTCCACCGGCACGATTTGCTTCCATTCGCTGGCCTGGTCGTCGGAGAAATAGGCGACGATGCCAATAAACTGTGTTTTTGCATCCAGACTCACGTCAGGCAGCGTTTTGAGCGTGTCCGGCAGCAGGGTAAAATCCTGGTGGTCGAGATAGTTTTTCCCCAGCGCTTCCGGCAGTGGCGTGGAGGCCATCAGGTCGTAATCCGCCGCCTGAAATTTTGAGTCATCGGTCAGGTACACCAGTTGCACATCAACCGGGGCAGGCTCGCCCTCGCCGTTCAGGTTGCTGTCCGGCTCGGTCAGCAGCGTGAGGGTGACCGCAGAAGACTGCTGTTTCAGATCGCCAACCTGAATACCGGGATCGGCAATCACCTGGCCGATCTTTTTGGTCATCGTGCAGCCACTGACGCTGAGCGCCAGCATCAGCATGACAAAAAAGCGTCTCATGCTTCCGGTTCCCGCTGCTTCTCACGCAATACCCGGTCATACACCTGGGCATAGACCTCGTTAAACAGCATGGCGAATCCCTGCTGCCTGTCCGAAGCCAGTTCGGCGTAATAGTGGCGGTACATTTCCCATGCCCCGGCATCGTCCAGCTCCCGGCGCAGCTCATGGCTGCGGCGATACTGCACAAAGCGGCGCAGCAGGCTCTGCGGCGAGAAGGCCTCCAGCATCACCCGCAGCGCTTCGGCTATCGCCGCCCGGTTGGCCTCTTCGTGGTGGCGGACGTTACGCAGGCTCTCGCGAATGGCGGCAGGTGCCGCCAGATGCACCGGACTTTTGCCTTCGGCGAACATCACTTCCAGCGCCGTGGCGTAGTCAAGATTCAGGCGCAGCGGGTTATCTTCCAGCGGGCGCAGGTGTTTGTCCGACAGACTGTTCTGGCTGTGCTGTAAATCCAGCAGTCCCTGAATCGCGGCCTGCAGGGCGCGTCCGCTCTCTTCCAGAAAGGCGTCGGCGTCCTGCGAATTGTGCACGCTGAGCGAACTGCCCAGCCCACGCAGCAGCGGCGTTACCGCCAGATGTTTCTGCGCCGTTTGCGCCGCAGTAAACTCATCTTCATCACGCGGGTCCGCATATACCGGGGGCAGATCCATAAAAGAGGTGTCCAGTCCACCATTGGCCTGCAGATCCGACAACGGCACGGTCCGCTGCCCGTAAGTCGCCGGTGCGGCGGTCAGACTTTCACTCTCTAACACCTGTAAAGGGTCGGAGGAAAAGCTGTTGACCACCGTGGACGTCAGCTGGTGACGCTGCTGCAGCCCCGGATATTCCGGCTGGCCGTCGGTAGAAATCAGCGCCTCCACCAGACCGTCACGCTGCGTCACAATGCTTTCCGGCGTCGCCATCTGCTCGTCATAGCTGATGCGTTTGCCTTCGTGCAGAAAGACTTTTAATGCCAGCGCGCCCAGACTGATTTCATCCCCCTGACGCAGACGTACCAGCCCAGCGTCGGAGGCCACTGGCGCCAGGTTTATCATCAGCCCCGGCATCAGGCTGCGCAGGCAGAAAGCGCCGTCATGCAGCACAATGGCGCAGGCGCGCCCGGCAACCGAACCGGCCCGATCCTGTACCGGCCAGTGGCACCCTTCCGCATGGCCTATCTCGCCGCCGTCACCGGAAAACAGGCATTTTGCGGCGCGACCGCTTTCCAGTTCATTGCCGTTCATTACCTGAAGCGTCAGCGACAGTGTGGAAGACTGTGATTTTTCCTCAGCCATATATGACTCCATGTAATTTATTCCCTGATGTGGAGAGTGACGGAAGGCGAAGCCACCGGCTGGCCAATAAAACTGGTCCGTCCCAGACGGGAACACGATTTATCCCCCAGCCGCATCCTTCTGGCCTGCTCCGGTGCCAGACCCAATTGCAGATCCCAGGCAAGCTGGTCACGCAACAGAAACGAAATAAACATTTTCAGCGCCTGATGATCATCCCCATCCGGTAAAAACGACAGGTAACGCGCAATATCCAGGCCGTTAATCCGCAGCAGGAATTTACCGCTGCGATCCGGTACCCGCGCGCCGAGTGTGAAATTGACGCCCAGCACAGAGCGTCCGGCGACATGTCCGTCGGTTCGTATCTTCGGATTACGTACCCCCACCCGGTTCTGCTCTGACGGCTCGATCGCCACTTTGCGCAGTTGCCAGCTCTCAATCGTGACATCCGGCAAATCAAAACAGTGGGATACCAGATTACATACCACATCCGGCGAACGCCCCGGCGTCGCCAGTATTCCGGCATAGGCCAGCATTTTGCTGTGGTTGATGGCGAGCCTGTCGCGTGCACTGCGGTTACCCAGCCCGACAAGGGAATACATACGCTGTGAAAAGACATCCGTCCCGCCATTGCGAAAACAGATGTAGTAGCGGTACTTACGCCAGGCGTGATAAGCAAACTGCGTCCAGCGATGGCTGAACAGATCCAGAAAATCTTTCAGCCCTTCTTCGTTCTGTGCGGACTCCTGCGCCATCCGGTCGAGGTAATAACCCGGAAGCGGCGACTGGCTGCCGGAAAAGCCGAGAAATGTTGAGGTCAGCGTGAACTGCCCGTTATCTCTGCGCGTGAGCGATGTTAAATCACTACCAGGGAACGCAATGCTGGCATCAGATTTAAACAGCACCACCTCATCTTTCGGCTCGGTACGCAGAGAAGGTTCACTGCCCGGTTCACCGTAGCGTCGATAGAGCGACTCCAGCAGGGTATAGAAATTGATGCCGCGCACATCTGCCGGAAATATCACATCAGGGCATGCTGGCCGCTGCTCTTCCATTCCCAGACCTCCTGACTTTCTGTATTGATAATTTTCAGGCAGTGGAATGAATTGATGCTGGCGTACAGGGCAAAGAACTCAGACAGCACGACACCTAACAGATAAACCTCACCCTCGCAGATAAAGGGTGCCGGATTGATCCACAACGAGGTCGCAAGCCCCCTTACCGGAACGCCTTTGAACAACCGATCCACCGGTTTAGTTTCCATTTTCTCAATTGCGTCCAGTTTTTGCTGTGACAACCGGGCCTGCTGTGGATGATGGATGCCGGGTAAATCGAAAGTACGCAGGATCTGTACCAGCGCATCACGGTCCAGGAGAGAGAGATAATTCAGGTTCATACTGGAAATCAGTGACCAGTGCATATCGCCATCCGTGACCGGGTACAATGGCCGCGTCGGGCGCGTGACATTGCTGAAGCTGGCTACGGCCGGGTTTTTCCCCACAGCCACGCAGATATCGCCAGTGTGCAGCTCCGCAGGCAGCATCCTGTTAGTACAGACCAGCGAAGCAGTAATGACCTCGCCCTCCAGCATGGACGGCTCAGGCAGCCTACCATCGGCGTGAACAAAGGCGATGGCATGCTCAAGGCCACGATGAAACAGGGACGTTTTTGTCCGGTGGTGCCAGTACACCACCTCACGCTGGCGGCTGTATTCAAGCTGGTGATTGAAACTTTCAAACTCTGGCCAGGACCGGGTTTTCTTCCCTTTTACAGAGAGCTCATCTGTCTCCGCGCTTTGGCCCGCCACAGATTTAACCCGGAAAATATCATAAGCATCCGGGTGCTGATGGCTGGCTTTCAGCGGATATTGCGGCGTACTTCCATCCGGCCTGACCGGTTCCGCATGGTGAACAAACAGGTTGACGGCAGGTATGCAGTAAAGCCGCAATGAACTCTCGCGCAGTTTGATATCCACCGGCAACGGCTGATTAAAATGCAGGCGCAATGTAAAAGAACCCGCAGGAAAATCTTCCGGTAATGCCGCGACATCCCGCAGATGAAAGAAAAAAAAGCTTTCCGGGTAGCAAAAATACTCCTGCAGCACACGGTAGCCGTTGTGAACGTTTTTAGGCCACGGCAGTAGTGCATCACCACGTTCAAACCCGGCGGCTCCCAGCCACAGTTCTGGTAACGCAATGCGACGCTCACCCGCAATCAATTCCGCATCCATCAGGCGTTCACTGAACCACAGATAGAGCTGATGCCGGGTATAGTCATCGTCGTTCCCCAGCCAGAAAGTGAGTTTATTCAAATCTACCGTTCCGGCAGCTACTCCCGTATCCCTGTAAAAATCGATATCAACAATGCCCTCTTTTAAGGTACTGGCGTTACGGACATCAAGGAGTTGCAACGGCTGCAACCACATATCCCGCGCCAGAGTAAAATGACAGACAGGAACAAAAGCATCTTCCTCATCTGTTATTGCCCCTTTATGTCCAGATGAGTGGTTGTTATTTGGGCGTGTAGTGACCAGTTCATCACGTGAAACCTGTACTGGCGCTTTCAGGTTGTTTTCGGGTCTGTATTCAACCACCGTCATCGATGGAACCGGACGCAGGTAATTGGGCCAGAGCATCCGGATAATCCCATGGGTAAACTCCGGAAATTCATCTTCCAGTTTTTGCCGCAGCCCCCCTGACAGAAAAGCAAAAGCTTCCAGCAGACGCTCCACGTCCGGATCGCCTTCCTTTACCGCCAGAAAACGGGCCAGATAGGGTTTATCCTCTGCCAGCAACTTGCCTAACTGGCGCAGATAATCCAGCTCTTCCCGGTAGTAACGTTCCTCAAAAGCCATTTTGTCACTCCACCCGGTAGCGCTGGCGGTTATCCAGCAGGATCTCAAACTCCAGGAGATCACTGGCATCGTTAAAACTCACCTGCGCCACAATATGAAAACGTAATTCCTGCGGAGCACTGACATCCGGTGAATCGGCATCTACCGTCACATCAAAGAGTCGGGGTTCGTAACGGAGAATGCAGTCACGAATTCCTCGGCCAATTTCCTGACGGAAATCACTGGAGACCAATGCATCATCATTCAGATCAGGAATGCCCAGCTCCGGCGAACCATAGCAACTGCCGGAACGGGTATTCAGAACGTTTTCCAGGTTGCGTCTGATGGACTGTAACAACTGCCCTGGCGACGGTAAGCGGCGCGACGATCTGGCCGCATTCCCCACCCGCTCAAACAAACTTCCCTGCATTCCGATATCCCGTTCCGTCATGGTGATTAATCCCGGTCGAGACGGCCAACGAGGGACAGTTCAAAACTGGCGCCCATATATTTGAAATGCGGACGCACGGAGAGCGCCACCTGATACCAGCCCGGTTCACCTTCCACATCCAGCACTTCAATTTTCGCCTGACGCAGCGGCTTACGGCTGCGCACTTCAGCTGGCGGATTTTCCTGATCGGCCACATACTGGCGGATCCAGGTATTCAGTTCGCGCTCCAAATCGCCACGCTCTTTCCAGGAGCCGATCTGTTCGCGCTGCAGAACTTTGATGTAGTGCGCCAGGCGGCTGATAACAAAGAGATACGGTAGCTGGGTACCCAGCTTGTAGTTGGTCTCCGCTTCTTTGCCTTCCGGGGTATTGGGGAATACTTTTGGCTTCTGTACCGAGTTAGCCGAGAAAAAGGCAGCGTTATCACTGCCCTTACGCATGGTCAGAGTAATGAACCCCTCTTCCGCCAGCTCAAATTCACGGCGGTCAGTGATCAGTACTTCGGTCGGAATTTTAGCCTGCAGCTGTCCCATCGCGTCATACAGATGAACCGGCAGATCTTTAACCGCCCCGCCGTTCTGCGGACCGATGATATTCGGGCACCAGCGGTACTTCGCAAAGCTGTCCGCCATATTGGCAGCCAGCAGGAATGCCGTATTCCCCCACAAATAATCATCATGACTGCGGCTGACATTTTCCCGGTAATTGAAACTTTTCACCGGATTGTCGCCCGGCGCGTATGGCTGACGCAGCAGGAAACGTGGGGAAGTGAGGCCGAGATACCGGGAGTCTTCTGACTCGCGCAATGCGCGCCATTTGGTATAGGCTGGACCTTCAAAAATCGCGCCAACATCTTTAATGCCCGGCAGCTCAGTCCAGGAATCCAGACCGAGAAACTCCGGCGCAACGGATGACAGGAATGGCGCATGCGCCATTGCGCTGACCGCACTGACGTACTTCAGCAATTTGAGATCCGCGGCGTTATTTTTAAACGCATAGTTGCCAATAACGGCTGCAACCGGCTCACCACCGAACTGGCCGTAGCCGCTGGAGTAAACGTGCTTATAGAAACCAGACTGGGTGATTTCCGGGGCGAACTCGAAGTTGTCCAGCAACTCTTCTTTGGTGGCGTGCAGCAGATAAATTTTAATGTTTTCGCGCGGATCGGTACGCTCAACCAGCAATTTCAGGGAGCGCAGCAGTGATTCCAGTTCCTGAATCACCGGGTCGTGAAGGATCAAATCCATCTGGCGACTTGTCCGCTCGTCAATATCCGCAATCATGGCGTTAACCGCCAGAATGTCGACTGACTCAGCTTCATTCTGCAGCAGGGCCGAGATAAATGCGGTCACGCCCTGACGGGCAATACCATAGCTTTCAGACTCAGGCTGGAAACGGCTTTGTGCCATAATATTGTCCAGCAATGACGTTCCTGCCTCTGGCGCGTCACTGACGGGAGCAACTTCTTCCTGTAAAGACATAGTGAAATCCTTGTGCAAAGTTATTTCTGGCTGGCCAGCCCCAGTTCCTGAATCAGCTGTTCGCGGGTTTCCTCGTTATCCAGAAGTGCCTGCAACTGAGCGCGAAATGCCGGGATATTGCCCATCGGCCCTTTGAGGGCAACCAGCGCCTCACGAAGCTCCAGCATTTTTTCAGCTCAGGCACCTGGCTGGCGATGCTGTCCGGCGAGAGATCCGCCATCGAATTGACTTTCAGGCTGATATCCATACGCGCGCCAGCCTTTTCACTAAGCACCGACGGCACGGAAACGTTCCGTTCAATGCCAGACTGGGCCAGTACTGCGTTTAATGTATTTCGGTCAACAGCGACTGGCTGGCGTTCATCCAGAGGGGTGTCATCCGGCCTTCCCAGTAAATCCCCGGTAACCAGCAGACTGAGAGGTAATTCCACTTCAGCCGCCTGACCATCCGTCCTTGGAACATAGCGGACATTAATACGTTCCTTAGGCGCTATACTTCCGTCATTATGATTGCTCATGTATATATTCCATAAAATGATGATAGATATTTATTCAGACCATTAATGGTAGAATTATCCATAAAGACAATAGCCAGCAACGGAAATAAAAATCCGCCATGACAAAAACATCGATCAGGGAGTATCATACTCCCTGAATGAGATTTTAAAACAATTTTCCTAATCTTCGACACATAATACACACCGACGTGACGAATGACACATAATCAAGTATTTCATCTGGGATATGGTATATGCAGAATTAAATACAAACAAAAAAAAACACAATACAACCACATGTTTTAACTGAATATATAAGAAAAAGTTTAATTACAATGATTAGAGTAAATACGAACAAGGATTACATCACAAAAATAAATGAATGGTTATTTTGACTTTATAGCGCAGGAGAAAAATGGATTAAATAACATTAATTCAAGAACAACCTATGGCTGAAAGATAAAAGAGAAGCAGCGGAACTAATGAACAATGAATTTAAAAGCACCATCATTTTTACCGACCGCACAACGAATGCGACTCAGGGACAAACACAAAAGTATTGGCGTGAGCAATGCTTTTGTGTTTGTTAAGAAATATTGAACGTGCTGATGGGAATTAGCATAAATATAAATAATGCAAAGGAGTTAAGGAAATGCCAACACCGTGTTACATCTCAATTAAAGGACAAACTCAGGGACTGATTACCGATCGCGCATTTACTGCTGAATCTGTCGGCAATATCTACGTTCAGGGCCATGAAGACGAGATGCTGGTGCAGGAATTCAGCCACAACGTCACCGTCCCGACCGATCCGCAATCAGGTCAGCCCAGTGGCCAGCGTTCTCACAAGCCGTTTATCTTCACCGTGGCGCTGAACAAAGCGGTTCCACTGCTGTACACCGCACTGGCTTCCGGAGAAATGCTGCCAACCACCGAACTGCACTGGTATCGCACCTCCGTGGAAGGTAAGCAGGAACATTTCTTCACCACCCGCCTGACCGACTCCACCATTGTGGATATCGACTGTCACATGCCGCACTGCCAGGACGACACCAAACGTGAATTCACTCAACTGGTAAAAGTCTCTCTGGCTTACCGCAAAATTGAGTGGGAACACGTTTCAGCCGGTACTTCAGGGGCTGATGACTGGCGCGCACCACTGGAAGCATAAGTCAAAACCAGCAGCATTCTGCCGTCATGGCAGGGTGCTGTTTTTAAAGTCATTAGCCATAACAAGCAGTATCAGTACCGAGTTACGTTTTGCATACGGGAGATGGCAGACGCCGGAAACCTCGGCGGTAGCGTGCCTGAAAACAAGCGTAACGTTGTACGGTCATTGCAACTAATTCAGTTAGTGAATTGATAATGTGAGGGCAAGGTGCCTAATTTATTTAATCCTGAAAGTAATGATTTGCCTGAATATGAGTGGTCTCGCTTGCTGGGGCAAACTCAGGGGACAGATTTTAATTTCGACGCACTGGCTGATGCACTTGACTGCCAGCGTGATTTTTATGGTGCAGGCATTATATACAACGACGGTTATCGCTCATTTTTAGTTCGCCCCTCAAAACGCTCCTCCACTCCGGGACTGAATCAAATAACCCATATCATTGTGACTCAAACCACGCATTTATCTCGTGAAGGGATGGAGAAAAGCGTCAAAGAAGCCGTAAAAGATCCATCAGTTGGAGCAGAAATTGCGTCAACGGCACTATCCTGCGGAGCCTGTATACTCACAGCTGTCGCATGTGCTGCTTCTCTTTCAGCCGTACCGCTTACGGGCGGAATGAGTACTCCTCTGGCTGTATTGGCAACTGCCGGAACGATTGCCACAGCAGTGCAGTGTGCTAATGGCCTATGGCGTTTGTATGATATAGGACTTAACGATGCCCAAAATGTTGACTGGATTGATCGGCAGGGATGGTACACGGCCACCTCCACTGCGCTCGATTTAATTTCACTGGTCTCGCTTGCCGGTCCGCTAAAAGAAGTGGTCATGACATACAAAATGATGAAATCAACCTCTTCAATGAACGTGATCGACTGGTTAAAGCGTTATCCCAGAATGGAGAGGGTTCGTCTGACTGAAGCTATCATAAAACAACTTAACCCGGGAATATCTAACAAAGCGATGAAAGCAATGGTCCGCGCGGGAAAATATCCCAGACGATATCCTACAGAAGGATTTCACGGAGAGTTAATAAAACAACTCATTAGTGCGATGACCAGCGCAATGGCGGTTTCTGGTAGTGCGGTCAGTGGTGTTATACATTCCCCGGAAAGTATTAGCACCTCTGGTGAATATATTTTTGGATTATTACAGTCCGTGGACACTATTAATTAAATGAATATAACGAGAGTGTTATTGGGCACACAGTTCCTTCGATTAATTGACGAAGGAAAACAAACGGACTGCTTGATCAAAGATGGAGGGGCGGCGTTACTCAAACAATCGACCCCGGAGCAGGAAAATGCACTCAATCTTCAATGGCTCAGACTTTCACGTCCCAACCCTTTTTCAATAGGGATTATCGTTATGTTACTGGCAGCCTCGACCCCATGGGGATGGACATCGATAATATATCACTTTAACCTTCCCGTTGAAGTGAGCTCAATATTATGCTTATCCATTATCCCATTTGCAGGTATATATGTTGCTTTTATACCTTATGGATTAGGACGAGGCTATACCAGTGGATTGTTCTTTATACGCTATTTTTATCTTTTTAATATATCATTGTCATTGGCTGGTATTTTTTCAATACTTATACAAAACTCAGAATTTAATCAGTTAATGAGAGAGCTTAATACATTTTTTTTACAATTATTTGTTTTGTATTTATGTCGATATACTATAAACAGCAACTCATTTTATAGAATAATTTCATTCCTTCGCACTTTACGTCTGATACTGGAAGCTAAAAAAGAAAGAGAATTGTCACAAAAAAGTTGCAAGTAATTCTCTTCGGAAAATATTCTATTTTTATTATCACTCATTCATCGCTCCCATATCAAACGAACCTTAATTCATGAGTTACATCGTCTATATCATGTAACTCATCAACAATACGGGTATTTCTCCGTCCTTAGGGAGGTCATATGTCATTAAAAGGACTGCGTTTTACGTTAAATATTGATGGTCAGGAAGATACAGCACTGGCCGTGGTAGATTTCACTCTTTACCAGCAATACTCTGGTCCGTTTGTGATGGACGTAAATGTTTCCAGTACTAAATTAAATCTAGTCGCTTCGGATTTTCTGGAAAAAAATGTCGTTCTGACTATCTGGCAAGGTAATATTCCACAACGCTATATCAACGGCATTGTCACTGCAATGGTCCTGGGAAATAATAATGGATGGCAGACAAATTATCATCTGACCATTTCCCCTCCACTTTGGCGCTGTAGTTTGCGCAAGAACTTCCGTATTTTCCAGCAACAGGACATCCAGACCATCTCCGATATTCTACTGAGAGAAAATGGCGTAACAGAGTGGAAGTCTCACTTTTATGAAAACCACCCGCCACGTGAATTCTGCGTACAATATAATGAGTCAGATCTCGCTTTTCTGACACGATTGTGGTCTGAGGAAGGAATCTTCTTTTTTGAAAATCTGTCTCCAGGTGCTAATGGGCCGCATCAGACGCTGACCCTATGCGACAATTTTGCCGGATTGCACTCCATATCCACCCCACTCCTATTTAACCCAAACGCAACAATGGAAGTCACCCCTGAATCCATTAGTGTGTTCCGCTATGAAGCCACTGTCACACACTCTTCAGTACAGAGTCAGGACTACACCTTTAAAGTCCCTGGTTGGCCAGGACTCTATACTCATAAAGCCGACAATCTTAACGGCCAGAGGTCACAGTACGAACTGTTTGATTATCCGGGCCGTTTTAAAGATCAACAACACGGTCAAGATTTTGCCCGCTATAAAATGGATGGCTGGCGCAGCAGTGCTGAAACGGCCACTTGTGCCAGTAATTCCCCAAAACTATGGCCTGGTACACGTTTTACCTTGTCAGGACACCCAACAACCGACCTTAACCGAGAGTGGCAAGTGGTGGGTAGTACGCTGACGGGTATACAACCTCAAGCACAGCACGGCAGTCAAGGGCAGGGAACCTCACTCACCAACGATTTTACTGTAATACCTGCGGATCGAACCTGGCGGTCACAACCTTTACCCAAACCCAGAGTTGATGGCCCGCAAAGCGCAATTGTCACCGGTCCTGAAGGAGAAGAAATCTTCTGCGACGAGCATGGTCGGGTTCGTGTGAAATTTCACTGGGACAGATATCATCAGAAAAATGAGGACAGCTCCTGCTGGATACGGGTATCACAAGCATGGGCCGGTGCCGGGTTTGGTCATCTGGCTATCCCACGCGTCGGGCAGGAAGTGATCGTTGATTTCCTCAATGGCGACCCAGATCAGCCCATCATTATGGGACGAACCTACCACCAGACTAACCGTTCTCCAGGCGATCTGCCCGGAACCAAAACACAGATGGCTATCCGTTCAAAAACATATCAGGGAAGCGGATATAACGAACTGATGTTTGAAGATAGTACGGATAATGAGTTGTTGTCCATGCACGCTCAGAAAGACATGGACACCAAAGTATTACACGACCGTCGTACGACGGTGCTCCACGATCACACGGAAAATATCGGCAACGATCAAAAAGTCAGAATCAAAAAAGACCGCAATGTACTGATTGGTCACAATTTACGGCAGGTCGTTCTGAGCAATCAGAGAACCACCACGCTGAAAAATAAAAAAGAATTTACCGGCCTGACTAGCAGGGAGACTGTTGGGTTATTGAAATCAGTCACCGTGGGAGGGGCCTATCAGACAACCGTTGTCGGGGAGATGAATACCACCGTCGCTCTGGCGCAGACCGAAGAGGTTGGGCTGTTAAAGTCAGTCACCGTAGGTGGACCACTGACAGTGAGTTCCACCACATCCATTACTTTCACCTGCGGGGCCAGCTCCATCACGATGGATGCTTCCGGAGTGATCACCATCATCGGAACCGCCTTTGACTTTAGTGCCAAGGGGCCAGTCCAAATTAACGGTATGCCAGTGGACATCAACTGAGGCGCTGAAATGGAATTTCGCAATCTCACTCCCTTCTCCGTGATGCAGTACAGAATGCTCGATCAGCAGGATGAGACATATCACGTTGTTGCATTGAAGGTTGGCTTTTCGCTGGAGCAATGCGCCGAAGGCATTTTCCAGGCACAACCACTGATAAATCCCCCCATACCTCTGTGCCTGACGGATGAGTATGAAGGTGAACTCAACGCTTCCAGAGTCTTACAGGAAAACGATCTGGCTCCCTTCAAGCCGCTTTGTGACGTTATTCTCAACGCAACCGTCAATGCTCCTGCTGACATTCCCGCAACAGATGTTGATGTCGGTATTCAGCTTATTACTCCAGAGGGGCAAGTTTTACTGGATAAGCGACTTCATGTCATTGGTGAGCGATTTCTGCTCCGTAACTCCCTGACCGGACAATGGTCGCTTTCAGATCCCACCCCCTTCACTACTCTCCCCCTGGATTATCAATATGCCTTTGGCGGGGAGTGTCGAATCGAGAAAGAGAGTGATGCCGCCAGAAATGTACCCGCGAAAAATCAGCTTACTGCCCGTCAACAAGCCGAACACCCACAGACTGATAGCCCGCCGCTCGCCCACACCGTGTGTGTAACCAATCCACAGGGACAAGGATATACAGAACGCTGGTACGTTGATGCTACCCGACTGACACGCGTCCCCGCTCCACAGATCATGAATCCGGACCATCCTTTCACACTAAATGAATTTCAACGCTGTCTGGATGGCAGGTTGGATCCATCTGCGCCTGAATTTCAACCTGCCGGAACGGGATTTTTAGCCCGTAGCTGGGAGCCAAGGCTGAGAAAAGCGGGAACCTACAATCAACACTGGCTGGATTCTCGACCCCCTGGTTTACCGGGAGACTTCGATTTTGGTTACTGGAATGGTGCGCCACTGGATCAACAAATACCCTGGCCCTCTTCAGGACTGCGCTTTGAGCTACAGGGATTGCATCCCAAGGGCCGGATAACCGTTCAAACCCCACCACACAGAGCAGCAGTGTTACTGCGCATGACGGACGGAACCCTGATCCCCCAGTGGATGAATGCAGACACCCTTATCCTGGATTTAGACAAAATGACACTGTCTATCACCTGGCGATACCTCATTAGCACCCACGCCCCGATACGCGTCATAGAGGCGCGTTACGTGACAAATCCCGTTCAGGAAGAAAAATAATGGCCGAAAACACCACTGCCAGCCAGAGTCCGCAATGGACGATGGTATCGCTCAGTCCGGATGTTTGTAAAACGCCACGCGGAGACTCCACGCCCCCGATCCCCTACCCAGTCACTGCACAACTGTTACAGGCCGTGCTCCCGGTACCGACCGTCAGGACAAACAATACCCCTCTGGTGGTAATGGACCAGAGTTTTGCCCCGATGACACAAGGAGATGAACCGGGTGTTGCCGGCGGCATAAAAAGCGGAACCGTGGGGAGCATCTGTGAACCCCTGGAGCACAGCGCCAGCGTCACCGCCGGTGGTTTTCCAATACTACGGAACGGCGATATATGCTGGATGAATAACAAAAATACCCCCGGCGTTATCTGCGGCCAGCCCGCCATACCTCAGGTTCCGGTGACGGGGGCAAATCCGCCAGTTGTCCCGGAAACAGCGAAAGAAAAAGGTTTCCTGGAAATGCTCGGCGAGTCCTATGTTCAGGAAGCGGAGTCCAGAAGAGCAGCGACACAAAAAATTAAAGATGTTGTGTCTGATTTTGTCACTGACGATACACCTGACGGAGTAATGAACAGTGAGCTTATCGCTGCGATGCTACACGCAGGCGATATTTATAGTCGGGTCCCTGGCGCATCTGATGCAGCTATCCAGCAAGTGGGCGGAGAGGCGGCGGAAACATGGAAAACGCTGAATACTGACCAGGTTAAAGGAAGTGAACTGGTTATCGGTTCTTTGCTGGGGGGGCATTGCTGGCAAGAAATGGCCCCCAAATGGCAGTAGAAGAAGCCGGCGCAGCAACACGGTCGGCAGAAACCGCCGCCGCTGCTGCAAAAACCACAAACGCAGTGGAAGACGCAGGTGCCGCTGCCAGTACCGCCGTAAAAACCCCAAATGCTCCAGGAGGGCAATTTCCTGTTCAAGGGGAAACACCTAAAAACAATAAAGCTAATAGCCAGTGCACTCGTAACTGTAGTACGCCGGGTGAACCTGTCGATATCGTTACCGGCGATTTTCTCCAGCATCTTTCGGTGCTCTCACTCCCCGGTACGTTACCGCTCAGCCTCTCCCGCTTTCACCGCACCAGTTCACAGGTCTGTGGTCTGTTCGGACCCAAATGGATGGACGAATGGTCGCGTTTTCTGGAGCTGGACGCAAAAACTATCCGTTTTACCGATCATGAAGGCGTCACGCTGGTCTACTCCCTGCCCCACGACGGACAATTAAGAAACGCGGTTAACAGTCACATGGGCCATTACGTGCTCTCCGGTGATATTCACAATCAACTCACCGTGTTTGACCGTCAGGCCCGCCAGACGCTGATTTTTGGCGAAATCAACGGGACAATACGCCGCCTGTCCGCGATCTGTGACGGCTATGGCAACACCATCAGCTTCGTTTACCAGCATGGGCAACTGGCCTGCGTCCGGCACAGCGACGGCTATGAACTGACGCTGAGCAGTCTGCACGGGCGAGTTACCGCAATAGACCTCCATTCGCAGGGAAAGATCCAGCGACTGGTCACCTGTCAGTATGATGACCGGGGAATGCTGGCAGAATGCGACACATTTCAGTTCAGTCACAAGGGTTACACCTGGAGTCCGGAAAACCGGATGCTGCACTGGTGGGATGCCGACGGTACGCAGGTGGATCTGTTCTACGACGCACAGGGACGGGTGACAGAAACCCGCACGCCGGAAGGCTACTTCAACGACCGTTTTACCTACGACGATGCGGAACGCAAAAGCCGCTATCACGACGCGGAAGGCGGCGTCACAACCTACTGGTATAACGATGACGGCCTGGTCGTTCGTGAGGCAGACCCTCTGGGAAGGGAAACACTAACGGAATGGGCGCACAGTAAACGGCAGTCTCAGACCGACGCGCTGGGGCGAACCACCACATGGCAGTATAACCTCTACGGTGACATCACCCGGCTGTCATTGCCGGGGGGGATCATGCTGCACTATGAGTATGATGCCCACGGTAATCTGACCCGTTTTCAGGGGCCGGGTAATAAAACCTGGCTGTTCACCTACGATGAACACGGCGGCCTGCGGGAGATGACCGATCCGCAGGGGCGGCAGCGTCACTGGGAATACGGTGACCACGGCGAAGTATTACGGCAGGTACTGCCGGACGGTGAGACCTGGCATTATGGCTACGATCCCCTGCACCGGCTGAACTGCATTGAAGATCCGGCTCAGGGTGAAATCCGGATCGAGCAGGATATAATTGGACGCCTGCTGACCGTCAGCGATCCGTTACAACAAAAAACCACTTACCGCCACAGTAACCAACACGCCAGCCTCTCCGGGAGTGTTACGCACCTCACCCTGCCGGACGGCGTGGAACAACAATATGATCACAGTACCGGAAAACAGGTTGCCAGCTTTACCGACGGTGAAGGAAAAACCACGCACTATGAGTACGGTAGCTTTGGCCTGCTGAAAACACTGACGCGTCCTGACGGGCAGTGCTACCGCTTTATTTATGACGGCCTCACCCGGCTGAAGCAGGTTATCAATGCCGCCGGAGAACGCTGGACTTACACCCTGGATGCTGCCGGTCAGCTTATCAGTGAAACGGATTTCAGTGGCCGGACGCTGCATTATGAGTACGATGCCGCCGGGCGGCGTACTGCCACACACTATCCTGACAACCATATTATCCGTGAATATTATGACAGCGGTGACCGGCTTCTTCAGCGACAGGTAAGGCAACGGCGGGAGGAAGCGGAGCAGATAATCGCCACCTCCGACTTCCGTTATGATGCGGAATTTCACCTTATCAGCGCCTGTACCCCGGATTCACGGGTGGAATTTGAGTACGACACCGACGGTCAGGTTATTGCTGAAACCCTTAACGGTCGCCGGGTGGCGCACCGCTACGACCCACTGAGCGGCAGGCCCGTTGCCTGGCAACTGGATGACGTGGCGGTGCAGTTCACCCACGGCGTGATGGGCAGGATGACCCACTGGCAGATTAACGACCACCTGCCCCTGTTATTCAGCCACGACGCGCTGGGCCGGGAAACAACACGCCACAGCGGGGCCGGTTTTCAGTTCGGGCAAAGCTACAGCCCCACCGGCAATATTGTGGAACAGTGGGCCGGACACCATGAATCCGGCACCACGGATTGGCCTATGGACATCTGGCGTCGCCAGGAATACGACCGGGCATGGAACCTCACCCGGGTCAGTGACAACCGCTGGGGAACCACCACTTACCGCTATGACACTAACGACCAGATAACCCTTGCCGAAGGCGGCACACGGCAGCTCCCCCGGCAGGAACATTTCGGCTACGACATTAATCTGAACATCCGCCACCACGGTCAGACCCGCAACCTTCCGGATGCCCTCATGCAGTTTACGGCGCAGGAGCAGGAACATGGCCGTGTCACCAAACGGGGAAACAACCGCTACCGCTATGATGAAGGCGGCAGACTGGTGGAAAAAACGGTTCTGTCTGACGGCTTCCGGCCACAGCGGTGGCGCTACCGCTGGGATGGTATGGGGCAACTGATACAGCTTATCACCCCACAGGGCGAACGCTGGCACTATACCTACGACGCCTTTGGCCGCCGGCTCAGCAAGCGCCGGGAAAGAGCCACGCTGGGTATCGCGGGTTACGATTACCAGTGGAGCGGCGACCTGCTGGTGGCGGAAACGCCGGTTTACGCCGACGGCACCGCCGCCGTGGAGAGCAGCGTCTACTGGCTGTACGAACCCGGAGCCCTGACGCCGGGAGCCAGATATGAAAACGGGCAACTACACTATGTGGTCCGTGACCATATGGGCACCCCGAGAGAACTGCTGACGGAAACCGGCGAAGTGGTCCGGGCGCAGAAGCTGAGCGTGTGGGGTAAGGCTGAACAGTATCGCTTCGGCGGACTAAGCGCGGCTAATGATGATGATACGGCACCGCACTGTCCGTGGCGCTTTGCGGGGCAGTATGCGGATGAAGAATCCAGATTGCACTATAACCGATTTCGGTACTATGATGCAGAGACGGGACAGTATGTTTCGCCGGATCCGATAGGGCTACTTGGTGGGTTAAACTTATATCAGTATGCGCCTAACCCCCTCACTTGGATCGACCCGTTAGGGTTAACCACGGGAACAACCGCCGGCGGTATGTCTAGGACAACACCAACTTGGCGAGATCGTTATGGCCCCGCTTCAATGAGAGATCATCATTTGATTCCTCAGGCAATGATGAATGATCCTGTTTTTATGGCTCAAATGAAAAATGCTGGAATATCAAATCCGACCGATTATATTCATCGGCAGATTTCTAAAATTCCTAATGCTCAGCATTCTGAAATTCATGGTGCTGGCTGGAATGAGAAGTGGAAAGATTGGTTTAAACAAAACCCTGATTTCAATAAATCTGATCTTCAAAGCAATATAAAAAATATGATGGAGCAGCATAATATTCCTGGTTCATCAAGGAATTTTGCTAAAAGATACGGATGTAAAGGAGGATGATATGAAAGCCAAACTTGAATTTCAAAAAGCACTTTTATTGTTAGATTACGGTAAGTTGGATAAAGGCCGTGAAAAATTGGGATGTGTTATTGCTCAGGCGGAGAGTGAAAAAGATACCGTGACACTGGTTAAATCATTAGTATGCCTTGGGGATTTGCTTATTGAGATTGGAGCGTTTCAAGAAGCTGCACCTTTTTTGATAAGAGCGTTGACTTATAGAAGGGATGATGATGTTTTAGAGTATGAGTTAAATCGCGCATCCGACCTACTGTCATCAAAAAATAACTAAACGAAAAGCCGGGAAAGATCTTCTTACCTTCCCGGATTTTGGATTACGCTATAATTGGCTCCGGCACTATGATGCAGAGACGGGATGATATGTTTCGCCTGCCCCCTCAGGGCTGAAGGGAGGAATAAGGCCATACGGATATATTCATAATCCATTAAGCTGGATTGATCCTTTCGGCTTAGTTTCAGTTAACGCAGCAGGTTATAATGTTTATGGATTATTTGACCAAGGAGCAACTGAACCATATTATATCGGCATTACAAATGATGTTGATCGAAGAACCGCAGAACATATCAGTACTGGTCGATTAACGAAAGGTGCAAAAATGAAAGTTTTGGATTCAAATGTAACCTATGGAAATGCAAGAGGATATGAACAGTATTACATAGAGAAGTATGGACTAAAACTGGCATTTGGAATAAAGCCGTATCAGAAACAAATAGAGGAAACAAAATAAATTCATTCAATAAGTTACGTATAGACCCAAGAGCTAAAGCATTCAAAAATGCTTATAACAGTAAAAAGGATACATGTCCATGAGTAACTTTAAATTTTGGGGTTGGAATAAAAAACCAAGAACAATGCTTCGTTTCATTAAACCCGGTGACATATTCTGCTTTCAACAAAATGAAGAGAGATATTTTTTCGGGCGGATAATATCAAAAATAATGACAGGGCATTTTGTTGAAATTTTTAATTATAGTTCAAACCAGCCAAGCATAGACGAACAGACTATCAATAGTTCAGAAAGGCTCTTTTCACCAATCGTAATTGACACTTATGGCCTATTTGACAGAAAAATTTATAATGAAAGTGATTATCGGATTATAGGCCATCAAAATAACTATACACCAACCCACCTAGAGCATATATATTTCACATATGGCATTGATAAGTGGTGTAAAAAAGTTGACATATGGGGAAATGAAACACCTATAACATCAGAAGAGGCAAAGACCATACCAGATTTATCTCCTTATGGCGACTATGATATCAAACAGTTACTAAAAGAGTATTTAAAATATTAGGCACAGTGAATGTGATAACAATTAGAGAAAACATCGAATTAAATAAAGCTTACACATTATGTGCAGCATCTTACATTGCCTCATATAACAAAAGGGGGTGACGCCGATTTAGCGTCAGGGAAATACCGCGAAAATCGTGATGTATATCACAATTTTCAGTCTGGTTATAGCGCCCTCAAATGATTAAAATTTAAGCAACGGAATCTCTCAAAAGATAAAAAGGACGCCAGATGAGTATTCAGTTTGCTTGATTATATTTCTGTTATTCCAGATACACGGCAATAGGAAAGGTTAAACATAAATTATCCGATATATTATTTCTCACAGTCTGTGCAATAATTGCAGGCGCTGATGAGTGGACAGAGAGAGCCATCTAAGGCCATTAATATCACTAATAATAAAGATGGTACAGGAATCATTGAAACCATAACCAGTTGCCCATGATGGCAGAGGTATTTTAAATGCTCACATTAGAACCCAAATTAATTAACTTTAGAATTTCAACAACATACCTTCAATTAAATTATCTAGAGCCAGGGACGGTTAAAATCACATTAGACTGTATAGAATCAAATAAAAATGACAACAATAGCTATTTTAAAGTAGAAATGAATTTCTATACTGTAGCCGAGGTGAAATGTATAACAATGAATTTTTATGAATCAAATCATAATGAATTCCATATAATTCCCAATAAGAATATAATGGAATCTGGGTTTTATGAAGTAATTAATTCTGATTCTTTGAAAGAAAAAAAACACACCTACGACCCAATAAATAGATTAGGACTTAAACATTACATTATTACAGGAAATGATAGTTATATAGAATTATTAGCTTCTAATTATACTATTGATAGAGTTTAATAATATTAAATAATAGTTTCATGTAATATTCACTATTTGAGCGTATGGGGTAAGACTAAACATTATAGCTTTGGCGGACCGAGCACATCTAATCCCTGTTATTCAGCCACGACGCGCTGGGCCGGGAAACAACACGCCACAGCGGGGCTGGTTTTCAGCACGGACAAAGCTACAGCCCGGTTGGCAATATTGTGGAACAGTGGGCCGGGTAATAAAACCTGGCTGTTCCACTACGATGAACACGGCAGCCTGCGGGAGATGACCGATCCGCAGGGGCGACATTGCCACTGGCATTACGGTAATCACGGAGAAGTATTACGACAGGCACTGCCGGATGGTGAGACCTGGCATTCCGGAAAGACAAGATTATTACCCTTAAAGCGTGGAAGCGCCTTTAACAGCGCCACCGCAGCGTCAGATAACGGAACACTATGCTCTTTATTTGCTTTCATCCTTTCTGCCGGGATAATCCACGTTTTGGCCTTCAAATCAATTTCATCCCATTCAGCACCACGAATTTCCCCTGAACGGGCAACAGTCAGGATAGAGAACTCCAGAGCGCGGGCTAAAATCCCCGTTCTTGTACGAAGTTCTGTCATAAACATCCCCATCTCGCCATATGGCAGCGCAGCATGATGTTTTTTATTCTGTACCTTGCCTGGCATTGGCGAATATACACCTACTGAACCTTATTCAGACATAAATATGGCAGCCCCCCTCACCGCCATATTCAAAGAAGAGCTCGTATGCAAGTACGGGCTTTTTTTTCGCATATTGCACGCCTGCGGAGGGGTGAGAAGCCCCGACCGGGGTTCAGCAACTGTATACAGCCAGGATTAAACGCAGCACGGTAAAGAAACGGCCCCTCTCACCACTGGCAAGAGGGGCCGTTCGTTATGACCGGCTGTCGATTATGCGCCTACAGGCACATTATGCGCGGTGTTTTGCAGCACCGGTCCGGTATATTTCTCGATCTGCAACTGTGACATCTGCCCGCAGTTCCCCTGCGCCAGGCTGGAGGAACCGACGTCAAAGGTCAGACAGTTGACGTTACCGTTCTTACACAGCGAACCAGGCTGTGACGGATCGGCCGGGTCAAACCACGCCCCTTCGCTGATTCGCACCACCCCTTCACGGACGTTATCAGTGATCACCGCCCCTACCAGGATCTGCCCGCGATCGTTAAAGGCACGAACCAGATCGCCCGCACTAATACCACGCGCGGCCGCATCCTTCGGATGGATCCAGATAGCCTCACGGTCGGCTACCGCATACTTCTTACGCAGCGGCGTGTTGTCGAGCTGAGAGTGTAGACGGTTAATCGGGTGACCGGTATTCAGCGACAGTGGGTATTTCGCTGCTTCCGGCCCGCGATACCACTCGTGAGGCGGCATCCAGGTTGGGATCGCTTTACAGTCCTCGTAGCCCATTTTGGCAATGGCATCAGAATAGATTTCGATTTTGCCGGACGGCGTACCCAGCGGATTAAGCAGCGGATTCTCGCGGAAATCAGCAAAGCGTACCCACTGTTTATTCTCTTCCGGAATCGGGAAGCGAATGTAGTTGTTGGACGCCCAGAACATATCAAACGGCGGCAGCGCCACGCGTGCGTTACGCGCCTGGGCTTTCATGTCGTCATACATGCCTTTTAACCATAACATCTCATCTTTACCTTCGGTAAAGGCGTCGTGTACGCCGAGGATCTCGGCAATACCGGCAAAGACGTCAAAGTCATTTTTCGCTTCATGCTGTGGCGGCACACACTGGCGTAGCGGGAAGACGTAGAGCTGCGAGTAGTCGCCGCCCATGTCCAGGTCATTACGTTCATAGGTCGTGGTGACCGGCAGCACGATGTCGGCATGTTTGGCCGTTGCCGTCCAGTAAGGTTCGTTGACGACCACGGTCTCCGGGTTCTGCCAGGCTTTGACCAGGTTATTGGTATCCTGATGCTGGTGGAAGGTATTCCCCCCCGCCACGTAGACCATTTTAATATCCGGGTAGGTCACTTTCGTGCCGTTATAATCAATGGTCTTGCCAGGGTTCGCCAGCGCATCGGCAATGCGCGCCACTGGGAACGGTGTAATATCTTTTGCCGCCGGAGAGGTTGGGCTACCCGCCGAGATCCCAGCGAGAATGCCGCCGCGCGCGGTCGGGCTACCGCCAGAAGAGTAGTGATAGCTAAAGCCGAAGCCGCCGCCAGGCAGGCCAATCTGCCCCAGCATCGACGCCAGCGTCACCATCATCCAGTGCGCCTGTTCACCGTGGTGCTGGCGCTGAATGCCCCAACCGCCCATGATCATGGTGCGGTGTTTTGCCATATCGCGCGCCAGCTGTTTGATCACCTCGGCATCAACACCGCTGATGTCCGCCGCCCAATTGGCGTCTTTCACAATACCGTCGTCCTCACCGGTCAGGTAGGCTTCAAACTTATCGAAGCCGACGGTATAGGTTTTCAGGAAGTCAGCGTTATGTAGTTTTTCCACCAATAGCGTATGGGCAATCCCCGCCATCAGCGCACAGTCGGTATAGCTGTGCGGGCCAATCCACTCGGCACCCAGCATACGGGCGCTGTCGCTGTGCACCGGATCGATACAGATCATCCGGGTGCCTTTTTTCTTCAGCGCTTCAAAACCAGTCTGGCTGACGTGATCCGGCAGGTTCCAGCTGTTTTTAAGCGTGATCATAGGGTTACAGCCAATCATCACCACCAGCTCGGTGTTTTCAATGACGTTCGGCCATGCGGTCTGCTGCTCATAAACCTCAACAGAGCCCACTACATGCGGCATTATTACCTGTGCGGCACCGGTCGAATAGTCGCCGGAGTAGCCGACAAAACCGCCTGCCAGGTTCATCATGCGCTGCAGTAGCGTTCTTGGGTTGTGGAACATCCCCACGCTTTTCCAGCCATAAGAGCCCGCATAGATAGAGGACGGTCCGTGCTCTTTCTGCAGACGGCTGATTTCACCGGCCACCAGATGCAGCGCCTTATCCCAGCTCACGCGCACCCACTCATCGCGGCCACGCAGCTCAGGTTTACAGTCTTTCGCGCCGCCTTCCAGCCAGCTTTTACGCACCATCGGGTACTTAATGCGGTTTTCGGCATACACCTGATAGGGTGCCATGGTAATCAGTTCGTTCGGATACGGATCGTCTTTCACCGGGCGAACGTCAACCATTTTGCCATCACGGACGATCGCTTCAAACGCGCCCCAGTGGGCACCGGTCAGAATGCCGCTTTCCGCCTGGCGCAGCGCTACAAACTGCGGCAGCGCCTGGCTTATCGCTTCGGCCAGCGCCGAGCGTGGCCACATTCCCGCCAGCAGAGGTGCCGCCATTAAAGCTCCGGCACCGGCCAGAAAACGGCGACGAGTCAGATTCATACCTGCTTCCTGGCTCTGCTCCGCCATGTCATGGTCATTATTCTTTTTCATCATGGCTCCTTATTTTTTGTCCTGATCGGCTGCTGCGGGCATGTCGCTCGCGTGTTTTTGTACGTACTGGGTCAGAAGACGAACCTGTTCCTGCGTCAGCGACGTACGACCGGACATGCCTTTAACCACCCCAATCCACTGGTTGGCATTAAAGCGATTCAACTCGGTAAGACCGTGGCAACCGGTACAGTTGTTAGCCATGAGATCGGAAGCGTAGCTCCAGATTTTTTGTTGATCGCCAATCAGACTTTTCGCCGGCAGCCAGACCTGCAGATCGACTTCATGCCAGACCTGTTTCGTCTCTTCATCGGTTACCGTACTGTTCACTTTCAGCGCTTTACGCGCTTCCTCGCCCAGCAGGGCGCTCATGATGCGTTTACCACGCGCGGCGTAGAATGCCTCGGTGACGCCATCCTGCTGCCAGCCTTTGACATCAGCCAGGACCATATCACCGTCACGTTTCACTACCTGCACTTCGGTGGAAGCCATCAGGTTACCATCGTTATGATCGGCGGTTTTCTCACTGAGCCAGAACGGTTGGGTTTGAATGGTGTACAGCGTGGTCGCCGTTGCCGGCGTTTTCGCTGCCGCATTCGCCAGTTCGCTCGCCCCTGCTGCCGCCAGGCCACTCATGTTCGGCAGAATGTGCGCGACGCCTTTATGACAATCGATACAGGTTTGACCCTCTTTGATCGCCACCGGGTGCTGCTTACGGGCTTCAGGGGTTTGCGCCAGAATATCCATCGCTTTGTAGTCGTGGCAGGAACGACAGGTTGCCGAGTCGTTCTTCTTCAACCCATCCCACACGCTCTGGGCCATCGCGAGCTTATGCGCCTCGTATTTTTCTGGGGTATCGATTTTGCCGGTCATTTCACCCCAGACATCTTTCAGGGCGCCAATTTTGGTCAGCATATAATCGATCGGCTGGTGGGGAACGTGGCAATCGGCACACTCGGCGCGAATACCTTTATTGTTCTGGAAATGCACACTGCCCTGATATTCCGCCAGAGGTTGTTGCATGGTATGACACGACACGCAGAATTCGGTATCGCTGGTTTTATGCATGATAGTTGCCGTACCCGCCAGCAGCACGACACCAATAATGATCCCAACCAGCAGGGCGATAAATATAATTTTTCGCCTACCTGAACGTTCCAGTGAAAGTTTTCTCATCTTATTATTTAACCCTTTTCCTAAAATAAAGACGCAATAGTCCTTGCCACATGACAATCGCTATATAAAAATATTTATAGCGATTACCGTCATCTTCTAATCCAACAATGCTTATGGAAGTTTGATTCTGCGGGCTAATCATCAGAGGTTGATTAGCCGATAATTTCAGCGTGGTATCACATTGCAAATCGAGCAAACCTTCGTGCAAATGTTGATATATTTTGATTATTTCAGTGTAGCGATTTGTTCTTTTTTCGCGCGGTCGATACTACGAATAATGATCTCTCGTTGGCTATCGTCCGGCGGTAACAGTTTCAGCATCAGTTGCCATGCCGCTATCGCTTTATCATATTGTTGATGCTCAAAGGCGTTAAACGCCACAAGGCTGAGCACCCGTACATCGTTATGGTTATTTTTGAGCAACGTATCAAGCAACTGCTGGGCTTCACGGCTATCATTCGGATCCGTAGAGTGCAGCAATGCTTCGGTGTAGCCCAGCTGCGCATCCGCATTTCCCGGCGCCAACTGTCGCGCTTTATCAAACGCCTGTAACGCAGCCCCGGGGTTGTTCAGCACCAGTTGTAGCCTGCCGAGCATCGTCCAGCTTAGCTGGTCTGCCGGATATTGTTGCAGACGGGTACGTAGCCCCAGCGCCAGGCGAAACAGCTCTTCTTCCGACAGCGGTTTCCCCTGGGGATCCATCACGCGCTGCATCAGTTGCGGCGTTTGTTGCACGACCTGCTGCCACTCAATTACACGGGGGACGTAACTCGTTCGGACGAATACCCCTACGCATAAAGAGGTTAGTATAATAACCCCGAGAATATACACCCAATAGCTACTATTTTTGTTATCCGTTTTTGGCGACTCAGGCAAATCTTCCAATAAATTCAAGCGTAAATCGTCAACCAACTGCTGTTGCTGAGCCGCATTTACCGGAGAAATGTCTTCATCAAGCTCCTGAAGACGCGCACGAAAAATCATATGATTCATCGTGTTACGATCAACGCGCTGTCTGCCTGACCAGGGAATGAACAGCAATGCCGCCGTCCCCAGCAGTAAAATTATCATGATGAGAAAAGCGACGATCATTTCAGGGTCCTTTTGTTTTCATCGAGAAGCGCTTGCAAACGCGCCTGCTCATGCGGACTGAGTTCCGTTTCCTGCGCGGCCCGCGGGCGACGGCTTAAACGGAAAATGACCAGCGCGCCGCCCAGAACAAAACAGGCGGGGAGCAGCCAGAGGATCAGCGTAGCCAACGTTACCGGCGGTTCATAGGTGACGAAGTTACCGTAGCGCGCCACCATATAATCGGTAATTTGCTGATTGCTTTGCCCCTCCTCCATCAGTTGCCAGACTTTTTTACGCATATCGGCGGCAATCATCGAATTGGAGTCGGCAATACTGTTGTTTTGGCATTTCGGGCAGCGCAGTTGCGCGGTCAGTTGGCGGAACTGCTGCTCCTGAGCCTCATTTTTAAACGGATAAGTGTCAATCGCCGCCAGCGCCTGAAACGATAGCAACGCTGTCAGCAACGTCATTAGCAAAAATCTCACGCGCTGCCCTCCCGACTGTATTTATTCCACAACGGCAGAATTTCCTGCTGCCATACCTGTTCGTTCAGATCGCCCGCATGGCGATAGCGAATAATGCCTTTGCCATCGATAAGGAAGGTTTCCGGCGCACCGTAGACACCGAGATCCAATCCCAGCATACCGTCACCATCAAACACTCCCTGCGCGTACGGATTACCCAGCTCGTGCAGCCAGTCCAGCGCCTTCTGGCGATCGTCTTTATAGTTAATGCCCACGATGCGAATGCCCTGCGCCGCAAGGGAACGCAGGTATTGGTGCTCCGCGCGGCAGGTTGGGCACCAGGTCGCCCAGACGTTAAGCAGCACCGGCTTCCCGTTGATAATACTGGACGCGTCCAGCATCACATCAGGCTTCTCCAGCGATGCCAGATGAAACGCGGGGAGCGGTTTGCCAACCAGCGCCGACTCCAGCGCCGTTGGGTCATCGCCGTCGCTATTGCGCAGCAGTTGCCACATCAGCGCCGCCACCAGAACCAGAAAGATAACCAGCGGCAGATAAAGGACTTTGCGGTTCATTGTGCGTTCTCCGGCAGCGATTTACGCAAGCGGTAGCGCGGGTCCAGAATGCATAATACGCCGCCAAGCGCCATTAACATTCCGCCAAACCAGATCCAGCGAACAAACGGTTTGTAGTACAGGCGCACCGCCCAACTGCCATCATCCAGTTCTTCACCCAGCGCGGCATACAGATCGCGCACCAGCCCGCCGTCGATGGCGGCCTCGGTCATCTCCATCCGGCTGCTGCTGTAGACGCGTTTTTCTGCCCGCAGGGTGCTGATGTGTCGTCCGTCCTGCGAGACGTCAATCACCGCTTCGCCGCCAAAATAGTTCGGGCCGGTAATGTCCTGAACGTCGCGGAAGACAAAGTGATATTGATGAATATCGGCGCTATCACCCGGCTTCATACGCACATCGCGCTCAATGCTATAGTTCTGGCTAAAGGCGATGCCAATCACCGTCACCACCAGCCCGACATGCCCAGCCACCATCCCCCAGTGGCTGCGTCCCAGGCGAGTTAGCCCACGCCAGAAGGTATGGCGATCGGTAGCGCGTTCCACGACCTCCATCACTGTCAGAACCAACGCCCACAGCGACATCAGCAGACCAAGCACGGTCATCGCCTTAATACGGTCCTGCATCAGCCACGGCAGCACCACTGCCAGCACAATCGACACCAGCGCCGCAACCAGCAGCCGCTTACGCAGCTTATGCAATTCATCGCGCCGCCAGCGTACCAGCGGCCCAATCCCCAGCAACAGCGAGAAGGGAATCATCAGCACGATAAACAGCGAATTAAAGAATGGTTCACCGATTGAGATACTACCCAGCCCCAATAATTTATGAATCAGCGGCAGTAGTGTGCCCAACAGCACCACCAACATCGCGGCGATCAGCAGGACGTTATTCCCCAACAGCATCGACTCGCGCGACCACAGTTCATGCCGTACCCGAGAGCGCACCTTCCCGCCTTTAATGGCAAACAACAGCAGCGAACCGCCGATGGTGATCACCAGCAGCGCCAAAATAAACAGGCCGCGCGTCGGATCAGAGGCGAATGAGTGCACAGAAATGAGTACCCCGGAACGCACCAGGAAGGTGCCAAGCAGGCAGAGCGAGAAGGCGAGGATTGCCAGCAGCACGGTCCAGGATTTGAAGCTACCCCGCTTCTCCGTTACAGACAGTGAGTGAATCAGTGCCGTTCCGGCCAGCCACGGCATCAGCGAGGCATTTTCGACTGGATCCCAGAACCACCAACCGCCCCAGCCCAGCTCGTAGTATGCCCAGGCAGAACCCAACACGATGCCCACCGTCAGGAAGCTCCACGCCGCCAGCGTCCACGGACGCGACCAGCGCGCCCAGGCGCTGTCCAGACGCCCGGTCATGAGCGAAGCGATGGCAAAAGCAAAGGCGACGGAAAAGCCCACGTAACCCATGTACAACATCGGTGGATGAAAAATCAGTCCAATATCCTGCAGCATCGGATTCAGGTCGCGGCCTTCGATCGGAAAGTCCGGCAGCGTGCGCACAAACGGGTTCGAGGTCAGCAGGATGAACACCAGAAAGCAAAAGGAGATCATCCCCATCACCGCCAGCACGCGGGATGATGCTTCCAGGGGAATGTTGCGGCTCAGCGCCGCCACTGCAAAGGTCCAGCCGCTCATCAGGAGCACCCAAAGCAGCAGCGACCCTTCGTGCGCCCCCCAGGTAGCCGCCACGCGATACCATACCGGCAGCAGCGTATTCGAGTTGCTGGCGACATACTGAACGGTGAAATCATTCACCACAAAAGCGTAAACCAGTATCAGGAATGACCCGAGGATCGCCGCAAACATGGCGAATGACAGCGGTTTCGCCAGTGCCATCATCCGCGTATCCTGGCGCATCGCACCCCAGGTCGGATACAGCCCGAGCAGGCAGGAAATACCCAGCGCCAGGCACAGCAGAAAATGCCCAATTTCAGGGATCATTGCGCGGCTCCTTGTTGATTTCCGGCAGGGTGATGATTTTCGTCCATCGCCTCTTTAATCTCCGGAGGGGTATAGTTTTCATCGTGTTTCGCCAACACCTCTTTGGCACGGATATGGGTGCCGTCTTGCAGCGTTCCCTGTGCCACCACACCCTGCCCTTCTCTGAACAGCGCTGGCAGGATCCCTGTATAGCTCACCTCTACCACGCCGCGCGCATCGTAGAGCTTAAAGGTCACGTCCAGCGTTTTATCGTCACGCTTCACGCTGCCGGGCATCACCATGCCGCCAATGCGCAGGCGCTGTCCCGGCTCCGGCTTCTGGCCATTTTCCCGCTTGCCGTAAATGATTTCCCCCGGCGTATAGAAGAGATCGATATTGGCGCTGAGCGCATACATCACCAGTCCGACCGTCAGCGCCAGTCCTCCCAACACGCTACAGGCAAGCCAGAGTCGTACCTTACGCCGCGGATTCACAACGCCTCTCCTTTTTTACGCGCCGCCTGCATCCGGCGCTCGCGCGCCATCTGACGCTGAACGTCAGCCAGCAGCGCCCTGCGCTGCCAGCATGCATGCCAGACCACAATCAGCAGCGAGAACGCCGTCACGGCAACTGCCAGCCAGACATAAAAGGCGTAGCCGCCCATCTGCCAGAAATCACTCCAGGAGTGGAAAGCGCTCGTCATGAATTAACCTCGTTTTTGCGCCCGGAAACCAGCTGCGCCACCCATGGGCGGCGACGTTCCTGCAGCAGAATCAAATTACGCATACGCATTAATGTCAGAGTAATAAAAAGGAATAAGAAGCCGAAAATCGTTAAACGCAACGGCATACGCATAGATGGGTCGATGGTTTTCTGCATATTGGTCGACCCCTGATGCAGGGTGTTCCACCATTCAACGGAAAAATGAATAATCGGCAAATTGACCACCCCGACCAGAACGAGGATCCCGGCGGCGCGCCCGGCCAGGCGGCGGTCATCAAAGGCGTGATACAAGCCAATCACGCCGACATATAAGAACAGCAGCACCAGCTCGGAAGTCAGACGCGCATCCCACACCCACCAGGTGCCCCACATTGGTTTGCCCCAGGCAGAACCAGTGACCAGCGCGATGAAGGTATAGACAGCGCCGGGAAGCGCCATCGCCATCACCGCATTGTCCGCCATTTTCATTTGCCAAATCAGGCCCACAAAGGCAGTCACCGCCATCGAGCCATAAATCCCCATCGACCAGATAGCCGCGGGCACATGCAGATACATGATGCGATAGCTTTCGCCCTGCTGATAATCCGCTGGGGCGTAGACAAAGCCCCAGATACAGCCCACCACCAGAAACAGCGCGCTCAGGATAGCCATTGCCGGAATAAACCGCCCGCAGACCTTATACAACCGCTCTGGAATGGCGAGTTGGTGTAACGCTTTCCACATTTTTTCTTTGCCTCATATTCCCGCAGATGACGGGAGTTATTGCACGCTGATTCGTAACGCTGCTGCAGTGGCGAACGGACTTAAGGTGGCGCTTCCTGCCAGGAAGGCCCCGAGGATCGCCAGATAGCCGTCAACCGGCAGCAGCATCTGCGCCGCGCCCACGGCGGCGGTCGCAAAAATTAATAAAGGGATCATCAACGGCAGCACCAGCAGGCTGAGCAATACGCCGCCGCGCCGCAATCCGACGGTCAGCCCGACGCCAATCGCACCAATAAAACTGAGCGTGGGCGCACCCAACAATAGCGTAAGCGCCAGCACTTGCCACTCCGCAACGGAGAGGCCAAACAGCGTGGCGATAAGCGGAGAGATGATTAACAGCGGTAGCCCGGAAACCACCCAGTGTGCGGCGACTTTCGCCAGCACCACCAGCGAAAGCGGGACTGGCATCAGCATCATCTGCTGCAACGAACCGTCCAGCCAGTCATCACGAAACAGCCGATCCATTGCCAGCAGTGAGGAGAGTAGCGCCGCTACCCAGACGATGCCGGGGGCAATTTGCCGCAGCAGCTGTGGCTCAGGGCCAATACTGAGTGGAAACAGCGTGACGATAATCAGGAAGAACCACAGCGGGTTGATAATTTCGGCAAAGTTACGAAAGGCAAGGCGCAGGTCGCGCCAGAAAATCTGCGCGATCATGCCACAGCCGCCTCATACTCATTGAGCGTAATGGTGCGCAACGGGACGCACAGAGGCCGTAAAGGTTGATGGGTTGTCAGAATGACCGCGCCGCCCTGGACGACATGCTGTTCCAGTCGTGAGGTCAGTTTTTGCACACCGGCCACGTCCAACGCAGTAAAGGGTTCATCTAAAATCCAGAACGTTGTGCGGCTTAGCCACAGTCTGGCCAGCGCCACGCGCCGCTGCTGCCCGGCAGAAAGCTGCGCCACAGCAACATCTTCAAAACCGACCAGTCCGACCTGCTCCAGCGCTTGCCAGCGCGTCTCAAGTGACGCCTGCGGGTGATAAAAACGCAAATTTTCCTCCGCCGTCAGCCCTCCTTTTACGCCAACCTGATGGCCAAGCCACAACAGTTGACGATGCCAGTCGTCACGCATCCGATGCAGCGGTTTACCCTGCCACAAAATCTGCCCTTCACTCGGCGTTGATAATCCCGTTAGTAGCTGTAATAAAGAGGTTTTTCCTGCCCCATTAGGTCCCGATATTTGGACAACTTCGCCGGGCTGAATAGAACATGATAGGCGGCAAAAGAGTTGACGTTCATCCCGCAGGCACGCAATATTTTTTAATTCAAGCATTAGAAGGCGGATCCAGTTCGGGAGCGCAGAATATTCAAGGATCTACAGTATAGCGAAAGTATGCGTTTCAGTTTGCCAAATATGTTAAAAAATATAAAACGCTTATGATCTGGAACATTATCGTAATATTTATCGCATCACGCATGTTTCATTATTATTAATAAAACCCGCCGATAAAGTGATTCCCGCCATTTTTTCGCCAGCCATCAACCACGTCAACTCATCCGCGCCCTACAAGTGTTCAATTAACATACATAAATGCGGCATATGCATTTTTAATATTAAAACTTAGGAAGGACAGTGCTGATATTAATCTTTTCTCTCTTTGCTTATATGCTAGGTTAATACACGTTTAAAATACAGGGATAATAAAATGAGTGTTACTTATGTTGTTGTTTTAACCTATATTAAACCGTTAAATGAAGTCGATAGCCTACTTCCCGCCCACGTAGAATGGCTGAAAAAAGGCTATGCGGAAGGTTTATTCCTGGCATCAGGCCGCAAAATCCCACGTTCCGGTGGTGTGATATTGGCAAAATGTGATGATGCTGAAAAACTACAACACTATCTGAGCCTGGATCCCTTCCAGCAGGCTGGCGTCGCGAAAGTTGAGTTGATTCCATTTGAAGCGACCATGACGACTGCCGCCCTAAAAGATATTCTGTAATACCGCTAAAACAAAGCCCGGTTTCCCGGGCCTTGAAGACGGCATACTCATCAATTATAAGCGTTGAGCGTCCGCTGACAGAGGGCCGAGCGAACGCAATCATCTTTATTGAAACGAACGATCCCAACCATTTCATCTTCTTCGAAACGGGCCAGCGCGTCGCTTAGCCCTGAGCGAACGTGCGCAGGTAGATCGCACTGGGTTACATCCCCATTCACAATCACCGTCACATTCTCCCCGAGGCGAGTCAAAAACATCTTCATTTGCGCAGCAGTGACATTCTGAGCCTCGTCAAGAATGACCACGGCATTTTCAAATGTACGTCCACGCATATAGGCGAACGGCGCGATTTCCACCTTACCAATCTCAGGTCGCAGACAATATTGCATAAAGGAGGCTCCCAGACGTTTCACCAGCACGTCATACACCGGGCGGAAATAGGGAGCGAACTTCTCGGAAACATCTCCAGGTAAGAAGCCGAGATCTTCATCAGCTTGCAGAACCGGACGGGTTACAATAATCCTGTCCACGTCTTTATGGATCAGAGCCTCTGCTGCTTTTGCCGCGCTGATCCAGGTTTTACCACACCCTGCTTCACCGGTGGCGAAGATCAGCTGTTTACTCTCGATAGCATTCAGGTAGTGCGCCTGAGCCTCATTTCGCGCCGTGATTGGCGTGGCATCGCGACTATCACGCGCCATTCCGATCGCTTCTACGCCGCCCATCTGCACAAGCGAGGTGACCGATTCATCTTCACGTTGCTTATGGCTACGCGAGTCCCGCCTCAGCACCCGTTTTGCTTCGCGACGAGCTTTGATCACTGCTTTTTGTCTTCCCATGGATAGCACCTTGAGTTGTAGGTATACATCACACGCGCCGTTGGCGGCACGATTATGCGCACGAACATCTGAGGGTTGGCTTCCTTGTAAGCCATTGCTTGCTTTTGGATAAGACGCCACCCACGGCTACGCGCACCGTACAGGGCGTCAGTTACAAGGATAAAAAGTGAAAGGGGGAGATATTTAGCGGTGACGAAGTGGCTACCGGAAGAGAAACGTCCGCGTAAGGTACTGCTGTTACTGTGAAAAACGTGTCCAGTACAGGACTTTTCCATTCGCGATCTCCATAGTGAACAACTATCACCGCCGGGAACTACCGCTGTTACTTATAAGTACATCATAATCTTTCGCTAATGCAACAATATTTTTACTTGCCATTAACTTGATTTTGACTTGTCGCCACAGACAGTCTCTTGCAGAGAGATGACAAAATTATTTCATTCACAGACCGATCATAAAAAATAATTCGTTCATTCATGAAGATGTCAGTAAATGCCCCGCCGCGCTGCGGGGCATAGGTATCAAGCTTCGAGCAAGGTCTGTCCGAGATAATGATCTGCGGTTTTAACTCCCGGCAACGCAAAGAAGTAACCGCCACCAATTGGTTTGACATACTCCTCAAGCGCTTCACCGTTCAGGCGTTTTTGCACCGTCAGAAAACCTTTTTCCAGATCGTGCTGATAGCAGACGAACAACAGTCCCATATCAAGTTGACCGGAATTGGTCACGCCGAGCGAATAACTGTAACCGCGACGCATCATCAGGCTGGACTCGGTCTCCTTCGTACGCGGGTTTGCCAGACGGATATGGCTGTCGAGTGCAATCACCTCACCTTCTGGATCGCTGGCATAGTCAGGCACATCGTGCTCATGCTGCATACCCAGCGGCGCACCGGTGTGTTTATTGCGACCAAAAATCGTTTGCTGCTCTTTCAGCGGCGTGCGATCCCAAAACTCCACGCGGAACTGAATGAGCCGCACGGCCTGATAGCTGCCACCTTGCGCCCACGCAGGTTCGCCCTGCCCGTCCGTAACCCACACCACGTTTTGCATCAGCTTCACATCTGTAGCGTCCGGGTTCGCGGTACCGTCCTTAAAGCCAAGCAAGTTGACCGGGGTCTCTTTCCCTTTACTGCGCGCGGCGTGATCGGAAATAAATCCTTCACGTTTCCAGCGAACGCTGAGCAGATCGGGCGTATGTTTGATGATATCGCGCAGCGCATGGATGACTGTATCCTGCGTGTTGGCGCAAATCTGCAACAGCAGATCGCCATGGCACAGCGCTGCATCCAAAGAATCATTCGGGAAGCGCGTCATTTTTTGCAGCTTTTTCGGCATCTGCGGTTTCAGGCCAAAACGCTCATCAAACAGCGAGGAGCCGACCGACATCGTGATCGTCAGATTGTCTGGTGCAATGTATGCGCCAAGGATACCGGAATCCATCGGCGGTAACCGCGGATTCGGCGTATCCGGCGCGGGTCCACCGGTAGTCAGAAACGCAAATCGCCGGGTTAGCAGCCGGAACAGACGTTCAAGATCGGCCTTATCGCTGGCTAGAACATCGAACGCCACCAGCATCATAGATGCCTGTTGCGGCGTCAGGATCCCCGCCTGATGTTGACCATAAAACGGCTGCACTTCACTGCGAGCATCAGGAGACAACGTTCCCGGCGCGCTTTGCGGATTTTGCGCATGGGCAACCGGGCATCCACCTACCAACGCCAGCGCGCCACCCAAGGCGCCCATTCCTTTCAACAAACGTCGGCGTGACGGTTCGCTCACGCCGTTTTCATTTTCTTGCTGCATAGTGCTTAATCCAGACCCAGAACACCGCGTAATTGTGACAAGTCTTCCGCCAGCGTCGTGATTGGCCCTTTCAGCGCATTGCGATCGGCATCGGTCAGTTTGTCATAGGTTTCAAAACCGTCTTTGGTACGGTACTTGCTCAGAATGGTATCGACTTTTTTGAAGTTCGCATCCACCTTCGCCAGCAGTTCAGCATTGGATTTTTGTAACTGCGGACGCAGGAGATCGACAATTTTCTGCGCGCCATCGACGTTGGCCTGGAAATCCCACAGATCGGTATGGCTGTAGCGATCTTCTTCCCCACTGATTTTGCTGGCTGCGACTTCTTCGATCAGCCCAGCCGCGCCACCCACCACTTTAGACGGTGGGAAGGCCAGCTCGCTAATACGCGTTTGCAGCTCAAGGACATCGCGGTTTAACTGGTCGGCGTACTTCTCCATACCTTTGGTGGAATTGTCACCAAACAGCGCCTTTTCCAGACGATGGAAGCCGGTAAATTTCGGATCGGCGGCTTTTTGTTCGTAATCATCTTCCCGCGCATCGATGCTGCCATCGAGATCGGAGAACAGTTCAGCAATCGGTTCAATACGCTCGTAGTGCTGACGCGTTGGCGCATACAGGGATTTTGCTTTTTCCACATCACCGGCTTTAATCGCATCGGTGAAGGCTTTAGTACCCGCTACCAATTGCGCGGTTTCAGCCGTCACGTAGGCTTTGTACTCGGTAATCGCACCGCCCAGGCTCAACAGAGCATCACTGTGCGCGGCATCCGCTGTAGCGTTTCCTTTTACGATCAATTTGCCTTTCGGGTTGGTCAACAGACCGCAGGTCATATCATATTCGCCAGGCTGCAGGTTGGCCGTCATTTTCTGGCTAAAGCCCGGCGCAATGTTTTCGCGCTCTTCAACCACCATAACGCCTTTGAGGATCTCCCACTCCAGCGCTTTCTGGCTGTGGTTCTGGATGATGAACTGCGTTTTCCCGGCGTTAACCGTGATTGTCATCGGCTCACACTGTTTATCGTTAACCGTGACTTTCACCTGCGGAATATCGGCGGCTTGTGCAGAAAAAACGGATGCAAACAGCGCGGCAATACCTAACTGCAGCGCACTACGGCGAAAGTGAAGCGTCATAACCTGGCCCTTTGAATAAGTATGTTGTAACTAAAAAGTATTCTGCATCGCGTTTTTTTTAAGGTGCGGTACGCGATGCCGTAGTGCCTGAACGCGGCGGTAGTGCAAATATAATTAATGCCGGAATCAGGTAGATAAACCAGACAGCCACTTCACTCACGCTTGGCGCCTCCTGATAGCCGAAGATTCCTTCCATCAACGTGCCAAACAGCGAGTGCGTCGAAAGCACGCTGCTGATGTCAAATGCCACATTCTGAAAATGATTCCATAATCCGGCTTCGTGGAATGCGCGGATAGCCCCAGCAGCGAGTCCGGCGGCCACCAGCAAAATGAACAGACTGGTCCACTTGAAGAATGCCCCGAGATTAAGACGAATACCGCCGAGGTAAATCAGATAACCCAATACCACCGCGGTTGCCAGCCCCAGCATCGCGCCCAGCGGCGGCCAGATGCCGACATCCTGCTGAAACGCCGCCAGCAGAAAGAACACCGACTCCAGCCCCTCGCGGGCGACGGCAAAAAAGACCATCATCACCAGAGCCCAGCCGTGATGGTTGCCGCGCTGTAACGCGTTATCGACAGCCTGTTCAAGCTGGACTTTGACGTTACGTGAAACTTTACGCATCCAGAACACCATCCAGGTGAGGATCACCACAGCAATGACCGCCACGATGCCTTCGAACAGCTCCTGCTCTTTTTGCGGAAATTCCCCGGTGGTTTCGTTGATGAAAATCCCTAACGCCAGGCATAACGCCGCCGCCAGCAAAACACCAATCCACATCACACCAATCCAACGACCACGCTGAGTCCGTTTCAGGTAGCTGGCAATCAGGCTGACAATCAGCGCGGCCTCTAACCCTTCACGCAACATAATTAGAAATGGAACAAACATGCGAAGAACCCTTAAACGTTATTCTCAGTCAATTGATGCAAAGAAAAGTAAATTACAGTGATAGTGATTATCATTACAGGAAAGAAAAACTCAAGCAGAATGTTTTGAGAATGATGACTGAATGTAAAAGGTTAGGCAGGTAATGGTTATAGCGAGCTTGCAGCGTAGGTAATAAAAGCCCCCCACATGCGGCAATGTCATTAAGTTAACGCCTCTGTATCAGAAAGCATCAACCTGTATTCACGAAGGTAATGAACATGCTATTTCAGAGAAAGGATTCCGTTCACCTCATGTACATCGTTTCTCTGAAACACCGATTCCTGTGAACGTGTAAAGGGCGTTCTCCGCCACGCCCTTTACAATCCCGGCTCCCGGCGGGAAAATTGCCGCTCCGCGGTCCCCTCCGTTTATTCCTCCAGACGACCGGGCCGGGCGCGAGGTAGCATCCCTGCAAAGCGCGCCCTGATCCAGCATCCATGCTGGCTCTCCCGGCCTTACGGAAACACGTCGGCAATTTTCAGCCGGACCAGCCACACCTGACCTCCTGTGTTTTTATTTGAATATGTTGAACAGCAAAAAAGATTTTACTGAAAGTCAGAGCGTTGAAGCGATGACCTCCCGGCGGGAAAATTGCCGCTCCGCGGTCCCCTCCGTTTATTCCTCCAGACGACCGGGCCGGGCGCGAGGTAGCATCCCTGCAAAGCGCGCCCTGATCCAGCATCCATGCTGGCTCTCCCGGCCTT